>CALNWS010000005.1 GCA_940747215.1 uncultured Paraburkholderia sp. | reverse complement strand
GTCTGCGCTGACAGGTCCAGCCTGACCCCGAAATGGCGCCGGCGCTGATGCCGATCGCCCGGCTGATCTGGCAGTGTGACAGGCCGCACGCCCATTTCAGCCGCAGTACTTCCTTCAGTTTGCGCATCGACATCATCGGTGCGCGGGTGGCGACGCTCAAGCGTCTGTCTGAGACAGTGGGGAACGACTGAGCGCGCGGCCTCGCGGCCCGACTCAGGTGAGGATGTAATTCGTGTCGCGTGGCTTGGGCAATTCCCGGCTCGGCTCGCCTAGCAGATCACACACGGCGTCTTCTCGATCACGACGGATATCGTGCCGAGCGCGAGATCGTTGTCGTCGGTGCCGAAGGGTTCTTCGATCTGCGAAGCGATCGCTTCGTGGGCCATGAACATGTACGCGACGAATATGGCGAAGACGGGCGTGAAGATGCCAATGCTGTCTACGAGACCGAAGGGCAGCGACGCGCAGAAGAAGTAGACCGTGCGGTGAATCATCACCGAATACGCGAAAGGCAGCGGCGTGGAAGCAATGCGCTCGCATCCGCCGATGATATCCGACAGATTGTTCAGATTCCGACCGAAGGCGACGACGGCCATCGGATCGATCGCGCCTGCGTGCGCGTGCCGCTGAATCCATTCGCCGAGAAACAGCATGAGCGTGGCGGGCTTGTAGCGCGACGACATGATGCGCTCGAGCAGCGCGGCCGGCAGACGTTTGCTGAGGTCGTCACGCGGATCGCTTGCGCAGTTGATGACGCAGTGCATGGGGCAGCGCGCTGAGCGCCGCGACGAATTCCTCGAGGTCTTCTTTGGGTATGGGGCGGGTTGTCAGTGTGAGCGTTTGACGGACGAGCGAGCGAGAGGTGTTGAGCAGTTGCCCCCAGAGTTTGCGTGCTTCCCTCACCAGCGGTCGTAGCTGGCGTTGTTGCGAAAGCCGAGGAACACGGCGAGCGCGATGCCGATGAACGAGAAGGGTGCCGTGGTGTTCAGATTCAGCGAGATGGGCAGCAGATGATCGTGCGCCGCCACCGCGACGATCGAAATGTAGAAGATCAGAAAGAGACGCGGCAGCAACTGCGGGAGGACCGAGCCTCGCCAGGCAAGCAGCATGCGGAACCAGTGGAGGTGAGGGCGGATGATCATTGCTGGTTGTTTTTGCCTGCCCAGCACAGGGGCGACGCTAATAGACCACTAACAAAACAAGGAAAGGCCAAAAGAAAAAAGCCCAAGCCGTCGCCAAGGCAAAAAAATCTCAATCGCGCGCAGAAGAAGCAGCCCCATGACTTAACCAGTCAAGCACAGCAGTAGCATCATCATCAGCGCCCTGTCGCGCCTTGGCGACCGTCTCAGCCACCTCGGCGCTAGGCACAGCGCGCCGAATCGCCACCCCAACAGCCAGAATATCGATCATCACGAGATGCAGAATCCGCGAAATCATCGACAACTGTGACTCGCGAATTTCAATGTGATCGGTTTCCAGCACAACGGTCGCGCGCTTCGCCAAGGGAGTGTTGCTCGACGTAATCGCGATTACCTTAGCGCCCGCCTGCATCGCGACATCGAGCACGCGCAGCAACTCAGGCGCCCGCCCCGACTTCGACACCGCCACGATCACGTCGCCCTTGCAAAGCAGCGCCGCCGACGCCGCCTGCATGTACAGGTCGCCGTAAGCAATCGTCGGGATACCGAAACGGAAGAACTTGTAGTGCGCGTCCTGCGCGACGATGTTCGAATTGCCGAGGCCATAGAACTCGATGCGCCGCGCGCCGTTCAACAGGTCTATCGCGCGCTCCACATGCTCGAAATTCAGGTGCTCTCGCAACTGCAGAATCGCCGACACCGTGTTGTCCAGCACCTTTGCGCCGAAATCCGTCGCCGTGTCGCCGAGATGCACCTGGCTATGACTCACCGGAATGGTGCCCGTCAAACCGGTGGCCAGCTTCAGCTTGAAATCGGACAGACCCTGGCAGCCGAGCGACCGGCAGAAACGGATCACCGTCGGCTGGCTCACATCCGCCTTGCGCGCGATGTCGACGATCGGATCGTTGATGATCGATCGCTGATGATTCAGCGCGAGATCCGCAACGCGGCGCTCGGCCGGCGTCAACGCGTCGCGCATCTGGCGAATCCGCTCGAACACCGCCGACGAACTGCCGCCCGCGCGATTCGACAACTGCTCCGCAAGAATCGCGGACACGCCCAGAAACGCCGGATATTCCGCCGTAATCACGTAGGTCGGCACGTTCTGCAGATACACCTCGAAACGGCCTTTCGCCTCGAAGCGCTTGCGGAACGACGAACGCACGAACACTTCGCCGAGCCGCGGCACCACGCCGCCGCCAATGTAGATGCCGCCGAGCGCGCCGAACGTCACCGCGATATTGCCCGCGAACGTGCCCAGAATACCGCAAAACACGTCGACGGATTCGGCCGCGAGCGGCTCGCCTTCCAGCGCACGTTTCACGATCTCGATGGTGTCGATGTTCGACGCCACGCGCTTCTTGTCGCGGCCTGCGAGTGCGCGGTAAATCACTTCGATGCCTAGGCCCGCCGCCACACGTTCGAACGACACGTGCGACCACTTCTTGCGCGCGTACTGCAGCACGATGTCTTCGCGTTCGTCCGCCGGCGCGAAGGTCGCATGACCGCCTTCGCTGCCGAGCGCGATCCAGCGGTCGTCGGCGGGAATCAGGCCCGAGACGCCCATGCCGGTACCCGGTCCGAGCAGACCGATCACGCTGTTCGGACGGCGCGTGCCGCCGCCCACCTGCACACGTTGCGCGTCGGTGAGGCCGGGCAGCGCCATTGCGAGCGCGGTGAAGTCGTTCACGACGAGCAGCGTGTCGAAGCCGAGTGCGCGGCGCGTGGCTTCGATCGAAAAGGTCCAGTCGTGATTCGTCATGCTCACCTGATCGCCGTCGACCGGGTTCGCAATCGCGATCGCCGCGTGATTCACACGCCCGATCTTCGTGTCCTTCAGATACTTCTTGATGACGTCGGCCACGCCCGGATAGTCCGCGCACGGATAGACGTGCACCGAGCCGATTTCGCCCGGCGCGTATTCCAGCGCGAAGCGCGCATTGGTGCCACCGATGTCGGCCAGTAGCCTCGGCCCATTGGCATGCTGGCCCGCGCACGGAGCAGCCTTAGTTTGCACACCAGTAGACATCGAGTCTCACTCCCTTGTCGTTTGCCAACTGCGAGATGGCATTTTTTTGTAGCGAAGCGGTGGCGGCGTTCAGCACCTCCATCTTTCGCGGTCCTGCGATCAGCAAAAACAGATGCTTCACTTCTTTCAATGCGGACATCGACCAGCTCACGCGCGCATGCGGCGCGGCGCCCGGATGCACGGCGATGAAACGGTCTTTCGTGCTGATCGCGTAATCCCATTCCGGCGAATCGGCGAAGATCGACGCCGTGTGGCCGTCTTCGCCCATGCCGAGTACCGCGACGTCCGGCACGGCCGCAAAACGCGGATCGGCATTCAATGCGGCGACGTGCGCGTTCAGGTCCTGCGACGTGTCGACGAGCGGCCAGAACGTCGCGTTCTTCGCTTCGTTCTGCAGCATCGTTTCGTGAGCAAAGCGCGAGTTGCTGTCCTTGTCCGTGTCGGGCACCCAGCGATCGTCGACGAGCGTGACGGCAATGCTCGACCAGTCGAACGTCTGGGTAGACAAGGTCTTGAGGAACGGACGCGGGCTGCTGCCGCCGGAAACGGCGAGCATGACAGGGCGCGTGCCGGCGGCGGCCGTGGCCGCGCGTGCGGCAAGCGACGCGTTCAATGCGTCGCCGACCGCCTTCGCCAACGCGTCGGACTGGGCGCGTTGATCGTCGAAAGCGTTAAGCTGGATCACTTCTCCTCCGTGCTGCTTTCTTGTTAGATCTGCGGAATCTGCCGTGCTGCTGTCACGTGCCGTCTGCAAGTTGGGGTTGCCTGCAGACACCTTCGCGATACCGGCGCGATTCCGTTCAGTTCGTCGGTGGGTCTGACTGGCGAAGCGCGGCCTTCATGCGGCTGCCGCGCTTCAATCTTCTTCGAGCCAGCAGGTGCCGTGCTGCGCGAGCATCGCACTCGACGCAGCTGGTCCCCACGTGCCCGCGGCATACGGCTTGGGCGGTCTCGTCGACACTTTCCATTCGTTCAGGATCGGTTCCACCCAGCGCCATGCCGCTTCCTGTTCGTTGCGGCGCACGAAGAGCGCGAGGCGTCCGTTGATCACGTCGAGCAGAAGACGCTGATACGCTTCCATCTGACCTTCGTGGAAGAACTGGTCGAACGCGAGATCGAGGTGGACGCTCGCGAGGTTCATGCCTTCGCCGGGCTGCTTTGCAAGACAGTAGAGCCGGATGGTTTCGTTCGGCTGCAGGCGGATGACGAGCCGGTTCGCGCCGGCGCGCAACGCCGATGCGCCGAGCGCCGAATGCGGCACAGCCCGGAAATTCACGACGATTTCGGCGACGCGATCCGCGAGGCGCTTACCCGTGCGCAGGAAGAACGGCACGCCGGCCCAGCGCCAGTTTTCGATCTCGACCTTCAGCGCGACGAACGTTTCCGTCGAGCTGTCCGGCTTAACGCCGGGTTCGGTTGCATACGCCGGTACCGAATTGCCGCGAATCACGCCCGAATGATACTGGCCGCGCACGGCGACCTTGCCGATGTCGCGCGGGTCGATCGGCTTGAGCGCGCGCAGCTTTTCGTCGCGGACCGAATCAGAATCCATCGAATGCGGCGGCGCCATCGCGACGATGGAAAGCAGTTGCAGCAAATGGTTCTGCACCATGTCGCGCAACGCACCGGTGTTGTCGTAGAAGTCGCCACGCGCTTCCACGCCGAGTTCTTCGGCAATCATGATCTGGGTGCTCTCGACCCACTCGCGACGCCACAGCGGCTCGAAGAGCGCATTGCCGAAGCGCAGCACAAGCAGGTTCTGCACCGGCTCTTTACCGAGGTAGTAGTCGATACGGTAGATCTGTTCTTCCGCGAAGATTTCGCCGACCGCGTCGTTGATCGCGTTGGACGACTTCAGGTCGTAGCCGAGCGGCTTTTCGAGCACGATGCGCGCGTTCTCGTTCAGACCGACGGAAGCGAGCGCGCGGCAGATCGGCACGAAGAGCGACGGACCGGTGGCCAGATAAGACACACGAATGCCTAGCAGATCCTTGATCGCTTCACGCAGATGCACGAAGTCGTCGGGATTGCTCAGGTCAATATTCACGAACTCGATGCGGTCGAGAAAGCTCGACCACGCCGCTTCATCCATACCGTTCTTCGACACGTATCGTTTGACGTGCTCGTTCACCCACGCAAGGTATTCGTCGCGATACGACGCATGACGCGCGACGGCGAGGATCTTGCCGTCGTTGGCCAGCATGCCTGCACGGTGCGCTTCGAACAGTGCAGGCAGGATCTTGCGCATCGACAGATCGCCGGTCCTGCCGAAGAGAACGAAGGTGAAGTTTGAGTCGGTTTGCATGAGTCTCCGTCGATGTCTTGGGGCCGCGGAAGTGAGCGAAAAGCGCGACCGTAGTCCGATAAAATATTTTTTTGACACTGAATTGTAGTTTAACTACAATTCAAATCAAGAGGTGGCGTCAATTCGATGAAAAAACGCTCTCAGCGCAGGTCTCGCGTTTTTGCGAATCGGCAGGCGTCCCCTGCATGTTAACGGACATTGCGTTTGAGCACGTGTCAGCTTGCCCCGGCAGCGTTCCTAGGCCGGACAGCAAGGCGGTGTCGGACGAGGTGCGCGAGGCAAGTACGTCAGGCGAATACGTCGGAGTTAACGTGCAAGGCACCTCGAGTCTGCCGCGCGCGACGCGGGCAGGCAAAAATCAAAAGAGGAGACAGTCAGTTGCATCCCGAACCACTCATCTCTTGAGCTTCCAGCGGCCGGACATCGGTCCGCTGGCACATGCACGCCAGCATGCGCCCGACCGTGCTCGATCGCCCAGTGTTTGCCTGTTTGAACCAACCACAGTACCCTGGCGACATCAGGGGCCATTCGTTTTTTGTTCAGGTGTCTGGAGGAGATAAGCAATGAAATTTCGTGCGATCATGGGTGCTTTGTGTGCCGCAGGTCTGATGTGTGGCGTCTCGGCCGTGCAGGCTGCCGAGTCGATCGAAGTGTTGCACTGGTGGACTTCGGGCGGCGAATCGAAAGCCGTCGGCATCCTCAAGGACGACATGACGAAGCAGGGTTACACGTGGAAGGACTTCGCGGTCGCGGGTGGCGCCGGTGCGGCTGCCATGACGGCACTCAAGACGCAGGTGCTCTCGGGCAACGCACCGAGCGCTGCGCAGATCAAGGGTCCGCTGATTCAGGACTGGGCTTCGCAAGGCGTGCTCGTGCCGATCGACTCCGTCGCAGGCGACTGGAAGAAGAATCTGCCGCCGGAAATCGACAAGATCATGCGCGCGGACGGTCACTACGTCGCAGCGCCGTTCTCGGTGCACCGCGTGAACTGGCTGTACATCAACAAGGCAGCGTTCGACAAGGCAGGCGGCAAGGTGCCGACCACGTGGCCTGAGTTCTTCGCCGTCGCTGACAAGATGAAAGCCGCCGGCATCCAGCCGATCGCAATGGGCGGCCAGCCGTGGCAGGACCTGACACTGTGGGAAGACGTCGTGCTGTCACAAGGCGCGGACTTCTACAAGAAGGCGCTGGTCGACCTCGACGAGAAGACGCTGACGTCGGACAAGATGGTCGGCGTGTTCGACACGGTCCGCAAGATTCAGGGTTACTTCGACGCGGGCCGCACGGGCCGTGACTGGAACCTCGCAACGGCCATGGTCATCAACAGCAAGGCCGGCATGCAGTTCATGGGCGACTGGGCGAAGGGCGAATTCGCCAACGCCGGCAAGAAGTCGGGCGCGGACTATGTCTGCGCACCGGTGCCGGGTACGGACAATGCCTACACGTTCAACGTCGACTCGTTCGTGTTCTTCCAGCAGAAAGGTTCGAAGACGGCAACGCCGGGTCAGCTCGCACTGGCGAAGACGATCACGACGCCGGATTTCCAGGAGCAGTTAAGCTTGAACAAGGGTTCCATCCCGGTGCGTCTGGGCGTCTCGATGGCTAAGTTCGACGACTGCGCGAAGAAGTCGTACGCGGATGAGCAGGTTGCGATCAAGTCGGGTGGCTACGTGCCTTCGCTGGCACACGGCATGGCTCAGCCGGATGCAGCAGCCGGCGCGATCTCCGACGTTGTCACGAAGTTCATGAACTCGCAGCAGGATTCGAAGAGCGCAGTTGCCGCGCTCGCGAAGGCAGCGAAAACCAAGTAAGCAGCATGTAGTGGCTTGAACGAAGTCGCGCGCCCGGTTTTCCCACAAGTATGCCGTGCGCGTGCTTCAGGCCCGCTGATTGCATACACGAAGCTGCCCGCGCAGCAGGCGGCTTCAACTCAAGGTTTCGTCGGGTCACACTTATGCCGTTGCGGCCTCGCGTGTTTTCAGGCGCGTAGTGCTCCGCGGCACAGTTTCAGCAGGAGTCGAGTAGTGACTGCTTCCATCAGCGGAAAAGGGAAAACGGCTACCGCCACCCGCCGCGCGTCGCCCATGGCGGCCATTGCCGATCGCCTGATTCCGAAGCTGGTGCTCGCACCCAGCGTCGTGATCAGCCTGATCTTCGTCTACGGCTTCATTGCCATTACCGGCTATCTGTCGCTGTCCAATTCGCGACTGATGCCTCGTTACGATTTCGTCGGTCTCGATCGTTACCGGGAACTTTTCGATAACGACGTGTTCTGGACGTCGGCTGCGAACCTCGGCTGGTTCGGCATCCCGTTCATCGGTATCTGTATCGGCCTCGGTCTGTTTCTCGCGATTCTGCTCGATCAGCAGATCCGCAACGAAGGCGCGCTGCGCGTGGTGTTTCTTTACCCGATGGCGCTCTCGTTCATTGTGACCGGTACGGCGTGGCAGTGGATCATGACGCCGAGCATCGGTCTCGAGAAGGTGTTTCACGACTGGGGCTGGACGAGCTTTTCGTTCGGCTGGCTCGGCGACCCCGACAAGGCGATTTTCTGCGTCGTGATCGCGGCGGTGTGGCAATCCACCGGCTTCGTGATGGCGCTCTTCCTCGCCGGTCTGCGCGGCGTGGACGGCGAAATCTTCAAGGCCGCGCAGATGGACGGCGCGAACCTGCCCACCATCTATCGCAAGATCGTGATTCCGAGCATGCGCCCGGTGTTCTTCTCCGTGCTGCTGATCCTCTGCCACATCACGATCAAGACGTTCGACCTCGTGGTCGCGTTGATTGCGGGCGGTCCGGGCACGTCGTCGTCGCTGCCCGCTATCTTCATGTACACGTTTTCGTTCAATCGCGGGCAGCTGGGTGTCGGCGCGGCATCGTCGATGATGATGCTCGCCACCGTCGTGGCCGTGCTCGTGCCGCTCATGTATCTGGAATCGAGGAACACCCGCAATGCAGCCTAAGATGACGATCAGCCGTGCCGTCACATTTATGCGTTATGCGGCCTTGATTCTGTTCGCCCTGTATTTCCTGTTTCCGCTGTACGTGATGTTGTCCACGTCGTTCAAGGACATCGACCAGCTGCGCACCGGCAACCTGCTCACGCCACCTTCGCACTGGACCTTCGATCCGTGGATCAAGGCATGGAGCGGCGCCTGTACCGGTGTGCGTTGCGACGGCATGCAGCCGTTCTTCATGAACTCCGTGCGCATGGTGATTCCGGCCGTGCTGATCTCGTCGATCATCGGCGCGTTCAATGGTTACGTGTTCACGCACTGGCGCTTTCGCGGCGCAGACCCGATCTTCACGATGCTGCTCGTGGGCTGCTTCATTCCGTTCCAGGCGATCCTGCTGCCGATGGCGCGTTTCGAAGGCGCACTCGGCCTTTCGAACACGACGACCGGTCTGGTGATGGTGCACGTAATCTACGGTATCGCGTTCACCACGATGTTCTTCCGCAACTTCTACGTGAGCATTCCGGCTGAACTCGTGAAGGCGGCGCGGATCGACGGCGCGGGTTTCTTCACGATCTTCACGAAGATTTTGCTGCCCGTGTCGCTGCCGATTTTCATGGTGTGCCTGATCTGGCAATTCACGCAGATCTGGAATGACTTCCTGTTCGGTATCGTGTTCTCCGGCGTCGATTCAATGCCGATCACGGTGGCGCTGAACAATCTCGTGAACACTTCGACCGGCGTGAAGGAATACAACGTGGACATGGCCGGCGCGATCATTGCCGCGCTGCCCACGCTGCTCGTCTACATCATCGCCGGACGCTATTTCGTGCGCGGCCTGACGGCGGGCACAGTGAAGGGCTAAACCATCCGGGCGCGGCGGCGCGCTTTGCGTGAAATGCGCGAGGCGCCGCTGCGTCACCCGACAAAGATGTTTTCAAGTAGTACCAGAGACAAAGAGGATTCACAGCATGGCAAGCCTTTCCATCCGTGACGTGTACAAGACCTACCCGAACGGGGCGCCGGTTCTGAAGGGTGTCAACATCGACATCGAAGACGGCCAGTTCCTGATTCTGGTCGGCGGCTCGGGCTGCGGTAAGTCGACGCTGCTCAACATGATCGCCGGCCTCGAAACGGTGACCAAGGGCGAGATCCAGATCGACGGCAAGACGGTGAACAACCTGTCGCCGAAAGATCGCGATATCGCGATGGTGTTCCAGTCCTACGCGCTGTATCCGTCGATGACTGTGCGCGAGAACATCTCGTTCGGCCTGAACATCCGCAAGGTGCCGAAGAGCGAGCAGACGCAGATCGTCGACCGCGTGTCGAATACGCTGCAGATCACGCACCTGCTGGAACGCAAACCGGGTCAACTTTCCGGCGGCCAGCGCCAGCGTGTCGCGATGGGCCGTGCGCTCGCGCGCGATCCGGTGATGTTCCTGTTCGACGAACCGCTGTCGAACCTCGACGCCAAGCTGCGTATCGAGATGCGTTCGGAAATCAAGCTGCTGCATCAACGCCTCGGCACGACGATCGTCTACGTGACGCACGACCAGATCGAAGCGATGACGCTCGGCGACCGCATCGCCGTGATGAAGGACGGCATCGTGCAGCAGTTCGGCGCACCGCAGGAAATCTACGACTCGCCGTCGAACTTGTTCGTGGCCGGCTTCATCGGCGCGCCACCGATGAACTTCATTCAGGGCAAGCTCGTCGAGCAAGGTTTGGGCGTCGGTCTCGAGCTCGACACGGGCGTCACGCGCCAAGTGCTGAACCTGCCGTTCGAATCTTCGAAGGTGAAGTCGCACATCGGCCGCGAAGTGATTCTGGGTCTGCGCCCGGAGCGCATTACCGACGCGCGTGCCGCGCACGGCGACAACACGAAGCTGCAGCCGATCGACGTGAAGGTCGACGTGATCGAGCCGACCGGTCCGGACACGCTCATGTTCGCGCAGGTGAACGGCAAGCGCGTGGTGAGCCGCGTGCACCCGGCGTCGAACCCGCAGCCGCTTGCGAACGCCACGCTGCTGTTCGATACGTCGAAGGCCGTGCTGTTCGATCCGGCGAACGAAGAGCGCATCGCCTGATTGGCTAAACGCGCTTCAGCTGACTTGCTGGAATAGAAAGCCCCTTGCGTCGCGAAACGCAAGGGGCTTTGTGTTTGTAGCGGCGCGTTGTGCTTTTTACCGCGACGCTTTACGCCACGTCCCGAATGCGTAGATCGGATCGGGATTGTGTTCTGCACGAGTGCCGTTACCCATTCAGTGAACGCGCGCAGGCGCGAGCTCAGGTTGCGCCGATGCGCATAGAGAGAATCGAAAGCGGCGTGCTCGGGCTCGTGTAGTTCGTGAGAATTTCGACGAGCGCGCCTTCCTTGATCAGATCGGCCACCATGAAACGAGACGGCTGGATGATGCGATGCTGTGGCCGAGCGCGCCCGCGCCGATGTAGACGCTGCCGTCGTTCACCGCCAGCACGCTTTTCATCGTCACCTTGACGACTTCGCCGTCCGAATCGAATTCGAACGGGAACGTGCGGCCGCTGCGCGCCGACACGTAATTCACCACGCGGTGGTCGGCGAGATCGTCGAGCGTGACCGGCGTGCCGTATTTCTCCAGATACGACAGCACCGCGCAGATCGTGCTCGTTCTTGCCGCGCATGTTGTCGAAGACGATGCGTTGTTGCGGCGTCGAAATGTAGTTGTCGAAAAAGCGGTCCATGCTGCGCACTTCCAGCGCGGCGTGCGGGTCGGCGGGCAGCAACTGCACAGGGCCGTGATAGTTGAGCCCAAGTATTCGATGATGATGCTCGCTTCCATCACCGGCCGGTCGCCGTCGAGCAGCAGAGGAAAGCGCTTGATGGGCCATGGCGCGGCGAATTCGCTCATGACTTGCGGGTCGTCGTGGGCGAGCAGCCGGAACTCGAATGGCGTGCCGTTTTTGTAGAGCGCGGTGAGTGCTTTCTGACAGTAGGACGAGAAGGGATGCGCGTAGAGCTTCAGGGACATGGCGTTTACCTTGGGCGGTTAAGTGTTCGTGGATGGCCGGCCGGTCACTGGTCTGGATCACCGGGCCGAGCGCCGTCTACTCACCGACGAACGGCCGCCACAAAAATCGACAATCGCCACGTGCTCAATGCGGCAACCTCACATCAAACCGGAACGTCACCAGCCGCGCAAGCAGAATGAAGCCCGTGGCGACCAGCACGCTGTACACGGTGTCGAAGTCGATGTAATCGAGCAGCACGTACAGCCAGCAGCCCATGAACGTGCAGGTCGCGTAAGGCCGCGAGTCGCGCAGGATGAGCGGCACCTCGTTGCACAACACGTTGTGGATCACGCCGCCGTCGTGCGGACGCGCTTGGCAGAATGCGATCACCTCCGACTTCTGCACGAGCCACGCACGCACCTTGCCTTTGAGCACCGGCTCCTTGCGGATCGAGCCGAGACCTTTGCCGTGAATCACGCGCAGGCAGCGCAGTCCGCGCTTGACTGATTCCCGGATGAATTCGGCCAGCGCCTCGCGAGCTTCCTCGCGCCGCATGCCGTGCAGATCGATTTGCGCCTGCACGATCCAGTCGCCACGCCGCAGTTTTCGCACCACTTCTTGGCTCACGCCGGGACGGCAGTAGGAGAGCGTTTCGTCGGTGTCGAGCAGCACTTCGGGATTGTACTCGTCCGAAATCGCTTCGTGCAGCACGGCTTCTTCATCGAGTTTAGTCTGCACCGGCAACGGCGGTGGCGGATTGCGCGCGATCATGGCGCGTGGCGCGACTTCGCCGATCTCGCGGCGGAAGAGATTGGTGTCCGCCGACGCCTCGCGTTCACGTCGCTCGGCGTCGCCTTTCAGCGCGTCACGCAACGCGCCGAGCCCGGCGAGGCCGGCCGACGGGTCGAGCTTTGGCGGTGCGGCCGGCTGCGGCACCGGTTTGGCGACGGCGCGTGCGCGCTTCGGTTCGCTAGGGTGGGGCTGATTCTTAGGCATAAGGTAAAGACACGCTGAAGGTAAGACACGCTGAAATTGGATCGGCTGCTCGCGCCGGCGAGTGGGTGCATGCGGAACGGTGCGTAGCACGATACGCCATGGCCAGATGCAAAAAAGGCCGCCGGCTGGTGAGCCACGGCCTTTTTCTGAAGCAGACGGCCGGGTCACGCCCAGCCGCTATTTTACCGTTGCGTTTTGCGTTCCAAGCGGTGCTCTGCCGCTGCAAGCGGACGTCCGGCGCTAACCGCCTCCTGTTCCTCTTGCAGCCGCTCTCGCATTAGCGGTCAGCTTCCTGGCTCATTGCGTGTTCGCCGGCCATTTCGTTGATACTTTCCAGATAACGCTGTGCGTCGAGTGCAGCCATACAGCCCGTGCCGGCGCTGGTGATGGCCTGACGATACACGTGATCCTGCACGTCGCCGGCGGCGAACACGCCCGCCACGCTCGTGGCCGTGGCGAAACCGTTCAGGCCGCCCTTGGTGATGATGTAGCCGTTCTTCATCTCCAGTTGGCCTTCGAAGATGTCCGTGTTCGGCTTGTGGCCGATCGCGACGAAGATGCCTTGCAGGGCGATGTCGGGGGTGTCGCCGGATTGCGTGTTCTTGATGCGCAGACCCGTGACGCCCGACTGGTCGCCGGTGACTTCTTCGAGCACGCTGTTCCATTTGATCTCGACGATGCCTTCCTTCTCTTTCGCGAGCAGGCGGTCGATCAGGATCGGCTCGGCGCGGAACTTGTCGCGGCGATGGATGACCGTGACTTTCTTCGCGATGCCAGACAGATAAAGCGCCTCTTCGACCGCGGTATTGCCGCCACCGATCACGGCCACGTGCTGCTGCTTGTAGAAGAAGCCGTCGCAGGTCGCGCAGGCCGACACGCCCTTGCCCATGAACGCTTCTTCCGAAGGCAGACCGAGATACTGCGCCGACGCGCCGGTGGAGATGATGAGCGAATCGCACGTGTATTCGCCCGAATCACCGATCAGGCGGATCGGCTTTTCATCCAGCTTCGCCGTGTGAATGTGGTCGAAAATGATTTCCGTGTTGAAGCGCTCGGCGTGCTCTAGGAAGCGCCCCATCAATTCCGGGCCCTGCACGCCGTTGGCGTCGGCCGGCCAGTTTTCGACGTCGGTGGTGGCCATCAGCTGGCCGCCTTGGGCGAGACCCGTGACGAGCATCGGCGCGAGGTTGGCGCGCGCAGCGTAAACCGCGGCCGTGTAGCCGGCGGGACCGGAACCGAGAATCAGAACCTTGGCGTGTTTCGTGGAAGTTGCAGGCATGATCGAATCCTTTTGCGGTGCCCGGCTCGCCCATGCGAGGCCGCGCAACTTGAGGTGAAACTATAGATGGGTATCAGCGCGACATTATAAAGGGTGGGGCGCAGGCCTGCTCCATGAAGCTTTCCGATAGCGCGTGAGGGCGCCGGAACGCCGATGCGTGACGAATCCGCAGTCCATAGGGCAACCGTCGTGCACGATCTCGCGACGATCGGCCTGCAATCGGTCGGCCATCCCCACCCAATCGGGCAAGTTACCGTCATTTACAGCCTCGCGCGATGCAGTGCGTTTACAATACCCGGATCGAAGTTCCGGCCGCCCCAAGCGAACCCAACGCAGGGCCCGAAGCCGCGCTGGCGAGGCTTTGGCCGGCACAGGCCATAGATGGCACTACACTACACGCAACAGGATCAATGGCAAAAGCTCCTTATTCCGCGAGCGCGCAGGCATTGCCTCATCGCATGTTGCGCCTTTTCACCGAAATCCGCTGGATCCTGCAGGTGGCGCTCGGCGTTCTCCTGCTCATGGCGCTCATCAGTTACAGCCGGCGCGATCCGAGCTGGACGCATGCCGCGCAGGTCGACCACATCGCCAACTGGGCGGGCCGCGTCGGCGCATGGACCTCGGACATCCTTCTGCTGCTGTTCGGCCTGTCCGCCTACTGGTGGATCGTGCTGCTCGGTCGTCACATTTCCGCGAACTACAAGCGCATCACCCGTCACGAGGAACCGGAGGAGGACACGCCGCGCCACACCGGCTGGCTGACCGACGCCTTCGCGTTCCTGCTCGTGCTGCTTGCCTGCGACGGCATCGAGGCGCTGCGCATGTGGTCGCTGAAAGTGCAGTTGCCGCGCGCGCCGGGCGGCGTGATCGGCGAGGCCGTTGCGCGCGGCGTTTCGCACGCGCTCGGCTTCACGGGCGGCACGCTCGCGCTGCTCATCGTGCTGGGTATCGGCCTGTCGCTGTATTTCCGCTTCTCGTGGCTTTCAGTATCGGAAAAGGTCGGCGAATCGATCATTTCCGCTGTCACATTCGCGAAACTGCGCCGCGAAGCCGGCCGCGACCGCAAGCTCGGCGAAGCCGCCGCGGTGAAGCGCGAGGGCAAGGTCGAAAAGGGCCGCGTGCGCATCGAGGAACACGAACCGGTCATGATCGTGCCGCCGGTCGCCACGCCTGCTAAGTCGGAGAGTGTGGAGAAAGAGCGCCAGGTGCCGCTCTTCAAGGATCTGCCGGGTGACTCCACGCTGCCGCTCATTTCGCTGCTCGACCCCGCGCCCGCCGCACAGGAAACCATTTCGGCCGATACGCTGGAATTCACGTCGCGTCTCATCGAGAAGAAGCTGAAGGACTTCGGCGTCGAGGTGAGCGTGGTGGCGGCATATCCAGGTCCGGTCGTCACGCGCTATGAAGTCGAGCCGGCCACGGGCGTGAAGGGCAGCCAGATCGTCAATCTCGCGAAAGATCTGGCGCGTTCGCTGTCGCTCGTGTCGATCCGAGTGGTCGAAACGATTCCGGGCAAGAACTACATGGCGTTCGAACTGCCGAACCAGCGCCGTCAGACCGTGAGCCTGTCCGAAATTCTCGGCTCGGCGGTGTATGCCGACGCCGCCTCGCCGCTTACGATGGGCCTCGGCAAGGACATCGGCGGCAAGCCGGTGTGCGCCGACCTCGCGAAAATGCCACACCTGCTGGTTGCCGGTACGACGGGGTCGGGCAAATCGGTCGGTATCAACGCGATGATCCTGTCGCTGCTCTACAAGGCGAGCGCCGACCAGGTCCGCATGATCCTGATCGATCCGAAGATGCTCGAAATGAGCGTCTACGAAGGCATTCCGCATCTGCTTTGTCCGGTCGTTACCGACATGCGCCAAGCCGGTCACGCGCTGAACTGGGCGGTGGCCGAAATGGAGCGCCGCTATAAGCTAATGAGCAAGCTCGGCGTGCGTAATCTCGCCGGCTACAACAACAAGATCGACGAAGCCACGAAACGCGAAGAGAAGCTGCCGAATCCGTTCAGCCTCACGCCGGATGATCCGGAACTGCTCTCGCGTCTGCCGAACATCGTCGTGGTGATCGACGAACTCGCCGACCTGATGATGGTGGTCGGCAAGAAAGTCGAAGAGCTGATCGCGCGTATCGCGCAGAAGGCGCGGGCGGCCGGCATTCACCTGATTCTGGCGACGCAGCGTCCTTCGGTGGACGTCATCACGGGCCTCATCAAGGCCAACGTGCCGACGCGGATGGCGTTCCAGGTATCGTCCAAGATCGACTCGCGCACGATTCTCGACCAGCAGGGCGCGGAATCGCTGCTTGGTATGGGCGACATGCTGTATCTGCCGCCCGGCAGTGGCTTGCCGGTGCGCGTGCACGGCGCGTTCGTGTCGGACGAGGAAGTGCATCGTGTTGTCGACAAGCTCAAGGAACAGGGCGAACCGAACTACATCGAGGGCATTCTCGAAGGCGGCGTGACGGGCGAAGGCGAAGAGGGTGGCGCGGGCGCGGGCGAAACCGGCTCGGGCGACGGCGAGTCCGACCCGCTGTACGACCAGGCGGTGGACGTGGTGCTGAAGAACCGCCGCGCGTCGATTTCGCTCGTGCAGCGGCATTTGCGCATCGGCTACAACCGCGCGGCCCGTCTGCTCGAACAGATGGAGAACTCGGGCGTGGTGTCGGCGATGTCGTCGAACGGCAATCGCGGGATTCTCGCGCCGGCGCGCGAGGCGGAATAAGGCCGGCGTGCACGTTGCGTGCTACGGCGTGTGCTGTTGTGGTGTCGTAACCGCAGCGCCATAACGGAGCGCCGGACTCGCGAGCCGGCGTGTGTTTACCACGCCCAAGCCTCGTTTAAGGCTTCGCGCTTAAGGTAAGTCTACAAAGCGGTGCGCGGCTTCCTGATTGGAGCCGCCACGCCGCAGCCGCCATCGCGGTCGGCTCAACGAATTCAATCAAGGGAGAAAACCATATGCAGCGATTTGCACAACAGCACGCTCGACAGAGTACGCAACAGAGCCGTTTCGGCCAGTTCGCGCGTCATTTCATACGCAGCATGGGTACCGTGGCGATCGGTGCGTCGATGCTGGTGGCGTCGCAGGCGTTCGCGAGCGGCACGGAACAATTGAAAGTGTTCGTCGCGCAGGTCCATTCGGCGCGCGGCACGTTCGTGCAGCAGGAACTGCGCGCACCGAAGCCGCAGGGCGCGAATGGCGCGAGCGGTGTGTTGTCCACGAGCGGCTCGGGTAAAACGGGCACGTCGAGTGGAACGTTCACGTTCGCGCGTCCCGGCAAGTTCATCTGGCAATACGAAAAGCCCTACGCGCAACTGCTGCAGGCCGACGGTGACAAGCTCTACGTGTACGACAAGGACCTGAACCAGGTGACGGTGCGCAGCCTCGGCGCGAGCCCGGCCGCGATCCTGTTCGGCAGCAACGAGCTCGACAAGAATTTCACGTTGCGCGACGCGGGCGTGAAAGCGGGCATCGACTGGCTCGAACTCACGCCGAAGGCGAAAGACACCCAATTCCAGCGCGTGGGCATCGGCTTTAAGGACGGCAATCTCGAAGCGATGGAACTGCACGACGTGTTCGGCAACGTCACGCTGCTCACGTTCTCGAACATCCAGAAGAACCCGCCGCTGCCGGCGGACGCGTTCAAGTTCACGGTGCCGAAGGGTGCGGACATGATCAACGGATAAGTATCGAACCCGCTTCAATGTAAGAAGCAGAAAAGCCCGCCTCGCGCTAGGCGGGTTTTTTCATTTGACGCAGCTCATTCGTCCGCTTCGAGAACCTGCGCGGGATGCGCGGCTTTCATGTCGTCGATGAACGCTTCCACGATATCCGTGCGATGCTGCCGCGCCCGCGTGACCATGTGAAAAGCCACGCGATAACGCATCTGCGTGGGATTCAGCGCGGCGAGCAAGCCCTGCTTCACGAACGGCACCGCGAAATGTCTCGGCAGATAGCCGAGATGGTGGCCGGAGAGCACGAGCATCGCGACGGCTTCCATGTTGTCCGCCACGGCCGTGACGTTCTGCGGCGTGGTCGAACTCTCGGCTTCGGGTAGCGGATAGCTGCGCCACGCCCATTCGTGCGCGGCAGCCCCGGCCGACGACACGTTGCCCGCCGCCGCAAAGAGCGGATGACCTTTGGCGCAGTAAGCCAACTGGTCTTCGGCGAACACCTCGGTGTATTCGAGCGATGGCACGCGGTGCCAGAGATAGCCAATCCCAATCTGAATCCGGCCATTGAGCAGCAATTCCTCCAGCTCGCCGGGCGAACGCACCAGAATCGAAAAACGCACCGACTGGTCGTGCGCCCGGAACTGGCCGATCGCCTCGCTGATGCGCGCGCTCGCCGACACGGGCGTGTGGACGATCATGCCGATGTCGAGCGTGCCGACCAGTTTGCGGCCGACGTTGCGCGCCTGCATGCCGAAGGTGTCGACGGCGGCGAGCAGGGCGCGCGCCGCCGTCGATGAACTGTTCGCCGCGCGTCGTGAGGCTGAAGCCGCCGCGGCCGCGCTCGCACAGGCGGTAGCCGAGGCGCGTTTCCAGCGTGGCGAGTTGCGTGCTGATGGTGGACTGGCCGACGTTCAGCGTGGCCTGAGCCGGCGAGACGCCGCCCGCGTCGACGATGGCGAGGAAAACGCGGATGAGCCGCAGGTCGAGATCGGTCAGCTGGGAGAACATACGTCAGGATACATCGCCGGGAATCAATGTGAAGTTTATTCACTTCGTATTTTAACTTCCCCGGAATTGCTCAAGAATCAGGATTCGCCCGACGAGGTGCGTGGTTTCATCAATTCCCTCGGCCGGTTGCACCCAATTGAGCTGACGCCCTATTTCATTGCCGAGACACGATGAATTCCTCTTCCTTCATTTCCCCCGACGCCGGCGAACGGCCGCAACCGCTGTCCGGCAACGCCATGCCTCGTTGTGGCGGCATCGCGACGATGATGCGTCTGCCGAACGTCGGCTCGGCCGAAGGGCTCGACGCCTGCTTCGTCGGCGTACCGTTCGACCTCGGCACCTCGAACCGCACGGGCGCACGCTTCGGCCCGCGCCAGGTGCGCAGCGAATCGGTGTTGCTGCGCCCGTACAACATGGCGACGCGCGCCGCGCCTTTCGATTCGCTGTGGGTGGCCGACATCGGCGACGTCGCGATCAATCTGTACAACCTGCACGACTCGATCAAACGCATCGAAACCGCGTATGACGAGATTCTGCAACACGGCTGCAAGCCGATCACCATCGGCGGAGACCATACGATCGCGCTGCCGATCCTGCGCGCGATCCATCGCAAGCATGGCAAGGTCGGGCTGATTCACGTCGATGCTCACGCCGACGTCAACGACACGATGATGGGCGAGAAAATCGCCCACGGCACGCCGTTCCGGCGCGCGGTGGAAGAGGGCCTGCTCGACTGCGACCGCGATCGTGCAGATCGGTTTGCACGGCACGGGCTACGCAGCGAAAGACTTCGACTGGTGCCGCGATCAGGGCTTCGAAGTCGTACAGGCCGAAGCGTGCTGGAACCAGTCGCTCGTGCCGCTGATGGCGCGCATCCGCGAACGCATGGGCGACGGACCGGTGTACATCACGTTCGATATCGATGGCATCGATCCGGCTTTTGCGCCCGGCACGGGCACGCCGGAAATCGCGGGTCTGACGGTGCCGCAGGCGCTCGAAATCATTCGCGGTTCGCACGGTTTGAATATCGTGGGCTGCGATCTCGTCGAGGTGGCGCCGCCTTACGATCCGTTCGGCACGACTGCGCTTCTCGGCGCGAATCTCGCGTCCGAACTGCTGTGCGTGTTACCGGGTGTGGAGTACCGCGCGTCGCCGCGTTGATCCGCGTTTGAATTGCTCGCACGCTCGCTGTGCTTCAGAAAAGGCCTGCAAATGCAGGCCTTTTCTGTTTGGCGTCGCGATTATTATGAGGGAGCGCCCGCGCTTGGTTTTGCATTCAGGCGTAAGCGGCTTTCTGGGTCGAGACGAACGCGAGATAACACACCGCGCCGATCGCGAGCGAAGGCAACGTCGCGCCGAGATTTGGCAGCCACTGGTTGATCGCCTGATACGACGCGATGCCGATGGCCCACGCGACGAACGCGCTCAGATGCCAGCCGCCCGAATAGCCGTAGCGGCCGCGCAGATCGGCCAGAACGGCGGCGTCGATGCGGCGCTTGCACACGATGAAGTGATCGACGAGCATCACGCCGAAGAGCGGCGTGAACACCGAGCCGATGAGCAGCAGGAAGTTCTGATACTTCGCCATTGGAATCGCCAGCGCGATCAGCGTGCACAGCGCGCCGAATCCCGCCGACATCAATGGCACGCAGCCCTTCGACCAGAACGTGCCGGTGGAAACGGCGGCGGAGTGGATGTCGGCGAAGGCGTTGTCGATTTCGTCGATCAGGATCAGCAGCAGCGCAAGACCGCCGCCCGCCTGCGCGAGCGCGCCGGTGAGGAGCGCGTCGTCGCTGCCTGCGGCAAGGCCGTAGACTGCGCCGAGCGCGTGGAACCAGACGTTCGCGATGCCGTAGCCGAACAGCGTGCCGCGGAAGGTTTCTTCAGGCCGTTTGCCGAAGTGCGTGTAGTTGGCGATGAGCGGCAGCCACGACAGCGACATGGCCACGACCAGATCGATTGCGCCGCCGAACGACATCTCGCCCGTACCCGCGCGGTGCATGAGCGCTGCAAGGTCATGCTTGGCGAGCAGGATTCCACGAGAGCCATGCAGCGCGCTCGCCAGCAGCAGCCAGATGCCCCACGTGTGCAGAAAGCGCCGCAGAACGAGAGCGGGCCGCTGATCGCGAGCAGCGTTGCGAGCGGCCCGAACAGCACCGTCCAGATGAGTGGCATGAAAAGACCGAACGACTGTTTGGCGAGGGCGTCGGCGGAATCGCACATCACGATGATCTCGAACGAGCCCCAGCTGACCAGTTGCACCGCGTTCAGCACGGACGGCACCCACACGCCGTGCACGCCGAGCGTGGGACGCAGCGACGATATCGCCGCGAGGCCCGTGTCCGTGCCGATCACGCTGCCGATCGCGATGGCCAGTAGCGCGTGCGGCAGCGAGAGCCCCGGCACCAGCAGCGCGCTGGCCTGAGCGACCAGCAGGCCGATGCCGAGCGAGAACCAGAGCGCGAAGGCGTCGCCGGTGCGAAAGGCGCGGCGCGCCTCGGGCACCGGCAGAAGTGGAGCGTAGGTGGAACCGGATTCGCCGGCGAGTGGATCTTGAGCCATCTGATGTGTCCTTGTTTGACCGGACCTGCCATGCAGACCGGAACGCGCGTTGCTCCGGTGTCATGTCCTGTCGTTGCTTGCGATGTTATGTGATTCCGCGAGGCTCGCACGCTGCCGGCGAGCACGTTGGCCGATCGGCCAGGGCGTACCCGGGTGCCGTCACTGTCATAATGCAGGACGTTGCCCGCGCCTTCGCGCGCCGGCTTTGCCCGTCCGGCAGCACGCCGCCATCATACGGACCGCGTCCGGAAAAGCCGAGATTATCCCTAAAACGTCATGTTTGAAGAAACCAGTGCCAATGTTCCGCTTGCCGAACGCCTGCGGCCCCGCAATATCGACGAAGTGATCGGTCAGACGCATATGCTCGGCCCGAACAAGCCGCTGCGGGTCGCGTTCGAATCCGGCGAAGCGCACTCCATGATCCTGTGGGGCCCGCCCGGCGTCGGCAAGACCACGCTCGCCCGGCTCATGGCCGACGCGTTTCATGCCGAATTCATCGTGGTGTCCGCCGTGCTTTCGGGCGTGAAGGACATTCGAGAGGCCGTGGAAACCGCGCAGATCCATCGCGCGAACGGGCATCAGACGCTCGTGTTCGTCGACGAGGTGCATCGCTTCAACAAGAGTCAGCAGGATGCGTTCTTGCCTCATGTGGAGTCGGGGTTGTTCGTGTTCGTCGGTGCGACGACCGAGAATCCGTCGTTCGAGGTGAACAGCGCGTTGCTGTCGCGGGCGGCCGTCTACGTGCTGAAAAGCCTGAACGACGAAGAGCAGCGCGAACTGCTCGGTCGCGCGCAGCAGGAACTTGGCAGCCTTACGTTCACGGACGAAGCACGCGACGCCTTGATCGGTTCTGCCGACGGCGATGGCCGCAAGCTGCTAAACAATCTCGAGATCGTCGCGCGCGCAGCGGCGCAGCAAAAGACCACGGAGATCGACGGCACGCTGCTCGGCAGCGCGCTCGCCGAAAACCTGCGCCGTTTCGATAAGGGCGGCGACGCGTTTTACGACCAGATCAGCGCGCTGCATAAATCGGTGCGCGGCAGCAGCCCGGACGGCGCGCTCTACTGGTTCTGCCGCATGCTCGACGGCGGCGCGGATCCACGTTATCTCGCGCGGCGCATCGTGCGCATGGCGTGGGAAGACATCGGTCTCGCCGATCCGCGCGCGGCACGCATCGCGCTCGATGCCGCCGAAACCTACGAACGCCTCGGCACGCCCGAGGGTGAGCTGGCGCTCGCGCAGGCGATCATCTATCTGGCGGTCGCGCCGAAGTCGAATGCCGGCTACAACGCGTACAACGAGGCGCGGTGTTTCGTCGGCAAGGACCAGTCGCGCGGCGTGCCGGTGCATCTGCGTAACGCGCCCACCAAGCTGATGAAGGAACTGGGCTACGGTTACGAATACCGTTACGCGCACGACGAACCGGACGCCTACGCCGCGGGCGAGACGTATCTGCCCGAGAACATGCGCGATCCGCACTGGTACGAGCCGACGCCGCGCGGCCTCGAAGGCAAGATCGGCGACAAGATGGCACGGCTTGCCGAACTCGACGCGCAATGGCGCGCCGAGAACAAACCGAAGAAGGGTTAAGCCGCTTCCATACGCGTTCTGTCAAACGTTGCGCATTGCCGGAGCAGCCGTGCCGCGCTTCGGCGTGCGTTCCGGCGAGCTTTGCGTGGCAGCGCAGGCGATCCGGCACACGCTGAACACCGAACGTACCGGGCGGCCCCGCCGGTGCGTTAAAATACCGGATTCACACAACGAACTTCCGCCCCATCCCATGCTCGACATCCAACTGCTGCGCAAAGACCTCGATGGCGTCGCCCAACGCCTCGCCGACCGCGGCTACACCCTCGACGTGGCGGCGTTCACCGTGCTCGAAGCGGAACGCCGCGACACCCAGACCCGTACCGAAGAGATGCAGGCGCGCCGCAATAACCTCTCGAAGCAGATCGGCGTGATGAAAGGCAAGGGCGAAGACACCACGGCGATCATGGTCGAAGTGGGCGGAATCGGCGACGAGATGAAGGCGTCGGCGGCGAAACTGGACGATATCCAGAAGCGCCTGTCGGACCTGCTGCTTGGCATGCCGAACCTGCCGCACGAAAGCGTGCTGGCCGGCAAGGACGAAACGGAGAACGTGGAGGTGTGCCGCTGGGGCACGCCGCGTCAGTTCGACTTCGAGGTGAAAGATCACGTCGACGTGGGCGCGCCGCTTGGCCTCGATTTCGAAACCGGTGCGAAGCTTTCGGGTGCGCGTTTCACGATGCTGCGCGGACAGATTGCGCGCCTGCACCGCGCGCTCGCGCAGTTCATGATCGACACGCATACGCAGCACCACGGCTACACTGAAGTGTACACGCCGTACATCGTGAATCCGGACATTCTGTACGGCACGGGCCAGTTGCCCAAGTTCGCGAACGACATGTTCCGTGTCGAGAAGGGCGGCGACGAAAACACGGTCACGCAGTATCTGATCTCCACGTCGGAAATTTCGCTCACTAACACGGTGCGCGAGAGCATCGTCGAGGCGAATACGCTGCCGATCAAACTCACCGCGCATTCGCCGTGCTTCCGCTCGGAAGCGGGCGCGTATGGCCGCGATACGCGTGGCCTGATCCGTCAGCATCAGTTCGACAAGGTTGAGATGGTGCAGATTGTTGCGCCGGAAACTTCGTACGACGCGCTCGACGAAATGGTGGGCCACGCTGAGACGATTCTGCAGAAGCTGGAACTGCCGTATCGCGTTATCACGCTGTGTACCGGCGACATGGGCTTCTCGGCGGCCAAGACGCACGACCTGGAAGTGTGGGTGCCGGCGCAGAACACGTACCGCGAAATTTCCAGCTGCTCGAATACCGAAGCCTTCCAGGCTCGCCGGATGCAGGCTCGCTTCCGTAATGCACAAGGCAAGCCGGAACTGCTGCATACGCTGAACGGTTCGGGCCTGGCCGTGGGCCGCGCGCTCGTCGCCGTGCTGGAGAACTTCCAGAACGCCGATGGCTCGGTCACGGTGCCGGCGGCGCTGCGTCCTTATTTGGGCGGCGTCGAGCGTCTGGAAGTGCCGGCTGCCTGAGTCGTTCGGTTAATTAATGCTAGGTTGATGGCGCAGCAACTTGCTCAATCTCTGTGAAATTTTTTGGGCGCGGGGCTTGGCAAAGCCAAATCAGCTGTTTTACAATTTTCTTTTATCAAGAAATCGACCAGCTTGGTACTGAAGAGCAGTCAGGCAAAGCAATAGCCGTTGCGATTCGGTAGATCCGGAAAGGTGACAGAGTGGTCGAATGTACCTGACTCGAAATCAGGCGTACGGTTTTCCCGTACCGTGGGTTCGAATCCCACCCTTTCCGCCAAATTAAAAACCCCCGCAGAATTTTCGCTCTGCGGGGTTTTTAATTTGTGTTCCGCTTTGTGATTTTCGAAGATGCGCGCGCGGGTTTCTAGGGCGGTCGTCACCAGCGCTGCGTCCTTCTGCATCCATTCACGTCCCGGCTGCTTAAATCCCTTCAAGGACGCGCAAGCCTCGTTGCATCGCCGAACCTCATGGCGCGTCGCTGACCCCGTTCAGGACAGGAGCCGTGCCCATGAGTCATGAGTCATTCTGCACCGACCTCACCCTTGCCGCGCGGATCGCGGTTATCGGCGCGGGCATCTCGAGACTCGCGCGCAACCATCGGGTGACGCTCTTCGAATCGGCGAGCTATGCGGACGGCCATACCAATACGGTCGACGTCACGCTCGACGGCCACACACATCCCGTCGACACCGGCGCTTCCTCGTCTTCAACGACCGCACCCATCCCAAATCTCATCGCGCTCTTCGCCGAGCTGGGTGTGAAGGCACATCCGAGCGACATGACGTTCTCCGTCTCGCTCGACGAAGGCCGCCTCGAATGGGCCGGCACCAGTTTGAACACCGTGTTTGCGCAGTGCCGCAATCTGTTCTCGCCGACTTTCATCGGCATGCTGCTCGACATCATGCGATTCAACGGCAGCGCCGAATGCAACCTCGAACTCGCTGCGTCTTCTGAACGATGCCGACGCCGACGAACGCAGCGTGTTTGCCGCCGTGCGCTATCAGCCGAACGTCGCGGTGTTGCACAACGGACGCGAATCTGCTGCCGCGGCGTCAGCGCGTGTGGTCGGCGTGGAATTACCTGGGCAATCGCGGCGTGGACGGCACGAACCCGGTGTGCGTGAGCTACCTCGTGAGCTACCTCGTCAACCAGTTGCAGCCGCTGTCGTTCAGCACGCCGCTCGTCGTCACGCTGAATCCCGTCACGCAGCCCGCGGCGGGCACCGAGTTGAGGCGCTTCGTCTACGATCATCCACTCTTCGATCTCGCCGCGATCGACGCGCAGCATCGTCTGCCGTCGATACAGGGCAGGCGGCGCACGTGGTTCGCGGGCGCGTGGACTGGCTACGGTTTTCATGAGGACGGTCTGAAATCGGCACTGCGCGTCGCGGCTGATTTCGGTTCGTCGCCGGCATGGGCCGCGCTATGAGTCTCGCGGACACAAACGAAACGGCGAACGAAAGCGCAAGCGCAAGCGGAAACGGAAACGGAAACGAAGGCACCGCAAGCCGGCCCGTCGCGTGGCTTCTCTCCGGCCGCGTGATGCATGAGCGCTTGCGCCCGAAACATCATCGCTTCGACTATCCGGTGTTTTACGTGCGCGTCGATCTCGACCGGCTCGCGTCGCTCGATAGCGGCTGGTTCGGCATCGACCGCTGGCGTCCGCTAGGCCTGCGTCTGCGCGATCACGGTCCGCTCGACGGCAGCGATCTCGCCGCATGGATGCGCGCGCAACTGTCGGCGGCGGGCATCGGCGAAGCGGACGGCAAGATCTGGCTACAGACCTTTCCGCGCGTATTCGGCTACGCGTTCAATCCGGTGAGTTTCTGGTTCTGCCACGACCGCGACGGCAAACTGCGCGCGCGACAACCGGCCTTCGCCGATCACGCTGCAGCGGATCAGCAATCCACGACCGCGCACACGGCCGCACACTCTATTTCGCAGGATTGAGGAGATTCAGTCATGGCAGTTTCCAGAACCCTCAGCGGGCAGCAGACCGCGCCCGCGTCGGGGCGTCTCTTCCTGTCGCTGCTCGAACGGATTCAGGTCGGGCATGTATCGCTGATCACGCCGGATGGACAGCGGCGCGTATTCGGCGGCTGGCTCGCGCAACTATGGTACGGCCTGCGTCACCGGCTGCGGCCCACAACACGCGAACGGGCAGCCGACGCAACATTCACGCGCATTACGACATCGGCAACGCGTTTTACTCGCAGTGGTTCGACCCGAGCTTCACGTATTCGAGCGCTTTCTTCGACGACAACTTCGGCCAGTCGCTCGAAGACGCACAGCACGCGAAATATCAGCGCATCATCGATACGCTCGGTTTGCGCGCTGGCATGCACGTTCTGGAAATCGGCTGCGGCTGGGGCGGCTTCGCGATGCACGCGGCGCGCCAAGGCATTCATGTGCATGGCGTGACGATCTCGCCCGTGCAGCTCGAGTTCGCCCGCGCGCGTGCAGGAAGCCGGTTTGAGCGGGCGCGTGCAACTGAAATTGCGCGACTACCGCACGCTCACGGGTCGCTACGACGGCATCGTGTCGATCGAGAGCTGTGGATGAGTGCCGCGTGTGCCGGTTGGCGCAGCGACATGCAGACCGCGCGCGATCTGGCGGACTCAGCGGCCCGCTCGACTCAGCGCCTGTCGATTCGCGTCACTCGTGCTGGCTGCTCGTGCTTTGCTTGGCACAGTCGTCGGCGACTGGCGAGGACGCCGCTGTAGCAGCGCACGGAACAGTCGCCGCTTTAGTGCGACGCCTTATTTCGTAGACGTTCCCCGCAACACCACTCGCTTGCGTGCCATCATCGCGTTGCGCAGTCTGCCCGATCGTTGCATCGATGAACGCGCTGGTGTCGTCGAGCACCGGCGCGAAGCCGCGCAGCGGCGATGCAAACGCGCCTATCAACAGCGCGTGTCCGATGCGCGGATAGTGCTTCACTTAGACGCTGTCGCCCGCCGCCCGCAGTTTCGCCGCGAGGCGATCGGTGTTGCCGGGATCGACGGTCGTATCGCGCTTGCCCGCAGCGAGAAACATCGGCGGTTCGTCGCCGTGCACGAAGTTGATCGGCTGACTCGCGGGGCGCAGCGCGGGCGGAAAAATTGCCTTGAGCGTGTCGTCCTTCAGCGGCAGAAAATCGTACGGACCGGCAAGGCCGATCACGCCGCTGATATCGCGCTTGCCGAGTTGCTGCGCGGCGAGATAGCGGCCGTCGTCGGTGGCGAGGAGCAGCATCGCGATATGCGTGCCCGCCGAATGACCCATCAGGAAGATGCGCGACGGGTTGCCGCCGAATTCACTTGCATGGTCGCGTGCCCAGCGCACGGCGACGGCCGCGTCGTCGACGAAACCGGGAAACGCCGTTTCCGGCCACGTGCGGTAATCGGGGATGACGACCACATAGCCACCGATGCGAGCGCGGCGCCGACGAACAGATAGTTCGCGCGCGAGCCGTTCTGCCAGCTGCTGCCGTAGAAAAACATGACGACAGGGCGGCCATGCTGTTCCGCATGTAGACATGCTTGCTGCCGGGCCGGGCGTGGCCGGCACATACACGTCGAGCTTCTGACGCGCGGCGCTTCTATAAGCGAAACCGTTCTCCGCCGTGAAGCTACTGTGCGAAACCGCTGCATTGAGCACGCCGGTGGCGCTGCATCCGCCGAGCGCGGCAGTGCGAGAGCGGTGGTCAGTTTGAGCAGTCGTCGTGGCATGGGCGTCGGCATTGTCCTCAAGGATTCGTTCGAACAATGTACGCGATAGGCGCAGGTTCGGATGCAGATCTTACCAAAGCTCACCGAAGCGTACGGACGCTTACCCGGCACGCACGCCGTGCGAATGTCCGGTTCGACGCACGCGGCACCCAGCGCTTACGCCCGTCTGTCAAGCCTCCTGCAACACTGACCCGTTTCGCACAGGTCGGGTGCCGATCCTCTGTACAATTGGCCGATCGACATAGCCGGCACGACCGGCGACGCGCCACGCCGGCTGCTCACTATGTACGACACGTCGAACGAAAGCGCACGCAAGGCATAGACGAGGCGCACACCGCGGCCCGACGGCGCAGCTTTTCCCGAACACCGGATCCGGTCAACGATCGTGAATCGACCAACCGACTTCGACTCAACCAACGAATATCTCCGGCCGCTTTGCGGCCGACGTGCTGGCGATGATCGGCGAGCACGTCAAGGCTGGTGTCTCCACCGAAGAACTCGACGCGCTGTGCAACGACTATATCGTCAACACGCAGAAGTCGATTCCCGCGAACGTCGGCTATCTGGGATTTCCCAAGACCGTATGCGCGTCGGTCAATCAGGTAGTTTGCCACGGTATTCTAAACCGTGCGGAAGTACTGAAAGACGGCGACATCATCAACATCGACGTCGCGATCATCAAGGACGGCTATTTCGGCGACACGAGCCGCATGTATTGCGTGGGCCAGCCGAGCACGGTCGCCCGTCAACTGATCGACACGACTTATGAAGCCATGCTCACCGGGATACGCGAAGTGAAGCCGGGCGCGACGCTCGGCGACGTCGGCTACGCGATCCAGAAAGTGGCCCAGCGCGACGGCTTTTTGATCGTGCGCGACTATTGCGGCCATGGCATCGGCAAGGTGTACCGTGAAGATCCGCAAGTGCTGCACTACGGTCAGCCGGGGCAGGGCGTACGTCTGAAGCCGGGCATGGTCTTCACCATCGAGCCGATGATCAACGCCGGCCGCGCGCGAGCGTCATGCGCGACGGCTGGACGGTCGTCACCAAAGACCGCTCGCTCTCCGTGCAGTGGGAGCACATGATCCCCGTCACCGACGACGGCTACGAACTGCTCACGCCGTGGCCGGACGGCACCGGCAGCTACGAGGTGCCCTGAAGGCATGTCTGTGCGAGGCGGCGTGACGCATGTGCGCCGCCGCCAGGTTCGCGAAATGCTGGTTATTTCGGGTAGCTCGTGTTTCGGCCTGGCGCGCGCGTCATACTTCGGTAAATAATGATTTGACTCTCACGCCGGTTCGGTTAAAGCTACGCCTTAGGATTTCAAGGGGTTTTCGTCTGCATGAGTCCGTCATTGACCGTTCGCCGTGTCGCCGCTGATCAGGGGCACCGTTTTTCGCGAACTCCGTACTGCGTCGCTGCGGGAGGCTCCGTATGCCTTCGGCGACACGCTCGAAGACGCGTTGTCGGCGGATGCCGCGAGTTTCGACGTTACCGCTGCGGAGCACGCGGCATCGCTCGCGGCCGCCACGTTCATTTACACCGAGGGCCATCCGGCCGGCCTGATCGAAGCACTGTTCGACGACTTCGCCGCGCGGCGCGCGTTCGTCGGCGAGTTGTGGGTCGCGTCTGCCGTGCGTCATCTGCGCGGCGGCGAGCTGCTCGTCGACACGGCGAGCGGCTGGCTCGCCAACGAAGGCGCGATGGAAATCTACGCGTGGGTCGCCGACGCCAACCGCAACGCCATGCGCTTTTACGAAGCGTTCGGCTTCGGTCTGACCGGCGAGCCCGGCGCGTCGCAAGTGCGCCCGAGCAGGCGGAAAGTCTGCTGGTGCGACACGTGCCGACCACGTCCCAAGTGTTCCAGCAGTGATCCCGCGAGCGGCGCAAGCAGACGCCGCTCGATTCCTTGTTGCATCTCCCGCGTTTCTATAGCGTTCATGGTTCGGTGAACGGCTGCGCGATTGCAACGGTCTAGCCGACGATCTGCCCGATGGTCTGTGCGGTAATCCCGCTATCACTTCCGTTTCCCGGCAAAAAAACTGGCCGCGCGCGTAGACGTCTGTAAAATATGCAAAAATTTTTTGCCGAACGTTATGTCGTCCAAGAAATCGCCCTTTTTCGAACTCCGCAGCGGCTCCGTCGATACGCTCCTGTTTGTGGTCAAGACAACCGACCTCGACGCCATGCGTGCTGAGCTGACCCGGCGCTTCGAGGCGACCCCGGAATTTTTCGCTAACGACGTCGTTGCGATCGACGTGCGTCGTCTCGAAGAGAACGAGCGCGTGCCGCTCACCGATATCGCCCAGTTGCTCGACAGCATGCGCATGCGTCCCGTGGGCATGGTGGCGGACCCGCAGCAAACGTGGGCCGCCGAATCCGCACTGCCGCTCCTCGAAGCGCGCGACCGCCGCGGTGCCGCCGCGAAGTTCGCCGAAGACGAGAGCGCGAGCGCGGTGCCCGCCGTCACTTCTGCCACCGCTACACCGCCCGCCGACCTGTTCGAAGCCGCGGGCATTTCTGCCGACGGCAGCGCGCCCGCAGCCGGCGCGTCGGCCGAGGCATCGGCGGTCGAACCCGTGCGTCTTGCCACGTCGTCGCAAACCATGGTGGTCGAAAAGCCGTTGCGATCCGGCCAGCGCATCTACGCAAAGGGCGATATCGTCGTGCTCGGACTCGTGAGCAACGGTGCGGAAGTCATCGCGGAAGGCAACATCCACATTTACGCGCCGTTGCGCGGCCGGGCGTTGGCCGGCGTGCAGGGCAACCACGACGCGCGCATTTTCTGCACGTGTCTCGAGCCGGAACTGATTTCGATCGCGGGCATTTACCGCACGACCGAAAATTCACTGCCGCCGGATGTGCTCGGCAAGCCGGTGCAGATCTGGCTCGAAGAAGAAAAGCTGATGATTGAACCCCTGCGGCTTACCTGAACGGCACGACGCGCGCGCAACTCAAGGGCGACTGCGCGGCGCGTTCTCACGCCAGTGAAGGCCGCACAAAATTGACGTAATGACGAACACAAGGTAAGGGTAATGGCAAAAATCATTGTGGTGACTTCGGGCAAGGGTGGCGTGGGCAAGACGACCACGAGCGCGAGTTTTGCATCGGCCCTCGCATTGCGCGGGAGCAAGACCGCCGTGATCGACTTCGACGTCGGCCTGCGTAACCTCGATCTCATCATGGGCTGTGAGCGCCGTGTCGTGTATGACCTGATCAACGTGATTCAAGGTGAAGCGAATCTGAACCAGGCGCTCATCAAGGACAAGAAGTGCGAGAACCTGTTCATCCTGCCGGCCTCGCAAACGCGTGACAAAGACGCGCTGACGATGGAAGGCGTCGAGAAGGTCATCAACGACCTGATCGCGATGGACTTCGAATACATCGTGTGCGACTCGCCGGCCGGTATCGAATCGGGCGCGCTGCTCGCGATGCATTTCGCCGACGAAGCGCTGATCGTGACCAATCCGGAAGTGTCGTCGGTGCGCGACTCGGATCGTATCCTCGGCATTCTGTCGTCGAAAACCAAGCGTGCGATCGAAGGCAAGGATCCGATCAAGGAACACCTGCTGATCACCCGCTACAACCCGAAGCGCGTGAGCGAAGGTGAGATGCTATCGCTCACCGACATCCAGGAAATCCTGCGCATCGATCTGATCGGCGTGATTCCGGAGTCGGAAGCCGTGCTGCACGCGTCGAACCAGGGTCTGCCCGCCGTGCATCTGGACGGCACCGACGTGGCCGAAGCCTATAAGGATGTCGTGTCGCGTTTCCTCGGCGAGCAGAAGTCGCTTCGCTTTACCGATTACCAGAAGCCCGGGCTGCTGCAGCGCCTCTTCGGCACCAAGTAAGGGGAGCGCACGTCATGTCGATTCTTTCGTTTTTGCTGGGCGAGAAGAAGTCCGCGTCGGTAGCGAAGGAACGTTTGCAGTTGATCATCGCGCACGAGCGCGCCGGCGGCCACGCGCCCGCCGATTATCTGCCTGCGTTGCAACGCGAACTGGTAGCCGTGATTTCGAAGTACGTGAAGATCTCCGACGACGATATTCGCGTGAGCCTCGAACGCCAGGACGACCTCGAAGTGCTCGAGGTCAAGATCGAAATCCCGCAGGTGTGAGGGCGGGCGCTTTGTAGCTCGCGCGCTGCCAACCCGGTTGGACGCGCGCGCCGCGAAGCCGTCACGTTCACCATTCCGATGCTGTGCTGTTCTACACGGTGCTGCGTAGCGCCGCGTTCGTCTGGACGTCGGCGCTACGCGTCCTTGTCTCTTCCCGCTTTCGCACCGCAAAGCTCATCGTACGAGCGCGTCCGAGCGATGCCGTGTCGCGTCGAAATAATCCGTTGCACTTACGTGTATGCCGTTACACGGCCGCAGTCAGCAGAATGTGTTCCTCGCACATTAAACGGATAACGCCGCAGCCGGTGTTCACCTACAGAGGGAACATGAACAAGACCTTTCGTTTGCTGTTCGCCAACGCTGCACTGATCGCTGCAGGTGCCTGCGCGGTGGCTTCGGCCTCCGCCGCTGAAGTCGTCGTGATCGCGCCGTCTGCGCCGCCGGCTGTGCGCTATGAAGTCGTGCCCGCTGCATGCGTCGGCTACGTGTGGGACCGCGGTTACTGGCGCTGGGATCACGGCCGCTATGTATGGATCGCGGGTCACTGGCAAGCCGAGCGTGCGGTTATCACTGGGTGCTGGGACACTGGGTCGCGCACGGTCCGAACTATCGCTGGATCGGCGGCCACTGGGCCTGAATCTGTATGTCGTGTTTCGATGCGGCGAGTTCGCGCAGTGCTTTCAGGTACCGCGCGGGCAGTGCCTCATAGCGGCCAGCTCAAATCTGCGTACTTCACTTCGCGTATCGCGCTCCACCCGAGACACACCATGAAAAAGAATCTGCTTCTGATCACCGCGCTGGCGTTCGTGCTGGCCCGGCCCGTTTATCTGCGTGCGCCCGCAGTGGTCGTCTATTGACCAGACGAAAGTATTTTGAAATTAAAAATTGAAAATTTTGTAAAGTCTATCATGTAACGCTCTGTCATGAACATGATGTGAGCCGACTGTCTCATTCAAGGAGATATTTTCAAACGTCGGCTAAAATAGCGCGATATTCGAACAATTAACAGGTCATCAATGAAGCGAGTCCTTATCGTCAAGGTCACGTCGCTCGGTGATATTGTTCAGGCGCTGCCTGTTGTTGCCGATATCAAACGCGCCTATCCGGGCGTCGAAGTCGACTGGGCCGCCGACGAAGCATTCGCCGAAGTCACCACCTGGAGCCAGAGCATCGACCGCGTGCTGTGCGCGCCGCTGCGCCGCTTCAAGAAGGCGCGCCGCTGGGCCGACTTCAAGGCCATCGCGGCCTCGATCTCCGAACTGCGCGCTTACCGCTACGATTTCATCCTTGACATTCACGGTGTGTACAAGAGCGCGATCATCGCGTTCCTCGCGCGTTCGTCGCGCCGCATCGGCTATCAGTCGCAGGACCTCGGCGAACGCGGCACCGCCTTCGCCTATACCGGCCGCTTCGGTCCGCGTCCACAATGCAACGCGTGGCACGGCATGCGCATCAGCGCGGGCGAGGTGCTCGGCTACGAAGTCGAAGGGCCGGCTATCTACAACCTGCGTTTGCCTGACCCGGCGCGGCATCCGTTTGCGAACATCGTCGAGAACACCTCGGCGCCCGTCGCGGCGCTGTTTCACGCAACCTCGAAAGACGACAAGAAATGGCCCGTCCCACACTGGGTCGCCGTCGGCCGCGAACTGGCGCAACGCGGCTTTAGCGTCGTGTTGCCGTGGGGTTCGGAAGGCGAGCGCGCCGAAGCGCAACAGATCGCTTCGCAAGTGCCGGGCGCAACCGTCTTGCCGCGTATGAGCGTGACGGAAATCGCGCAGATGATCGACTCGTGCGCGCTCGTAGTCGGCACCGACACCGGCTTCGTGCATCTCGCCCACGTTTTGCAGAAGCGCACGGTGATGATTTTCGTTGCCACGTCGTCTTCCCATTGCGGCGTCGAGTCGCCGTTCCGTTCCATTTCCATCGGCGACGGTCAGTCCGTGCCGCCCGTCAGCGCTGCGCTCGAAGCGATCGATTACGTGCACTCCGGGGAGCCGCATGCGGTGGATCTGCAGCACGGCTCGGCCGCCGCCTAAGCGGCTTTTTCTCTGCGCGTTCGCGCAATCAGTTTGCTCAAAAGAAAAGAGGAGGCGCGTCGCGCCGTGATCCCGTTTGGGCGGGCACGGCACTTAACGCCTCCAAAAAACACCCGCGTCGGGAAACTATGGGCGGAGAGGAACCGGTACGTCTGTCTACATAGACTAGATAAAGCATCGCTTTCTGTACGGCTTTTGTGGTGTTATCTGGCGGCTGCGCTGCACTTAACCCATCCGAAACGGAGTCCGCAGCGGCGCAGCCAGCAAGGCGCGCACGCCACGAGCCCAGTCAACGCATTATAGGCGACGTTTTCGCGAGTCGTGAGCCCGTCTTGCGCAAGGCGTCAGGCGCGATGCATTGCGCCGCGCGGGCTCGAACGGACTCTGCCTGAACAGCGGAGTATCGCCAGAAGCTCAGGCCAGTAGCATTTCAAACGCGACCACCGCCTCGACGACGATGCCTTTCCACGTAGCCGGCTTGAAGCGCAAGGCAAGTAGCAATGAGCCAAGCAGCGCCAGCGCGATGATCATGACGACATCGGCATTGTGAAGATGGATATTCATCCGGGCCTCCCTGCTCACTTTAGGGTTATTTAAACTGAGTATAGGCAAGTCAAAAAGACACGCAAGGCAGGGAATTACTCAGGATTGCTCGGCAACACGGGGCGCTTTCGGGCTATGGCGCACGATTTTGCGCAGTAAGGTGCCGGAAAGGCGGGAAGGGAAGCGGGGATTTGCGCGCCGGCGTACTCAGCTTCTTCCTTCGCTGAATACGCCGACGCGCTTGTTCGCGCGGAACATCGTGCAGAGCCGCACGGCACAGTTCAAAACAGTTACATCAGATCCGCGTTGCGCGTCTCGCGCATGCACAGCACGCCGATCATGCTGACGGCCGCGGCAATCGACACATACGCGCTGACGTACGGCAGCCCGCTGCGCGCCGCCAGCACCTGCGCGATATACGGCGCGACCGATGCATCCAGAATCCCGCCGACGTTGTTATACGCCACGCCAGCACCGGTGTAGCGCACGTTCGTCGGGAAGAGTTCGGGCAGGAGCGCGCCCATCGGCGCGAAGGTCACGCTCATCAGGAACAGTTCGATGATGAGGAAGAGCCGCACTTGTGGCGTCTGTCCGCTGCCGAACAGCGGCGCCATCGTAAAGCCCGACAGTATCGCCGCGATGATGCCGACGATCAGCACCGGCTTGCGCCCGAAGTGGTCGCTCGCCCAGGCGGAGAGCGGCTGGCGAGCGCCATGAACACGACGGCGATGCACAGGAGGCCGAGGAACGTCTGCCGCGGAATGTGCATCACGGAGACGCCGTACGACAGCGAGAACGTCGTCGCGTTGTAGAAGAGCGTGCAGCAGACCACCATCGCGAGTGCGCCGAGCAGCGTGGGCAGCCAGTGCTGCGAGAGCAGCGTCGCGATCGGCACCTTCACGCGTTCCTTGCGTTCGACCGCTACCTTGAAGGCCGGCATCTCGGCGATTTTCAGCCGCACTTAGAGGCCGAGCGCGACCAGCACGGCGTTCACGAGGAATGGCACGCGCAGCCCCCAGTTGCGGAACTGTTCGTCGCTCAGCGAGACGGCGAGCGCGAAGAACAGACCGTTCGATGCTAGGAAGCCGATCGACGGCCCGAGCTGCGGGAACATGCCGAACCAGCCGCGCTTGCCGGCCGGAGCATTCTCCGTCGCCAACAGGGCCGCGCCGCCCCATTCGCCGCCGAGGCCGATGCCTTGGCCGAAGCGCAGCACGCACAGCAGGATCGGCGCGAGGCTGCCGATCGAGTCGTAGCCGGGCACGAAGCCGATCAGCGTGGTGGGCCCATCACCAGCAGCGAGGCGACGGGCGTGGATTTGCGGCCGATCCTGTCGCCGAAATGGCCGAACAGGAACGAGCCGATGGGGCGCGCGACGAACGCGATGCCGAACGTGACGAACGCCGACAGCGCCTGCGTCGTCGCCGAACCGTGCGGGAAAAATACCGGGCCGATCACGAGCGCTGCGGCGGTCGCGTAGACATAGAATCGTAGAACTCGATCGCGGTGCCGATGAAGCTCGCGAAAATGATCCGCGCGCTGCTGTTTTGCCCGGCCGAATCTGGCTGGGCCGCGGAAATTGGCGAAGTGGACATGCGGGGTCTCCAATGTGTCGCGATGCCGCGCGCGTTGCGCTTCGGGATCGAGCGGCGCGTGCCGGGCGGCATCTTTGTTCAGTTTCGTGGCGTGTGGACGTGCGATGGGTACAACGAAGCAACAGCTTACAACGGCAACCCGCGAAGTTCGCGCGTGAACGCGATTTTATTAGGGCGTTCACTAGGCATTGACCTGGCAAACGCTGGATGTCGCAGTTCAGGCGCGATGCAATGGCGGAACGCGGGCTGTGACGTATGAGGTTCGACGTTGCGCAGTGTTCGCACGGGCATCGGGTGCTTAAGTGCATCAAGCAGACGGCGCGCGCGGGTGACGCGGCGGCGTTGCAATCGGACTCGTGCCGCGCCGACGGATGAGCGGGTGGTGCGAGCCATGCCGGAGGTTTCCGGCGCGGAATTGAAAATTGTAGCGAGCGCCGCCGCGACCCAGCAAGCCGCGCTCAGTCGATGGTCTGCGCCTGCGGCGAAGCGAGCTCGCGCAACTGGAACTTGCCGCCGTCGTTGAAGAGCCAGTCTTCGAAGAGTTCGAGCTGGCCGCGGCCGTTCAGCAGCTTGCCCGGCGGCAGCGGCAAAGGCGGCGCGTGCCGCAGGCTGGTGAGCGCGGTGCTCTCGGCTTCGTTGTCGCCGTTCGTGCGATACACCGCCGAGTGCAGCACGCGGCCGTTGCCGTCGACGGTGAACGACACCACCACCAGCGAGCGCAACATGGCTTGCGGCGTGCCGTGCAGCACACATACGACGGACTGCGTTCGGCGATCCGCCGCGCGACCGCGTCGCGATACTGGTCGAGCGTCGCGCTATTGAGCGCGGCGGGCGGCACCGGCACCGACGCACTAGGCGGCGGCGTGAACGTGCAGCCGGTCATGGTCATGGCGACCGCGAGAAGCGCTGCGCAGACGGCGGCAGGAGAAGCCGCACACGTGCCGCCGCGAGCGCTCAGGAACACGCGTAACAGAGCGCGCTAAGACAGCTTCGGAACGACGTTTTTGATTGGCCATTTTCGTATCGCACACCGGGCGGAATCTGATTTGATGATAGTCAAAACGGCTAGGTTTCAATCCGCGTTTGCCCGATATGTGGGCGCGAGATGCGTGTATCACGACGCTTGTAATGCCTGAAATATGAGCAGATTTGTAAGCGCGCAAAACGCGCCTACACTTCGATAGCCTCCTTCGGGAGGCATCGGTGGAAGTCTTTCATTTGGCCCGCTCCGTGCGGGCTTTCCTTTTGGCGCTGCCCGATCGGCGCACATCGAGACGGCCGTCGAATGAAAAAAGGCGAACCCGTTACCGGATTCGCCTTTCATATCTTCAAGCAGTGCGCGCGAGTAACTCCCGCGCCTCGCCGGCAAGACGGACGCTTAAAGCGCCGCGCGAGCCGCCTTCGCCGCCGCCTGCACCTGCTCGGGCGCCGTGCCGCCCGGATGATTGCGGCTTGCCACCGAACCTTCCAGCGTCAGATACGAGAACACGTCTTCGCCGATCAGATGCGCGACTTTCGGCAATTCCTTGCATATTTCTTCAAGCGTGAGGTCCGCCAGATCGCAGCCACGGTCCGCACAGATGCGAACGGCGAGCGCAACCGCTTCGTGCGCATCGCGGAACGGCAGGCCGCGCTTCACGAGGTAGTCGGCGAGATCGGTTGCCGTGGAGAAGCCTTGCAGTGCTGCGTCGCGCATGGCTTCCGGTTTGACCGAAATGCCGGCGACCATTTCCGCGAAGATGCGCAGCGTGTCGGCCACCGTATCCACGGTGTCGAACAGCGGCTCCTTGTCTTCCTGATTGTCCTTGTTGTAGGCGAGCGGCTGGCCCTTCATGAGCGTAAGTAGCGCCATCAGGTGGCCGTTCACGCGACCGGTCTTGCCGCGCGCGAGTTCGGGCACGTCCGGATTCTTCTTCTGCGGCATGATCGACGAGCCGGTGCAGAAGCGGTCGGCCAGATCGATGAAGCCGACGCGCGGGCTCATCCACAGCACGAGTTCTTCGGAGAAGCGCGAGACGTGCGTCATGACGAGCGCCGATGCCGCCGTGAATTCGATCGCGAAGTCGCGGTCGGACACCGCGTCGAGCGAGTTCGCGCAGATGCCGTCGAAGCCGAGCGTTTTCGCCACGGCATGACGGTCGATCGGATAGCTCGTGCCGGCGAGCGCGGCCGTGCCGAGCGGTAGACGGTTCACGCGCTTGCGGCAGTCGGCCATGCGCTCGGTGTCGCGCGAAAACATTTCGACGTATGCGAGCAGATGGTGGCCGAACGTCACCGGCTGCGCCACCTGCAGGTGCGTGAAACCCGGCATGATAGTGGACGCGTTCTTCTCGGCCATGTCGATGAGTGCCGTGCGCAGTTCCTTCAGCAGCTCGCCGATCCGGTCGATCTCGCCGCGCAGCCACAGGCGAATGTTGGTCGCGACTTGGTCGTTACGCGAGCGGCCGGTGTGCAGACGCTTGCCGGCGTCGCCGATCAGCGCGGTGAGACGTGCCTCGATGTTCAGATGCACGTCTTCCAGATCGAGTTGCCATTCGAACTTGCCACGCTCGATTTCATCCCTGATCTGCGCCATGCTGCGCTGGATGGCGGCGAGGTCGTCGGCGGCGATGATCTTCTGCGCGGCCAGCATCGAGGCGTGCGCGAGCGACCCTTCGATATCGATGAGCGCCAGACGCTTGTCGAAGAAAACCGACGACGTGTAGCGTTTGACGAGCTCCGACATCGGCTCCGAGAAGCGAGCCGACCAAGCTTCGCTTTTTTTATGCAGTTGGGACATCATGGTGTTGGACAGTTAGGCAGTGGTTAGATGGCAATGGGCGAATTGGACTAGAAATCAGGCAGCAGATGCGCCGGGCGGTGAACGCTGGGCGGTGAAAACTCGAAAGCGCGCATATGCCGCGCAAAACGGTGCCGCCGACGCAAGGAAAAACAACGATTTTACACCGGCGGGCCCGCCCAGAACGCGCCGCTGCGTGGCGCGGGGCACGCGCTCGACGCGGCACGCACTGCGCTGCGCGCACCAGCACGACGAGCTTCAGATCCTCGCGATGCGCGGGCTTGAACGTGATCTGGTCGTAGACGAGGCGGCCGTCGCGCGGATGGTTGAATTCGCGCCGTCCGCCTTCGCGCCCGCCGACGTCCTGCGACGCCCAGAAGCGCGCGAACGCGTCGCTCGCGGCGCTCAGGGCGTCGATCAGGCTGCGCGTGGGCGCGTCGTTCAGATGTCGGATCGAGTCGGCGCGGAATTCGGCGGCAAGCCGCCGGGCGCGCGTTTCCCAGTCGGCGATCAGCACCCGCGCAGCAGGTTCAGTGAACGTGTAGCGCAGCAGGTTGCGGTCGTGCGTGCCGTCCAGCCAGCCGACGAACAGATCCGCCGCGCGCTCGTTCCACGCGAGCGCATTCCACTGACGGTCGAGCACGTATGCGGGCGCGTTAACGAGCTGCACGGTTTCGAGCAGTGTGGCGGGCGCGTCGGCGGCGGGATCGGGCTCGGCCGGATCCCGCTGGGCCGCGAGTTCGAACAGATACGCCCGTTCCGCGCGCGACAGCTGCAACGCCACCGCGATGCGCGCAAGCGCGTCCGCCGAGGCGGACACCGGCCGTCCCTGCTCGATCCACGTGTACCAAGTCGGGCTGACGCCGCACAGTTGCGCAACTTCCTCGCGCCGCAGTCCGGGCGTGCGGCGGCACGGTCCCGGCGGCAGGCCGACCGCCTGCGGCGACAGCCGCTCGCGATGAGCGCGGATGAAGTCGCCGAGCGCGCGGGCGTGGCGGCGAGCGGCGGCGGGTTGTCGGTGGCGGACATCGTGGTCATTCCGTGATTGTTCTGTGGTGATTTTTTGCCGCGCGCACGAAGCGGAGAGCAACGCGGGCAACGGGGTAGTGCTTTCAATACCAGAATAATTGCTTAACTTGTACTGGTACACGGTGGGCTCTATTGTAATGGCTGGCACGGCGCCATGCCGTAGCCCGTAAGCCTTACAACATGCAGCCAAACTGGAACCCCACATGAAGCACCACGATCAGGTCGCCGACGCCTTCGGCTCGACCGCCGCCGCCTACTTGACGAGTCAGACGCACGCCACCGGTGCCGACCTGCGCACGCTGGCCGATTCGATCGCGGCGACGCCGGGCGCCACGGTGCTCGACATGGGTTGCGGCGCGGGTCACGCGAGCTTCGCCGTCGCACCGCACGCGAAAGAGGTCGTGGCTTACGACATCGCGCCGCCCATGCTTGCCACCGTCGAAGGCGCGGCGAAGGAGCGCAGCCTCGCCAACATCCGCACACAACAGGGCGCGGCCGAAACGCTGCCCTTCGAGTCGCATTCGTTCGACTGGGTGATCAGCCGGATGAGCGCGCATCACTGGCACGACGTGCCGCTCGCGCTCGCCGAAGTGCGGCGCGTGCTGAGGCCGGGCGGACGCGTGCTCTTCATCGACATTGCAGGCAGCGACCATCCGCTGCTCGACACGCATTTGCAGGCGGTCGAAGTGCTGCGCGACGGCTCGCATATCCGCGATTACCGCGCCGACGAATGGATCGCGTTTTTCGAAGCGGCTGGTTTCAAGGCGTCGATTCGCGAACGCTGGCGCATCGACATCGAATTCGCGTCGTGGGTCGCGCGCATGCGCACGCCGGAGCCTTGCGTTACGGCGATCCGCTCGCTGTGGACGCACGCGCTGGACGAAGTGCGCGCGTATTTCGGCGTGCAGGACGATGGCTCGTTCAAGCTCGACGCGCTGATGGTCGAAGCACGCTGAGCGGGCGCGCAATGAAAAAGTCGGACGCGGTCGGCTTTGCGGTGAAGAACGGTTCGACTGTGCGGCCGCGCGCGGGAGCACAGACACGCAGGCCGGGCAGTTGTCGCCGAAGCATTAGCCCGTGTTGCGCAAGCCCGCCGCGATACCGTTGATGCTCAGGTGAATCCCGCGGCGCACGCGCGCGTTGGTGTCGCCCGCGCGGTGACGCTTGAGCAGTTCGACCTGCAGGTGATTGAGCGGGTCGAGATACGGGAAGCGGTTCTTGATCGAACGCGCGAGCCGCGGATTTTCCGCGAGCCGCTCGCTCTTGCCTGTGATCTCCGACAACACCTTCGACGTGCGCTCCCATTCCGCGACGATGCGCTCGAACACGTGCTTGCGCAGCTTCTTGTCCGACACGAGCGTCGCATAACGCGAAGCGACGGCGAGGTCGGTCTTGGCGAGCACCATGTCCATGTTCGACAGCAGGTTCGAGAAAAACGGCCACGTCTTGTGCATCTTCTTGAGCAGCGCGAGGCGGCGCGAACGCTCCGCTTCGGACGGCGCGCTATCGAGGTGGCCTGCGACCGCGCTGCCGAAACCATACCAGCCTGTGAGCAGCAGGCGGCATTGACCCCACGAGAAGCCCCACGGAATCGCGCGCAGATCCTCGATCTTGCGCTGCTTCGGATCCTGCAGCTTGCGCGACGCCGGGCGGCTGCCGATGTTCAGCTTCGCGATCTCCGAGATCGGCGTGGACTCGAAGAAATATTCCTTGAAGCCCGGCGTTTCGTAAACCAGCGCGCGGTACGACGCCATCGCATCGTCGGAGAGTTGCTGCATCGTTTCTTCGAAAACGGGCAACTGGTCGGGCGCGTTGCCGTGCGGCAGCAGCGACGCTTCCAGCGTGGCGGCCACCACCGTTTCCAGATTGCGCTGGCCGATTTCCGGGTTGCCGAACTTGCTGGCGATCACTTCGCCCTGTTCGGTGAGACGCATCTGACCGTCCACGGTGCCCGGCGGCTGCGACAGAATCGCCTGATAGGTTGGGCCGCCGCCACGGCCGACGGTGCCGCCGCGTCCGTGGAAGAGACGCAGCGTGACGCCGCGTTCGTTGAAGAGCGACACCAGCGCGAGTTCGGCGCGATACAGCTCCCAGTTCGACGTGAGGAAGCCGCCGTCCTTGTTGCTGTCCGAATAGCCGAGCATGACTTCCTGCTCGTTGCCCTGATGTTCGATCAGACCGTCCACGCCCGGCAGCGCGATCAGGTCGCGCATGATGTGCGGCGCGTTGCGCAGGTCGGGAATCGTTTCGAAGAGCGGTATCACCATGAGCGCGGCGCGGGCGGGATCGTTCGCGTCGCCCAGACGCCCCTGCAGCAAGCCGGTTTCCTTCTGCAGCAGCATCACTTCGACCAGATCGGACACCGTCTCTGTGTGCGAGATGATGTAGTTGCGCACGGCGCGGTCGCCGAATTTCTCACGCGTGACGCGCGCCTGTTCCAGCACGCCGAGCTCGCTCTTCACGAGGTCGGAATAGTCCGCATACGGCAGACGCAGCGGACGCGGCTGCGCGAGTTCCGTGAGCAGCACATTGAGCTTTTCTTCTTCGCCGAGCGCCGCGTAATCTTCGACCACGCCCGCGCGCCTGAGCAGCTCGGCAATCACGGCTTCGTGAATGTCCGAGCTTTGGCGCAGGTCGATGCTCGCGAGATGGAAGCCGAACACTTCGGCGGCGCGCGCGAGCGGCGACAGACGCGTTGCGGCGAGCGGTGTGCCGTGATGCTCGGCGAGCGAATCGATCAGCACGTGCAGGTCGCGCACGAATTTGGAGGCGTCCGCATACGGCGTGGCGCGCACCGGCACCGCACCGCGGCCCGCGCTGCGCAGCGGCACGGCGCCTTCGCCGAGACGCACGCGCGAACTCGCGGCGAGCCGCGTGTAGATGCCGATCAGCGCGCGGCGATACGGCTCGTCCGTGCGGTGCGGCGACTGGTCGGGCGAGGCGTCGGCGAGCGCCTTCAGCGCGTCGCTCGCGCCGGCGAGCAGGTTCGACACGGACAATTCCGCACAGAGCTTGTGCACCTGTTCCAGATAGTGCTCGAAGATCACTTCGGCCTGACGCGTGATGGCCTGTTCGAGCGTTTCGGCCGTGACGTTCGGATTGCCGTCGCGGTCACCGCCGATCCAACTGCCCATCTGGAAGAACGCGGGCAGGCGCGTGTCGAGACCGTGCTCGCGCAGCGCGTCTTCGATATCGGCGTAGAGCGCGGGGATTTTGTCGAGGAACGTGGCGCGGTAGTAGGACAGCGCGTTCTCGATTTCATCGGCGACGGAGAGGCGCGAGTCGCGCAGCATGCGCGTTTGCCACAGCGACGTGACGCGTGCGCGCAGCATCGCTTCATTGGTTGCGCGCTCGCGCTGCGTGAGTTGCTGGTCGCGTTCGGCGAGCAGACGCGCGACGTCGTGCTGCGTGTCGAGAATGCTCTTGCGCTGCACTTCGGTGGGATGCGCGGTGAGCACCGGCACGATCAGCGCGTCGCTGAAGAACTGCTGCAACACCGGCGTGGCGGCCGCGCCCGCTTCGACGAGCCGTTCGAGCGCGTGCGCGATCGTGCCCGGCTGTGACGTCGAGCCGGCGAGCGCGTGAACGCGGTGACGGCGATTGCGGTGACGGTCTTCGGCGATATTGGCCAGATGCGAGAAGTAGCTGAATGCGCGCACCACGCTGACGGTCTGTTCCGGGCTCAGCGAGCGCAGCTTCTTGTCGAGCGTCTGTGCGGCGGCGCTATCGTCCTCGCGGCGAAAACGCACGGCGGTCTGACGGATCGTTTCGACGACGTCGAACACCGCGTCGCCTTCCTGTTCGCGCAGCACGTCACCGAGCAGGCGGCCGAGATAGCGGATGTCCTGGAAGAGCGGGTGGTCCTTGTCCTCGCGAGTGTGGCCGCCGTTCTTCGTGACGGGCAGCACGGTGTCGTTCGACACGGCTTGCAGCTTCGGTGCCTTCGCGGCCCCGGCTGATTTTGCTGACTTTGCGCGCGTCGGCTTCGGGACTTCAGCGCCATTTCCGGCAGACGTTTGCACGGAAGTTGCCACGGAAGTTTCGGCTGCAGCGTTTACAGCGGCTTTAGCGGCCTTGGCGGCTTTGGACGCTTTCACGGGTTTTGCAGCCTTGGCAGATCTGGTGACTTTCGCGGCGTTGGCAGGCTGTGCGGCTTTCGTGGTTTTCACGCGCGTGGCTTTCTTCGACTGGGCGACGGCAGTGTCGGCCGCGCTGTTGGCGGAAGCGGTGGATTCGGCCGCGGCGGTCGCGGTGGCGGAGGGCGATGCAGAGTTGCGGCGGGCAGGGCGCGCCGATCCGGAAGACGTCACGATGGGTTTCCTCAGGGAAGCCAAGGTCTGTTAAGTGATGAACTGCACTATGAACTGCAACGTGAACTGCTCGACATGGTATGCGCCGATGAACTTGCTTGCGCCGACGGTGATGCGCTGGAGAGGTGGCCGTGTTTCGGGTGGCCATGCGTGCGCAGGGTGTTGCGTCGCACTGCATCATCCCGCATGCTGCGAGGCCCGTCTCCTCCGTCGATACCGCGTTAGCTACGCGCTGCGCCGCGCCTTGAAACACAAGGGGAAACACAGGGCCGGCGCGAGGGCGAACGCAACGGTGGACCCAGGTGCGCATGCTAACATTATTCGTTATTACATCCCGTATCCGATCAGAAAGCTAATGAACACCGAGACGTTATCTACGCCACCCCACACGCTTGTGATTGCGTCGCGAGAAAGCCGACTTGCCATGTGGCAAGCGGAGCATGTGCGATGTGCGCTGCACAAATTATATCCATCTTGTGACGTAAAAATCCTCGGGATGACAACACGTGGCGATCAAATTCTCGATCGCACTTTATCGAAGGTTGGTGGTAAGGGCCTCTTCGTGAAGGAACTCGAAGCGGCGCTCGCCGACGGCCGCGCCGACCTCGCCGTGCATTCGCTCAAAGACGTGCCGATGGAATTGCCCGAAGGCTTTGCGCTCTCCACGATCATGGAGCGCGAAGATCCGCGCGACGCGCTCGTCTCGAACGATTACGACTCGCTCGCCGCATTGCCCGAAGGCGCCGTGGTGGGCACGTCGAGCCTGCGCCGCGAAGCGATGTTGCGCACGCGCTATCCGCACCTCGTCGTGCGGCCGTTGTGCGGCAATCTGGATACACGTTTGTCGAAACTTAATCGCGGCGATTACGCGGCGATCATTCTCGCTGCGGCCGGCCTCAAGCGTCTCGGTCTCGGCGATCGCATCCGCGCGCTGCTCGATCCGCAAGACAGCCTGCCTGCCGCCGGTCAGGGCGCGCTCGGCATCGAGATTCGCGCCGATCGCGCGGACCTCGCCGCGTGGCTCGCGCCGCTGTATCACGAACATACGGCCGCTGCGGTCGAAGCGGAGCGCATGGTGTCGCGCTCGCTCGGCGGCAGTTGCGAAGTGCCGCTCGCGGCTTACGCGACGTGGCATGACGGCGCGCTGCATCTGCGCGGCATCGTCGCGACGCCCGACGGCACGCGTGTGTTGAGCGCGCAGGCCTCGTCGCCGGTACCGACCGTTCAGGACGCCATTGCGCTCGGCAGGAATGTCGCGAACGAACTCGAAGCGCAGGGCGCGATGGAGATCGTCCGCGCGCTCAGCACAGCGAGCGGTCCCGCCGCCGGGAACTCCAACGGCGCGGTGACCGGCGAGTGATAGCCGCCGACACCTCAGGCAACACGTCATCCATCGCCGGCCAGCCGGTGTTCACGGTCGTGATTACACGACCGGCCGATCAGTCAAGCGATCTGATCGCGCGGTTCACCGCCGCCGGCATCGCCACGCTGGACTTCCCGCTCATTGACATCGCGCCCGTCACGGACGCCGCGCCATTGCGCGAGGCACTCGCGTCGCTCGAACGGTATGCGCTGGTGGTGTTCGTCTCGCCGAATGCCGTCGACCAGGCGTTCTCGCACAGCGACGCGATCTGGCCGCATGCACTGCCGGTCGGCGTAGTGGGGCCGGGCAGTGTGCAGGCGCTGGCAAGGCACGGTGTCGCTGCGCCCACGTATAAGGTGATCAGCCCGTCGTCCGGTACGGATGAAGACACCGGCCGCTTCGACTCCGAAGGTCTCTTTGCTGCGATCGACGGCGCGCTCGGCGCAACGAATCTTGAAGGCAAGCGTGTGCTGATCGTGCGCGGCGACGGCGGCCGCGAATGGCTCGCCGAGCGTCTGCGCGAAGCAGGCGCGGAAGTCGACACGGTGGCCGCTTACCGGCGCCTCGTGCCGGAACCGTCCATTGCGGGGTGGGCACGCGTGCACGAACTGCTCGCGGGCGAGCCGCATGCTTGGCTGCTCACGAGTTCCGAAGGCGTGCGCAATCTGCACGAACTCGCGCAGGACCATCTCACCGCCGGCGAAATCGTCGCGCTCAAACACGCGGCGCTCGTCACGCCGCATCCACGGATCGCGCAAACCGCCCGGGCATTGGGTTTTGATAGCATTACGGTGTCCGGCGTGGGCGATGAGCGCATTGCCCGCACGCTGATTGCCGCCGTCCCGACCGTAGCTCAACCGGTATCGTCCAACCCGGCTCATTCACCGGCTAAATCACGCATGACTGAAACGAACGCATCCACGAACGCTTCATCCCAGCAGGCCGCGACCTCTGCGTTGCCGCCGAATCAACCCTTCACGCCGTATGAAGCGCAAAAGCGCCGCAGTGCGAGCGGACCGCTGCTGTGGTTTGTCGTCGTGATCATTGCTTGTGCCGCGAGTGTCGGCGGCTATGCGCTCAATCGCAAGGTGGAGCGCACCGAACAGCAACTCGTGCAGCGTCAGCAGGCGAACGACACGCAAACCAACGAACTGCGCATCAAGACGGACCAGGCGCTCGCCACCGTGCATCAGTCCGATTCGCAGGTCGCGCAGCTCGAAGGCAAGCTCGTCGACGCGCAGAACGCGCAGCAGGCGTTGCAGCAGCAATATGCCGACCTCGCCCGCAATCGCGACGACTGGACGCTCGCCGAAGTGGGGCAGATGCTGTCGGCGGCGAGCCAGCAGTTGCAGCTCACCGGCAATACGCAACTCGCGCTCTTCGCGCTGCAAAGCGCAGACACGCGTCTTGCCGCATCGGACAGCCCGCAAGCGGTCGCCGTGCGCAAGGCGATCGCGCAGGACATCGACAAGCTGAAGGTCGCGCCTTCCACCGACCTCACGGGTCTCGCTATCAAGCTCGACAACGCGATCGAACAGGTCGACGCATTGCCGCTCTCGGGCGAAGCGCCGATCGCGCATGCCACGCCGAAGGCGGCAACATGGTCGGATACCGCCGAAGTCGCCGCGAAAACCGGCGAGCCGCGCTGGAAAGTGTGGTGGTGCGAAGTGACCAACGGCATCGGCCAGCAGCTCACGAGCCTCGTGCAGGTGCGCCGTATCGACCACACCGACGCGATGCTGGTTTCACCCGATCAGGGCTATTTCCTGCGTGAGAACGTGAAGCTGCGTCTGCTGTCGGCGCGCCTCGCGTTGCTGTCGCGCAACCAGACCACGCTCACGTCGGATCTGCAGGCGGCGCAAACGGCGCTTGACCATTACTTCGACAACTTGTCGAAGAAAACGCAGACCGTGATCGATCTCGTCAAGCAGATCGAAGCGGGCTCGGCCGCGGTCGAGTTGCCGAATCTGAACACGAGCCTGCAGGCCGTCAACCAGTACCGGAACCGAGGTTAATCATGGCGATCTGGGGGCTCTTATGGCTTGCATTGTTGTTCGCCATCGCGGTGGTGCTGGCGGTGGTGGGGCGCTTCGACATGGGGCAGGTGCTGTTGATCTATCCGCCGTATCGCGTGGATATTTCGCTCAACCTCTTCGTGGTCGGGTTGGTGGTGCTCTTCATCCTAATCTACGCGCTGTTGCGCATCGTCCGCAATATCTGGCGCATGCCGCAGCGCGTGGCCGCGTACCGCGCACGTTCGCACGTGGCGAAGGCGCACGCGGCGCTGCGTGATGCGATCGGCAATCTGTATGCGGGGCGTTTCTCGCGCGCCGAGAAGGCCGCGAAAGACGCGCTCGCCAACGGCGACAACAAGGGCGCAGCCGGCCTGATCGCGGCCACGGCGGCGCACCGCATGCACGAGTACGCGCGGCGCGACGAATGGCTCGCGCAGATCAAGGAAGCCGACTGGCAGGACGCGCGTCTCATGGCCACCGCCGACATGCTTGCCGACGGCCGCGACGCGGACGGCGCACTCGTCGCGCTTACCGAAATGCAGTCGCAGGGCTCACGCCGCATTCATGCGCAGCAGATCATGTTGCACGCGCAACAGCAACTGAAGAACTGGGGCGAAGTGCTCAAGCTCGTCAAGATGCTCGAAAAGCGCGAGGCGATTCATCCGGCCATCGCGGTGCGTCTGCGCCAACTCGCGGCGGAAAACCTGCTGCGCGACCGTCGTTACAATGCGGATGTGCTGCTGGAACTGTGGCATTCGCTCACCCCGACCGAGCGTCATTCGCCGCGTCTCGCCGATCTCGCCGCCGAGTTGCTGGTCGCGCTGAACCGTCCGCAGGAAGCGCGCCGGATCGTCGAAGAAGCGCTCGCGCAGAACTGGGACGCGCGTCTGTTGCGCCGCTATCCGGACACCACGGGCGGCGCCGCGTTGCCGCTGATCCAGAAGGCCGAAACATGGCAGAAGGATCGTCCGGAAGACGCCGACCTGATGTTCGCGCTGGGGCGTTTGTGTCTGCATCAGCAGTTGTGGGGCAAGGCGCAATCGTTCCTCGAACGCGCGCTGGAATTTGCCGACAACGAGACGCTGAAGCTCCGTTCGCATCGCGCGCTGGCGCGTTTGCATGAACAGCTCGGCGATACGGACAAGGCGAGGCAGCACTATCGCGAGAGTGCGCTTGCGATGAACGTGGTCTGATTGACGGCTACGCGCCTGCGTTCGGGCAGGACTGAAAAAAGCCCCTCGCGTTGCGCAACGCGAGGGGCTTTTTGTTTGCGGCTATGCGGCTTTGCTTTCTTTCATCGCACCGGGCAACTCGGCGCTTACTTGTTGACCATCTTCGCCGGCACGCTGATCGCGAGCAGTCCGCCGGCAGCATGAAGGCTGCGAGCATGTACATGCCCGAGTCGTTCGCGGACGTGGTCTGCTTGAGCCAGCCGACTGCGTACGGGCTCAGGAAGCCCGCGAGTTTGCCAATCGAGTTGATCATCGCGATGCCGGCCGCCGCGCCCGTGCCGGCGAGAATCGCCGTTGGCAGGCTCCAGAGGAGCGGCAGCGTGGTCAGAATGCCCATCGTGGCGAGCGTGAGCGCGGCCATGGCGAGCAAGCGTGTTGTGCGTCCAGACCACGGAAAGCACGAGGCCGATCGCGCCCGCGAACACCGGCAAGGCGATATGCCAGCGGCGCTCGCGCGTGCGGTCCGCGCTGCGCGACACGAACACCATCGCCACCACGGCGGCCGCGAACGGAATCGCCGAGAGCAGGCCGATCATGAAGGCGTCGGTGACGCCCGTCGGTCGGTGACGCCCGTCGATTTGATGATGGTGGGCACAGCCAGAAGCTCACGCCATACAGACCCATCACGACCGAGAAGTACGTGAGGCTCAGCATCAGCACGCGGCCACTCGTCACAGCACCTGGCAGATCGGCATGTCGTGCTTGGTGGCTTCCTCGGCGGAGATGTGGCGCGCGAGCAGATCCTGTTCTTCCTTCGTGAGCCATTTCGCATTCGAGATGCGGTCGTCGAGCATCAGGAACACCATGATGCCGACGATCACCGAAGGAATCTCTTCGAACAGAAACAGCCACTGCCAGCCGTTCGCGCCGTTGAAGGCCTTCAGGATGTAGTTGTAGTCCGATACCGGTCCACCTATCACGCCCGACAGCGCGATCGCCGTCATGAACCAGGTCGTCATGCGGCCGCGCCGATGCGACGGATACCAGTAAGTGAGATACAGGATGATGCCGGGGAAGAAGCCCGCCTCGGCGAGACCGAGCAGAAAGCGCATCACGTAGAACATCGTGGGCGTGGTGACGAACATGGTGGGCATGGAAATCACGCCCCACGACACCATGATCCGCGCAATCCAGACGCGTGCCCCGACTTTGTGCAGGATCACGTTGCTCGGAATTTCGAAGATGAAATAGCCGACGAAGAAAATCCCCGCGCCGAAACCGTACACGGCGTCGCTTAAGCCGAGGTCGGTGGTCATCTGCAACTTCGCGAAGCCGACGTTCACGCGATCGAGATACGCGACCACGTAGCAGAGCATGAGCAGCGGTGCGAGCCGCCAGGTCACCTTGCGGTAGGTGGCCTCCTCGAAACGTGGAGGGCGGCGCACCCGCGCCGGGATGGTGAAGCGGATTTGCGGGACTAGCCATGGTGTCTCCTCTTTTCTTGTGGAAATGAAGTACCGCCGTCGATCGATTCTAGCCGCGCTGGGTGCTTTGCATGACGAATCAATACCGGGGGAAAATACTGGACATGGGCCCTGCTCCGGCCGCGGGCCCGTTGTGTGAGCGCGCCGTCCGCGCCGCGTCAGGCGCTAGATGCAGCGGCCGCCGTCCACTTCGAGACACACGCCGGTGATGAATTCGGCTTCGTCCGAAGCCAGATAGAGCGCCGCGTTGGCGACGTCCTGCGGCATGGAAAAGCGGCCCAGTGGAATGGCCCGCGAGAAAGCGGCTGCGGTTTTCAGGCGTGTCTTCGACGCCCATGAATTCGGAGAGCAACGCGGTTCCGCCCATGACCGGATTGACGCAGTTCACGCGAATGCGGTCGGGACCCAATCGGCGGCGAGCGACTTGCTCGCGATGATCACCGCGCCCTTGCTCCCATTATACCAGAATACCAGACGAGCCCGGGACGCGGCCGCACCCCTGCCGTGGACGCGATATTCACGAAGCATCCGCCGCCCTTTTCGCGGAAGTAGGGCACGAAGGCCTGCACGCTCCAGTAGATGCCCTTCACGTTGACGGCGTAGACGCGGTCGAACTCGGCTTCGGTCACATCCATGACCGGCTTGTTGCGGATGCGTGGTGCCCGCATTGTTGACGACGATTTGCACGCTGCCGAAGTCTTCGAGCGCGGCCTCGCGCAGTGTCTGCCAGTCGGCCTGCTGCGCGACGTTGTCCGCCACACGTTCGGCCACCGCGCCGTTCAGGTCGTTGACCACCACGTTCGCGCCTTCGCGCGCGTACGCTTTTGCAATGCCTTCGCCGAAACCCGAACCGCCACCCGTGACGATGGCCATTTTACCTGTCAATCGCATGATGTCTCCGCTATTCGTTGTGAAGGGCCATCCTTGCCGCAATCCGCATGCGTTCGGTATGTTCACAAACGCGCGGCACAATCTGCACGGCCGGCAGGCGCCAGACGATTACCGCGCCGAACCGTGGCGGGATGGCATCGGCCGATTGGCTATAATGTGGAGCATTCCACACTGTCCGGCTGGCGGTGCCGCGGTCCGGGGCCGATTTCACGCAACGGCCAACGGAGCGCACGCGCCGCAGCCGTGTTCCGAATTCCATCCTAACCAGAGAGCGCTCATGAGCTTCAACAATGTCCCCACAGGCAAAGATCTTCCGCAAGATTTCAATGTCATCATCGAAATCCTCGCGCAAAGCGACCCGGTGAAGTACGAAGCCGACAAGGAAACGGGCCTGCTGCACGTCGACCGTTTCATCAGCACGGGCATGCGCTATCCGGCCAACTACGGCTACATTCCGCAAACCCTGTCGGGCGACGGTGACCCGGTCGACGTGCTCGTGATCACGCCGTTCCCGCTGCTGGCAGGTTCGGTGGTGCGCGCACGCGCCCTCGGCATGCTGCAAATGACGGACGAATCGGGCGTAGACGCGAAGCTCGTCGCCGTTCCGCACGACAAGGTCTGTCCGATGACGGCCAACCTGAAGTCGATCGACGACGTACCGGCGCACCTGAAAGACCAGATCAAGCACTTCTTTGAGCAATACAAGGCGCTCGAAAAGGGCAAGTGGGTGAAGGTCGAAGGCTGGGCGGGCATCGACGCGGCTCACAAGGAAATCACCGAAGGCGCTGCGAACTACAAGAAGTAAGCTGCCGCAGTGACTTTGAACCGGTTGCAAGACTGGTTGAAACAAACCGCGCGAGTCCATCTGGGCCGCGCGGTTTGTTTTGGGCTTTCGTCCGGGCCGTGATGCAGCGAGGCGTGGCGCATGACCGCATAGCCGCCGTGCATCGATTGCATGAAGCAAAGCCATTTTTAAACCCAAGTGTAACCCTTAACATACGTCGCCCGCCGCGTATTTCCTCGTGGGCCATCCACGCCAGCAGGACACGGCATCGCACAGGCCACGTCGCACAGCTTTCCATGGGAGCGTATCGCCGGATGTTGAATCGCAAGCCGAACCCGTCGTCGCCACGCTGGTCAAGCGGGCTGTACGGCATCGTCACGGCGATCTATCGCAAGCGGCCGGTGTGGATGGTCTCGTTCGCAGCGAGTGAGGCGAACCTGTCCGAAGGGTTACGCGCGGCATGCGCGGCCACGGCGATGCTCGCGCTCGGCAATCTGCTGCAAGATCCGATGTTCGCGTGGGCGGCGATCGGCGCGTTCTGGACCTGTCTCGCCGATGCGGGCGGCACGAACCGCGCGCGGTTCGCGTCGATGATGGGCTTTGCGATGCTGTCCACGATCTGCGGCGGCGCGACCGCGTTTGCGGCCGGTGCAAGCGCGACGCTCGCGGCGCTCGCCGTTCTCTTTTTCACGACCGCCGGCGCGTTCGGCCGCACATCTGGGGCGGGGCGACTTCACAGGTCACGATTCTCGCGGCCACCGCGTGCGTCGTGATGGTCGACCGGCCGATTCACGACGCGCGCACCGGCTTCGCGTTTATCGGTGTCTATCTGGTGGGCTGCCTCTTCGCGGTCGCGCTGAGTCTCACGGTGTGGCGCATTCCATTCATCCGTTCGGTGCGAGCCGCGCGGCATTGCGCGGCGTATATGTGCGTCTCGCCGATGTCGCATTCGACAGCGCGCGCAAGGTGCTCGCCGACGTGCTGGCCTCGCGCACCGGCGGATGCGAAACCTACGACAACCTGCTTGGTCTGCATCTTGCCGACAGCGAAGCGCTGTTCGCGTATCTGATCGCCGTGTCGGGCGCATGCGAAAAGACGCTGGACGACGAGCGCCGCGCGAGGCGCGCATCGCGTCTCCTCACGGGTATGAGCGACGTGTTGCGCCGGATCGGCACGGCAGCGAACGAAGGGCAGTGGAGCGGCCTCGGCGATCTGCAACAACGCTTGCGGCGTCTTGCGCATCGGCTCGAAAGCGCGTTGATGGAACCCGTGAAGCTGAAGTCCGATTTCGAACTGGTCGATTTCATGCCCGCATTCGCGCGGCCCGAAACGTTGCGCGAGAGCGGCGCGCGTTTGTGGACGCACATCGTGTCCGCGCTCAAGGCGAATCTTTCCACGGAGTCGGTCGGCTTGCGTCATGCGGCGCGCGTCGGCGTGACAACGACCACCGGCTTTCTCGTCATTCACGCGCTCGGGCTGCCGTTTGGCCACTGGGCCACGATGGCAACGCTGCTGATCCTACAGCCGTCGATATCCGCGACGTGGCTGTGCAGCATCGTCGGTGGCGTGCTGGCGGCGGCGATCGGCTACCTGATTCATTCGCCGCTCGGCATTTCGCTCGCGGTGTTCCCGCTCGTGGTCGCCACGATGGCGCTGCGGCCCATGAGCTACAGCCTCTTCGTGCTTTTTCTGACACCGACGTTCGTGCTAGTCGCCGACTTCGCGATGCCCGGCGCGAGCGAATTCACGTATGCAATCACGCGTCTCGGCAACAACGTGCTCGGCTGCGTGCTGGCGCTGATCGCCACGTTCTGTCTGTGGCCGACGCGCGAGAAAGTGGGCTACCGCGCCTATCTCGGCGACGCGGTGCGCGCCAATCTCGCGTATCTGCGGACGTCATTGGCGTCGTTCGTTCAGAGCGAAAAGGGCATGGAGCTCATGCGTCGCGCGGCCGGTCTTTGCAGCAACAACGCGGAAGAAGTGGTGGGCCGCATCCGCCTCGAAAAGCTCGAAGATTCGATGGTCGATATGGTGACGCTGACCGTGCTGAGTCTTCTGCGCCGGATGGCCGGCACGGCGACGCAGTTGCGCCTGAGCGGCAATCGCCGGCATACGCAGGACGATCTGCTCGCATGGATCGACGAGCGCGCGCGGACATCGAAGCCGCGCTCGAGCGCACGTTGCGGCTACTGCGGCGCGAGTTGCCGGCGCGCGAGAAGCTCACGTCGCTGGAAGCCAATGCAGTGGGAGAAATCGCGTTCATGCACCGGCTGTTGACGGAGCGGATGCGTGAGGCGCGCGGTTGAGCGTTAAGGGTTCGCGGATTCTTATTTTGTTAGCTGAGCTTTGGACTCACCCGCAATTTCGACCTCGGCTTCGATTACTGGCACGACAGACTCCAGGGTTCTCAAACCCGCCGCTAGCGCGCGCTTCTCGGGCGCCGTGAGCCGCTTGACCCAATAACTCCGCACGCGAAGCGCTCGAACGGTCGGCGAGTTCGAAGTCGGCCAGCACGCGAACCGGCTTGCGCGAACGCGTATAGCGCACGCCCAGGCCGCTCACGTGTTTGTCGAAACGCGCCTGCACGTCGGTGGCAATGCCGGTATAGACGCTGCCGTCCGAGCACTCGAGCAGATAGAAAAACCACGCCATGAATGCGCTTCAGCCTTTGAACGGATTGTGTTCGCGCAGCTCGTCCACGTAGGCGTGGATGCTGTTTTTTCGTTGTCTAGGAAATGGCCCGCGGTGTCGGCGAAGGCCGGATGCGCGAGCCAGTGCGCCGAACGCGTGACGGTGGGCAAAAAGCCGCGCGCCATCTTGTGTTTGCCCTGTGCGCCGCCTTCGAACGCGCCGAGCTTTTCCTCAATGCAGAATTCGAGCGGCTGATAGTAGGCCGTTTCGAAATGCAGACACGGCACGTGTTCGAGCGCGCCCCAGTAGTGGCCGTACAGCGTGCCGCCGGTCTTGTCGTTGCGCTGATAGACGACGAGCGAACTCGCGATGGGTTTGCCTTCGAATTCGGCGATCACGAGCAGCAGATTTTCCGGCATCGACGCACCGATCATGCGGAAAAAATCGAGGTTCAGATACGGACTCGAAAAATGCTCGCGATACGTTTGCCGATAGCACTTGCCGAAAAAGCGCCAGTTCGCGTCCTGAATGTCTTCGCCGCGAATGTGCCGCATCGTGATGCCCGCTTCGTGGACCTTGCGGCGTTCCGCGCGAATGTTCTTGCGTTTCTTCTGTTCGAGCGTGGAGAGGAAGTCGTCGAAGTCGCGATAGCCGTCGTTCAGCCAGTGAAACTGCACGCCTTCGCGTTGCATCATGGCCATGTCGGTGAGCGCGCCGGCTTCCGTTTCAGTGGGAAAAAGCACGTGCAGCGATGACACGTCGGCCTGTTCCGCGAACGCCATCAACGTGGCCGCGAGATGCCGAAGCGCATGCGCGTCCGTGGATAACAGGCGATTGCCTTGCACGGGTGTGAACGGTACCGCGCACAGCAACTTCGGGTAGTAGGGGAGGTCGTTGCGCTTGTATATGCGTCGGCCCACGCCTAGTCGAACACATACTCGCCGTACGAGTGCCCCAGACGGGCGCGGCACCTGCGAGCCTGACCGTGCGCGGGTCGATGAGCGTGACGAACTGCGGCTGTTGCGCGAGGAGGGCGTTCCATTCGGCAGCGTCCACCTCGGAGGGCGACGCCAGAATGCCCGTGCGATAATCAATCAAAGCGTTCCTGGTTCAATCTGTGTGACTGTTCCCAATGAGCGACGCATGCGCTGCGTAGAATGCGTCTTCGTTAATCCGGTTTGTCCGTTTCCGTCGAGCTCACCAGCCGCGGTACTCGCAAGCCCTCGGCTTGCCTGTCGATCCTGCCATGAAGACCCGAATCGCTCTTGCTCAAATCAATGTCACTGTCTCGGCGACTTCGCCAGCAACGTCGCGAAGATTGTCGCCGCTGCGCACAACGATGGTGCGAAGCTGCTTGTCGCGCCCGGACTCGCGCTTTTCGGCTATCCGCCCGAAGATCTGCTGCTGCGGTCCCGCGTTCTACACGGCGAGCGCTGCCGCACTGGCGGACCTCGCCGAACAGCTCAAGCCCTTCACTGGCCTGCATGTGATCGTCGGCTACCCGCTGCGCGACCCGGCGCACGGTTATAGTAATGCAAACGCTCAAAACGCGCCGATCGCTCGCGGCGTGCCGCCCGTCGACACGTTCAACGCGGCGTTGCTGATCGTCGACGGAAAAGTGGCGGGCACGTACCGCAAGCAGGATCTGCCGAACACCGACGTGTTCGACGAGAAGCGCTATTTCGCGGCGGATCCGCAGCCGTTCGCATTCGAACTCGACGGCGTGAAATACGGCGTGGTGATCTGCGAAGACGCGTGGCACGCGTCGGCGGCGCAAATGGCGAAGGCGGCGGGCGCGCAGGACGAACTCGTGTTCGACGGTGGCTCGTTCGTGCTCGACGCGCAGGGCGAACTCGTTGCGAAGATGCCGCAGTTCGAGGAAGCCACGGCGATTGTCGAATTCGACGATGCGAAGCCACTGCCCGCGGCGATCGCGCCTGATCTCTCACTCGAAGCGCAGGTGTACGCAGCGCTCGTGATGGGCGTGCGCGACTACATCAACAAGAACGGTTTCCCCGGCGCGCTGATCGGACTTTCGGGCGGCGTGGATTCGGCGCTCGTGCTGGCCGTTGCGTGCGACGCGCTCGGCGCCGACCGCGTGCGCGTCGTGATGATGTCGTCGCGCTACACGGCGGATATTTCCACGACGGACGCCGCCGAAATGGCGCGCCGTGTCGGCGTGCGCTATGACGAAATCGCGATTGCGCCGATGTTCGACGCGTTTCGCACGTCGCTCGCCGATGAATTCGCCGGCCGCGCGGAAGACGCGACCGAAGAAAAAATTTAGGCGCGTATTCGCGGCACGCTGCTAATGGCGTTGTCGAACAGGTTCGGCTCGATCGTGCTGACCACCGGCAACAAAAGCGAAATGGCGGTCGGATACTGCACGCTTTACGGCAACATGGTGGGAGGTTTCGCGGTGATCAAGGACATCGCCAAGACACTCGTGTACCGCTTGTGCCACTACCGCAATCAGGCCAGCACTTTCGGCAAGCAGGACGGGATTCCGGAGCGGATTCTCACGCGCGCGCCGTCGGCGGAACTGCGTGATAACTAGACCGACCAGGACAGCCTGCCGCCGTACGACGTGCTCGACGCGATCATACGCATGTACATGGAAGAGGACCGTTCGCTCGCCGAAATCATCGCTGCGGGTATGCGGTGGAAGACTTGACGTGTCACGCGCCTCATCAAGATCAACGAACACAAACTCCGTCAGGCACCGATCGGCATTCGCGTCACGCATCGCGCGTTCGGCCGCGACTGGCGTTATCCAATTACGTCGCGTTATACGGAACCGGTGGAGTGAGCACGGCGCGCACCACGATGTGGCGTACTTTGCCGGACTCACGGCGTAGAATAAAAATCATCCATTTTCCTTTCACTCTTCCAGTCATGAGACGAGGTTCGCCATGAAGCGCATTACTGCAGTCATCAAACCGTTCAAACTCGACGAAGTGCGCGAGGCGCTCGCAGAAGTCGGCCTCACGGGTTTGACCGTCATCGAAGTCAAGGGCTTCGGTCGCCAGAAAGGTCATACGGAGTTCTATCGCGGTGCGGAGTACGTGGTCGATTTCCTGCTGAAAGTGAAGATCGAAGTGGTGGTCGCGGACAACCAGTGCGATCAGGTGATCGACGCGATCACCTGCGCGGCGCGCATCGGTAAGATCGGCGACGGCAAGATTTTCGTCGTGGACGTGGAGCGTGTGATTCGCATCCGTACCGGCGAAGAGAACGAAGCGGCAGTTTGAGTGCTTGCATGAGGCCGCTGCTACAGGCGGCCTGAAGAAGTGCCGCAGCCGTAGCGGCAGAGCAGCAGTAGTGGCGGTTTTAAGTGCACCTGCGCGATGCAGCGTCGAAATAAAAACGGTGCGATACTAACACGGTGCGATACCCTTTCGGATACCGCCCCGATACGCGCCTCTCGCAGCAGCGTGAAAAAGATTCTCCCGGAGAATTCTGGTTTGCGCCCCGGAAGTTTTTCCGGGGCGCTTCTTCGTTCGATTAGAACGAGTGTTGAATACCTGCGTACACGCCGGTCTGCTGGTGACCGACCAACGGGTTGTCCGTTGCCGTCGACGTGCCCGGGTTGTTAGCGTTCAGGCCATAGTTAGCCGTCTTGCTGTTACGCACTTGCGCGACCTGGACGTCGAACAGCGTGCGCTTCGACAGGTTGTACGAACCGCCAACTGTGTAGATCGTTGCGTTGCCCGCACCGTTGTTGCCGTTTACGTGGTAGACTGCAGCGATCAGCGCCGCTGCCGGCGTTGCTTGCCACGTCACACCGCCCCATTCGTGATCGAGGGTAGTCGGCTGGCCCGGCAGAACGCCCGTTGCACCTGCCGAACGGATGGCTTGGTAGGCACCCTCAATCTTGAGCTGGCCGAGGAACACGTTCACGAACGCCGAGTATTCACGCGATGCCGCGAAAACGCCGCCGCCTGCATTGCCTGCGTTGACGATCGAGGTGCCCGGGCCGTACAGCGCGCCGTTAGCCGGATTGCGGATTTCGTCGTACATACCGCGAACCTGGAACAGCGAGTTCGTGTAGGTGATCTGTGCGCCAGCTTCACGGCCTTGCGGGGTCGTGCCGTTGCCGTTCCAGCTCGTTGCATTCGACAGCGCGTACTGGCCGTAGAAGTCAAAACCGGCGATCTTCGGCGACTGGTACGCGAAGTTGTTGCTCGATTGCGGCCAGTTGCGGCCACGCACTAGCGATGCCGACGACCAATTGGATTGACCGAACGGGTCGAAGTTCCAGTCGCCGTTCGAGATGAAGAGCATGCGGCCCATTGTGAACGTACCGTACTGGTCGTTCGACAGACCCACCGTTGCCCAACGATTGAAGAGGCCGCCACCGCCAAGGCCTGCGCCGGTCATGGTGTTGAAGGAGCCTTCCAACTGGAACAGGACCTTGTTGCCGCCACCGATGTCCTCAACGCCCTTCATACCCCACAGGCTGGTGCCCCAGTCGCCGCTTTCTGCGCGCCAACGGCTCGTGCTGCCCGTTGCCTGACCATTCGCACCCACACCTTGCGGAATACCCGACATGTACTCGATGCCGGCATCCAGACGGCCGTACAACGTCACGCTGCTTTGGGCGTGCGCAACAACGCCGGCTGACATCAGCGCAGCGGCGAGCAAAGCTTTCTTCATCTTCTCCTCCATACCCTGTCAAAAGGTGAAACCCAGTACTGCGAATGGTGTTTGGACGCAGGCAGCGCCGAACAGAAATCGGTACCAAGGAGATTAGCGGGTGGATTGGGTCTCCTGCCGTGACGTGCAGCCTTGGGGCTATCTGGTCGTCATGCCGATCCCTCGCCGACCGGTTCTCCTCTGTGCCTTGAAGTGAAACTACTTTGAATGAACTTTGTTTTGCTACTTTAGTTACTAATTTATCAAAAATACCCTTAGATGGGAGAAGAAATTAGTACGCGGCCTGACCGGTGTCGCCAAATTGCAATACGAATGTGCGCGGCGACCCATTGCGGGTCGCCCAAAAAAGCCTGAAGCCCTTATGTGACAAGGGAATCACGGATCGGCGCGAGCAACGTTAAGGATTGCCACTATTGACGCTTAAGAAACGGCAGAGTAGGACGTTGAGACCGCTCGGAAAGCCGCGTTAGGCAAGGCTCTCTGGCAGAGAATCGCACGAATAGGCAGGTGAGCGAAACAAAAAAGGCGATTGTAAGCGCACTGTAATGCTACTTTTACTACAGCCCAAATATTGGGTAATCCGAATCGCAATAACCGCGTTTTTTACGGGTTTGAAATACCACGCATTACTTGAGGCTGCCTGAGAGAAACTGTTTGAGCCGTTCGCTCTTCGTGTTTCCAAAAACCTCGTCAGGATGACCCTCTTCTTCCACGCGGCCCTGATGCAGAAACATCACGTGATTCGACACGTTGCGCGCGAACGCCATTTCGTGGGTGACGACGATCATCGTGCGGCCTTCTTCGGCGAGCGTCTGCATGACCTTCAGCACTTCGCCCACCAGTTCGGGGTCGAGCGCGGAAGTGGGTTCGTCGAACAGCATCACGTCCGGGTGCATCGCAAGCGCCCGCGCAATCGCGACGCGCTGCTGCTGCCCGCCCGACAGATGCGACGGATACTGCTTCTCCAGACGCGGCGCGAGGCCGACCTTTTCCAGATATTCGCGGGCGCGCTCTTCGGCTTCCTTGCGCTTCAGACCCAGCACGTTGACCGGCGCCTCGATGATATTCTCGAGCACGGTCATGTGCGTCCACAGGTTGAAATGCTGGAACACCATCGAGAGTTTGGTGCGCACGCGCTGCAGGTGCTTCGGGTCGGACACGCGCAGCGCGCCGTCCTTGGTTTTCTGCGTGCGCAGTTCTTCGCCGTCGACGAAGATGCGCCCCGAGTTCGGCTGCTCGAGAAAGTTGATGCAGCGGAGCATCGTGCTCTTGCCCGAACCGGACGAGCCGATCACGCTGATCACGTCGCCGGCATTTGCTTTGAGCGATACGCCCTTGAGGACTTCGTTGTCGCCGTACTGTTTGTGAAGCTCGTCGACGAAGAGCTTTTGCTTCTTGGTGTTCATCAGGATTCTTGACCGGCTCACAGCCTCTTGCGGCGTGACGTGGGTTACTTGCCTTGCGGCCGCAGGTAGGCGAGCCAGCGACGCTCGGCGCGGCGGAACAGCCACACGAGCGCAAACGAAATGCACAGATAGAGCAGTGCGGCGAGGCCGAACGCGTTGAACGACTGGTACGTTGCGGAATTCACGTCGCGCGCGATCTTGAGAATGTCCGGCACGGTCGCCGTGAAAGCGACGGTCGTGGCGTGCAGCATCAGAATCACTTCATTGCTGTAGTACGGCAACGCGCGGCGCAGCGCCGAAGGCAGGGTCACGCGGCGGTACAGCGTGAACGGCGACATGCCGTATGCGCGCGCCGCTTCGATCTCGCCGTAAGGCGTGGCCTTGATCGCCCCCGCGAAAATTTCCGTGGTGTACGCACAGGTGTTCAGCGTGAAGGCGAGCAGCGTGCAGTGCATGCCGTCGCGGAAAAACGCGTTGGTGAGTTCGTGATTGCGCACGATCTCGAGGCTATACAGACCCGTGTAGCACAGCAGCAGTTGCACGTACAGCGGCGTGCCGCGAAAGATATACGTGTAGAGCCAGACGAGACCGGCAAGCCACTTTTTCTTCGACACGCGCGCGACCGCGAGTGGCATCGACAGGCAGAAGCCGAGTCCGATCGACACGACCAGCAGCCACAGCGTGATCGCAACGCCGGTGAAGTGGTAGCCGTCGGTATAGAGATAATTGCGCCAGTATTCCTGAATGATCTCGATCATAGATCCGCCTTTCGTATGCCGGTCGGGTAACGCTTTTCGAGGTACATCAGCACGAAGTTGGACACTGTGGTGATGACGAGATAGATGGCGCCAGCAAAAGGGTGAAGAAGAACCGCAGCGTGCCTTTGCCCGCGTCCTGCGAAGCCTTGACCACGTCCGCGAGACCGATGATCGACGAGCGCCGTGGCTTTCACCATCACCTGCCAGTTGTTGCCGATGCCGGGCAGCGCGAAGCGCATCATCTGCGGGAACATGATGCGCGAGAACACCTGCCAGCCGGTCATGCCGCACGCGGTGCCCGATTCGAGCTGGCCGCGCGGCACGGCGAGAAGCACGCCGCGGAACGTCTCGGTGAAGTACGCGCCGTAGATGAAGCCGAGTACCGCGACGCCGGCCACGAACGGGTCGATGTCGATCTGGTCCCAGCCGAGCATGTCGGTCAGATTGTTCAGCCAGATCTGGATGCTGTAGAAGAGTAGCAGCATCAGCATCAGCACCAGATCGGGCACGCCGCACATGAGCGTCGTGTAGACGGTGCCGACGCCGTTCGATAAACGGTTCTTCGACAGTTTTGCCGCCGCGCCGAGCAGGCCCAGCACAAAAGCGAGCACCAGCGACAACACCGCCAGTTTGACGGTTTGCCAGGTGCCGTTGAGAAGCAGCGGGCCGTAAGCTTTGAAGGAACATATCGGGTCCTTGACGATGCGTTTGCGACGCACCACGAAAAACGCGGCCTGCCGTGCGCCGCGTGCCGAGAATGGGAACCCGCGGTTGCGTCGGCGCACAGCGCACCGCTGTGCAAATCATGACTGCATGCCCGTCGCCGGACTTGCAACGCGCTTTTCGATTCGTGTTTTGAAGCTTTACGACTCTAATAACGAAGCTCGGTGAAAGCCCATGCGGGCGAGCCCCGAGTTTCGTGGATACCGCTTTGTACCGCTTGTACTGCGTGTTGCTGCCTGTTGCCGCTTTCAGCGTGTTCAGTGGCTCGAGTAAATATCGAAGTCGAAGTACTGCTTTTCGAGCTTCTGGAACGTGCCGTCCTGATGAACCTGCGCCAGTGCCTAGTTGAACATCGCCTTCAGATCGGTGTCGCTTTTACGCAGACCGACGGCCGTGCTGTCGCCGATCGTCTTCGGATCCTTCACTTCGGGACCGGCCCATGCGAAGCCCTTGCCTCGCGGCGTCTTCAGAAAACCGGCGTCGGCCTGCACTTCGTCCTGCAAGGCCGCGTCGAGCCGGCCAGACGTGAGGTCGGCGTACACCTGATTCTGATTCTGATAGGACACTACGGTCACGCCGTTCGGTTCCCAGTAGGCCTTGGCGTAGGCTTCCTGCGTCGTGCCCTGCTCGACGCCGACGTACCTGCCTTTGAGTGACTGCGCCGTGGGCAGCAGCGGCGAGCCCGCTTTCGCGATTATGCATGCGGGCGCATCGAACAGCTTATCGGAGAAATCGATCTGCGTGTGGCGCTTGTCGGTGACGGTCATCGATGAAACGATCGCGTCGAATTTCTTGCCCTTCAACGCGGGAATCATGCCGTCGAAATCCTGTTCGGCCCACACGCATTTGACGTTCATTTTCGCGCACAGCGCGCGTCAGATCGATGCTGAAGCCGACCACCTGGCCGTTAGCCGCCTTCGATTCGAACGGCGGGTAGCTGGCATCCACCCCAATGCACTCAGTCTTCCATTCTTTTGCCATGGTGCCCGTGGCCATGACAGCAAGTGCCACGCACAGTGCGAGCTTCTTCATGTTTCTCCTAGATCAAACTGATCGTCATGATGTGCCGATCTCGACGACCGCCAGCTTGTGGCTGGCCGCCGCTATTCTAGGCGGTCAAAATTGTCGCGCCGCGTGGGATTGAGCCTGCGCCGATGCCGACTGGCCTCGCGCTTGCTCTGCATCTGCCTGACGTTTGCCGCGCGTTCGCCCGGCGTTTGTCTCGCATTCGCCTCGCATTGCCGGCCGCACCGGTGCGGCTTGCGCGGCTGTCGCGCTAGGTTCTGCCGGACTCGTTCCGCGTCTCGCTTGGTTTTCGTCTCCGTTTTGCCAGATTTGCCAAGCTTGTCGGATCCGCGCGCGCCTTGCGGGGTGGCCCGCGACGCGCTTTCGATTCCCAAGTGTCTTTTGAAAAGGGCGATATTTTACCCGAACAGGGGCGAGGTGCCAGTGCGGCACACCGGCTGCGGCCAACTCGCGCGCATGGGCGTTGTGCGTCCGATTGCGCGGATTTATGAAACGATTCGGTGCGTCCGTGCCGATTGTGTCGAGCCGTTCGTGCCGTACATTCTGGGCATCGCAATTTGCTCCCGAGGAGTGCTCCATAATCGAAATTCGCCGCTCCGATGAACGTGGCCACGCCAACCACGGCTGCTCGATTCGTATCACAGCTTTTCATTCGCCGATTACCGCGACCCGCAGCACGTGCACTTTGGCCCGCTGCGCGTCATCAACGAAGACCGCATAGCAGGCGGGCAGGGATTCGGCACGCACGGTCACCGCGACATGGAGATCGTGACCTATGTGCTCGAAGGCGCGCTCGCGCACCGCGACAGCATGGGCAACGGTTCGACGATCCGTCCCGGCGACGTGCAACGCATGAGAGCCGGCACGGGCGTGATGCATAGCGAGTTCAATGCGTCGCAGGACGAGACCGCGCATCTGCTGCAGATCTGGGTGATTCTGCAGCGCACAGGCGATCAGCCGGGTTACGAGGAAAAGCGTTTCGACGCTGCGGAAAAGCGTGGGCGGCTGCGCGTGGTGGCGTCGTCCGATGGACGTGATGGTTCAGTGACGATTCACGCCGACGCCTCGATCTATGCCGGTTTGCTCGACGGCACGGAAGAGGTCACGTTCGCGCTGCCCGAAGGCCGTCTCGCGTACGTGCACGTGGCGCGCGGCTCGGTCACGGTGAACGGCGAGGTGCTAAAGGCCGGCGACACCGCGAAGGTGAGCGCGACCGACGCGATCACGCTTTCGAACGGCGAGAACGCGGAAGTGCTGCTGTTCGATCTCGGGCAACTGAACAGCTAGAACGTTATTGGAAAACGCGCGCCGCGAAGCGCGGTCTGGTTGCAGGCGCAACCGTATCCGCATGAGGTTGGTTCGCTAGCTGCACATCGGAAGCGGTAACTGAAAAACGCCACGGAAGCTTCTTCCGTGGCGTTTTCTTTTATGTGCTCAGCGTGACGATTTCAAACGTGCAGCTGAGACAGACGATTACTGGTTCGCGGCAGGCGCCGACGCCGCGCCCTTGTGATGTTGCCAGCGCTCATGCATCTTCTCGTGACGCTCTTCCATCTTCGCAAAACGTTGCTTCAGCGCGGTGCTGACGGTGGTCTTCTGCTGGTCGTTCAGGCCGTTGTAGATCTTGAGCTAGGCATCCGTGGTTTGCTGGCGCAGTTGCGCGTCTTTCTGCTCGACTTGCTGATGCGCCGACGCCATCGCGTTCAGATCCAAAATAGGCTGTTGCTGCGCTACCTTGAACTGGTTTTTGATCTGCTCGTCGTGGTTGGTGCGCATGGCTTTGTGATTCTACTTCATCGTGTCGAGCGCGGCTTGCCACTGCTTTTCCTAGTCAGCATTCAGTTTCAGCTGGTCGTGCAACTGCGTGAGCTGTTTCATGAAGTGACCGTGCCAGCCGCTGGAACCGTCGTGAGCTTCGTGAGCGGGTTGTGCGGCATAAGCAGCGCCTGCGCCGGTGGCGAGGGCAGTGGCGGCAACGGCGAGAACGCGCGACATCTTTTTAGTGGACATGTAAGGCTCCTTGTAATGGAATAGCCGACGATGCAACCGATAACCGATAACTGAGAGCGGTCTGCATTCGGTAAGACACAGCGTAGAGAACTGCGCCGGACGCTGTGTTACGTGGTTTGATGCGGCTATTACGGGACATTACGCGTGCCTTTCACCGTAACACCCCGTAACCCTTGAGCCCCGTTTGAAATCGAAAACCCAACCTGCTGCGCGTTAAACTTCATTCCATGGCTACTCAAATACTTGTCGTCGACGACGACGTTGAACTGCGCGATTATCTGGCCCGCCAGGGCATCGAAGTGTCGGTGCTGCACGACGCGGGTTCGCTCGAACGCAGGCTCGAACGCGAGCGTCCCGATCTGATTGTGCTCGACCTGATGATGCCCGGCGTAGACGGCCTCACCGCGTTGCGCAAGCTGCGTGCGTCGGGCGACGACATCCCGGTCATCATGCTCGGACGACGTCGATCGCATCGTCGGTCTCGAACTCGGCGCGGACGACTACCTCGGCAAGCCGTTCAATCCGCGCGAACTGCTCGCGCGCGTGCAGGCCGTGCTGCGCCGCCGTCGCACGCTGCCGTCGGCCGCCCGCCGGAACAGCGCGAGCCGTTCAACTTCGGCCGCTTCACGCTCGACTTCCAGTCGCGCACGCTGCATCTGGAAGACAAGCCGCTCACGTTGTCCGGCAGCGAATTCGCGCTGCTGAAGATTTTTGTCAATTACCCCATGCGCACGCTCACGCGTGAGCGTTTGCTCGAATTGCTGCACGGTCCGGAATACGACGGCACCGACCGCGGCATCGACGTGCAGGTGTGGCGCCTGCGCCGCATTCTCGAAACCGACCCGTCCATGCCGCGCTTCATCCAGACCGTGCGTGGCCGCGGCTACGTGTTCGTGCCAGATGGCGAACAGCATGCGCCGGCCCATTGATTCGCTTTTCGGCCGGCTGGCGCTGCTAGTCGTCGCCGTGCTGCTGCTGTCGCATTTCGCGTGGTATGCGCTCATGCGTCTGGAACGCAGTCAGTTGCAAACGCGTTATGCGGTGGAAGAGGCCACGTTCCTCGTCGATGCCGTGCGTCAGCACGTGGCGCGCACGCCGGATCAGCCGCTGCCTTCGCGTGTCAAGCTCGTCGACCCGGCGAGTCCCGAAGTGCCGCCCGAAGACGCGAACATGCGCCGCCGCTCGAGCGTTTCGTCGAGGACGTGCGCGACCGCATGCCGTCCGGCACGCAGGTGCGCATCGGTTTGCCGGGGCGTCCGCCTACGCTGTGGGTGCGCGGCGCGTCCGACCGTAGCTGGATCGTCGTGCCGGTGCAACCGTTGCGCACGCCGCGCTCGCTCGACCGTACCGCGTTGTGGCTCACCATCATTTTCTTGTTCGCGGTCATGGCGGCGCTCTTTGCCGCGTGGGCGCTCCAGCAGCCGTTGCGCTCGCTTGCCCAGGCGGTGGCGCGCTTCGGCCGCGGGCTGCCGGTGCCGCCCGTGCCGGAGCGCGGTCCGCGTGAATTGAGGCAACTCACGCACGGCTTCAATCAGATGGTGCAGGAAGTGGCGCGCACGGAAAACGATCGCGCAGTGATGCTCGCGGGCGTCGCGCACGACCTGAAAACGCCGCTCGCGCGTTTGCGCCTGCGTGCCGAAATGATGGACGAATTGAAGATGCGCGACGGCGTGGTGCGCGACGTCGATTCCATGACGCATATCGTCGAACAGTTTCTGGTGTTCGCTCACGATGGCGCGGATCGCAGCGAAGCCGTCGAAGTAGACGCGCAGTGCGAGCGCGTGGTGCGCAACTATCGCGCGGTGGCGGTAGGCACGCACGCCCACCGTGCAGACCGAACTGAACGTCGGGCCGGGTTTCCTGCTGCCCGCCGCCACGCTTGACCGCATTCTGTCGAACCTGCTCGACAACGCGTATGCGTATGGCGCGCCACCCGTCGTCGTGGCCACGGCGCGCACGTCGCAAGGCTACACGCTCTCGGTGCGAGACAACGGCAGCGGTCGCCGCGCAGGACATCATCAACGCGAGCCGGCCTTTCGTGCGGCTCGATCCGGCGCGTGGCGGCAACGGTCATAGCGGGCTGGGTCTAGCGATCGTCGAACGCCTCGTGCGGCGCGCGGGCGGCGAATGGGAAATCGGCAACCACGAAGGCCGTGGCTTGCGCGTATTGATGACCTTCCCGTTCGAAGTCATGCCGCGTGTTACCGCGGCATCGGAAAGTGTCTGGTGATAAGGGAGTGGTGCTGCGTGGAGCGGATGCGGGCAACTCGCGTCGGCTCCACGTGATGAGCAGGCGTTCAGGTGCGGGCCCCGGCTTCGATTCACCGAGGCGCTTTCTGAGCTTCTCAACTAGTCCGAAAAGAGCGTATTCAACGCGTTGGCCGCGTCGCTATCCACGGTGTTCCACGTCACCGTTTCCGCTTCGAAAATATAGTGCGTGGTGTATTTGCCGAGCCGCGCGAGTATCTCCTCCTGAATCAGTTCCGGCGCGACCTCGAGTTTCAGATACCACGCGGTGGACGACAGGCGCGTCTGGAATGCGCCGTATTCGGCGAGCAGATGATCGAACGCGCCAGCATCCTGATCGCGGCAGACAATGACCAGATTTCCCTTCATGCGAATCTCCCGATAGAGCGATAGCAGTAACCTCGATATCAGGGCTGATCATACCTGCTTCGTACAGAGGGCCGCTTGCGCGAGGGTTGCGATGAGTCGGCCGCCGCACGGTTCGCACGCGAAAAACTCGTTTCGGCCAGCAGCGGAAGGGGCGTTGCCGAACTACATCGCGAACTACTAGGTGGTTGCCACAGTGCGCACAGGCGGCGCGGTGTCGTCGGGCGGAAGTGCCTCGGTGCGGTCGCGGCCGCCGGTTTTGGCCGCGTAGAGCGCGGTGTCCGCGCGGCTCATGATGCGCTCGGGCAGATCGTTCGCCGACAATTCCGTAATGCCGATGCTCACGCTCAAGGCCGCCGAAGCCGGCAGTTTCGGCGAAAGCATCGCCTTCAGACGCATGCGCAGACGCTCGACCACTTCACGCCCGCCCGCCAGATTCGTGGCCGGCAGCAGCAGGCCAAATTCTTCGCCGCCAAGCCGGCCGATCGCGTCCGAGTTGCGCAGTTCGGCACGGCAGGTGCGACCGAAATGCTCGAGCGTGCGGTCGCCCGTGGCGTGGCCGAAGCGGTCGTTGATCTGCTTGAAGTGATCGAGGTCGGCAATCGCCATGCAAAGCGGTTCGTTGGCCGCGTGCGCGCGGTCGATTTCACGGCGCAGCAGATCGAGGAAGTAGCGCCGCGAGAGCGCGCCTGTCAGCACGTCGTGCCGTGCTTCGGCGGAAAGCAGCGTATTGGCCGACTGCAACTGTTCGGCGAGGTCGCGCGTGGCCCGGTGATGGCGCTGCTCACGCACGTACGAAACGGTGATGACCCACGCGAGCGCGACGGTGCCGGCGAGCGTGAGAAACACCAGCAGATAATCGCGCTTGTGATTGCGCATCAACTCCAGCCAGGCCGCGAGCGGATCGATCAGATGCGCGGAGAGCCCCGAGTTCAGTCCGCTGTGGGCCTGATAGAGCGCCGGCATCGGCTGCGCGTTCATGCCGAACAACTGGCCCGCGACGGTAGCGGGCACCCAAGGCGCTTCGTCGCGCACCTGATTGTCCGCGTGAATGCCGATGGCGGGAAAGGTTTCGCGCCGATAGGTGACGAGGCGCTCATCTGCGTGACGTGCGAGTTGGGCAGCGCGTGGCCTTCGAGCCCGTTGTTGTGCGCCATGATGATGACGCCGTTCTCGTCCGCGACGAAAGTGCCCGCGTGCGCAACCCAGTGACGCAGCCGCGCGATGCCGACCTTGGCGACCACGACACCCACAAGCAGGCCGTCCGCATACACTGGCACCGCGATGAAGATGCCCGAAGCCAGATCTGGTCGAGTCCGGAGAAGCCCTGCGCGCCGTGCAGGAAGTTGCTCACGGCGATCATGTTCGGGTCTTTTAACAACGTCGAGCGGATAGCGGGTTCCGTCGCCTCGTTGTTCGCGGCATAATTCTAAGACTGCAACAGAGAGCGCTGGACTACGTCCATCTCGGCCAGAGTCGCCGGAATGGCCCGGGACATGGCAAGGTCGCTGGCAATCACTTCGGCCATGTTGTCGACGATCGACGTGGACATCTGCCGCTGTGTACGCAGGGCCGCGTCCAGCTCTTGCTGCACCATCCGGTCCGCGACCATGCCAGCCACGAACCAGCAAACCAGTACGATCAGCATGAAGCTGACCGGCTCGGCTGCCTAGCGCAAGGTTGTCCTGTTCATCGACCCTCTGATCCGTCTGGCTGTGACATGCAACTAGCTCATTCGTGGCAGCGCAAAGATGTTGTTTTGCCCCAATGCCGCCAGTCGGCGATACGCCGACCTTGTGGCCCGGGATAACTCGTCTGCCCGCGCGTCTGGTTTTAACCATCAGCATGATGGCACCGATATTGCAGTCATGCAACGAACGGTCTCTCCGTTCATCAGGTCCTTAACGACATAGGTCGTTGATTCTTGATGATTATACGGGTTTTCCGGAGGGTGTCGCGAGGCGTCCCCGGCGCGTTCCCCGGTCGTCCGAGGCATCCGGACGGGGCGAAAGTTCTCCGTTGCATCACCTGGTTTACACGACGAACGACGCGCCGGACACGCTTTCCGGCTTTTCCTTTGCGCGGTTGCTCAAGCTTTTCGGCTATTTGTCGCTAATTACCTCGGAAGATTGTGCCTGAAACACGGGATGGTGTAGTGTCGTGCCGTCCAAAACAAGGAAAGCTCGCCGGCCCATGGGCGGCGTCTGCGGTGACAGGAAGTCCAGCGGCATGAATATGGTTCGGGGCGTCGCGGAGCCGGACACGTTGCCCGCCGGCTCGAGTGTCACCAACGCCAACGATTTACCGCGCACACGTGTTTTGCCATGCAAGATTTCCGCTTTCCGGACCGATCTCCTGTTTGCCACGCCCATACTTCTGGCTCCCTCGTGAGTCACAACATCAATAGCAGCAGGGAGGGCATCTGATGGATTTCAGCTTCAACCTCAAGCGCACCGCCAATGCATCGGCGTGGCGGGTGCTGCCCAATCGCTGGGACTTCGTCGCCTTTCCGCTGATCATCTGCATCATCGCGATGGCGGCGATTGGCTTTCATGAAACGCTCGCGCCGATGGCGGTGCTAAAGAGCCAGGCGATCTCGCTCGATCCGTCGAACCTGCCCGAATATGCGATGCGCACCACGCTGCGCATGCTGGCCGCGATGGTCGCCTCGCTGATCTTCACGCTCGTGTACGGCACGCTCGCCGCGAAGAGCCGGCGAGCGTGCATGGTGCTCGTGCCGATTCTCGACATCCTGCAGTCGGTGCCGGTGCTCGGCTACATTTCGTTTACGGTCACGTTTTTTCTCGCGCTCTTTCCAGGCCGCGTGCTCGGTGCCGAACTCGCGGCGATCTTCGCGATCTTCACGAGCCAGGCGTGGAATATGACCTTCAGCTTCTATCAGTCGCTGCGCACGGTGCCACGCGATCTGGACGAAGTGTCGCGTGGCTTTCATCTGACTTCCTGGCAGCGCTTCTGGAAACTCGAAGTGCCGTTCTCTATGCCCGGCCTCATCTGGAACATGATGATGTCGATGTCGGGCGGCTGGTTCTTCGTCGTTGCGTCCGAGGCGATCACGGTCGGCAACAACACGATCACGCTGCCGGGCATCGGCGCCTATCTCGCACAGGCCATCTCCGGGAAGAATCTGCATGAGATCGGCTGGGTGATCCTCGCGATGACCGTCGTGGTTCTCGCGTACGACCAGTTCCTGTTACGCCCGCTCGTCGCGTGGGCCGACAAGTTCCGCATGGAAAACACGAGTTCCGGCGACGCGCCGGAATCGTGGCTGCTCGATCTGATCCGCCGCACACGTCTGATTCACTGTCTGCTCGTGCCGCTCGGCTGGATGTTCGCGAAGGCGGCGCGCGTGCCGTTCCGCATGCCTGCCATTCAGGGGCCGCGTTTCGCGACTCCGCGGGCTCAGAAAAGCTCGCGCGTGGGCGACCTGCTGTGGGCCGCTGTTGTGCTGGTCGTCACCGTTTTCGTCGTGTATCGCGTGATCGAATATGTGCGTACCGGCGTGTCACTCGACGAAGTGGGTCACGTATTCGTGCTCGGTCTCATCACGCTGCTGCGCGTGGTGGTGCTGATCGCGATCGCGTCAGTGATCTGGGTGCCGCTCGGCGTGCTGATCGGGCTGCGCCCGGCGCTTGCCGAAAAGATCCAGCCGCTCGCGCAGTTCTTCGCGGCATTCCCGGCGAACCTGCTGTTCCCAGTGTTCGTGATCGTCATCGTGCGCTTTCATCTGAACCCGGACATCTGGCTCTCGCCGCTCATCGTGTTCGGGACGCAGTGGTATATCCTGTTCAACGTGATTGCCGGCGCCACTTCGTACCCGAACGACTACCGCGAAGCGGCCAAGAATCTCCACATTCGCGGCTGGCAATGGTGGCGTCAGGCGATGCTGCCGGGCATCTTTCCGTACTACGTGACGGGCGCCATCACCGCGTCGGGCGGCGCGTGGAACGCGAGTATCGTGGCGGAATTCGTGCAATGGGGCGATACGAAAGTGGCTGCGCACGGTCTGGGCGCGTACATTGCGCAGTCCACGGCGGCCGTCGACTATCCGAAGATCATCGTGGGTATCGCGGTCATGTCGCTCTTCGTGACGTTGTTCAACCGTGTGTTATGGCGTCCGATGTACGCCTACGCCGAAGCCAAGCTCCGGCTTGATTGAGAGCCCCCGAACCTGTCGCTTCGCGCTAGGGCTTCGACGGGCGAAACATGTGCCCGCGAGCGGCTGGCGTTTTCTTGAGATTTGAAGGCATAACGCGATGCAAAATCCTAAAGCTGCTATGATCGCCGTGCCGATCCAGACACCACCGAAGCAGCCGCGCCTCGGTGAAGAGATCCTGCGCGTCAAGGACGTGTGCCGCGGGTTCAATAAGGCGCAGGGCGAACTGCTCGTCCTCGACGATGCGAATCTGTCGTTGCGCGAAGGCGAGATCGTCGGTCTGCTGGGCCGTTCGGGCTCGGGTAAATCGACGCTCTTGCGCATCATCGCGGGTCTGATCGAGCCGACCGACGGCGAAGTCACCTACATGGGCAAGCCGCTCGAAGGGCCGGCAAAGGGCGTCGCGATGGTGTTCCAGACCTTCGCGCTGTTTCCGTGGCTCACCGTGCTGCAGAACGTCGAAGCGGGCCTCGAAGCACAAGGCGTCGGCGCTGCCGAACGCCGCACGCGCGCACTCGCCGCGATCGACCTGATCGGTCTCGACGGTTTCGAAAACGCGTATCCGCGCGAACTCTCGGGCGGCATGCGTCAGCGTGTGGGCTTTGCGCGCGCGCTGGTGGTCGATCCCACGCTGCTGCTGATGGACGAGCCGTTCTCCGCGCTCGATGTGCTGACCGCCGAAACGCTGCGTACGGACCTGCTCGATCTGTGGACGCAGGGCCGCATGCCGATCAAGGCGGTGCTGATAGTCACGCACAACATCGAGGAAGCCGTGTTCATGTGCGACCGGATTCTGGTGCTGTCGTCGAATCCGGGCCGTGTGATCGCCGAGATCAAGGTGCCGTTCAAGCATCCGCGCAACCGTCTGGACCCGGCGTTCCGCAAGTTCGTGGACGACATCTACGCGAAGATGACCGCGCATCAGACGGACGAAAAGACCAAGAAAGGCCTCGAGCTGCATAGCTGGCTGCCGCATGTGTCGACCAACCTGATGGCCGGTCTGATCGAAACGCTCGCCGCCGCGCCGTACCACGGCCGCGCCGACATGCCTGAAATCGCGCGCTTGCTGCACCTAGAGGTGGACGACCTGTTCCCGGTCGCGGAAGTGCTGCAACACTTGGGTTTCGCCGACGTGCGCGAGGGCGACATTTTTCTGACGCCGCCCGCACGCGTGTTCTCCGAGTTCGGCACGCAGGAACGCAAGCTCATGTTCGCCGACCATCTGCTGAAGCACGTGCCGCTCGCCGCGCGAATCAAGAAGGTACTGAACGAGCGTCCGGGCCACCGCGCGCCGCGCGTGCGCTTCGAGCAGGAACTGGAAGACTTCCTGTCCGATAGCGCGGCGGAAGAAACGCTCGACGCGGTCATCAACTGGGGCCGTTACGGCGAGATCTTCTCGTACAACGACCAGACCGAAATCTTCAGCTTGGAAGACGTGGAATCCTGATTACGCAGCGCTTATGCGTTGCAGCGGTTGAATGAAAAACGGCAGGGGAGATCCTGCCGTTTTTCGTTGGTGGGCGAGGTGTCGATGCGAAAAACGTGGCTTATGCTTATTGCAGATTGCCCCAACGCTCCACGGTCGGTTCCGCCGACGCCCACTTCCAGCCTTTCTCCTGCTGACACGCGCTCGCCGTGTAACAGTCTTCGTGCGCGTTCGGGCCGTCGCCATCCTGCACCGAGAACACGAACTCCTTGCACAGCGCGCCCGCCACGGCGAGCCGCAGGCGGCTGCCGGGCATAAGCGAGGAGGCGCGCGAAATCGAACGCGACGTCATTGCAGCGCGCCCCAACGTTTGGTGGCGGGTTCGGCCGACACCCATTTCCAGTTCTCGCCGTCGCGGCAGATCGACGCTACGTAGAACGCGCTGCTTGCCGGGGCACATTCTGTGTGGCGATATGGTCGACGGAAAAGACGATTTCCTTGCAATCGAGCGCGCCGGCGCTGATCGTGCGGCTCATGGTGACGCGGCCATGTTCGTCGTCTTCGAGGGGAACGGAGTGAGTGACGCTCCACGGCGCGACGGCGCCGACGTCGAGCGGTCCGGCGATCTTCGCGATGCCGTCTTGCGTGTTGCGATGGATCACGCGTTCGGAGTACTGCACGTCTGCACGCGCAGCGGCCACCGCGCCGAGACCGATGCCGGTGGCGACTGCCGCATTGCTGGTGACTTTGCCTGTGACGGCGCCTTCCGAGTAGAGCGAGTTACAGCCGCTCAATATCGACGACAACGCGAGCGCCAGCGCAGCAAACGCCACGACTCCCGGACGCCTGCGACTGGCCGCTGAATTGTCCGCCTCGGCCCACACCATACTTTTTTGCATATCCCCCTGTCTCTGTTCCTGCAACTGCCTTTCGTTCAGACACTCTCGATCGAGTTGCACGCCTTCCAATGCGTGTCGCCTTTGCTGCCGCATTTTGCAGGATGCGTTTTGTAATTGGCAGTGGAAAAATGCAAGAAACTGCAAAAGATGGTGCACGTCCTCGCATATCCTGATTCGAACGAGGTGAGTTGCCTAGTCCTGCGAAGGAAGTGGGATGCTGCGTCAGCGCCGGCGTGAGCTCATGCGCGAAGCATAATTTGCGCATGAGTCGTGGTCGATTGGTGTAATCGGACGGCGCCGGTGTGTGCCTGCTTATTCAGCTTCGAGCGCGGCCGAATGGCTCGACCCGATGTTCGACTTATTGCTCGATTTCTTTTTCCGCGCCTTCGTCGCCGCCGTACGCACTAAGACGATTATAGAGCGTTTTCAGACTGACGCCGAGCGCTTTCGCTGCGCACCGCTTATCGCCGCCGTAGTATTTGAGCGTGCCGAGAATGATCTGCTTTTGCGCATCGGCAAGTGGCGCGCCGATCCATACGCTTATCGCGTCGCCCTGCGTAACCGGCTTTTTGACGCGCGACGCAAGATGCGGGTGCGGCAGTTCGACGGTTTTTTCCGCGAGGATGAATGCGCGGTACACGGCGTTCTTGAGTTCGCGCACGTTGCCTGGCCACGACCAGGTGCGCAAGGTTTCGATCGACCGCTTGCTGAAGCTCTTGCCTGCGCCTTCCTGCTGATTAAGCAGCGTGAGGAAGTGCTGCGCGAGCAGTTCACGATCGTTTTCGCGCTCACGCAGCGGCGGCGCGCGCAGCGGGAAAACGGCGAGGCGGTACATCAGATCTTCGCGCAGACCTTTTTCCTTCACGGCGACCGCCGGGTCAAGGTTGGTCGCGGCAATGACGCGTACGTTGCCGCTGATCAGTTCGTTGCCGCCCACGCGATAGAACGTGCCGGTTTCGAGCGTGCGCAACAGTTTGACCTGGCGCACGGGTGCCATTTCGGTGATTTCGTCGAGGAACAGCGTGCCGCCGTTTGCATGCTCAAAGTAGCCGACGCGTCCTTGCACCGCGCCCGTGAAGCTGCCTTTTTCATGGCCGAAGAGTTCGGCTTCGATCAGTTCGTCCGGAATTGCGCCGCAATTCACGGCGACGAAGGCCGCATCCTTACGGCTGCTTTGATTGTGGATGGTGCGGGCAATCAGTTCCTTGCCCGTGCCGGATTCGCCGATGATCAGCGCGGTCGCGTCGGTGCAGGCCACGCGCTCGATCTGCTCGTAGAGATCGAGCATGACCGGCGACGAGCCGTACAGCAGACCGTACGATTTCAGTCCCGCGACACCGTCCGCGGCGCGCTGCTTCGCTTGAGACGAAGCATTGCCGCCTGCGGACACCGTGGGCGGGTCCAGATCGATTGACGCCATAAACGGGGAGTCCTGTGCAAATGTGATGTTCGTTGTTGCGGCGCGCAGGCCTGGAAAGAAATAAACCTGACGATCAATATCTCACAAATGTTGATTTAACCACTTCGGCGCCAGTTCCGGCAATCCATGTCGCGGTATGCGCCGTAGATCGAAGCGTCGTCGGTCGAAACTGCCGCGCGTTGTGCCGCATTCGTGTGCAATCGGCAAAATTACCGGGCATAGGGTTTGCATAACATGTTTAATACGCGTGCGCCTTTTGCGTTTTGCGAACGCGCACGCGCACGCCGAAATCAGACGAGGAGTGAATGATGACTGACACCACGCAACAGCTTACACTCGGCGGCCAGAAGATCGTCGAGGATTTGCGAGTGCTGCTCCGGGACTCGGAGGAAATGTTGAGGCTTGCTGCCAACGTGCCAAGCGAAGGTGTCGGCGCGTTGTGCGAAAAACTCGGCACGCATGTCGAGACGTTGCAATCGGCCTTCGGCGATACGCAGCAGAGCGCGCAGCGCCGCTATCGCGCGGCGACGGTGAACACCGAGCGTTACGTGCGCCGGAACCCGTGGCGCACGATCGGCATTGCTGCGGGCGTCGGATTTGTGCTCGGCGTTCTCACCGTGCGTTGAGCGCGTGGTCTATACCTCTCAATGTGCCCGCACGATGAGCGCGGCGCGGTCCCCACTCGTTTTCGACCATAGGGAGTTCACGATGGCACGACCCAGAATCGGTATCTTCGACGCCCTGATGGCGCTTGGCGGTTATCTCGCAGTTCGTTCGTGCAGCGCAACTGGGCGGCGCGCGAATTGAGCCGCTGGGAAGGCGAGAGCGGCAATGTCGATACGTCTGTCACGCCGTCCGCCAGTGTCGCGCCGCATGCGGGCGGGGCAAACGGCGCTAATGGTGGTTCGGTGCACCCGAACGGTAACGGCGAAGCACGGCCATTCCCACGCACTGTTTTTTGTCTTGATAAAACCGTATAATAGACAAATTGACAATAATCGTAGGTTTCATGAGTAGTTTTTTCCGCGAATTGTTGCGATATTGCGTTAAGTCCAAAAATTCGGTATTTTTTGCCGTGTAGCGACTCTGCGCTCGAATAGGGGCACCAGCGGTTGCGGCGAATAAAAAGCGGGTTGGCTTTTCGCCTTTCGTCCTGCATATTTCCCTTCCTACGCTATCTGGCTTTCGAGACGCGATGCCACATGTACTGATTGTCGATGACGATGCCGGCACCCGCGAGGCGCTTTCCGCCATCATGGGGGAAGACGGCCTGACCACCGCCACGGCGGGTGATTTGCGCGAAGCGCGCATCCAACTGGTGCGGCAAATGCCGGACGTCGTCTTTACGGACCTCAAGCTGCCCGACGGCAGCGGGGTCGACCTGTTCGAAGACCTCGACCCGCGTTCCGGTGTCGAGGTGATTGTGATTACCGGGCACGCCACGGTGGAGTCGGCCGTGAACGCGCTGAAAATGGGCGCGACCGATTACTTGGTCAAACCCATCAACATGCAGCGCGTGAAGGCAATTCTGTTGCGCCTGCCGCGCGCCGGCGACCTGAAGGCGGAAATCGGCATCCTGCGCGGCGAGTTGCGCCGCATGGGCCGCTTCGGTCTCATGCTCGGCAATTCGCCTGCGATGCAGGAGGTGTACGACCAGATCGGCCGCGTGGCGCCTACAGCGGCGTCGGTCATGCTGGTCGGCGAATCCGGCACCGGCAAGGAAGTCGCCGCGCAAACACTGCACGAACTCAGTTTGCGTCGCAAACACGCGTTCCTCGCGGTGAACTGCGGCGCGATTTCGCCGAACCTGATCGAATCCGAAATGTTCGGCCACGAGCGCGGCTCGTTCACGGGCGCGGACCGTCAGCACAAGGGGTATTTCGAGCGCGCGAACGGCGGCACGCTGTTCCTCGACGAAATCACCGAAATGCCGATCGAGCTTCAGGTGAAGCTGCTGCGCGTGCTCGAAACGGGCATGTTCATGCGCGTCGGTACGACGAAAGAAATCGAAACCGACGTGCGCCTGATCGCTGCGACCAATCGCGATCCTGAGCAGGCGGTGCTTGAAGGCAAGCTGCGCCTCGACCTGTATCACCGCCTGAACGTGTTCCCGATCAGCCTGCCGCCGCTGCGTGATCGCGGCAAGGACGTCGAACTGCTCGCGCAGGCGTTCCTCGACGAGCTGAACGAGCGTCACAGCACGAAGAAGCATTTCCCCGCCGCGGTGAAGGAAATGCTGATGTCGTATCCGTGGCCGGGCAACGTGCGCGAGCTGAAGAACTACGTGCAGCGTGCGCACATCATGTCGAGCGCGGACTTGGACAGCACGGCGACGGTGCCGTTGCAGATCACGTTGTCCAAGCCCGCGGCCGGCACGGCGATCACGATTCCGTTCGGCACGACGCTTGCCGAAGCGGACCGTCAGCTGATTTTGGCCACGCTCGAGCAGTGCTGCGGTGTCAAGACGCGCGCGGCCGAGATTCTCGGCATCAGCCTGAAAACGCTTTACAATCGCCTCGTGGAGTACGGCAACGACGCGCGTGAAGACGGCGATGCCGCCGACGAATCGCGCGCACTGGGCGGTGCCGACGCGTGATTCCTACGTTGCTATGCCGATCCGTCCCGCCCTGCGGCCGGACGGATCGCAAATCGTGGCGCTCGCCGCGAGACGCGCAACAAGGCCATCAAGCTGCAACTGAGCGACAACTCAGTTGCAACCGGGCCGTTTCTTCGCACCAGGCGACAGCGCCTCAACGGCACATCCTTTGCTGGGTTCAATTGAATGCAAAACGAGGATAACGTGCCGGAAAACGCCGCCGCTCCCGGTTCTTCCCCTGTGAAGCATGCGCACCGTCCGGAGCCGATCGAGCCGCCTTCGGCACCGCCCAGTCCCGGCGAGCTCAATACCGTCCCGACTCCCGTGCCGGTTCCGAGTCCCGATTCGGGCCCTCAGCCGATCGAGCCCATCGAGCCGGTTGCCCTGCCGATCGGCGATCCGCAGCCTACGCAAACGCCGCAGGCTCGCCGTTCGTAGCTGTTTTCAAGGCAAAGCATGCAACTCTGACATGATCTGTGCGCTGCGCCACCGTCCGGCGCAGCGAATTTGTGTATTTGTTACAAAGCCAGGGCACCTTTTACCGGCAAATTACCTTCGTGGTTTCTAGACTGTATGGATGCCGCCATCCCCGGGCGGCGGGCTTCCCTTGGAGGCAGCGATCATGAGACATCCAGCACTGCGCCGTTCAGCGCGCCACTCGAAGCGCGATGCCCGGCCGGGCGGTAATAAGAACGAAACGCCGGTCGAGCACGACTCGTCGTCGCAGAACCGTGTCGCGCCCGACGGGGAATACAACCAAGGCGGCGTGCGGCCGGAAGGGCTCGATTACCAGCGCGATCTTGGCTCGGAACAGGACGCCTGAACGTAGCGGAAGGCGGTTATGAGGCCTTCCGTTTTTGTCATACAAAGAAAGTAGAATTTTTTCGCGATGTTTCCGGCATCGCGTGTTTTTGTTCGTCCCTCACATTTGCATACATTTTTATTTCCAATATATGTCAAAACGGCGCGCGACTTGCATGCACCTTCCTGGCACACATCCGTACGCAATGAAACAACTGAACTTGGAGCACCAATGAGCAGACTGATCGTGGTATCGAATCGTGTCGCGCCGACGCAGGAAGGCCGGCCAGCAGCCGGTGGCCTCGCCATCGGCGTGCTGGACGCGCTGAAGGAAAGCGGTGGCGTCTGGTTCGGCTGGAGCGGTGAGACGGTGGCAGAACCGTCCGCTCCGGTGATCGAAAGGCAGGGTAACGTGACCTACGCGACCGTGGGTCTCACCAAGCGCGACTACGACCAGTACTACCGCGGCTTTTCCAATGCCACACTGTGGCCGACTTTCCACTATCGCAATGACCTGTCGCGCTACGACCGGCAGGAGTACGCGGGCTATCAGCGCGTCAATGCGACGCTCGCGAAGCAGCTCAAGGAACTGCTCAAGCCCGACGACATCATCTGGGTTCATGACTATCACCTGCTGCCGTTCGCGCGCTGCCTGCGCGACCTAGGTGTGAAGACTCCGATCGGTTTCTTCCTGCACATTCCCTTCCCCGTGCCGGAAGTGCTGCGCACGATTCCGCCGCACGAAGAACTCGTGAAGGCGATGTGCAGCTACGACGTAGTCGGATTCCAGACCGAAGCGGATCGTCAGTCGTTCGTCGATTTCATCGAGCGCGGCCAGCATGGCACGTCGAGCGAAGACGGCATGGTCCACGCGTACAACCGCTTCCTGAAAGTGGGCGCGTATCCGATCGGCATTTATCCGGACGCGATCGCGAAGGCCGCCGAGCAGTTCACGGACCGCAAGCCCGTGCGGAGCCTGCGCGACGGCATGCGTGGCCGCAAGCTGATCATGAGCGTGGATCGTCTCGACTATTCGAAGGGACTCGTCGAACGCTTCCAGGCGTTCGAGCGGCTATTGCTGAACGCGCCGGGATGGCATGGGCGCGTGTCGCTAGTACAGATCGCACCGCCGACGCGGTCCGACGTGTCGACCTACCAGCGTATCCGTCAGACGTTGGAAGGCGAGGCGGGCCGCATCAACGGACGTTTCGCGCAACTCGACTGGACGCCGATCCAGTACCTGAACCGCAAATACGATCGCAATCTGCTGATGGCGTTGTTTCGTCAGTCGCAAGTGGGCTACGTGACGCCGCTGCGCGACGGCATGAACCTCGTCGCGAAGGAGTACGTGGCGTCGCAGGATCCGGCGGATCCGGGCGTGCTGGTGCTGTCGCAATTCGCGGGCACCGCGGAGCAATTGCCAGGCGCGCTGGTGGTCAATCCGTTCGATCTGTCGCAGATGGCCGAAGCGCTGGAGCGCGCATTGTCGATGCCGCTCGCCGAGCGTCAGGCGCGTCACGCGGACATGATGGCGCCGATGCGCGAGAATAATCTCTCGGTCTGGCGCGATACGTTCCTCGCCGATCTGCGCAACGTCGCAACGGCATCCAAGGTAACGGCCAAGGCGGTAAAGCTTGCTGACGTGACGGCGTCGTCGTAAGCGGTCGACGGCCGCGCGGCGCAACCGGTCAAGCCGCACGTGCTGTTCACGTCGAAGGGATCTGGAGAACCGGAAAAGCACGTTTTGCTCGAGGCGAAGCGCGCTTTTTTGTTGAGCGTTGCGTTGATTGCCTCAGCGAGTTTGCCTCGGCGGGTTCGCCTTGCGCCTTGGTCGCGCGGCGCGCTTAGGCCGCTCGCGTTGTTGCGTGATGCCGCATGCGCATCGTGCTGACCACGGCCGCAACCGCCGAGAAGCCGGCTGCCACGTAAAGCACGACCACCGGCCCGGATTGCGGCGCGATCCCGAAGATGATGAACGCGACGAGCGCCGCGCCGAGCGTCTGGCCGGTCAAACGTGCGGTGCCCAGCATGCCGCTCGCGCCACCGCTGCGTTCGCGCGACGCGGACGACAGCATCGTGCGATTGTTCGGCGACTGGAAAATGCCGAAGCCCGCGCCGCACAGCGCCATGCGTCACGCGATCTTCCATGCGCCAGGATGCGTGCCAAGCGTGGCGAGCAGCAGCAGGCCGAACGTCATCGCCGCGAGCCCGACGCCGCCGAGCCAGCCCGACGACACCTTGTCCGACAGCACGCCCGCGATCGGCGCGGCAATGATGATGATCGCGGGCCACGGCGTCATCAGCAAACCGGTTTCGACCTGCGACAAGCCGAGCGAGTCCTGCAGCATGAACGGCAGTGACACGAACGCGAGCATCTGCGCGCAGAACGAACAGATCGACGTGCCGATCGAAAGCGCAAATACCGGAATCCTCAACAGATCGAACGGCAGCAGCGGCGCTGGCTGGGTTAACTGACGGCGCACAAAGAAATAGCCGAACCTCGATCGCTACAAAGCCGAGACGCTCGCCGTGACCGAGACCGTCGACGGCGAAAATCAGCAGGCCCGAACACGAAGGCGTTCATGATTGCGCTCAGATAGTCGTATGGCGACTCGTGGCCGGGATTCATCGGCAAAGCCTTGAAGCCGACGACGATCGCCGCGATGCGGATCGGCACGTTGATCGCGAAGAGCCACGGCCACGACGCAACGGCTAGCATGCCCGAAGCAACCGTCGGTCCGACCGCCGACGACACCGCGACCGAGTCGCGTGGGCGGATAGATCATGCGCACGCGCGCCGTGTTGACGCTCATCACGCCGTTGGCGATCGCGCTATCGAGCACGGCGAGCGCGATGACGAGCATCGCCCAGTAACGTTGAGGAATCGGCAGACCCAGCTCGGCGGTGTCCGCGTGCGAGTCGTGCGCTGAACGTGTCCCGGTGGCCTCGTCGCCGGCATTGCGCGAAGGTTGTGCGTGCATCGGATTTTTCGAATAGTGGCGAAGCGGCATGTCAGTCCCACGACGAGAGGGGGGTGCGGCCGCGCGCGTGGCGCAGCGCCGCCGCCCGATGCCGCCTTATTTGAGTTCATACAGACCGGTGTGCATGGTCGAGTCCAGTTCGTTCAGATGCGTCATGAAGCGCGCGACCGCGTTGGTGGTTTCCTCGTTGATCGGCAAGTGCGGCACCTTCAGCGCGTACAGACGGAAAATGTAGCGATGCGCCCTGTCGCCGCGCGGTGGCGCGGCGCCGCCGAAACCAACCGTGCCATAGTCGTTGCGCATCTGCAGCCGCGCCTTGCGGCAGGAGCGAGCCGTCGGCTTTGCCTGCATTACGCGCAGCGAACGGGCATCGGCGGGAATGTTGACGACGACCCATAGCTTGCCAGCACGCGGCCCGGGCGCATATCGACATGCTTCCGCCGCCGATTGGCATACCTGTCCACATCATGCAGGAGGACAAATTGAATACCGATGATACCCAGCGTACGACTAAAGAGCAGCAATCCCCCGAGATTGCACCCGCGACCGCGAAAAGATAGACCGCAAGCTTGACGAGCTTGGGGTGGCGAAGAGCAGGAGCGGCAAGGACCAGCGCGATCTGCCCGATCACGAAGGCTCCGCCAGTTCAAGCAAGGATACGCGTCAGGAATGAGCGGGCGTTGCCGATGCGGAACGATTTTTCGGCGATCGATAGGGTCACACCTTTCACATGCGTCTGGCCATACACTCCAACTACTGGTTCGTATAACTAGTTGGGATATCGGCGTATCGCTTGTGCAGATGCTGGTGAAGGCGAAGGATGCCCTGCAGTTATTAGATACCGATGGAGGACACGATCCTGCTCTCTTTTCCTGCAGCGTATTTGCCGCTGGCGAGTGAGGCGATGGGAGCGGCGTGGGGACTGGCGGATCAGGTGGTGTTGTAGCGGCTCGACGGGCAATGGCGGAACGAGTGGCTCACAAAATGGTACGGTTAGCCGCACGGGGCAAACGGCGCTAACTCGGCCTTTCCCACACGCAATTCAGGGGGAGAGAATCGATCGAGGAATGCAATGCGTCCTCAACAAAAAGCGCTCCCAAGAGCAACAGTCAGTATCCGCCGCCACGATTATGAGGTAAGACAGCAACAACGGTGCTTGCTAAAGTGGCTGCTGCCGTTAGTCGAGCCGTCCATGATCAGCAAGGACCCGGACGGCTTCCATTTATCATGCGAACGCGCCGGTCGGGCTCCGGCTCGGGCGCTCCTAGTAGGGCCACGTCCGACGGAGAGGGCGAGGGGAAGGGGGAGGGCGAATCTGGCGGCGTAGATGGCAGCGTCTTTAGGTCAACAGGATCAGACGACATTTTCGGTACTCCTTCAAAGGTTGTGCAACAGTCCTACAACAAACCGCGTTCCGAAGATTCGGATCGACTTGCCCCGGATACTGCGGGCATGCTGTGCGCCGGCGTACCTAACCGAGGAGGGCAGCAACGGCAGCGCTGACTGGCCTGCCACCCTCGCCATCAATATAAATGCGACTGCTCCTCCGATGACGTCCAGCGAACGGATATGGAGCGGCTAATCGGTCGCGAGCGACGGCTGGCTGGTAGCACGCCTGCTCAAATGCGGGCGCTTCGATCCCTGCTGGACAACTTGCGCTGGTGCTGCCGGGCTTGAAGAACGCCGACTCACGTTTCAGGACGGCCATGGAATCCTCGGCACGGTCGCGGCGTTCGCCGCGTTGTTGAGTGCTACATCGGAGCGCGTCGCTGCTGTGCACCTCATTGATCCTCTCGCGCCTCTGGTATGGCATCGCGCGGCGTATCGCCATGTTTACCGCCAGAAAGGACGTTCATGCGCATCGTCGTGGCTCTCGGCGGAAACGCATTGCTTAAGCGCGCACGTGCTCCGTCAGACGCGCGATAGCACAACGTCGGAATCTCGGCGGTGCAAGTCGCGGTCTTCGCCGGCCCGCAAGAGCTAGCGATCGTGTACGGTAATGGGCTCCTTGCCGACCTGCTGGCCGTGCAGGGCTGAGCCGGCACCGCGCATGGGTCGCTTTCCGCTCGATGTGCTGGATGTGGGGAACCGAGGGCTTGAACGGCTACCTGATCGAACGCCAATTGCACAACTGTATGTCCGCCAGGCGCGCTTGGGCGACCCTGTTGACTACGCAGCAGTGCGCGAGAGTGCCGCAGATCCGGCTCGCGCGCGCCGGACAAACCGATCGAGTCGATGCTGACTCAGATCGATTCCGTCGCTGCTGCGCGCCAGACCGATTGGACGATGGCGCTCTAAGGTTTGTTTCGGGCGGCGACGTGTCGTGTCGAGCCCGACACCGTCGGTGTTCTGAAATTTCAACCGGTGCGATCGGTGCTTGCCGACGGCAAGACTGGGATTTGCGCGGGCGGCGTCGAAGCGGTGGTCCGCAAGGACCGCAGCGCCACATCGTTGGCGCGCGAAATCGGCGCCGGGCTGTCCGTGATTGCGAGCGAGTGAGCGGTGTCTATATAGACCGGGGCGCGACACGTGCAAAGACCGATAAACCGCGGGAACCCACAGGCGCTCGAAAGTATTGGTCTTGCCGGCGGCTCGATGGGTCTAGAGGCAGAAGCCGCCAGTGAATTCGGACGGCTTACCGGATGCCCCGTGGCGATCGGTGTACTAGCAACATCAAACGGCTGGCCTACCGCGACGCGAAGACAAGCTCAACAGGATGGTCTGGCGCCACGGACGTCGCGAAGAATCCTCGATCGAACATGGACTATCGAGCCGCCGCGCTGTGCTCTTTCTGGGAGGTGGAGAGCGCGCTCAGTGTACGACATCGTGAACGGCCGTGGTGGAGACTTATAAATTCTTCGCGAACGGCGACAAGCGGATCACAACGTTCGCATTTGCGCGCGATCTCTCGGTCGATGTCACCCATGACATCGTTCAGGATCCGGGTCGATGCACTCAAGGCCATTTTCGAATGCGATCCGGGATTAGATGTTCTCCCTCTTTGCAAGCTGCGCCACGAACTGCGACGCTCATAAGTCAGACGCTTTCGTCGTTTCACAAGGAGACGGGCGAGATCACAAGGAGTGCACGGGGCCTGTCCTTCATCTTATTGCTGGCATGATCACTTGGATCTGCCTGGAACGATTGCCAGATTCGTCACGATTTTTGCGGACGGACTATACAACTATAAAAAAGCGGACAGATAGCATGGAACGCGCGCACTTCTGCCGATTCTCATTGGCCACAAACTGACGCGATATTGGTTCCAATCAGAATTAAATTTGCCTTGGCCGGCTCCATTGACTGCGCTGCTAGGCGGTCGGGCGTTCCGGCACGCCGCCCTAGGCGGGGTAACTCAGACAACTCTGCAAGCAACATAATGCGGCGCGGAATTTCGATGAAGGCGGGCATAACTGTAGATCTTCACTCGCTCGCTGTGGCCGGCGGTTTTGGCCGACGCAGTGCGCTCGGCAAGGCGACCATTGCCAGCAACGCCGCGACGATAATCAACAGAATGCCGCCGAGGGACTTGTACGCGACTACGCCGAGGATGCCGCCAACACAGAAAGCCACCACCGTCACGCTGTGCAGCCTGAGCCGTTCGACATGCCCGGCGCAACTCTCCGACTGCTCTCCACGCGTGAACATCGTGATCAGAAGGCCGATACCAATGCCGATATCGGTCGACATTCCCGATACGTGCGTGGTGCGCACACGCCAATTGGAGATTCGCGTGACGATGGCATTTTGAAAGCCCATCAGCCCGCTTAGTCCGAGGACTAGCACCATGACGCGACTGTTGTCGAGCATGTCGACGATCGCTAGCAGCAGAAGCAGCATCGCTTCCGACAGGATGCTGAAGGCGAAGATACGAGTGACCCCGCGGCGGAGGCCTATTTCGACGGCGAGCGTTGCAAACGTTGCGCCGAGCGTGAACGCCACCGGGAGAAGCAGATAGACTGTCCCGCTGAACAGATCGCCCAGCGCGATCCTGTCCGCGCCGGTTGAGATATTTCCCGTCATATTCGCGGAGAAAAAGCCAAGCGAATAAAACCCCGCAGTGTTCAGAGCGCCAGCGATGAATGCGAGGCTGTAGGCGAGATAATGATCGAGTATGGTTGGGCGATCTGTTCCGTGACGAATCAGCATGTGTTAGTTAGGTCCCCGTGATTTTCCTGCGCACAGTATGCCTCAGCTTGGCACGATTTCGCGGTCGTTCTGGCGAGCTGCTGTGGCAGGGCTTCGCAATGTCAGGGAATTTCATCCGTGGCACCTTTGAATGGGACGCCGGCCATGAACCGAACTTGCTGCTGCCGCGCCACAACTCACCCCTCCAGAACTTGGCCAATTGCGTTCGAGCCGCGCTGGGATGTGCCGAGGGACCTGCATGGTCGCTGATTCATTGCCTAATAACGGTTTCTGAGCAAAACTTTAGCTGATGTACCACTATCCCTAGTATGATGGGCTAACATCAGAGCTGACATTGAAGCCGACCGCGTTCCGGGACGAATAGTTTCATGGACTGATCAGGCCGAAATTTCCTGACCCTTGCGGTGTCATCTAGGCCGACGACCCTCGCGAGATCTCGATCTGCTTTATGCAAGACCAGCGCGTCTAGGACTCGACGGTCAGGCCATTCTGTACTGACAGATCCTCATAGCCGTTGAGTGACACGGCTGCCGGAGGGAAAGCGAACGCAATAGGTTACAGCCCGATGCCCAAGCTTAGATTCTGCAATGTCGAGCCCTATGCTTACCTCGTGCATGTGTTGACCGAATTGCCGCACGCGCACCTGATGTCGAAGCTACCGACTTGCTATGGCGATGAGATAAATGCCTTTTCGCGACCTGCGGAAAAATCGTCACTCGTTCAAGTGTTATCGTCAGTTGTGACGACTCCTCGAGCAAGTCTCTCCGGTTAGGATCACGGTCGCCTACTCGGGTATGGCGTGGGTCCCCGCAGCACCCACGTGGCCGACATCCTCAGCGGCGCGAGCGATGCGGCGCGTTGGACTTACATCGTCGAATCGCTTCGGCGCAGACTGAAGAGTCGGCATTGTGAAGAGTTGGCATTGAAGCGCCAATGGTCGGCCAGAAAGTGCGTATTTTGGCGACCGTGATCAGTTTGGAAGGTGGCGTTGCGCGGGCAATGGATTATATGGTGAAGGTGATCATGATCAGGATGCGGAGGACTGCTTGGTGCTGGTTTTTCGCATCGATTTGCCTTTCAAC
>CALNWS010000004.1 GCA_940747215.1 uncultured Paraburkholderia sp. | reverse complement strand
TGTTTCGGTTCGCTGATCACCCATTCCGGGAACGTGATCACCCATTTCGGCAAGATGCTCGCTCGCTTCGAAAACCGCTGATCAGCGATCACCTTCAACCGAAAGGACCCGTCACGTTCAACCCGAATCCCCTGATCACGTTCGCCAAAATACGCAGCGTGAGCTTGCGATGCCGATTCTTGTTGCTCTCATTGCGCTGATCGCGCTCGTGTACGGCGCGGTGCGCGCGTTCGCCTCGATACAGGCTTCGTTCGGTTTGACCGTCGCCGTGGTTGTCGCGGCGCTCGTGTACTGGGGGCAGCGCCGCCAGGCCGTCGCGCCTAATATCCACGACGGTAACTGGACGCACGAACTCAAAGACGGTTGGGGTTCGGTTCGGCTCGCGGCCGGCAAGCGCCTGTGTGAGATCCGTCTTGGTGAAGAACAGGGCAGCTATATCTTTGCCGACCTCGTCGGCGCGGAGCCGATTCAGCGCAGCTGACAATGGATGCTCGACGTGAAGGTCAAGGACCGCAACCGACAGGAGTGGAATGTGCCGATGTCCGGCGAGTGGCAAGTGAACCAGTGGCAACGGATTTTTCTGCTCGCCATTGCACAGAAGCTCTGAGTGCGTCTGAGTACGGTGGCGTGTTTTTGAGTGCGGCCGCGCCCATCGGGATCGGAAAAACAGATCAGAAAAGAGCCGGGTCACGCAGGCTTCGTGACTACCATGAATAAATGAGTGCGCCGGGTCAGTCTCCGCCTGCACGCTCTCTGGCTGCGGCATTCCATCCTCGGCTGCAACCAGCATTGCATGGCGCAGTTCTCATCTGGCGAGAACTGCGCTTTTTTCATGGCTTCGGTCGCGCTTCGGTTTGTGTTTCGTGCGTTTCTCGTGTGTCTGTTTGTGCCGGTTGCGTGATTGCGTTCGCATGTCACGCGGCGAAGGCATCTTCGTGGCGAGCCGCCGAAAATAAAAAGCCGTTTGTAGAAATTCACGCGGCCTTGCCTATGCTTGACCTTAGATGTGGACTTATCCTCGTAGGCCACATCGTTGTCGGGCCGCAATGCCAGCGGCCTGTCTGGTGACGTCCCGGCAGTTTCCGTGCCGCAGCCTCCGCGATGGAGGCTGCGGATTTTTTTCTCGTGCTTGCAAGCGATTGCGATAAGACGCGCTGAAAACCAGAAGCAGTTTTACGACGAAGCCACCGCGCCATTGCTTTTTCTGCGTTCCCATCGTACGCGAATGCGGTCATATATTAGATAAACGACCGGCGTGGTGTAGAGCGTCAACAACTGGCTGACGATCAGGCCGCCCACGATCGCGATACCCAGCGGCGCGCGCAACTCCGCACCTTCGCCGCGCCCGAATGCGAGCAGCAGTGCGCCGAGCAGGGCGGCGAACGTCGTCATCATTATCGGGCGGAAACGCAGCAGACACGCCTGGAAAATCGCATCGCGCGACGACAGCCCGTGGCGCGACGCTTCGATCGCGAAGTCGACCATCATGATCGCGTTCTTCTTGACGATGCCGATCAGCAGAATCACGCCGATCAGCCGGCCCGTGTCCTGCTGCGGAAAGAAGCCCTTCGGCACGATGATGTACAGCCAGATGTTCAGGCCGATGGTGAGCAGCAGCACCGTGACGATCAGGCGCGGATGCAGCAGCGCCCAGCCGAGCGTGCGCTCGTAGCCGCACTGTATCGACGTGAAGCCGCGCTCCAACCAGCGGCCGAAATGGCCTTCCTCTTTCGCGTCGTACGCTTCACGCGGGAGACGCGAGCACATCATCGGCGTGAGCGACACGATCAGCGACACCGCGATTGCCAGCGAAAGCGTGAGCGCGAACTCGCGGAACAGCCGGCCGACGATGCCGCCCATCAGCAGAATGGGCAGAAACACGGCGACGAGCGAAATACTGATGGACAGCACCGTGAAGCCGACCTCACGCGCGCCGATGAACGCGGCCTTCATGCGCGGCACGCCTTCTTCAATGTGGTGTGAGATGTTTTCGAGCACGACGATCGCATCGTCCACCACGAAGCCGGTGGCGATGGTGAGCGCCATGAGCGAGAGGTTGTCGATCGAGAGGCCGAGCAGATACATCGCGCCGAACGTGCCAATGATCGAGATCGGCACGGCCACGCTCGGAATCAGCGTGGCGCGTCAGTTGCGCAGGAACAGGAACACCACTATCACGACGAGCGCGACCGCAATGATAAGCGTGTGCTCGGTGTCCTTCAGCGACGCGCGGATCGTCGTGGAGCGGTCAGCGGTGGGTGAGATGTCCACGTCGGCAGGCAGGGACGCGTGTAGTTGCGGCAGCATCTCCTTCACGCAGTCGATCGTTTCGATGATGTTCGCGCCCGGCTGGCGATACAGAATGACGAGTGCCGCGCGCTTGCCGTTGAACAGACCGAGGTTGCACAGGTCTTCCACCGAGTCGACCACTTCGGCCACGTCGGAGAGCTTCACCGCCGAGCCGTTGCGATAGGCGATCACGAGGTCGCGATACTGCGCGGCTTTGGTTGGCTGGTCGTTCGTGTAGATCTGCACGCGGTTCGGGCCGAATTCGATCGAGCCTTTCGGGCTGTTCGCGTTGGCCGCGGCGAGCGCCGCACGCACGTCTTCGAGACCGATGCCGTAGTGGGAGAGGGCGTTGGGTTCCAGTTCGACGCGCACGGCCGGATTGGCCGAGCCGCTCACGTCCACTTCGCCGACGCCGTCCACCTGCGAAAGCGACTGCTGCAAGACCGTTGCGGCCGAGTCGTACAATTGGCCGGCGGTCAGCGTTTTCGACGTGAGCGCCAGAATCATGATCGGCGCGTCGGCGGGATTGATCTTGTGATAGGTCGGATTGCTGCACAGGCTTGCCGGCAGATTGGCGCGCGCTGCGTTGATCGCGGCCTGCACGTCGCGCGCCGCGCCGTCGATGTCGCGGTTCAGCCCGAACTGCATGGTAATGCGCGTGGAGTCGATCGAACTCATCGAGGTCATTTCGGTCACGTCGGCGATCGAACCGAGATGTCGTTCGAGCGGACTGGCGACGCTCGTCGCCACGGTGTCCGGGCTCGCGCCCGGCAACGTGGCCTGCGCCGAGATGGTTGGGAAATCCACCTGCGGCAAAGGCGCGACCGACAACTTCGAAAACGCGAATATGCCGGCAAGCGCAATGCCGATCGCGAGCAGCGTGGTGGCGACCGGGCGCGAGATGAAGGGGCGCGACATGTTTATCGCTTAACTCCCCGCATCCGTGGCGGGCGGCGTGGGTTCGCCGCGATGAAAGCGGGCACGCGCGCGGCGCGCGTGCGAGTCGAAGCCGAGATAGATGACCGGCGTGGTAAAGAGCGTGAGCAACTGGCTCACGATCAGGCCGCCTGCAATCGCGATACCGAGCGGCCGGTGTAATTCCGGGCCCGCGCCCGTGCCGAGCATGAGCGGCAGCGCGCCGAGCAGTGCTGCGAGCGTGGTCATCAGAATAGGGCGGAAACGTAAGAGACACGCCTGATAGATCGCCTCGCGCGGCGGACTTGCCTTCCTCGCGTTCGGCGTAGAGCGCGAAGTCGATCATCATGATCGCGTTCTTCTTCACGATACCAATCAGCAGCACGATGCCGATGATGTCGAGATCGTGCCTGGTGATGAGCAGCGCGCCTACGCCCGCGGGACGGCAGCGTGGATAGAATCGTGATCGGATGGATGAAGCTCTCGTACAGCACGCCGAGCACGAGATACATCGTGATGATGGCCGCGAGAATCAGGAACAGTTCGTTCGAGAGCGACGCCTGGAACGCCAGCGCCGCGCCCTGATAATGCGTCTGGAACGAGGCAGGCAAACCGATGTCTTTCTCTGCCTGCGCGATCGCCTTCACGGCGGCGCCGAGCGATGAGCCCGGTGCGAGGTTGAACGACACCGTGGTGGCCGGGAACTGGCTCAGATGCGTGACGAGAAGCGGTGCGGGCTTCTCGATGAAGCGCGCGATCGACGACAGCGGCACCTGTCCGCCCGACGACGTGGCCGAGGGCAGATAGATCGAATTGAGCGACTCCGTATAGTGCTGCATGGACGGCTGCGCTTCCAGGATCACGCGGTACTGGTTCGACTGCGTGAAGATGGTCGAGACAATGCGCTGGCCGAACGCGTTGTAGAGCGCGCTATCCACGGTGGCGGGCGTGATGTCGTAACGAGAGGCGGTAGCGCGATCGATCTCGATGTAGACCGACTGGCCATTGTCCTGCAAGTCCGTTGCGACGTCCGCGAGTTCGGGCGACTGCTTCAACCGGTCGATTAGCTTCGGCACCCACGTGGTGAATTCGCCGATGTTCGGATCGGTGAGCATGAACTGGTATTGCGTGGGGCTGACTGTCGAGTCGATGGTCAGATCCTGCACCGGCTGCATGTAAAGCGATGTGCCCGGAATGTGCGCTACGTCTTTCTGCAACTGGCGGATCACTTCGCTCGCGGTGTCGCTGCGGTTGTCGCGCGGCTTCAGGTTGATTAGCATGCGGCCTCTGTTCAACGTGATGTTGCTGCCGTCCACACCGATGAACGACGTGAGGCTTTGCACGTTGGGATTCTTCAGAATCTGCGCGGCGAGTTCCTGCTGACGCTCGGCCATCGACGCATACGACACCGATTGCGGCGCCTGCGTGATCGCCTAGATCACGCCCGTGTCCTGCACGGGAAAGAAGCCCTTCGGAATGAAGATGAAGATGTAGAGCGGCGCGACGAACAGCGTGGAGCGCTGACGGTTGAGCACTCACGTGAGCGCGACCGCGTAGCGCGCGATCACCCAGTCGATCGCGCGGTGCGCCTTCGCCTCGAAGCGGTGGCTTTCGTGCGGCGGCGTGTGACGCAACAGTTTTGCGCACATCATGGGCACGAGCGTGAGCGACACGACCGCCGAAATCACAATCGTCACGGCGAGAGTAATCGCGAATTCGTGGAACAGCCGGACCACCACGTCGCCCATGAAGAGCAGCGGAATGAGCACGGCGATGAGGGAAACGGTGAGCGAAATGATCGTGAAGCCGATCTGCTTCGAGCCCTTTAACGCCGCTTCGAGCGGCGACTCGCCTTCTTCGACGTAGCGCGCGATGTTCTCGATCATCACGATCGCGTCGTCTACCACGAAGCCGGTGGCGATGGTGAGCGCCATCAGCGAGAGGTTGTCGAGCGAAAAGCCGCACAGGTCACAGGTAAATGACGAGCACGACCAGCGCGACCGACATCGCCAGTTCGAACTGCACGTCGCGCACGGAAGCGCGGATCGTGGTGGTACGGTCGGTGACGATCTGCACGTCGAGCGCGGCGGGCAGCGACTGCTGCAATTGCGGCAGGAGCGCCTTGATGCTGTCCACCACCTGGATCACGTTCGCACCCGGCTGGCGCTGCACGTTCAGGATGATGGCGGGCGGTGCCGTCCACCCACGCGCCGAGCTTGGTGTTTTCCGCGCCTTGAACGATGGTGGCGACGTCCGTGAGCATGACGGGGCGGCCGTTCTTGTACGCGTCGGCGTCGGTCAACTGGTCGTTCGCGTTGATCGTGTGATTGCGCATGGGGCCGTCGAAGTTACCCTTCGGCGTGTTCACGTTCAGGTTGGAGATCGTCGTGCGCAGGTCGTCGAGATTCAGACCGTAGGTGGCGAGCGCACGCGGGTTCGCCTGAATGCGCACGGCCGGGCGCTGGCCACCCGAGAGGCTCACGAAACCCACGCCCGCCACCTGCGAGATTTTCTGCGCGAGGCGCGTGTCCGCGAGATCCTGCACCTGTGTGAGCGGCAGCGTTTTCGACGTGATCGCGAGCGTGATGACCGGCGCGTCGGCCGGATTGACCTTCGCGTAAATCGGCGGCGCGGGCAGGTCGGACAGCAGCAGGTTGCCCGCGGTATTGATCGCAGCCTGCACTTCCTGTTCGGCGATGTCGAGCGGCAGATCGAGGCTGAACTGCAGCGTGATGATCGACGAACTCGCCGAGCTTTGCGACGACATCTGGTTCAGCGACGGCATCTGCCCGAACTGCCGCTCAAGCGGCGCGGTGACGGACGAGGTCATCACGTCGGGGCTCGCGCCCGGATAGAAGGTTTGCACCTGGATCGTCGGATAGTCGACTTCGGGCAGTGCGGAAAGCGGCAGGAAGCGCAGTGTGACGAGACCGACCAGCATGATCGCCGCCATCAGCAGCGCAGTGCCGACGGGACGCAGAATAAAGGCGCGGGATGGATTCATGCGATAAGTACCGTGCCTTTATTGGGAAGCTTGCGACGCGTGTTTGCCGTGATGCGCGTGAGCACCCGAGGCGCCCAATGCTGCTGTGGCGCCGCTTGCGCCATGCACGCCGAAAGCGCCGCGCGGCTTGTTGGCCGGAATCGTGATCTTCGCGCCTTCCTTCAGGCGGTCCGAACCGTCGATCACCACGCGCTCGCCGTCCACCGGTCCGACCTTCACCGGGCGCACGGTGACAGTATTGTTCGCCTTCACGACGTACACGAACGCGCCCATCGAACCGTTGAGCACGGCGGGCGTCGGCACGATCACGGCGTCCTTGATCTTATTGACGAGCAGGCGCGTGTTCACGAACTGATTCGGGAACAGGATGTTCTTCGCGTTCTGGAAGATGCCGCGCAGCTTGACCGTGCCCGTGGTGGTGTCGATCTGGTTGTCGAGCGTTTCGAGTGTGCCGCCTTCGAGCGACGTGGTGTTGCTGCGGTCGTACGCGGTGACGGAGAGCTTCTGGCCGTTCTGCGTCTGCTCGAGGATCTGCTGCAGGTTGTCTTCCGAGGTCGTGAAGATCACGCTGATCGGCTGCAACTGCGTAATTACGACGATGCCGTTCGTGAGGCTCGGCGTGACGTAGTTGCCCGGATCGACCTGACGCAGACCGACGCGCCCCGACACCGGCGCCGTGATGCGCGCGTAGACGAGGTCGAGTTTGTAGGTGTCGATGTTCGTCTTGTCGGACTTCACCGTGCCCTTCGTACTGACGCACGAGCGAGGCCTGCGTGTCGACCTGCTGACTCGCGATCGAGTCCTGCGCGAGTAGCGTCTGATAACGCTTCAGGTCGAGCCGCGCGGTTTGCAGCAGAGCTTCGTCGCGAGCGAGCGTGCCCTGCGCGTTATCGAGCGAGGTCTGATAGGGACGCGGGTCGATCTGGGCGAGCACGTCGCCCTTCTTGACCATCTGGCCTTCCTTGAAATAGACGTCCTGCAGGATGCCGCTTGGCTGCGGCAACACGGTGACGTTGGCGAGCGGCGTGACGGTGCCGAGCGCGGTGAGCACCACGGGCATTTCACCCTGCGTGGCCGTGGCCACGTGAACCGGCTGCGCCATGTTCGCCATCGCCGCGCCGCGCCTGCCGCGGCCGGCATGCGCACCGCTCGCACCGCCTGCAGCCGGCGTGCCGCTTGCGCCGCCCCACGGGGTACCAACACCACAGCACGAACGCGATGATCAGAAGCGCGAGGACGATGAGCGCGATGTTGCGGCTGCGATGACTTTTCACCGCGCCCGGCGCGCCGGCGGGGCCGTAGCTGGGAGACGGTTGCGAGGCCGGCGTGGCGGGGCGTGTGTTTTCCGAATGCTTTTGTTGTTCGTCCATCGGTTCGGTCAGGTGGCTTGCTTGATTCGGGCCGCTCGTGCGATGGTGCCGCGAGAAGGCGGGCGTACCATGCGAGCGGCATGACAGGCTGTTTCGACAGCGGATGCACTGCGCTCATTCAGCGCGATGCTACCTGAGGCGCGGGATAAGGATGTTAAGGCATGGCGTCGTCCTGACAGGACGGCTGGGCTCGTATCAGCGTGTGAGAACGAGGCCGGGCGGGCGTCCCGCGACAGAAAAGCATGATCCTACGTCGCGGGGTCTGTAACAGTCCACCCGTGTATTTTTCTTTTGATTACGAAGGTTACAGAACGTCCGGACATTCCCGATGCCACCGACCGGCGAGCTGCTGGTGCTTCAGGTATCGAGCCGCCGCCCCGGCGTGCCGCCGATCTCGAGCACGATTTACTGATGCATTCGAGAAGGGCAGGCGCGGCGCGTGAGATCAGCTAGTCGCGCGGACATTGATTCGCCGAGCCGCCGCAATTCACCGCATAGCGTTCGCCGGAAGGGCCGGTGAAGCCGAGTGCGATGGCGTTTAGCCCGTCGTACCACTCGCCAGTTGCAATCGCGAAGCCTTGCTCGATGGTTTTTTTAGCGAGCGCGGCGAGGTACGCGCGGCCAATTGCCGTACGGCTCAGATTCATGCGCGAGCCGATTTTGAGGCGCGACACGAGCACGGCAAGCGCGGCCGGATCGCGTCAATGACGACCATGTCGAGCCGGTCGCGCACGGCCAGATGGACCTTACAGCGCGGTGCGTTCGGCAAGCTCGATCAGGAACGGCCGCGCGCGGGCGTGAATATCGAAGTTGCGCAGGAAGCCGTTACTCAGTTCGAGCACGGAAGAGGTGAGAACGAAGCGTTCGCTGTCGGGCAGACGGAACAGAAAGCCCGCGCTGACCAGCGTGGCTGCGATGCGCGACACCGTGGGCTTCGGAATGCCCGTGAGTTCGGTGAGCTCGTGATTGCTGAGCGGCGTATCCGCCGCCGCGATCGAACGCAGGACGGTCAGGCCACGCGCGAGCGCGGTGACTTCGTCGCCGGAACCATCCTTCTCTCTAGGCGGTTCCGCAGTTTTTCCGATTGATGTAAATCGAATCATGTTTTTTTGGAACTACATTTCAGTTTTGTGATTTCTATGTCTATGTATTACCCAAACATCTCGAAATGCCCCGAAGACGCACCAAATTTGGGCGAGAAATGAACCTTTCAACAAAAGATTCGTTGTATCGGAATATTTTGCTGATGTGAATGAAGGCTCTTTAGATTTTGCTTGACTTAGTCAGCATTACCATAAAAATGGAATCTCATTTCGAAAGGCGGTTTCTGGTTTCTCATTTTGCAGCTTTCAGCGCAGCTTTTCCCGAATCCAGCCGACGTTAGTGCTGGTTCCGGTCGAATGCCACTAGAGAATCCAACCGCAGAGAATCCAACCGTTATAGCCCGTGAAACTCGCAGGCTTCCCCTTCAGGTGGCTGAACTTTCGAAATACCGACTCTCAGGTTCTAGCACGGTCCTCGGATTGGCTAGAATTTTTAAGGTATCACGGAAATGTGACGCTTTTTTCGTCCTTCGGTTTTTGAAGCCTGATTCGATGCTGGTTGCATGGCAACGCTAAACCGTCGCACCCGCCGAACGCGCAAGGTAACAGACATTGGCTCGCGGCATCGTCCAGTTGCACACATAGTGTCGGCGAAACGGGTGCGGTATGAGTCCGGCCGGCCCCGGAACACGATGCATGCCGGTTAGAATCGAAAGCTCGCTTCAGGTTTGCTGCACCGTCCGCGGTGCTTCTCATTCGATTCAATACCATCGCCTATGAAGACCAAAGGTTTTACTGCCGACCTCGTTCATGCCGACCGGATCGCCGGTGTCGAGCACGGCGGGTTGCGTCAGCCGATTCACACGTCGGTTCAATACGGATTCGATCGGGTGGAAGATCTGATCGGCGTGTTTCAGGGCACGAAGAAGGGCAGCTTCAACTATGCACGCCAGGGCACGCCGACCACGGCCGCGCTCGAAGCCAAGATCACGCGGCTCGAAGGCGGTCGCGGCACGGTCTGCTTCTCCACGGGCATGGCGGCGATCACGGCGGTGTTCTTCACGTTACTGCGCGCGGGCGATCACCTCATTTCGAGCTGCTACGTGTTCGGCAACACCAACAGCCTGTTCGGCACGCTAAGGTCGCTCGGCGTCGAAGTCACCACGGTGGAATCGGGCTCGATCGATGAAGTCGCCGCCGCCGTGCGTCCGAACACGCGCATGGTGTTCGTCGAAACGATCGCGAACCCCGGCACGCAGATACCCGATCTCGAAGCGATCGGCGCGCTGTGCCGCGACAAGGGTCTCGTCTACGTAGTCGACAACACCGTCACGTCGCCCGCGCTATTCAAGCCGAAAGCGGTCGGCGCGAGTCTCGTCATCAATTCATTGACCAAGACGGTGTCGGGCCACGGCGCGGCACTCGGCGGCGCGGTCACGGACACCGGCGAATTCCCGTGGCAGAACTATCCGAACATCGCCGAGGTTTATCGCGCGTCCAATTCCGCCGATTGGGGTCTGCTGCAGGTCCGCAAGAAAGGTCTGCGCGACATGGGCGGCGCGCTCTCGTCGGAGCAGGCGCATCAGATCGGGCTTGGCGCCGAAACGCTCAGCTTGCGCGTGGCGAAGAGTAGCGAGAACGCACAGGCGCTCGCGGAATATCTCGAAGCGCATCCGGCGATCCAGAAGGTTCACTATCCCGGCTTGCCGTCGCATCCGCAGTACGAAATCGCGAAGAAGCTGTTCAAGAGCAGTTCGTGGTTGCAGTCGTTCGAACTGCGCAATGCCGATCGCATGCTCGACGTGGTCAACCGGCTCCAGTTGCCGATCAAGGCCACGGGTCTCGGCGACACGCGCTCGCTGATCATTCCGGTCGCGCCGACCATCTTCTGGGAAGCAGGCGCCGAGGTGCGCAAATCGATGGGCATCGCGGACGGCATGGTGCGCTTCTCGGTCGGCATCGAAGAGATCGAGGATCTCATCGCCGATTTCGAACAGGCGCTCGAAGGCGCCTGAAAAGGCCGAACCGGCTAACCCGCGTGGCACTCGCCATCGCGGGTAACTCAATTTCATGACGTGAGCCTGCGCGTCGCCGCGATGTAAGCGGCAGCGATACCTGTCAGGCGCACGGCACCATGGCGGACTCCTAGGCGGACGGAGTTCGTTCTCCTGCGGCATGTTTTCTGCTGCCAAGTTGGAAAACGAGCCGCAAACAGAGAGACATGAACCCGATCCTGGACCTCGCCGGCAATCCGGCTGGCTTGCAGGCACTGCTTGGCATGCTCGACAGGCCGCACGTTCTGCTCGGCGTGTACGATCCGTCGGACTGTCTTGACTTTGCCAACGAAACCTTCCGCCACGCGTTTCAGCTCGACGACGCGCCGCGCGGCATGACTTTCGCCGACGTTATCCTGCATGGCGTGATCAAGAGCATCAACGACCGTTACGGCCACGCCGCCGGCGACGCCGTGCTGCGCGATTTCGCCGAGATCTGCCGTGTTGCGCTTCGGCAATCGGACTTGCTCGGGCGGATCGGCGGCGAAGAGTTTTTGCTGGTGTTTCCGAACACGTCGTTCGACGATGCTGTGGCCGCCGTCGAACGGATCCGCGGCAGCCTCGCGGAGCGCGTGGTGCCGATCGAAGGCTATGCGCCGATCGGCTATTCGTTTTCGTGCGGCGTGTGCAACGTCGAATCCACCGACGACGTCAACTCGGCGCTCGCGCGTGCCGACCGCGCGCTCTACGCGGCCAAGCACGCAGGCAGAAATCGCGTGGTGACGCGCCGCGCCGGTTAGCGCGCGAAGAGCGAGACCGTGGCGATGCCGAGCACGGTCATCAACAACGAAGCGCCAACGTGAATCGCGATCTCGCCGGCCGCCCAGCCGAGCCGGCCGTCCTGCAGACGCTGCACGACTTCAGCGGAAAAAGTGGAGAACGTGGAAAGGCTGCCCATCAGGCCGGTAATCACGAAGAGCCGCCATTCCGGCGCAAGCTGCGGCGCGCGCGCGAAGCCCGCGACCGCGACGCCGATCACATAACCGGCAATGACGTTGGCGGCCAGCGTGCCGAGCGGCAAGCCCGCGAACAGACCGTTCAGGCGAATGCCGAGAAACCAGCGGAAGAGGGAACCGAGTGCGCCGCCAATGGCGACAGCGAGAAAGGACCAATACATGAGTGTGGCCTAGTGTGCGCCTGAAAAAACGGATTATCGACAAACTGGACGGCACTGGACACGTGATGCCGCGTCCGTGTGGTCCGGGCATAGCAGGCATCATCAGCCACATGGGCGGTTAAGGGAGAATGCCATCTCCAGCACGCAAGTTTAGCATTCGCGCCAGCTTCGGGCGAGGCCGGCCATGCGTCTTGTTCTGCATGGCCAGACCGTTTTGCACGTTCGCGCGACATTACTCCCGCTCGAGTGTCGCCGAAATCTTGTGGATCGAGAGGTCGGTGCCGTTGTACTCGTCTTCCTGATCAAGCCGCAAGCCGACGGTAAGACGGATCGCGCCGTACACGAGCGTGCCGAGCGTCGCGATCACCATGCCTGCGAGCGTACCGACCAGTTGCGCGCCGAACGACACGCCGCCGAGCCCGCCCAGCGCCCGCAGCCCAAAGATGCTCGCCGCGATGCCGCCCTAGGCGCCGCACAGACCGTGCAGCGGCCATACGCCGAGCACGTCGTCGATGCGCCAGCGGGTTCTGCACGCACGTGAACATCGTGACGAACAGCACGCCCGCAATGCCGCCCGTGATCAGCGCGCCGAGCGGATGCATCACGTCGGAGCCCGCGCAGACGGCGACGAGTCCGGCGAGCGGGCCGTTATAGGTGAAACCGGGGTCGTTGCGGCCGGCGAATTAGGCGGTGAGCGTGCCGCCCACCATCGCCATTAGCGAATTGACGGCGACGAGGCCGCTGATCTTGTCGACGGTTTGCGCGCTCATCATGAAGCCGAACCAGCCGACCGCCAGCACCCATGCGCCGAGCGCGAGAAACGGAATGTTCGAAGGCGGATGCGCGGCAATGCCGCCGTCGCGGTGATAGCGCCCGTGCCGCGCGCCGAGCAGCAGTACGGCGGGCAGCACGACCCAGCCGCCGAACGCGTAGAATACGACGGAGCCCGCGAAATCGTGAAACTGCGCGCCGAACACGTCGCCGAGCCAGTTTTGGATGCCGAAGCGCCCATTCCACACGATCCCTTCGAAGAACGGATAGATAAAGCCGACCAGCACAAACGTCGGAAGAGCTGCGGATGAACTTGGAGCGCTCGGCGATGCCGCCCGAGACGATCGCCGGAATCGCGGCGGCAAACGCGTCAGCAGGAAAAGGAAGCGCACGAGCACGTAGCCGTTGTGTGACGCTAGCGACTCGCGTTGCCGAAGAATTGCACGCCATAGGCGACCGTGTAGCCGATGAAGAAATAGGCGATTGTCGAAACGGAAAAATCCACCAGAATCTTGACGAGCGCATTGATCTGATTCTTCTTGCGCACTGTGCCGAGTTCGAGGAAGGCGAAGCTTGCGTGCATCGCCAGCACCATGGCGGCGCCAAGCAGAAGAAAGAGCGTATCGGTGCCGCTTTTCAGACTTTCCATCGAAGTAATCCGCGTATGCCAAAAACGGACAATGAGCGCAAGAAGCGGGCCAAACTTGTGCTGAAAAGCGTCGAGGCGGTGCAGTTCGGCACCGGATTGGGTTTCGTCTGATGTGTTGTCGTAACAGAGTGCGTTGTTCATGTGCACCTGAAAGTGCTTTATCCGCACATTTTTGTGTATTCGGATAGTAAGCGTCCGTATATGTTTCAAAATCGGGCCAATGCCAATTATTCGATCTGAATTACGATCCATTCATAATGCTGACGACCTTGATCCGCCCGGCGCGGAAAACCCGCAGATCTGGCGGTAAAAACCTGGCCGGATGGCTAACCGCCTTTGTTTTCCAGTGAAACGCCGACATAATGTTTCGTCCCGTGCATGACCTGCCGGCCAGCGATCCCAATGCGCGCGCATGAGACTCACCACTAAAGGCCTGTTGCTGATCGCGATTCCAGCCATCTTCGAACTGGCGTTACTGACTGGGCTGATCAAGGCTCAGTCGTACGCATCGCAAGGCGGAGCGTTGGGCGATCCACAGCTAGGAGGTGCTGTGCCAGACCGCCTCGATTCTCGATCCGGTGCTGGGCGAATCGGTGGCGCTGCGCGGCGCGGTGCTCGCCAATAACAATCACTTCATCACGCCGGTCACCGTCTGGATGTCGACCGGCGCATCGACCATCTGGCCGATCTGGTCGCGGACAATCCGGCGCAGGTCGAGCGGGTCGTGCAGATCCGCTAGGCCGTGCAGTCGTATTATCGTCAATGGTCGGACCGCGTTCAGGATCTGATGTACTCCGGGCGGCGGCGCGACGTGCTGGAGCGTTTGCGCGATCTCGCAGGCGCCGACGTGCTCGACCGTTTCCGACAACGGGTGGCTTTGTTCCAGGCCGAAGAGCGGCGCCTCGACACGTTGCGCTCCAACGACGCCGGCGCGGCGCGCGAACGGCAGCAGTCCCTCATCTTGGCCGCTGTGCTCGGCTCGCTGGTGTTCGTCGCGCTCGCGGTCTGGATCTTCACGCGCGGTGTGCGCGGACGACTCACGCGTCTTGCCGACAACGCCGGACGGCTCGCGGGCAACGAACCGTTGGCACCCATTGCGCTGGGCGCGACGAAATCGCACGGCTCGATCTGACCTTGCATGAAACCATGCCGGCTTCTGCTCGAAGCGGAGCGCATTCAGGCGCGTTTCCAGGCCGATCTCACGCGCCGAACGAGCGAACTCGCGCGGATCAACGAGACGCTGCGTCAGCAGACGCAGGAAAACGAAATGTTCATCTACAGCGTATCGCACGATCTGCGCGCGCCGCTCGTGAATCTGCAAGGCTTCTCGAAGGAATTGATCCGCGCTTGCGACGATCTGCGTGAAGCGGTGCGCGACTCGTCGCTCACGGCGCAGGCGCGTCAGCATATCGAGCGCGTCGTCGAGGAAGATATCGGCGAGGCGCTGCATTATCTGCAGACGGCCGTGCTGCGTGCGTTGCATATCATCGGTGCGCTGCAGGGTTCGATCCGCATGCGGCGCGCGCGTGAGCGTCGGCGAGTTGCCAGCGGTGTGGGGCGATCCGACCGCGCTCGAGCAGGTGTTCGCCAACCTGATCGGCAACGCGGTGAATTATCTCGATCCGTCGCGCGAAGGCCGTATCGAAACCGGGACGGCACCTACGCCGCCGGGCGTGCATTCGCTGCGCATTTTCTATGTGCGCGATTGGCGCAGGGCAGAGGCCGGTCAGAGTTCGATGCGTGTGCCGAGTAGCACGAGGAATTGGCGTAGCCATTCCGGATGTGCGGGCCATGCGGGCGCGGTGACGAAGTTGCCGTCGGTGACGGCGGCGTCGACCGGAATGTCGGCATACTCGCCGCCCGCCAGTTTCACTTCCGGCGCGCAGGCCGGGTAAGCCGAAATGCGCTTGCCGCGGATCACGTCGGCGGCCGCGAGCAGTTGCGCCGCGTGGCAGATCGCGGCGATCGGTTTGCCGGCTTCGGCGAATTGCCGCACTATCTCGTCTGATTGATCTGATTGAGCCGCAGATACTCCGGCGCGCGGCCGCCCGCGATGGCGAGCGCGTCGTACTGGCGCGGGTCGGCTTCGTCGAACGTTGTATTGAGCGTGAACTGGTGGCCGGGTTTTTCGGTGTAGGTCTGGTCGCCCTCGAAGTCGTGAATGGCGGTCTTGATGCGATCGCCTGCCTTCTTGTCAGGGCAGACCGCGTCGACACATGGCCGACTGCCTGCAATGCCTGGAACGGCACCATCGTTTCGTAATCCTCGGCGAAGTCGCCGGTCAGAAACAGAATTTTCTTTGCTGCCATCGTATGCCTCCTATTGATCAACGGAACACATCGAACGCCAACTGCCGCTCCGGCAGTCTACTCCACGGCGTTTGACAGTACGGCTAACCGGGCGAATCCGGGGGCTACGGCGGTTTCAGCAGCGAGGACGGCGTCCAACGGCGTATCATTGATTGGCGCGTTTTCGCACGTGATGGCCGCTTCGGGTGGCCCACACTTCATCATGATTGCATCCATTTCCAACCCGTTGCTGCGCCGCGCGGCAGTCGCCCTAGTCGTGTTCGGCGGGCTCACCGCCTGTCAGAAAAACGACGCGACGGCCGGCCAGGTTGCCGGCAAGTTGAACGACGTGGCGCAGGTTGCGAGCCAGAAGCTCGACCAGGCCGCGAGCTATGTCGGCCAGCAGGTCGACGCGACCAAGTCCGCTGCGCCGCAGAATCTCGATTCGGCTTCGTCGGCAGACCATCAATATCGATCCGTTCGCGCTTGCGTCGAGCGCGCAGGCCAATCTGCAGAGCGCGGCCAACGCGCAGCTCGGCAAGGCCGCATCGCTTACGGGGCAGGGGACTCGAAACCGCGGGCCGCAAGCCTGCAGACATCTGCAGACATGGTCGGCGCAGAATTCGGCGTCGTCGGCCAATGCGTCGGCTTCGTCGTCAGGCGAATCCAGCGACACGCAGAAGCAGATGGACAAATGACGGACGCAGCTTTCCATCGCGGCGTCACGCGTTTGACAGCTTGGATGAATGTAATTATGATAGTTACATATATTCGTCGCCGGGCAGGTTCGCTTTGAATACGAGTAGCCGGTTTGCATTTGCGGTGCATGTGCTCGCGTTGCTGTTGTTGCAGGAAGGCGCGCCGCTTTCGTCGGAGATGATCGCGGGCAGCGTGAACACGAATCCCGTCCTGATCCGGCGTCTGCTCACCATGCTCGCCGAAGCGGGGCTCACCACGTCGCAACTCGGGGCGGGTGGCGGCGCGCTGCTTGCGCGGCCACCGGAGCAGATCACGCTGCTCGACGTGTACCGCGCGGTGGACGACGCCCAGTTATTCGCGTTGCATCGCGAGGAGCCGAACCCGGCCTGCATGGTGGGGCGCAATATTCAGGTCGTTTTGCGCGGCATCGTCGACGAGGCACAGCAGGCGATGGAGGCGTCGCTCGCAGGGCGCACGCTCGCGGATGCCACGGCCGACGTGGTGCGTGCCGAACGGGCGCGGGAACGCAGACGGCGCTCGCACGGTTAAACAAGGCAAGGAGGCCGTGGCGCGTATCGGCCACTATGGTACGCGCTGGTACGCGCGTTACACGATGAACGAGAAACAGGCGGGGGCAAGCGCTCCTCTTTTTTCCTCGATATATGTAGTCAACGTAGTTACACATTAACTAACAATAGAGGGTTCCGTCCCTCGCTGGGGCTTACCGGCAAAGGAATCACGCCGGAACGCCCCTGTTGCGGACCCGCACCCGGGCATACGTCCTAACAATCGGTTACGCGGTTTAGGTTGCAGCCGGTAAAACAGGGACTACACTGGCGACTCCCGTTTTTCTACGGATTGCCATGCAGTCATGCCCATCGCGGCGTGAGTCCGAGGCTGCGCCGTCCTACGGCGGGTAGCCGGCGACCCACGCCGTTTCTCATTTTTATTCCGCTCAGGCGAGAAATCGCGCTCTCACGCGCCTTGGCATCACTCGTTGGCTCAACGCGTGACTGGCCGTGCTCGGCCTCGCTCTGGTGCTGTGCGTCGGCTGGGCACCGCTCGAGGCGCACGCCGCCGGCGGCGCCAGTACGCCCGTCATTCCGGCGCTGCAGAACCTGATCAACAGCGCGCCGACGACGCGAGCGTCGCCGGCGGCGGACGCAGCGTCCGCGCCGTCGCCCGCAAGACAGGCAGAAATGGCGCGCTCGCTCGATAGCGTGATTTCTACGCTCGACAACGACCGGCAGCGCAGCGCGCTCGTCGCCCAGCTCAAGAAACTGCGCGACGTGTCGCGCAACGTCGCGCCGGCCGCGCCCGCGCAGCCGAGTCCCGGTTTGCTCGGCGCGATTGCCTCGGGCATCGCGTCGTTCGAAACCGACGTGCACGAAGGGCGCACGCCGGTGAAGTACTGGGGCGGACGCTTCAACACGGCCGGCAACGAACTCTTCACGATCATCTCGGGCCAAGGGCACGAAAGCCTCGGCCGCATCCTGCTTTCGATGGTCGCGATGCTGGCGGGCTGGGGCGCCTGCGCCGGCGCGCTGATTTACCTGCAGCACCGGATATACCGTCGGTTCGGCATCGTGATGGGCCTGAACCCGAATCCGACGACCCGCGAGCTGCTGATCTTTGCGCTGTGCCGCGTCGGACCGTGGATCATCGCCTTCGTCGCCGCGCTGCTGCTAGTGCTGGCGTTTTTCCTGTTGTCGGCCATCGTGCTGCGCGTGACGCGCCCGCGCGCGTCACCGCTCGCCGTATCTGACGCGTCTGCTGCGGTTCTGCGGCACGCTGCTCACGCTTTTCATCTGGCTGTTTTTCTTCGAACTTGCCGTGCGTTTGTGGGGCGTGTCGCTCGCGGCCGTGGTCAAGGAAAACGTGGCGGCGCGCGGCGTCGCACATGCCGCAACGGCAATCGTCGCGACGTGTTTCATCGCGTGGCTGCTGTGGATTCTGGTCGACACGGCGATCACGGAGGCGCTCAATCCGGGCGGCACGCGCAACAAGACGCGTTCGCCGAGCATGCGCACGATGCTGCCGCTCGTGCGCAATGTGCTGCTCGTCACGATCATGACGATCGCGGGCATCGTCACCGCGGCCAATCTCGGCATCAACGTCACGCCGTTGCTGGCCGGCGCGGGCGTGATTGGCCTCGTGATCGGTTTCGGCGCGCAGTCGCTCGTGACCGACCTGATTACCGGCCTCTTCATCATCATCGAGGACACGATTTTGGTGGGCGACTGGATCGACGTGGACGGCGGTCACGCGGGCACATTCGAGCATCTGTCGATCCGCACGGTGCGTCTGCGTGACGGGCAGGGCGCGATTCACGCCATTCCATTTTCGCAGATCAAGATCGTTAAGAACCTGTCGCGCGACTTTGCGTACGCCGTGTTCGAAGTGCGCATGGCGTTCTCGACCGATGTTGACGAAATCACGCAACTCATCCGCGAAGTGGGTACCGACCTGATGGCCGATTTCCGTTACCATCGCGAGAGGCTCGGGTCGATCGAATTGTGGGGACTCGACCGTTTCGATCCGAACTGGATGGTGGTGAAAGGGCAGATCAAGGCGCGGCCGTTGCAGCAGTGGAGCGTCGCGCACGCGTTCAATCTGCGACTCAAGCGCAAGATGGACGAGGCGGGCATCGAGATTCCGGTGCCGCAGATGCGCGTGTACACGTCGTCGAACGATAGCGAAGGTCAGCCTTTGAACGACGACGAGGCGTCGGCGTCGCACGAGCGTGCGCACGAACATGCTCATGCTGTCGCTCACGCTAGCCACGGTACGCACGCGCATGCCGAGCCGGCAGCGTTGCGAGGCGGACATGGAAAGGTGGCGATGGCGCGTGACGTGTCGCACGAACCGCGACCGGCACCGCCGCCGACCGGTCAGACAGCGCCGATTCCACCGCAGATTCCTACGGCAGGTGAAGCGCGCGGGAAGAGTTGAAGCAGGGAAGGCTGAAGCAGGAAGGGCTTTAATGAGGCCGCCGCGTTTGCGGCGGCCTTTTTGTTTCGCGCGGATGTTTACCTTGACGCGGCGAACGACTCGACTGGAACGCCTCAGGCAGGCATCGACACAGGCGCAGTTGCTTCGCGAACGATGTCGTTCACATGCGTGGACATCTGCGCTCCCGCCACGCCGTAGATATGAAGCGACAGGGCCGGCGCGTCGCCGCAATTTCCCAGCCGGTGAATCCCGCCGCGTCCGCCGCGCAAGAACGACACTGCGCCACGCTCGCGCAGCTGCATTCTCGTCGCGCTTGCGCAATGCTGCGCAACGTTCCATTCGAAGATCGTTTCCGTGAACGCCCCCTCCAGTACTGCATAGCCGCACCACGTGTGATGCGCGTGAACTGGACTCGCCTGCTGCGGCAACCACACGAGCGCGGCGACGGCATAACGTCCGAGCGGATCGGAGACAAGGAGATGACGGCGATAGTTGTCCACAGATCCTTGCCGTTGTTCGGCTGTGAGCAGGTCTGGACACGCGGCCGCTTCGGCGAGTGCCACGCGCATGCTGCGCGCAAAAAAGTGGAGTGCGAGGGCTCGGCGAATTCTGCGCAGGCGTCGAACATGGCGTCGAGTGCGTTGCACAGTTGCAGAAGGGCTGGCGATTGCGCCGAAGATTGTTTCTGGGCGTGGAAGATGCCGCTCGGAGATGCCGAATGAAGAAGGGGGGTGTCATGATGGGAATGGATATCATCGACCGCAAGCTGCTGGAGTTACTTTAGGAAGACGCGACCGTGCCGATCGCCGAGCTCGCGCAGCGCGTGAATCTGTCGCAAACGCCTTGTTGGAAGCGGCTGCAGCGGCTGAAGGAGACGGGCGTGATCCGCGCGCAGGTTGCGCTGTGCGATGCGCGCAATCTCGGTGTCAGGACAGGACTACGGTGTTCGTGGCGGTGCGCACCAACCAGCACACGGAAGCCTAGGCGCAGACCTTTACGCGCGCGGTGCAGGACATTCCGGAAGTGGTCGAGGTGTACCGGATGAGCGGCGAGACGGATTACCTGCTGCGCGTCGTGGTGTCAGATATCGACGATTACGACCGCGTCTACAAACTGCTGATCGCCGCCGTGCCGCTTTACGACGTGAGTTCGAGTTTCGCGATGGAGCAGATCAAGTATTCGACGGCTCTGCCGGTGCGGCCATCGGTGGTGACGTCGTAACGTGAAGTGGGATGGCGGGTGCCGGCGTTTGCTCATCATTTGCTCATCAACGTGAGTGAAGATGCGAATGAGCGCGAGTACCCATTTGACGCACACGGCTACGTGCCATATGCAAGCCGTGTGCAAGGTGGGTGGGCGTAGAATGCCGCTTTCTCCGACACCATCCGCGACTGACTCGCGAACCGAGCCCGCCCCATAAACAAACTGCCGCGCAGGAAGAACCCGACTTTTAGCATTGCCGTGTTTATCGTGGTGGCGGTGCTGCTCGTGATTGATTGCCACGCTGTTCTATAGCGCGATCAAGGAAAAGCGCGACTTACGACAGTCAGAACGCGCCGGCGCCCTCCATTTCCTCTGATGCCGCAGCGGCGGCCACCGCCGCCAAACCCGCGAGCGGCGCGGCACAGTAAGTTTTCACGGCGTTAGGCCGGAAAGGCTCATTGCAGGCAAGCGCGGCCGTTTCCTGTCCGCGCATCGTCACGCAGTCGAAGAGGGCGCAACGCTCGCGTCGGACTTCACATCCGACTCGACCGTTGCATCAGGCATCCGGCAAGCGAATTACGCTCGCATCTTTGCGAATCAGCGCCGACGCCGCCAACATCTGCTTGCACTGATGCGCGAGCAGTTTCATGTCGTGCACGGCGTCCGCCGAATAGTCCGGCGATTTCTCAGACTCCACCACCATCGAATCCAGCTCGCGGCCGAGCAGCTTGATCTGCTCGCCCTGATCGCCGGGCGGCGCGGTGCCGGCTTCGGCTTCCGTCAGATTGTCGCGCACGAGGCTGAGCGCACGCTGCAAAGGCTGCAGGGACACACCATCGGCCTGTTGTTGTGCGGACGTGCGCAGCAACGGCGCGGCGGCCGTGATCTGCGACGCGAGCCCATGGCTGCGCACGAGCAGTCCGTTCAGCTCCGGCACGAACTTCTGCGCGGATTTCGGCTCGAGCATCATCCGCTGAAAAGCCTGACCCAGATTCGCGAACGCGACGTGAACGTTCTTGCGCGCGAGACGGTAGCGATAGTCGCGATCGAGCGCGGTCGCCGCCGCGCCGGCGGTTTGTCTCGCTGTCGCATTGCTCACTGTCGTCGTGCCGGCTGTGGCGCTCGTGTTTTCGGGAAGCATTGCTGTAGCGAGTGCAGCGGTTGCGGCTGTCGAATTGGCCGACGATCTGTTCGAAGTGTTCGAAGTGTTCGAAGTGTTCGAGGCAGTCGAAGTATTCGACGTATTTGAAGCATTCGCGTCAGCCGTCTGCGAAGCGGCTTTTGCACTCAGAGCATTTGCCGCCGCGCCGCTTGCACTCGCAGCGCCGACAGCACCCACTGCGGCCGTTGCAGCCGCCGCTGCTCCATTGCCGCTGCCACCACGTGCACCGCCACCCGCGAATGACGGTTTCGCGAAATCGATCGCCGGATCCGTCATCGCCGCCGCCGGCGCGAACGCGCCCGCTTCGGTTACGGTCGCAGCGACCGCCGCCGGCTTGCCGCTCCACCACCAGCTCGCCTCCAGATATTGCCGCGTGGCGTTGATCATGTTGGTGACGAGCTTGCCCATCAGACGGTACTCCCAGTACGGGAACAGATGACTCGCGGCGATGGCGATCGCGCATCCGACGACAGTGTCGATCGCGCGCTCGCCGATGATCCGCATGCTGCCCGGCGCGAGCAGATGGAACATAAGCAGCACGTAGGAGGACGTGAACACCACGCTCGCCGTGTAGTTGAAGAGCAGCAGGCTGTAGCTCATCACCATCGACGCGAACATCACCACCAGCAGAATGTGCGATTCCTTCACCAAGAGCATGAGCGCGATGCTCGCCGCGCAGCCGATCAGCGTGCCGACGATCCGCTGTCCGTTGCGCTGCTTGGTGAGCGAATAGCCGGGCTTCAGGATGATGACGGTGGTCATCACGATCCAGTAGGCGTTGGTGAGTGGCAGAAGACGTCCGAGCCAGAAACCCACGGCAACCGCGATCGTGACGCGTAGCGCATGCCGGAAGCTTGGCGAGGCCATCGTGAGGTTCGAGAAGATCTGCCCGAACGGCACGCGGCGGCTCGACACGAAACGCGAAAGCGCCTGATCCAGACGCAACTCGGTTTCGGTGATGCGCGCGTCGCTCGACAGGCTCTTGCGCATCTTATCGATGAGCCGCGTGGCGCTCCAGATGCGCCGGAACGTCGAGGAAATCGCCGAGTACGCCTCGGGATTCTTCGCGGGCAGATCCTGCTTTCGCATCACCTCGATTTCGAACTCGATTGCGCGCAACTCGGCCTTCACGTTGACGCGCGAGCGTGGCACCTGATTCTGCAGCACCGCGAGCCCGATCTCTTCGAGATCGGCCGCCGATTTGCGGATCAGGTCACGATAGAACACGAGCAGATCGGAGCCGCCGAACGTGGTGCGCACGAGCGGATAGTCCGTATGCGTGCCTACGAAAAGTTCGTGCAGATCCACCGTATTGATGAACAGGTTGAACAGCATCGCGCGGCGCGGTTCGAGCATGCCTTTTTTCAGGCGTGGCAGACTGCGCAGCACGATGTCGCGTGCGGCCTCCTGGCGGTCCACGGCGGCGATCTGCTTGTCCACCAGATTGCGATAGCACTCGTCCAGATCGTTGTCGAGATCGTAGAAGGCAGCGCGCGCGAGCAGATAGTCGGCGCATGCGAACACGCTTTCGGCGAGCGCCTGCTGTACGATGCGATGCATCATCCAGCGGCTCACGAAAGTGGACCAGTACGTGTACCAGAGACCGCCCAGCAGAATCCACGACGCGTTGACGAGCGCCTGCATGGGCGTGAAGTGCTCCTCCAGCGTCACGATCATCATGAACAGCGTGGCGAAGCTGATCTGCGGCCAGCGGTTGCCGTACACGACGATGAGCGAGAGCAGGAACGTGAGCGGCACGACCGTACACCACAGCGCAACCACGTTCACCGTGGCGAGACCAGTGGCGAGTGCCGACAGAAAGCCGATCACCGTGCACGCCAGCATCTCGTTGTGCTTGTACTTGAGCGGCCCCGGCATATCCACCACGCACGCGCCGAGCGCGCCGGTCGCGATCGTAAAACCGAGCTCGCGGTTGTGGAACACGATCAGACACAGGATGGCCGGTAACGATACGCCGACAGCGATGCGCAGGCCGCCATAAAAGTACTGGCTATACAGGAATTTTTTTATTTCAACCGAATGGCGCATCGATTGCCTAGAATCCGTTCACAGAGAAAACCGCGGTTGAAAGGAGCGCTCGGGTAAGCCCGTACATGACCTGCGTGTGATCCGCGCGCGATTCGCGTGTGACCCATACACGAGCTCATGTGGCCCGTCAGCAGACCTCGAACTGCCGTCGAGTCTAACTGAGTTTGTGTCTGATCTGACCTCGTCCGTTCGGCTAGGTTTTGCCTTGGAAACGAGTTTGTTATGCTATCGCGTAACCGTTGTCCTCGAGGTCAGTCGTGGCTCGCGCATGTCGCGCGCGCCACGTGCTTTTTCCGGATTTATGCTCCAGCTCTTCTACTCGAACCGCTATGAAACGCTAGTCGGCGCGCTGCTCGACGATCTCGTGCAGGCTCCGTCCGACCCGTGGTCGGCACAGCCCGTGATCGTGCCTAGCGCGGCGGTGAGGCGGCGGCTGGAACTGGATATCGCCACGCGTCAGGGCATCTGCGCGAATGTCATTTTTGGGTATCTCGCACAGTGGCTTTGGGCGCAGATCGGCGGCGTGATCGAAGTGCCGAGGCATTCGCCGTTCTCGCCCGACCGGCTCGTCTGGCATTGCTACCGGTTGCTGGGCGAGTCGGACCAGAGCTTGCCGTGGAACGCCTCGCCGCGTCTGCGTACGTATCTTGACGCCGCCGACGCATCCATGCGTTACGAACTCGCGCGCCGCGTGGCCACGGTGCTCGACCACTACCTGACGTATCGCCCGGAATGGCTGTTGCAATGGCAGAAGGGCGGCTCGATTTTCGCGGGCGCGAGCGCGGACGAAACCGGTCCGCGTCTTGTCGGCGCCAGCGCCACGGCACGCGAAGACGAGCACTGGCAGGCCGCGCTTTGGCGCGCCGTGCTCGCCGAAGTAGCAGGCGATGCGCAGACGCCCGCAGCCGCGTTGCCGCCCGCGTATCGCTTTCTGAATGAAATCGGCACACTCGACCTCGACGCCGTAGCCAATGCAGGCTGGCCAGAATCGGTTAGCGTATTCACATTGCCCACCATGCCACCGCTGCACGTCGCGCTCCTGCGCGCGTTGTCGCGCTGGGTCGACGTGCGGCTCTATGTGATGAACCCGTGCCGCGAATTCTGGTTCGACGTGGTGAGCGAAGGGCGCGTGCAGGCGCTGGATGCCGCCGGCCAGCTCGACCATCAGGAAGTCGGTCATCCGCTGCTCGCCGAATGGGGGCGTCAAACCCAGGCGCAGTTGCACATGCTGCACGAACTGACTGAGAACGCGGCGTCGTCCGAGACCGGCGAGTTCAACGGCAATCCGGAGCCGAGCTGGCTCGCGGCCGTGCAGAACGGCATTCTCGATCTGCAGCCGGAATCGGAGGCCGAAGAGTTTCCCGTCAAACGCGGTATCGAAGTGCATGTCTGCCATAGCCTGTCGCGGCAACTGGAAGTGCTGCACGACCGCCTGCTCGGCTGGTTCGACGAGTTCGACGACCTGCAGCCGTCCGACGTGCTGGTCGCCTGTTCCGATCTTGCAGCAGCGGGGCCGCTCATCGACGCCGTGTTCGGCACGGCGCCCGCCGGCGACACGTGCCGCATTCCGTATCGCATTACCGGTTTGCCGTCGTCGCAGGCGAACCCGGTCGCGCGTTTGCTGCTCGACTGGCTCGCGTTGCCCGAGCGCACCGTGGGCGCGCCTGATCTGATCGAATGGCTGCGCGTGGACGCGGTTGCCGCGCGTTACGAGATCGACGCCGGTTTGCTCGAAGCCGCGCAGGAATGGCTCGCGGCTGCGGGCGCGCGTCGCGGCCTCGCACCATCCGAACCGGCGGGTGAACACGTGCCGGTCGCGCGCCACACGTTCGCGGACGCGCTCACACGCCTCTATCTCGGCTACGCGATGCCGGACGGCGGCGAGCCGGTCGACGCCTGGCTGCCCGTGGAAGGCGCGGACGGTTCGGGCGCGGAACTGCTCGGACGTCTGTCGCGTTTCGTCGACGACATCGAGAACTTCGCCACGCTGTGCGCCGAAGAGCGCACGCCCGAGCAATGGACTCAACTGCTGCTCGAAACGCTGGGCGAGTGCTTCGACACCGGCGTCGATTTCGCCGATTCGCTCGCCGCCGTGCGCGACGCGATCGACAAGATGGGCGACGCCATGCAGGCCGGCACCGAAAGCGTCATGTTGCCGGCGGCTGTGGTGCGCGTCGCGCTTACCGAGGCACTCGACGACCCCGCGCGCGGCGGCGTGCCTTGGGGCAGCGTCACGTTCTCGTCGCTCACGAGTTTGCGCGGCTTGCCGTATCGCGTCGTATGTCTGATCGGGATGGACGACGGCGTGCTGCCGAGCCTCGCGCGCGCCGACGAATTCGACCTGATGGCCGCGTTCGGCAAAGCCGGCGACCGGCAGCGCCGCGACGACGAGCGCAACCTGTTTCTCGACCTGCTGCTCGCCGCGCGCGACCAGCTTTTCATCGCGTACACGGGCCGCAGCATTCGCGACAACGCGCCGCTGCCGCCCGCCGCACTGGTCGACGAACTGCTCGATCATCTGGTGCAGGTATCGGCGAGCGAAGAGGCGAGTTCCGCGGAAGTCGAAGCGGCGCGGCAGGCGTTCATCGTCGATCATCCGCTGCAGGCGTTCGCGTCCGACTACTTCTCGTCGTCGCCCGAACTCTTTACCTACGATGCCGACCGTGCCGAACTTGCTACGCTGCTGGCCGCGCAGCACCATCCGGCGGCCGCACCGTTTTTCGACAAGCCTCTGCCGCCCGAAGAAAACTCGTCGGTCGCGTTCGACGAGTTCACGCGCTTCTGGCGTCATCCGGCGCGCGCGTTGTTGCGCGACCGGCTTGGAATCGTGCTTTCCGACGCGCAAGGCGAATTGCTCGACACCGAACCGTTTGAACTCGACTACTCAGGGCGCGACGCGCTCGCCGAGCGCCTGTTGCCAGTGCTGCTCGACAGCAGCATGGAGAACGACACGACGGGCGACGCAAGCGCCGCGCTCATGTTCGAGCGCGTCCGGCGAGTTGCCGCTGCGAGCCCCGAGTTGCCTGGCGGTGCAACCGGCGCTGTGTGGCGCTCGCGCGAACTTGGCGCGCTGCGTCAACTGGCGGAAGGCGTGAGGCGCGAAGTGGCGGCGGGCGTCGAACTCCTGCCGTTCGTGCTCGATATCGAACCGCGCTGGCCTGAGGGCGCCGACATCGCAGGCGCGCTCTTTGGCGTTCACGACGACGCCTTGCGCAAAGCCGCGCAAACGCCGCTGCAATTGCACGGCACACTAAATCTGCTCACCGAAACCGGACAAGTGATTTTCCGTTACGCCAAACCCACTGCGCGCGACTATCTGTCGGCGTGGCTCGCGCATCTCGTCTACTGCGCGGTGCGTCCCGATGGACCGCGCCGTACCGTCTGGCACGGCAGTGGCGAGAGTTTCGAGCTTGCGCCGGTCGCCGCGCCGCTCGACGAGCTTGCACCGCTCGCGGCGCTCTTTCGCGCAGGGCGCATGCTGCCGCTGCGATTCTTCCCGAAGAGCGCGTGGGCAAAAGTGAGCGAAAGCGAATCGGCCGCGCAGGGCGTATGGATCAATGACCGCGTGCGCGGCGAGTCCGACGACCCCGCGTTGCGTATCGCGCTGCGCGGCACGCCGCTCACACTCGACGAACCGTTCGGCAGCCTCGCATCGATCGTGTTCAAGTCGCTGACGCAGCATGTGCGAGGTGCGTCATGAGCACGGCCATGCAGAATTACGCGCTGAACGCGGAAGAACTCGATGTGTTCGCGTGTCCGCTCGACGGCGTCAATCAGATCGAGGCGTCGGCGGGCACGGGCAAGACCTGGAACATCTGTGCGTTGTACGTGCGCCTGCTGCTCGAAAAGAACCTGAATGCCGACCAGATTCTCGTCGTCACGTTCACGAAAGCGGCCACGGCCGAATTGCACGAACGCATTCGCGGCCGTCTCGCCGAGTTGCATCGCGCAATCGAAACCGGCGACACGGGCGGCGATCCGTTCATCGAGCGTCTGTTCGAAACGACGCTCGCGCCGGAGCGCGGCATTGATCTCGAAGCGGCATTGAAGGTGGTGCGCCGCGCGCTGCGCACATTCGACCAAGCCGCGATCCACACGATTCACGCGTTCTGTCAGCGTGCGTTGCAGGAGGCGCCCTTCGCCGCCGCCATGCCGTTCGCGTTCGAAATGGAAGCCGACGACGCCGCGTTGCGCTTCGAAATGGCCGCCGATTTCTGGCGCGAACAGGTCGAGCCAGTCGCGTATGCGCATCCGGCGTTCGCGGCTTGGCTTGTGGCGAAGCGTGCGGGTCCGGCCTCGCTCGACGAGCAGTTGGCGTGTCGTCTGAAAAAGCCGCTTGCGCAACTGCGCTGGGGGCAACTCGAAGCGGACGCAACCGGCCACGATGCGCGTGCAGGTTTCGATGCCGCGTGCGTGCTCTGGCAGGCCGAACGCGACGCCATCGTCGCCTTGCTTGCCCAGGTGCAGGATCGCCTGAGCAAGACTTCGCACAAGCCCGAACACGTGAGCGCGGCCGTCGCCGCATGGACCGACTACTTCGCGCAGGGCGACTACCATGCGCCGCCGCCGCGTGCCGCACTGAAGCTCACCACGTCCGCGTTGAAGAAAGCCACCAAGGTGAAGTTCGAGCCGCCCAAGCATGCGTTCTTCGACCATGCCGAGGCGCTCGCGGCCGCCGTGGTCACAGCGGAAGCGGTGCAGCGCGCGCGCTGGCTTTCGCTCGTTCAGACGTGGCTCGACTATGCGCCCGCCGAACTCGTCGCGCGCAAGCGCACGCGCCGGGTCGTCTCGTTCGACGATCTGCTGTCGAACCTGTATCGCGCGCTCGCATCCCACGTGTGGCTTGCCGACGCACTGCACGCGCGTTATCCGGCCGCGTTCATCGACGAGTTTCAGGACACGGACCCGTTGCAGTTCGCAATCTTCAGCAGGATTTTTGCACCGGCGGGACCGCTCTTTCTGGTCGGCGATCCGAAGCAGGCCATCTACAGTTTTCGCGCGGCCGATCTGCACACTTATCTGGCGGCGCGCGCCGCAGCGTCGGCGTGCTACACGCTGGCTGTCAACCAGCGCTCCACGGCACCGATCGTCGAAGCGTGCAACCGTTTTTTCGAAGCGAATCCGCAGGCGTTCGTGCTCGAAGGTCTCGATTACCAGCCCGTGCGTCCAAGCGAACGGCGGCGTCCGCTGCTTTCCGATCCCGGCGCGGGCGACTTTTGCATCTGGACCTTGCCGCAAGGCGACGCCGCGTTGACCAAACGCCAGGTGCAGCGCGAAGCAAGCGAAGCATGCGCGGCTGAAATCGTGCGCTTGCTGCGCGGCGCACGCGAAGGCACGGTGACCATCGGCGACGCGCCGCTCGCGCCGGGCAACATCGCCTTGCTCGTGCAAACGCACAAGCAAGGCAGCCTCATCAAACGCGTGCTGGCCGCGTGGGGCGTAGGGAGCGTGGAACTGGCGCAGGCCTCGGTGTTCGCCACGCTCGACGCGGAACAGATCGAGCGCGTGCTGGCCGCTGTCGATACGCCCGGCGATCTGCGCCGTCTGCGCGCCGCATTGGCAACCGACTGGCTCGGTCTCGACGCCGCCGCGTTATGGCGGCTCGAACAGGTCGCCGACGCGCCCGCGCCAGTCGACGATCCCGCGCACGCCGCCGACGCCATGGGCTGGGTGGAGCGCTTCTCGCGCTACCGCACGCTGTGGCACGAACGCGGTTTCGCGGTGATGTGGCGCACGCTGATGCGCGAGCTTCGCGTGGCGCAACGTCTGGTTGCGGGTCCCGATGGCGAGCGTCGTCTGACAAACGTCAATCATCTTGCCGAACTCGTGCAGGCGCGCGCGGCTACACAACCGGGCATCGCGCCCACGTTGCGCTGGCTTGCCGCTCAACGCGTGCAGGGCGGCGGAGAAGAGGCGCAATTGCGCCTCGAATCGGATCGCAATCTCGTGCAGATCGTGACCGTGCACAAATCGAAAGGCCTCGAATACGCGGTGGTGTTCTGCCCGTTCCTGAACGATGGCGGGCTGCGCGAGCCGCCGTCGTCCGGCTTGCCCGACGCGCGCGAGTATCACGACGACACCGGCGACGCGGTGCTGCACTACGGTTGCGACGATGACGAAGCCGAACGCGCGTCGCGCTACGCGTCGCGTGAACAGGCGGCGGAGCGGGCGCGGCTCGTCTACGTTGCGCTCACGCGTGCCGTGTATCGGTGCTATCTGGTGGCGGGCACGTATCTGTCGTCGCGTTCGAGCAAGGAATCGCGCCGCAGCGTGCTGAACTGGCTCGTGGCTGGAAGCGGTCACGATTTCGATGCATGGTTGAGCGACCCGCCCGATGAAGCCGAATTGTTCGCACGTTGGCAGGCGCTCGCCGGTGGCCCGGTTGCGCTGGAGCCGTTGCCAAAAATCGAGCGGCGCACGCCGCTCGCCGGCTTGCAGGATAGCGGCGCGCATATGGCGGCGCGCGCGAACCGGCGGCCGCTGCGCGATCAGTGGCGTATGGCGAGCTTCAGCGGTCTCGTTGCCGCGGGCAGCAAGGCGGAAGAAACGAGCGTCCCAGCGGAAGACGTGCGGCCCGATCACGACGAGATCGCCGACGCGCTTGTGCCGATTGCACCCGTTGCACCTTCGTACGCGGAGGACGACATCCTCGCATTTCCGCGCGGCGCGGCGGCGGGCGAGTGCCTGCATCGCATGTTCGAACTCGCCGATTTCAGCGATCCCGGCACTTGGCCCGACGCGATTCGCGGCGCACTGCGCGAGCGGCCGGCACCCGCGGTGCCGGAACTGGCCGCGCGTTTGCCCGCGATGATGCACAAACTGATCGCGGACGTCGTGAATACCGAACTCGTGCCCGGCATGCGGCTCGCGGCGCTCGATCCACGTCGGCGGCTGAATGAGCTGGAGTTTCTGTTCGCGTCGCCATCGCTCGATTTTCCGGCGCTGCGTGCGTTGCTGATCGAGCATGGCTATCCGGACGTGGCATTGGAACCCGGCGTGTTGCGCGGGTTCGTCAAAGGATTCATCGACATGATCGTCGAACACGACGGGCGCTTCTGGGTGGTGGACTGGAAGTCGAACCATCTCGGCGACAGCGCCGCCGATTACGCGGCCGCACCGCTCGAAGCGGCAATGGCAAGCCATGCTTACCATCTGCAGGCGCTGCTTTACACGGTGGCGTTGCATCTTTATCTGAAGACGCGCGTGCGCGACTATTCGTACGAGACGCATATCGGCGGTTACCTGTATCTGTTCGTGCGCGGTGTGCGGCCGCAATGGCGCGACGCCGATGGCGCGGCGGGAGTCCACGTGCGACGCCCCGCATTCGAACTGGTGGCGCTGCTGGATGCGGCCATGATCGGAGGTGTCGCATGAGTACGCTGCCGCGGCCAAACACGACACCGCCAGAGATCGACGACATCGGCATCACGCTACCCGCGCCCGCCGATTTCAGCATTGCGCTTGCAGAAGGGTTTGCGCGGCGCATCGGTACGCTCGCGCGGTGCAGTGGCGCTTCGCTGGACGCCGCGCGGTGGGCGGCGCGCGGCGCCTTTGCGGCGAGCCGCGCGATCGGAGAGGGACATGTCTGCGTGCCGCTGGCGGCGCTCGCGCGACGCTTCGAGGCGTCGCGTGACGACGTGCGCGCGGCGCTCTTCGCGAGCGGCATGGCAAGCGACGGCACGAAGAGTTCGGCGGCGCTGCGGCCGCTCGTGATCGATGCGCAAGGGCGGCTTTATCTCGCGCGTTATTACGACTACGAGCGCAGGCTCGCGCGCTCGCTGGTGGCGCATGCGAGTGAGGCGGCTGCCCTCGACGCAGCGCGCTTTGATACGGATTCCAGCGCGGTTCCAAGAGCGGCTTCGAACGCCGAAGCGCTACGCGAACGCGTGCTGCGCTACTTCGGTGAGCCGAAGGACGACGAAGTCGACTGGCAACGTGTCGCGGCGGTCACGGCTCTGTCGGGGCAACTCACGATCGTGAGCGGTGGACCGGGCACGGGCAAGACGACGACCGTGGTCGGCGTGCTCGCATGTCTGCTCGACGCGCGCGCGGACTTGCGCATTGCGCTCGCTGCGCCAACCGGCAAGGCGGCGCAACGCATGCAGGAAACACTGCTTGCGCGCGCGGGCGATCTGCCGGCCGAACTTGCGGCGCGCCTGCCGCAAACGTCGTACACACTGCATCGTTTGCTGGGGTCCGGGCCGGGCAGGCGCTTCCGTCATCATCGCGACAATCCGCTGCCTTACGACGTGGTGGTGATCGACGAAGCATCGATGATCGACGTGGCGATAGCTGCGCATCTTCTCGACGCGATCGGGCCCGGCACGCGTCTCGTCATGCTCGGCGACAAGGATCAGCTTGCTGCCGTGGAAGCGGGCGCGGTGTTCGCCGAACTGAGCGCGCGTCCCACGTTTACGGAGCATGGGCTGCAACGCATCGCACAGGCGCTCGGCATGGACGAAGCGCGGCTTGCGAAGGCGTTGCCGTCGGCGAACCGGCGCAAGGGCGCTGCGCGTGTCTCTGAAGCGGCGATGCCTGACGATGCCGCGCCCGCGTCCGACGATCTGTTCGCACAAAGCAATGCGCCGGAGTCCGGCGAAATGTTCCCGTTCGCCGGGTTTTTCGACGACGCGTATTTCAGTGTCGAGGAACGCGAGCTGCCTCTCGCGGAGTCGTCGGCGTTCGACGAAGCGCAGGGCGTGAATCCGCTCGCGGATTCTGTCGTCTGGCTGGATCGCAATTATCGCTTCGGATTCGAATCGCCGATCGGCCGTTTGTCGGTTGCAATTCGCGACGGCTCGGCGAGTTCGGCGCTGGACGTGTTGCGCATCGATCCGGCCGAACCGTGCGCCGCGGCGTTGTATCAGGACACGCAAGCGTTGCTGTCCGAGCGCACCGTCACGCGTCTTGCCGAAGGCTTCGGGCCGTACGCGCAAGCACTCACCGAGGCGCTTGCTCAGCCGACGCCGGACCCCGAGCCGCTCTTCGAGGCGCTCAACCGTTTCCGCATTCTGTGCGCGACACGGTCCGGACCGCGCGGCGTCGATCAGGTGAACGCGGCGATGTCTGCGCAGGTGAGACATGCCGCCGGCGTCACGCTTGCCGTGGGTGCGCAGTGGTTTGCCGGCCGCCCGGTCATGGTCATGCGCAACGACCATGCGCTCGGGCTTTTCAATGGCGATATCGGCATTGCGTTGCCTAGCGCGGGCGGCGCGCTGCGCGTGTATTTCCGCACCGGCGACGGCAGTTTGCGCGCGGTGTCGCCTGCAGCGCTGCCGCCGCACGACACGGCGTTTGCACTGACCGTGCATAAGTCGCAAGGCTCGGAGTTCGAGCATGCGGTGCTGATGCTGCCGTCGGTGTTCAGCCGCGTGTTGTCGCGCGAACTCGTCTATACGGCGATTACGCGGGCGCGCGAACGGGTGGAAATCGTCGGCTCGCGGGCGGTGCTCTCGCAGTTGATCGTCACGCCGACGCAGCGCGATTCAGGGTTGGCGGCGAGAATTGCGGGGCTTGGGAGGAGAGGGGGCTCGAGGAGCGAGAGTTAGGGTGCGTGGATAGCGCGTGGAAATTATCGGCCTGCGCCGTGCTCGTGCATTGGATCCGCAGCGCGATGCAGGCGTGGCGGCGAGGCTTGCGGAACCGTGGGCGGCGAGGGGTTCGGACCGCGACAGTTAGAGTGCGCAGAGCAGGCGGAGTGGATAAAAAGCGGGGGCAGGCAGGAGCTAGGTAAGCAGTAAGCAGCGGCAAGCAGCGCGACGCGTACAACTGCTAACAGCTTTGCACAAACTGAGCGCCGATCCACCACGCCCTCATCTCGCCGTGCCACCTGCCGTATCACCTGCCCGCGCGCCTGCCGCATCTGCCGCAGTCGCTGCAGCCTCGGCCCAGCTTCGAATCGTTTTCCGATACCACAGCGTCCAGATCGTCAGCCCGCCATAAATACCGTAACCGATGAACGGCGACACCACGAGGAAGCGCTCGATGGACCACGTCAGCGCCATCCATGAACGCAGCCGCAGTTTCGACGGTGAGGCCGATGCCCCAGACGAGCGTCATCAGCCGCATGGACGTGACGAGCGCCGGACGCTCGCGCCACAACGCTTCGAAACGCTCACCTTCCATTTCGCGCGCGACGGTCGCGCGTACGAGGTAGAAGGGAACGCGATGCCGATGAGACCGGAGACCAGCGACTCGCGCAGCAAGAGCATGCGCGGGCTGCCGCCCAGCGCCATCGCCGCAATAGAGCACGATGCCCGAGACGACCCATGATGCTGAGCGCGTCGACGCGACGGAAGCGCACGAGTTCGATCAGGCTCCAGACGATCGGCGCGCCGGTCTCGCCGAAATGCGGCAACGCATAGCGATACGCAAGCCACGGCAGCAGGAAATTGACTGACGACCAGTTCGAGAATGAATGCGGGACGCAGCAGCGGACTTGGCTTCATGTGAATCGACGCGGTAAAGTAGAGAGCACAGTATCGAATAACTCGCGGCGTCGGTGCAAACGGTTTTTCGGCACCGTATTTTATGGATCGCTGACGTGCCGTTGAAGCTTTCGCAAGCGTTACATGAGCACCCGAAACTCCGTAGCCGGGAAGAATCGCGCGCTGTGTACGCTCACGTCTTCAGGTCCATTTTTGCATCATGACATCCCGATACCCGATCCCGCCGAACGAAATCGAACTGACGGCAGTGCGCGCGCAAGGTGCGGGCGGACAGAACGTGAACAAGGTGTCGAGCGCGATTCATTTGCGCTTCGACGTGCAGGCGTCGTCGCTGTCCAACGTGATCAAGATGCGTCTGCTCGCGCTGTCCGATCACAGGCTCACGCGCGATGGCGTTGTCATTATCAAGGCGCAGGAACATCGTAAGCAGGACATGAATCGCGCGGCTCGACGAACTGATCGAGAGTGTGAGCGTTACGCGCAAGCCGCGTGTGGCGACGCGGCCCGCGCGCGTCGAACCTGCGGCGGCTCGACGGCAAGGCGAAGCGCAGCGAGATCCAATCCGGCCGAGGCCGCGTCGACGAATAAAGCGGCTGAACGTGTCGGCTAGCGCTTGTGGACGCGTCGGTTTGCGCGTCCGTCGGTGGGCGCGGGTGTCGGCACGAAATCCACGCAGAGCACGCGCGTGCCGCCGCACTCGAAAGCGATGGCCGCGGTGTAGCAGTCCTGGTCGTCCGCGATCGAGTAGTGTGGGCCCATCATCGCCACACGCCCCGGCACCGCGAGTGCAGCTTGAAATACGCGCGCCGGGACCAGTTGCTGCGCGTGCCGGTGTAGAGCGGGGCGAGCCGCAACGGCGTCGGCGGAACGCCTGCCGACGGGATCGACGGTTCAGTCTGTTCGCCGTGCTGGTCGATGATGAACACGCGGCGTGCTTCCGGCAAATGCCAGATTTTCTGCGCGGCCTCGCACAGGTTGCCGGTGTCCTTGAAGGTGCCGGCGGCGGCCAGCACGGCTTCCGCGAAACCTTCGAAACCAAGCGGACGGTGGCCCGAATGTTCGCGATCGTATTGCGTGAACTTCGTCCACATCGATTCGATCAGCTCCGGTACTTTCTCGCACGCGGCATGCATCGAACTCTTCGGTTGACCGAGCCAGAAGCCTTGCACGAAAGCCACGCCGGCCTGCATCAGGATCATCAGTTTTTCTTCGGTCTCGACGCCTTCGGCGAGCACCAGTGTGCCCGATTGATGCAGCATCGCGATCAGATGTCTGATCATCGAATCGTCGCCTTCGTGTTTGCCGGCGCGTGACACAAGCGAGCGGTCGAGCTTCACGATGTCCGGGCGAAAACGCCAGACACGATCGAAGTTAGAAAAGCCGGTGCCGAAGTCGTCGATAGCGATCAGAAAGTCGCGCGGCTGCGAAGCGGCGAGCATGCTGGCGACAGCGGATTCGTCGTCGGCGGGCTGCTCGAGCACTTCGATCACGATGCGCTCCTGCGGCAAGCCGAAGTGCGCGGACAGTTCATCGATGAACGCGCGTTGTGGCCAGCCCGTTTCGAACACCTATGGACGCGTGTTCAGAAAGAGACAGCCGGTTTAGATGCCCTGTTCCATGAAATTCGCGACGTGCAGGCATCGCGCAATGCAATCGAGTTCGCGCGCGTCGGCGGCCGAGCGGATGCCGCCGAACAGTAAGTCGAGCGAGACGGGCAGGCCGACCGGATCGAAAGCGCGCAGCAATCCTTCATAACCCACTACGCACTGATGCGTAACCGACAGCACCGGCTGAAACACGCTCTGCAAAGTCAGCGCGCGCCACGTCGCGGTCCAGCCGGACTCATCCCGTACCAGATGCGGGAGCAGGCCGCTCAGGGTTATTTCGCTGACGGTTGGCATAAGAAAAGCGGGCGTGAGAGCGGACATGGTGACATCGCGGCAAGCGGATAACGGGGCACGCCTGCCCTTGGCTGCACGCAACAATTGCACGGCTCTCGCGAGATCGGAACGATGCGTGCAAGGCTCGAAAACGCGCGGGAGCGATGCCAGCCATGCTGGATTCTGACGGATGAGTCGAACCCAGTCTAGCAGATTGCAATTTGCATGAATGTGCGGGTCGTCACAGACGCCGGGCTTCGCGAAATGCCGTTTCGCGGCCCCCTCCGGCTGGCGAGGCGGCAGGTATGCTGCTGCTTTTCCTTTTTCAGTGACGGAGAACAGGCATGTCGGAAATCGCGGTGGTCGCAATCTCGGTGGCGAAGCCGGGCCATGAAGAACAACTGCGCGAAGCGGCCGAAGGCCTCGTCGGGCCGACGCGCAATGAGCAGGGCACGCTGCAATACGATTTTCATCGCGACGTGCAGGAGCCGCGTCGCTTCGTATTCATCGAACGTTGGGAAAGCCAGGATGCACTCGCGGCGCACGCGAAATCCGCGCATATCGCAGCGTACAAACAGGCGGTGGCGGATTGGGTCGAGCACCCGGAAATTCGCGTCGTGTCGAAGATTGCGTGAGACTCGAAGATTGCGTGAGACTTTTTTCTGGAATTTTTTAGAAGGACCGTACACGCTGTGTGCCGGTTCTTCGTTCGCTTTCCGGTCGGGCGGCCGGGTACAGTGAATGTCTGATGGGGGCGCTTGATGTGGCCGCTTGATGCGACGACTTCATGTGACCGTTCGACGTGGCCGCTTCATGTAGCCGCATGATGCGGTCGTTCAAAGCGACCGCTCAGCCCGCTTCACGTGGTCACTCAATGCGCGGCTTGCGGCACGTCGAGAATGAGGATGATCGTCCAGTCCGCATCGCCGTCGTGATGGTACTGACGCTCCGCCACGATGAACGGTTGCTGCTTGCGGTCGGGGCCGAGAAACAGCACGTCGCCTTCCATCGGCAGGCATTCGACGGGCGGCAGCGCCAGAAAAGCTTCCTGACCGCCACGCGGCATCAGTTTCTCGATTTTGCGAGATGCTGCTTCAGTCCATTCGATATCAAGCTGGATGTTGCTCATGCTGTCCTCTACACTAGGGTGCGCACGGGTTAGGGGATGCCGGCCGACGCCGGACGGTGCGCGACTTTAGCATACCGGTTGCCGGATACGGCGGCTTGCCGGTTATGCGCGCTACCGTCAACGAAAATGCTCACGAAATAGCACGCAGAATCGCCAACGACAATCGACAAAAAGCCGAAACTGGCGGCGCCGGCTTCGGCTTTTCACCTTGGCGGCGAGGCCGCAGGTGAGGGCGCGAGTTCAGCGAGTTCAGTTTATCGACCAAGGATCGTTGGCTGCAAAGCTGAAATCGGAACGTCCCGCCCGGACTCAGGATCCGGCGTCCGCCTTCGGCGCCTTCTTGTGATGATGCGGAGTCATCTTGTGATGCTTCATCGGCATGGCCGGTGCGCTGTTCATTGCTTGCTGGCGGTTTTGCAAATCTTGCGCCCGCTGTTCGACGTCGGCGGCCTTGGCCGGATCGGTGCTCGTCATGACGCCCTTGTCTTGCGCATACGCCGCGCCTGCTACGGCACTGAGGGAAACCAGGATTGCCAGGGACACTTTCTTCATTGCTACCTCCGCAGAGTGATTGTTAACCCGAGAATTTGCCTGTCCAGATGGAAAGACAATGCATTCTAGTCAGCAATATCCGCTCCAGCAGATGCTTTTGTAACTGAAGTGACAAATGCTTACATCTGGTTACTTTCGCATGCGTCGGGGCTTGCGACGGCAGCATGGCTGCCATCTGCCGCAGTTCATGCGCAAATCACAGACTGATCGTGGCCACGATGTAAAGGCTTGTACTGAAACGTTTGGATGGACTACTTTTCAGTGCTCGCCGTGCAAACGCGCAGACAGTGTGCAAGGCGCGAATCTAGAACCATCTGATCGCGCGATACACATGAAACTGCGCGATGCCGATCAGCTCATGCAGCGCGATCTCGGCGCTTTCGAGGTTGTAGAAGCGCGGCATCACGCCGAGCTTCGCGCGCCGCGCGCTGGAAATGAGCGGCTGAGGTTCAAGGCCGAAGCGGTGAAAGTCGAGCATCGCGCGCGGCATCTGATACGCGGATGTGACCAGTATCAACGAATCGTAACGTGCGCCGTCCACAATGGACGCTAAGTTGCGCGCGTTTTCGTACGTCGTGCGGCTCGTGTTTTCGAGCACGATGTCGTCGCGCGGCACTTGGCGGCGCAACAGGTAGGGCAGGTAGGTGTCTGCCTCGCTGGCCTGTGACGCTGCGGATTGCCGCCGCTCACGATTACCTGGCAACTGACCGCCGCGCATTTGCAGGCCGCGTAATTCTCGGCGCTCGCGTTGATGCGCAACAGGACGTCGAGCGGCGGCGGGCGCTTTTCCATAGCATGATTGCTGCAAAAAAAGCGCTATAAAATGAATAAAATCAATTTAAATGGGGTAACGTATGTCTTTCGGAACAAATCTTCGGGCTTGCTATCGCGCCGCAGCGGTTGCATTGTCGGCCCTAGGACAGAACGCTAACATGCCATTCAGACGGGGGTTCCGGAACGAGATCAGGCAGCACCTAGCGGAGCGCGCCTGATTCTACACAGCCGGATTCCAGACCGGGGCGGGTGCTAGGCGCGTCATTGGTGACGCGATGACGTGTTGGGCATAGATGTGTCATAGCTGCACTTTAAGAAAGAAGTGAGATGATCACGTATTCCAACGAAGCAGTACTCGAAGCGCTGCGGCGGGCGCAATATCGCCAAGTCCCATGGGCCAGAAGGCCGGGTGTGTTCAAATATCTTCGCGCGTTAGGCCTGATGGACACCGTTCGGCAGCGCACCGTCGCTCCGGCACCGGGTTTTCATGCTCCAGTCGACATCGCCGTGCTCACCGAGCGCGGCAAGGCCGAATTCGCGCGGCTCGCTCACGACGAGCGATTGCTCACTTGGACAGATCAGCGCATGAACGACTACGTCGTAGAGTCCGCTGAAACACGGGCCGCCGCCGTGCTTGAAGTCAGGCCTTAGGCCGGTTCGCGAGCTTTCATGTATGTTCCGGCCGTCGTCTCGACGGCTGGTGGAAAATCATCGCTGCATATTTCCGAGCGGTCGCATTGCTGGCGATATCGTCGCGCAAGTCGCCGCGCGGCGTAGGCGGCGTGAAGTCGCGGGGACGCGCTTCGCTCTGTTGCCAAGCTTGCAGGCTAGCCCTGCGTTCCGGCCGCCAGTTCCACGCCTGCTGGCGTTCCTGTGCGAACGCCGGTACGGCCATCGCTGAAACGACAATGCCGCACAGAAGCAGTGACATTGGTTTCATGCTGAGTTTCCGTCAAGCCAATCGACTCAAGGCCTGTTTGCATAGACACAAGGTATACCTACTCGCGAAAGCACGCTGTAAGCAATAGTAAATGGATATTTCATCCGAAACTGTCGCGCGGCTTCTGACTCTGAAGCAGCGCGTCGACAGGGCATGAATGGATGGGCGATTGCGTATAAAACCGCAGCGACAACCACGTTGGGCGCGCCGGTGAGCGGTGCCCATGACAGGTGCGGCTGGCATCTACGACCCTGCGCAGCAGCCCGGATTGAAGTACGACATGCCGGGCGCCTTGAGACACCCGGAGGCAAAGCGGATGTGCATGTGCGTCAGGTCATCTTGACCGGAGCGCGCCATGATTCCGGATTCGTCCAGAATACGCCGCGCAGGCGGTCGCGGCTCGGCGGTGCCGGCGGTTTCGCAGCCGTGGTGCCGATACGGCCACGCAGCGAAATCTCGCGGCCGCTCGTGCCGAGTCGCTTCACAATTTCGGCGAGCGTACCATCCGCTTGCCACTCGTCGAAGCGGCGGCGGCAGGTCGGCGGCGACGGGTAACGGCCCGGCAGTTTCGACCAGCCTTCACCGGTCGAGAGTACCCAAAGCACCGCGTTGACGACCGCGCGCGCTTCCACGCGTGGCCGACCGCGTCGTTCGCTCCGTGCAGGTTCGGCACAGAACAGTGCCTCGACCAGCGCCCACTCGTTGTCTCTCAAATCGTCGAACAGCATCATGTTTCACCTCAGCGAAGCTAACTCCGGTGTGCTGCCCCGCGCCGCGCACTTTCCATGCACTCGATAGGCGAGTGTTAGGGAGGGTCGGGCTTGCCACGATTTGGTACACAGTTGAAAGACCGTGGCGCCGACCCTTGTGAAAACGCAGGATGTGTGCCAAGTTGAGTCCAACTGCCTGAAAGCCCTTGACAGCGGGCCAGCGTGGGCGCTAGCTAGGGGCGTATGAGAATCTAAAAAAAACCCATCTCGCAAATCTGGACAATCACCAATCTTGTGCAATCAGGCCCGCGCAGCGTGCGTTTGCGCCTTATTGCTGCGTTGCAGGGATATTACGAAACACGTGCTTCCGAACGCCGGCTTGCTTACCTTGCTTACCAATACGCATCAAAATATGAGATTGATAAGGTCGGTAAATGAATGTGACGCTGCGCCAGCTAAGGGTTTTCATCGAGGTCGCGAGGCTGCAGAGCTTCAGCCGGGCAGGCGATGAAATCGGCCTGACGCAGTCGGCGGTGAGTCGTTGTGTGCGCGAACTGGAGGGCGAGATCGGTCTCAAGTTGATCGACCGGACCACGCGCGAGGTGCAGCTCACGGACGTGGGCGGAAACCTCGTGTCGAGCGTGTCGCGTCTGCTGACCGATCTGGACGACGCGCTACGCGAGATCCGCGAAATCGGCGAGCAGCGCCGCGGCCGGGTCGTGGTGGCCGCGAGCCCGACGGTCGCCTGCCGGCTGATGCCGGGCGTCGTCGCCGCGTTGTGTGCGACAGTTTCCGTACATCGCGATCGGTTTGCGCGACGACGTGCAAAGCGACGTGGTGCGCAAGGTGAAGTCGGGCGAGGTGGACTTCGGCGTGATCGTCGGCCCCTTTTCTTCCGACGACCTGCTGAGCGAAACGCTGATGACCGATTCGTTTTGCGTCGTCGCGCGCGACGACCATCCGCTTGCGGCGCAGAAGCAGGTTGCGTGGAGCGATCTGGAAGGGCAGCAGCTCGTCATGCTCGATTACTCGTCGGGCAGCCGGCCGATCATCGATGCCGTTATGCTGGCACGGCGTGAACGCCACCGTTGTACAGGAACTCGGCCACTGTGTTCGGCCTCGTCGAGGCGGGCGTCGGCGTGAGCGTGCTGCCGTGGCTCGCGCTGCTGCTGCCGGCCGGTGCTTCGCTGGTCGCCCGGCCGCTCGTGCCGCACGCGCAGCGCACCGTCGAACTGGTACGGCGCCGCGACCGCTCGCTTTCGCCGGCCGCCGAGGCCGTCTGAGGGCTGATCCGGCAGGTTCCGGCACGCGCGGAAGACCTCGGTTGAACATGGCTTGGGCGCGGCATTGGCTACCGTCAGGGTACGGCTTTCGGGCGCAGGCAATATGCGGCGGCCGCCGCTCGAAACGCACCGCAGAGTTTGCCGTCGTAAAAAAGACGCCGCGCTACACTCGCGCTACACTGTTGGCCTTCCGGCTGAGCGCTAGCCACTCGCTCGCCGCCTCACATCAATAGTCTGGAGTCTGGAAGCCTCGATGACCGAACCGGCTCTGTCCGCTCTCTCCGTTCCGAACGCGCGCGACGCCGTGCGTGTGGCGCTTGCCGACTACGTGAGCGCCCTGATGCTGGCCGCGCAACTGGTGGTGGGCGCGGGCGATCGCGTCGTGGCCGTCACGCCGCTGTGGCCGAATCTGGTCGAGATTCCGAAAATTCTCGGTGCGCATGTCGAAACGGTTGCGCTCCAGTACGGCGACAATGGTTGGGCGCTCGACGTCGAACAAATGCTCATGGCGCTCACGCCGGATACGCGCATGCTGCTGATCAACTCGCCGAACAATCCAACCGGCTGGGTGATGAGCCGCGACGACCAGCGCACCGTGCTTGAGTCCGGCGGCATGGCATCTGGATCGTCGCCGACGAAGTATACGAACGTCTGTACTACGCAGGCGGCTAGGCCGACAACACGCGCACGGCGCCGTCGTTTCTCGATCTGGCCTCGCGCGACGAGCGGGTGATCTGCGTCAACTCGTTTTTGAAGGCGTGGCTCATGACGGGCTGACGGCTCGGCTGGATCGTCGCGCCTACCGCGCTCATGGGCGATCTCGGCAAGCTGGTGGAGTACAACACGTCGTGCGCGCCGTCGTTCGTGCAGCAGGCAGGCATCGCGGTGGTGAAAGAGGGCGAGCGTTTCACGCAGGAACTGGTGCTTGACCTGAAGGCGTCGCGCGATCATCTGGTGCGCGAAGCGGGGCTCGGCTTGGCGCCGGGCAGTGCGTTTGGTCCGCAGGGGGAAGGTTTCGTGCGCTGGTGCTATGCGTGCGACACCGCGCCTGGATGCGGGCGTCGAACGACTGCGGAAATTTTTGAGTGAACACGGCGCGTCGCGCTGAACGCCGTCTGGAATAACGGCTTGGCGGGTCCCGGCCGACGATGCGCGGGGCATTGCGCCTTTACGCACTGATTGTTTTTGCGTAATATAGCTCTCAGTCACGCGACTCCTTTCAGGAATATCGCTGCTCCGTCCGGCTGGGTTTGACTCGATTGCCTGTTTCGCCTCCCCCCGGTGCGTGCTCCCATCAATCAATATGACCGATCAGAATCGGGCGAGCGCGTCTTCAGTTCCACATCGTCTGTTTGATCCGGTTCTTTGACCACAGGGTCCGACCTAGCTGCATGAATACCCAAGAGGCGAAGATCGTCCTCGAGACTGCCTTGATCTGCGCGCAGGAGCCGTTAAAGCTCGGCGAGTTGCGTAAGCTCTTTGCCGACGCCGTGTCGGCAGACACCGTTAGGACTTTGCTCGAAGACCTCAGGCAGGACTGGTCGGGGCGTGGTATGGAGCTGGTCGGGTTGGCTTCGGGCTGGCGGTTTCAAAGCAAGCCCGCAATGCGTTCGTATCTGGACCGCTTGCATCCCGAGAAACCGCCGAAATATTCTCGCGCGGTGCTCGAAACGCTCGCGATCATTGCATACCGGCAACCGGTCACGCGCGGCGATATCGAAGAGATTCGCGGCGTCACGGTGAACACGCAGGTCGTCAAGCAGCTCGAAGATCGCGGCTGGATCGAAGTGATCGGCCATCGTGACGTGCCGGGACGTCCGGCGCTGTACGCCACCACGCGTCAGTTCCTCGACGACCTCGGTCTGCGCGCGCTCGACGAGTTGCCGCCGCTCGCGGATCCGTCGGCGCAACTGAATGCGGACTTGCTGGGCCAGCACGCGATCGAGTTTTCCGACGCCGAGATCGCGCAGGTGTTCGGTTCGGGTGAAGCAGCCGATGTCGACGTCGTGGCGAGCGAAGAGGCTGGAGCCGTTGGTGGCGTGGCAGGAACGGAAATCGCTAGAGAAGAAGTCGAGGCACAGGCTGAAGGGCCGGCCGAAGGGCAGCAGGCATCAGCGGAGCATGGCTCGAATGCTGAACCGGCGCAGACGGCTCACAATGAGGGTATCGACGAGGATATCGCCGGAACACAGGCGGGCGCGGCCAACGCGGGCACCGGTCACGACGAACCGGAATCCGGCTCGGCACGCGACACCGCTGAAGCACCCACGGGCGAAGCGGCCCATGTCGAATCCGAGGACACGCAGTCCGGCGTCGACGAAGCCGCACAGAATCACGATCCGGCTGCCCGGGCTGATCCGGTAACACCCGCGCACGACTCGAGCGTACTCCGCAATACGGAGCATGCCGCCGAGCCAAACCCGATCACGGCAGCGCACGGCGATCACGAAGAGCGCCGCGATGCTGCGCAGGACGCAGGTTTTCTGACCGACGACGAACCCGAGCCGCGCAGCGCCTGACGTAACCGGACTTTTTTGCCGCGCCCGCAAGGGGCGCGCGACCTGACATTTTGAGGTTGTTTTGACACATACCCACGACACCGATTCGTCCGAATCCGAGCGCGCCGTGCCGTCGGCTCGTGCTGACGAGACGCGTACCACGCAAGCGTCGTCAGGCGACGGCGAGCGTCCGGCGCAAAGCGCGGAGGCAGGCGGCGAGGACCGTCCGCGCCGCGGACTGCGTCGCGGGCCGTGCAGTCTGATCGCGCGCCGTCGCGCCGGAGCGAAGACGAAGGGTGCCGAAGGCGCCGCCGCGCAAGGCGCGCTGATCGTCACCGAAGCGCCGCCGGACGGCGAAGTCGTGGCGCAGGTGCGCATGCCGCGTAAGGACGCGGGTGCCAAGGGTCAAGGGTCGCGCCGCAACGTGGGCGCAAAGCGCGAAGGGCGCGAGGGTCGGGAAGGCCAGCCGAACGAAGGTCAGCCGGGCTGGCAAGGTCAGCGCGAAGGCGGTCAGCGCCAGAACCGCCGCGGCGGCGAAGCGCAGCAGGGCGCGGCAAGCGAAGGCTCGCAGGACGATCTGTTCTCGTACGTCACGTCGCCCGCGTTCGACGCGGACAACAGCATGACCGGCGGCGTGCGCGCCCCAATGCTGCGCCGTGGCAAGCCGGCCGCGCCGAAGCTGCACAAGGTGCTCGCCGAAGCCGGTATGGGCTCGCGCCGCGACATGGAAGAACTGATCGTCGCCGGCCGTGTGTCGGTAAACGGCGAGCCGGCTCACATCGGTCAGCGCATCATGCCGACTGACCAGGTGCGTATCAACGGCAAGCCGGTCAAGCGCAAGCTCGCGAGCAAGCCGCCGCGCGTGCTGATCTATCACAAGCCGACTGGCGAGATCGTCAGCCATGCCGATCCGGAGGGCCGTCCGTCCGTATTCGACAAAATGCCGCCGATGAAAACCGCCAAGTGGCTCGCGGTCGGCCGCCTCGACTTCAACACCGAAGGTCTGCTGATGCTGACCACGTCGGGCGATCTGGCGAACCGCTTCATGCACCCGCGCTACAGCGTCGAGCGTGAATACGCGGTGCGCGTGGTTGGTGAACTCGCGGAAGGCATGCGTCAGAAGCTGCTGCACGGCGTCGAGCTGGACGACGGTCCGGCCAACTTCCTGCGTATTCGCGATGACGGTGGCGAAGGCACGAACCATTGGTATCACGTGGCGCTGGCCGAAGGCCGCAACCGCGAAGTGCGTCGTATGTTCGAAGCGGCCGGCCTGATGGTTAGCCGTCTGATCCGTACGCGTCACGGCCCGATTTCGTTGCCGCGCGGTCTGAAGCGCGGCCGTTGGGAAGAGCTTGAGGATAATCAGGTGCGCGCGTTGATGGCGTCGGTCGGCCTGAAGGCGCCGAGCGAAGAGAAGGGTGGCCGCCGTGAAGCGCCGGAGCGCAAGCAGCCGGACCCGATGCAAACGTCGATGGGTTTCATCAACCGTGAACCCGTGCTGATGTCCCACGGCCGTTTCGATCAGCAACCGACGCGCGGCCAGGGCCGCCGTGGTGGGGCGGCGGGCGGCTTCGGCAATCGTGGGGCGCGCGGTGCGGGGGGCTTCGGTGGTGGCATGGGCGGCTTTGGCGGTGGCGCCGGCGGTCCGCGCGGCGGCCGCGACGTCGACGGCAATCGGTTGCCGTCGGCCAACGGCAACCGTGCGAGCAGCGGCAAGCGCGCCGGCGGTAACGGCGCGAATCCGGGCAACGGCGGCGGCAATCGCGGTCCCGGCGGAAACCGCGGCAACGTCAATCCGGGTGGCGGCAATCGCGGCGGCGCGCCGCGCGGTCGTTCGCGCGGTCGGTAATCGGCTGTTGAGGCGCGGTAAGAGCCGTAAAGTGGCGGTGAAAGCAGAACGGATGGCGGCCGACATAACGGCGGGCGATGTGTGCGATGCGCCGTCGCCGGGCGTGTGAAGCACGTAACGAAGCCGCGAAGCGACTTCGGCGGCGCGGCGTAGGGAAGTAGGGGTGGGTTTTTTCCGCCCATTCGCTTTTCGCGTGCATCGCTAGGTTTCCGGCCGCCTTGCAAAACACCTCTAACGTCGCCATATCGGTCGGAGATTGCAGCAAAATCAAGCCGGAATGCACGACAGGCGGCGTTCTGCGGTTTGCGTTTGGGGCGAAAATGACTACAATCGCAAAGTAGCTGGGCGTGTGGCTTTTTATGTGTGGCTCAGGTGCGACCACCGGCAATAAGATGATGGGCGTTTCGCCCATTTTTTTTTGCCGCTCAGTTTAGTGGTTCGGCGCATCTCGGGTAGCACGAACGTGCGCCAGCTTGGCGCGCGGCCCGCATGGTTGTTTGCAAGACAAGCGGCAGGCTCGCTGCGCGAACATCTAAGAGGGCACTGTGCAACTGACGGAACTGATTGAAACCACGGTCGTGGGACTCGGCTACGAACTAGTCGATCTCGGGCACACTGGGCGCGGCATGTTGCGTATCTATATCGACCAGCCGGCCGGCATCGCGATCGAAGACTGCGAGAAAGTGACGCGTCAGCTCCAGCACGTTCTGACGGTCGAAAATATCGATTACGAGCGGCTCGAAGTATCGTCGCCCGGTCTCGACCGCCCGCTGAAAAAACTGGCGGATTTCGAACGCTTCGCGGGCAGCGAGGCGGTTATCACATTGAAAAAGCCATTGGACGGGCGGAAATCGTACCGGGGCATTCTGCATGCTCCGCAAGGCGAGACGATCGGTCTGGAATTTGAAGGGAAGGAAGGCACTGCGATGCTCGATTTCACGCTCGCAGACATGGACAAGGCACGCCTCGTTCCGAAAGTTGACTTTAGGAGCCGCAAACAATGAGTCGCGAAGTGTTGATGCTGGTGGATGCGCTGGCACGCGAGAAGAATGTCGACAAAGACGTGGTTTATGCCGCGCTCGAAGCGGCTCTCGCTTCGGCTTCCAAGAAACTCTTCGAAGAAGACGCGGACATCCGCGTCCATATCGACCGTGAAAGCGGCGAGCACGAAACGTTTCGCCGCTGGAAAGTGGTGCCGGACGAAGCAGGTCTGCAGGAGCCGGATCAGGAAATCCTGCTGTTCGAAGCACGTGAGCAGAAGCCCGAGATCCAGCTCGACGAATACATCGAAGAACCGGTGCCGTCGATCGAATTCGGCCGTATCGGCGCGCAGGCCGCCAAGCAGGTTATCCTGCAGAAAGTGCGCGACGCCGAGCGCGAGCAGATCCTGAACGACTTCCTCGAGCGCGGTGAGCACATCATGACCGGCTCGGTGAAGCGTCTCGACAAGGGCAACTTCATCGTCGAAACCGGCCGTGTCGAAGCGCTGCTGCGCCGCGACCAGTTGATTCCGAAGGAAAACCTGCGCGTGGGCGACCGCGTGCGCGCCTACATCGCCAAGGTCGATCGTACCGCTCGCGGTCCGCAGATCGAACTGTCGCGTACGGCGCCTGAGTTCCTGATGAAGCTGTTCGAAATGGAAGTGCCCGAAATCGAACAGGGTCTGCTGGAGATCAAGGCAGCGGCTCGCGATCCGGGCGTGCGCGCCAAGATCGGCGTCGTGGCTTACGACAAGCGTATCGATCCGATCGGCACCTGCGTCGGTATTCGCGGCTCGCGCGTGCAGGCCGTGCGTAACGAGCTCGGTGGCGAAAACGTCGACATCGTGCTATGGTCGGAAAATCCCGCGCAGTTCGTGATCGGCGCGCTCGCGCCGGCAGCCGTCCAGTCGATCGTCGTCGATGAAGAAAAGCATTCGATGGACGTGGTCGTAGACGAGAACGAACTGGCGGTCGCGATCGGCCGCAGCGGCCAGAACGTGCGTCTTGCCAGCGAACTCACCGGCTGGCAGATCAACATCATGACGCCGGACGAATCTGCGCAAAAGCAGAATCAGGAACGCGGTGTACTGCGTGACCTGTTCATGGCGCGTCTCGATGTCGACGAAGAAGTCGCCGACATCCTGATCGACGAAGGCTTCACAAGCCTCGAAGAGATCGCCTACGTGCCGCTGAACGAGATGCTCGAGATCGAAGCATTCGACGAAGACACTGTTCACGAACTGCGTAACCGCTCGCGTGACGCGTTGCTGACTCAGGCAATCGCGAACGAAGAAAAGGTCGAAAATGTAGCGCTCGACCTGAAGAGCTTGGACGGCATGGACGCCGATCTGCTCGCGACGCTGGCCGAGCATCAGATCCAGACGCGCGACGAACTCGCCGAGCTGGCTGTGGATGAACTGGTCGAGATGACCGGAATGGAAGAGGATGCCGCTAAGGCGTTGATCATGAAGGCACGTGAACACTGGTTCCAGTGAGAAATGACCATGGCGCACTAAATTTGAACGTGGCCGTCAGGCCGCATGACCCGATGCTAACCGCAAGGAATCGGTCCTTGCATTAAGAGGAATGAATGGCGAGTAACAACGTAGCCCAATTTGCCGCGGAACTGAAGATGCCTGCAGGCGTGCTGCTCGAGCAGCTGCAGGCGGCGGGCGTAACAAAAGCGAGCGAAGCCGATTCCCTGTCCGAAACGGACAAGGCGCGTCTGCTCGACCACTTGCGCAAGTCTCACGGCTCGACTGATGCAGACAAGCACAAGATCACGCTGACGAAACGGCATACGTCGGAGATCAAGCAGTCCGATGCGACGGGCAACGCTCGCACCATTCAGGTCGAGGTGCGCAAGAAGCGCACTTTCGTCCGCCGCGACGAAACCGCCGGTGAAGGCGGTGAGGCATCGAATCATGTGGCCGAGGCTTCGGAAGCCGAAGATCTCGAACTTCAGCGCCGTGAAGAGGAAGCTCGTCACGAGGCTGAACTGCTCGAGAAGCAGGCTCAGGAGCTGAAGGCGCGTCAGGAACAGCTCGAGCGCGAAGAGGCGGAGCGTCAGGCACGCGAGCAGGCGCAGAAGGCCGCGCAAGCTGCACAGCCGGCCAAGGCCGAGCAGTCAGAAGCGAAAGCCGCCGAGCCGGCAGTTGCCAAATCGACCGAACAGGACGACGAGCGCGCCGCAGCCGAGCGCGCCGCTCAGCGCGAAGCCGCGAAGAAGGCGGAAGACGCAGCGCGTCAGGCCGCCGACAAGGCGCGCGCCGAACAAGAAGAAATCGCGAAGCGCCGTGCTGTGGCCGAAGCCGAAGCACGCGCCATTCGCGAAATGATGAACACGCCGCGCAAGGCGCAGGTCAAGGCACCGAAGCCCGCCGAGCCGGCCAAGGCCGCGGAAGCCAAGGGCACGCTGCACAAGCCGGCGCGTCCGGCAGGCGAAGCGCCGGCATGTCCGGCCGCGAAGAAGCCTGCAGCAGCGGCTTCGGCCGCTACGCCGGCACCGTTGGCAGGCGACAAGAAGAAGCCGGGCGCAGGCAAGGGCGGCTGGCAGGACGACGCAGCCAAGCGTCGCGGCATCAAGACGCGCGGCGATACGAGCGGTGGCGTCGACCGCGGCTGGCGTGGCGGCCCGAAGGGTCGTGGCAAGCATCAGGAACAGAACTCCACGTTCCAGGCACCTACCGAGCTGATCATACGTGAAGTGCACGTGCCGGAAACCATCACGGTTGCCGATCTGGCGCACAAGATGTCCGTGAAGGCGTCGGAAGTCATCAAGTCGATGATGAAGCTCGGCCAGATGGTCACGATCAACCAGATGCTGGACCAGGAAACGGCGATGATCATCGTCGAGGAACTGGGCCATCACGCGGTTGCGGCCAAGCTGGACGATCCGGAAGCGATGCTGGTCGAAGGCGAAGTGTCGGATGCGGAAGCACTGCCGCGCCCGCCGGTCGTCACCGTCATGGGTCACGTCGACCACGGCAAGACCTCGCTGCTCGACTACATCCGTCGCGCCAAGGTGGTGGCGGGCGAAGCCGGCGGAATTACGCAGCACATCGGCGCTTACCACGTCGAAACGCCGCGTGGCGTCATTACGTTTCTCGACACGCCGGGTCACGAAGCCTTTACGGCCATGCGTGCTCGCGGTGCGAAGGCAACGGACATCGTGATTCTGGTGGTTGCAGCCGACGACGGCGTGATGCCGCAAACGAAGGAAGCAATCGCTCACGCGAAGGCCGGCGGCGTGCCGCTCGTCGTCGCGATCAACAAGATCGACAAGCCGGAAGCGAATCCGGATCGCGTCAAGCAGGAACTGGTCGCGGAAGGGGTCGTGCCGGAAGAGTACGGTGGCGATTCGCCGTTCATGCCGGTGTCGGCCAAGACGGGTACGGGCATCGACGATCTGCTGGAAAACGTGCTGCTGCAGGCCGAAGTGCTGGAACTGAAAGCGCCGGTCGAAGCGCCGGCCAAGGGTCTCGTCATCGAAGCGAAGCTCGACAAGGGTAAGGGTCCGGTTGCAACGATCCTCGTCCAGTCCGGTACGCTGAACCGCGGCGACGTGGTGCTGGCAGGTAGCGCCTACGGTCGCGTGCGCGCCATGCTCGACGAAACCGGCAAGCCGACCAAGTCGGCGGGTCCGTCGATCCCGGTCGAGATTCAGGGTCTGTCGGAAGTGCCGCAAGCAGGCGAAGAAGTCATCGTCATGCCGGACGACCGCAAGGCACGTGAAGTCGCGCTGTTCCGTCAAGGCAAGTTCCGCGACGTTAAGTTGGCCAAGCAACAGGCCGCGAAGCTCGAGAACATGCTGGAACAGATGGGCGAAGGCGAAGTGCAGTACATGCCGCTCATCGTCAAGGCCGACGTGCAAGGTTCGCAGGAAGCGCTGGTGCAGTCGCTGCTCAAGCTCTCCACCGACGAAGTGCGCGTTCAGATCGTGCACGGCGCAGTGGGTGGCATCAGCGAATCCGACGTCAACTTGGCAACGGCTTCGAAGGCGGTCATCATCGGCTTCAATACGCGTGCCGACGCACAGGCGCGCAAGCTGGCGGAAGCCAATGGCGTGGACATTCGCTACTACAACATCATTTACGATGCAGTGGATGAAGTGAAGGCCGCGATGTCGGGCATGCTGGCACCGGAGAAGTGCGAAGTCGTGACGGGCACGGTCGAAGTGCGTCAGGTCTTCAAGGTGCCGAAGATCGGCGCAGTGGCCGGCTGTATGGTCACGGACGGCTTCGTCAAGCGCTCGTCGTCGGTGCGCGTACTGCGCAACAACGTCGTCATCTTCACGGGCGAGCTGGATTCGCTCAAGCGCTTCAAGGACGACGTCAAGGAAGTCCGTCAGGGCTTCGAGTGCGGTATGTCGATCAAGAACTTCAAAGATATCGTCGAAGGCGATCAGTTCGAAGTCTTCGAGGTCACCGAAGTCGCGCGTACACTGTAATTCGCGCGGTACGGCTCTACGGGCGGAGTGGGCTTAAACGCCCACTCCGCCCGTTGTTCTTGGAGCCCACGTTATGCTTCGCGCCCGGTTCGGGTAGCGCGCTTTGCGGCGGCGTCGTCATGCGAGCCTCAATGCAGTTCGGTTGGAGCCTGAACAACGGCCGTGCGATGCATGAACGATGTCTGGATGACGCCCGAGCGGCCAACCGCGCCGAAGCCGCGCGAACCATTTTTGCATCCGTCGAACGGAGCACACAACACCATGCCTAAAAAACGTTCTTCCCCCAATCGCAACGTACAGATCGCCGATCAGATTCAACTCGATCTGTCCGAGTTGCTGCGCGAGATCAAGGATCCGCGCATCGGTATCGTCACGATCCAGAGTGTCGAGCTGACGCCGGACTGCGCGCACGCAAAGGTCTATTTCACGACGCTGACGGGCGACCCGCAGCAGACACTCGAAGCGCTCACGCATGCGGCCGGTCATCTGCATAACCAGTTGTTCAAGCGTCTGCACATTCATACAGTGCCCACGCTGCATTTCCATTACGACAAGACGATCGAGCGAGCCGTGGAAATGTTGCGTCTGATCGATGAGGCCAACGCCAATCGCGCGAAAGACAACGAGTGAGCGTCACAACTTTGACGAACGTCTGAAGCATTGATCGAAGAATCCGTCTTTCCGATATGACTGCACCTCAACGCCCTCGCGTGCCGCGTCGCGCGCTCGACGGCGTGCTGCTGCTCGACAAGCCGCTCGGGCTGTCGAGCAACGACGCGCTGATCCGCGCGAAGCGCCTTTATCTGACGAAGAAGGCGGGCCACACCGGCACGCTCGATCTGCTGGCCACCGGCCTGTTGCCGCTGTGTTTCGGCGAAGCCACGAAGTTTTCGCAAGATCTGCTCGAAGCCGACAAAACCTACGAGGCCACGATGCGCCTCGGCGTGTGCACGACCACCGGCGACGCCGAAGGCGAAGCGATCGACACCCGCGACGTAACGTGTGACGAAGCGGCCGTGCAGGTGGCGCTCGGCGCGTTCATCGGCGAGATCGTTCAGGTTCCGCCAATGTATTCCGCGTTGAAACGTGACGGCAAGCCGCTCTATGAATATGCGCGCGCGGGTCAGACCGTCGAACGGGAAGGGCGTCAGGTGACGATTCTCAGGCTCGAGATGCTGGCTTGCGCGCTGCCGAACGTTACGTTTCGCGTGACCTGCAGCAAGGGCACTTACGTGCGCACGCTTGCCGAGGATATCGGCGAGGCGCTCGGTTGCGGCGCGCATCTCGTGGCGCTGCGGCGCACGGGCGTCGGTGCGTTGACGCTGGAGCATTCGGTCACGCTCGACGCGTTGTCGGATGCGGCCGAAGGCGAACGCGACGCATGGCTGCAACCGGTGGACGCGTTACTGTCCACGTTTCCGCGCGTGGATCTGGACGACGATGCGACGCGTCGCTTCCTGCATGGTCAGTGGCTCAAGATGTCTGAGCTGACGATCGAAGCAGACGCTCAGCACGCGCCTCGCGTGCGCGTTTATGCGGTGACAGAAGGTCGCTTGCTGGGTGTGGCGAAGCAGGGCGAAGGTGTGTTGGCGCCCGAACGTCTGGTCGTGACGGCGGCGAACTGAGCGGTTGCGGGTTTCTCGCAAAACGATCGACGGACAACTGCTTCGCTGCAAAAAAAGGCGGAACTGCAATCAAGCGGTTCCGCCTTTTTTGTGCTCCGAGAGCGCGACGCGTCGAACGAATCAACAGCGCAGAATCAACCGAGCATTAACCGCGCGCCATCAATGCGCCGCCGCAGCAGCACCCGCATCGCCACCCGCGCGCTCCGGTCGCGTGATCCAGATCAACGCGATCAGCGCGACGAAAATCCCCGCCGACACGAAGAACAGATCGTTCACGCCAAGCTGTGTGGCTTGCTGTGTCGCCATCGTGTTGAAAAGCCCGTACGCTTGCGGCTGGTTAAAACCTGCGGTGCCCATCTGCCGGATCGATTGATCGAACATCGGGTTGTACGCGTTCGCCTGCTCGGCCAGCTGCGCGTGATGCATGATCGTGCGGTGGTCCCACGTCGTCTGGAAGATCGACGTGCCGATGCCGCCGCACATGATCCGCACGAAGTTCGACAAGCCCGACGCGGCCGGAATGCGATTGCCCAGCAAACTCGACAGCGTGATCGACACGAGCGGAATGAAAAAGCCCGCCATGCGATGCCCTGAATCAAAGTGGGCACGAGCAGCGAATACGTGTCGGCGCCCGTGGTGTAACGCGACCGCATCCAGAAGCACAGCGCGAACACGAGGAACGACAGCGTCGCGATATAACGCGGGATCGGTGCGCGGCAGAATCTTGCCCGTGATAGGCGAGAGCAGCACCGCGAAGAGGCCGACCGGCGTCATCACGAGACCGGCTTCCGTTGCCGTGTAGCCGATATCAGTTTGCAGCCGTAACGGCAGCAGCACCAGATTGCCGAAGTAGATGCCGAAGTAGAGCCCATAGCTGACCGAGAGCGCAATCGTGCCGCCGGAGAAATTACGCCCGCCGAAAAGCGAGAGATCGACCACCGGGTGGTCGGTCGTCAATTCCCACACGATGAAAAACGCCAGTACGATCACCGCTACGAGCGCGAGCACGACGATGGTCGTGGACGAGAACCAGTCGAGATCCTTGCTCTTGTCGAGCATGACCTGCAGCGATCCGACCCAGACGATCAGAAGGCCAAGTCCCACACCGTCGATCGGTGCCTTTTTGACGGCCGAATCGCGATCGCGGAAGATCATCCACGTGGCGCCCGCCACAATGATGCCGACCGGAATATTGACGTAGAAAATCCACGGCCACGAAATGTTGTCCGAGATCCAGCCGCCGAGAATTGGGCCCGCGACCGGTGCGATCAGCGTGGTCATAGCCCACATGGATAGCGCCATGGGCGCCTTCGCGCGCGGGTAACTCGCGAACAGCAGCGTTTGCGAGAGTGGAATCATCGGGCCGGCAACCGCACCTTGAAGAACACGCGAGGCAAGCAGGAAGGGCAGCGTGGGCGCGAGGCCGCACATCCACCGACGAGATCACGTCCACCGACGAGATCACGAACAGCACGATCGACGCCATGAACAGGCGCACCTAGCCGATGCGGTCGGTGAGCCAGCCAGTGAGCGGAACGGAAATCGCGTTTGCTACTGCGAATGACGTGATGACCCACGTGCCCTGATCGGACGAGATGCCGAGGTCGCCCGAGATGGACGGGATCGACACGTTCGCAATCAGACGTGTCGAGCACGTTCATGAAAACGGCTAGCGACACCGCGATGGTGCCGATCACCAGTTGCGCGCCCTCGAGTGGCGGATGAGGGACTTGCGCCTGAGCTTGAGCCATGAAAAAGCCTTCTTAAATCGTCTTGCCGCCGGGGCTGCCGCGTACGCGGTCAGGTACGCGCAGATCCATTATTTCGCGGCCGTCTTCACAGCGCAGCGCCGGCTTGTGCCGATTTCTGCGTGCCGCCGTTCGGGCCAGCGTTTTCCGCGATGATGCGAGCGATTTCCGCGTCGGCTTCGTCGCCATACTTCGCAAATACGTTGGTCTGGTAGACCGTGTTCGGCGCTTCGCCGAGCTGGCCGCCGTTGTCGTCCTTGATGATGCTCACGTTAGCCTGCATCGAGAGGCCGATACGCAGCGGATGCTGTTCCAGTTCCTTCGGATCGAGTGCGATACGCACTGGCAGACGCTGCACCACCTTGATCCAGTTGCCGGTTGCGTTCTGCGCAGGCAGAAGCGAGAACGCCGAACCCGTACCCGCCGAGAAACCGACCACCTTGCCGTGGTACACGACCGACGAACCGTACACGTCCGCCATCAGTTCGACCGGCTGGCCGATGCGCATGTGCTTGAGTTGCACTTCCTTGAAGTTCGCGTCGACCCACACGCCGCCAAGCGGCACGATCGCCATGAGCGGGGTGCCCGGCGAGACGCGTTGGCCGACCTGCACCGAGCGCTTCGCCACGTAGCCCGTGACCGGTGCCGGCAGATTATTACGCGCGTTGTTCAGGTAAGCGTCACGCACCTTTGAAGCTGCGGACTGCACGTTCGGGTGATTGGCGATCGACGTGTTCGCGGTCAACGCGCGGTTCGACGCGAGTTGCTGCTGGGCGGCGTCGACGGCGGCCTGCGCGCTCTTCACGGCATCCCGTGCGTGCGAGATTTCTTCCTGCGACACGGCGCCCGTTTGCGCCACCGTCAGACGACGCTTCAGGTCGTCCTGAGCGCGCGACAGGTCAGCCTGACGCTGATTCACCTGCGCCTGGTACTGGTTGTCGTCGGCGAAGAGGCCGCGCACTTGGCGCACCGTCTGCGCGAGATTCGCTTCGGCCTGTTCCAGCGCGACGCGGGCGTCGGCTGGATCGAGCACAACGAGCGGGTCGCCGGCCTTGACCGTTTGCGTGTCGTCCGCGTTCACGGCGACCACCGTGCCCGTGACCTGCGGCGTGATCTGCACGACGTTGCCGTTCACATAGGCATCGTCGGTGTTTTCGTGGAAGCGCGAGACGAGGAAGTAGTACAGGCCGTAAGCAATGGCGGCGATCAGGATCACGATGACGAGCAGCGTCATCATGCGCTTGCGTTTGCCGTTATTCGCCGGCTGGGCCGGCTGTGTGTTGGCCGCGGGTTGCTGGGGGGTGCTCATTGATATGCTCCGGGTTCTCTTGAACGTCGTCGTTTATTCGGATGTGCTTGCGTGTTCTGTGTCGGGCTGCGCGCTCAATTCGCCGCGGCGGTCGCGGCGGTGACCGACGCCGGAGCATCGGTCGGCACCACGAGGCCGGTCTGCGTTGCGTCGAAACCGCCGCCGAGCGCCTTGATCAGGCCGATCTGCATGTCGCGGCGGCGCATTTTCAGACTCGTCACGGTTTGTTCCGCGGCGAGGCGGTTCTGGTCGGCGGTGAGCACCTGCAACTGCGGCGACAAGCCCGCCTTGTAGCGGATCATGGCCAGCTGGTACGCCTTCGTCGACGCGTCCAGCGTGCGCTGCGCGTCGCCTTGCTGCTGGTCGATCGAGCGGATCGTGGACACTTGCGTCGCGACATCGGAAAGCGCGTTGATTAGCGTCTGGTTGTAGTTCGCCACGTCGAGTTCGAAGTCGGCATAACGGCCCTTCAACTGCGAGCGGAGCGCGCCGGCGTCGAAAATCGGCAGTTGGATCGCCGGGCCGAACTGGATCTGACGGCTTGCCGAGGTCAGGAAACGGCCCCAGCCGAACGCGTCGAAGCCGAAGCCGGCCGCGAGATTCACGTCCGGGAAGAATTCGGCCTTCGCCTCTTTCACGTCGTGCATCGCGGTTTCGACCTGCCAGCGCGCGGCGACGATATCGGCGCGGCGCGCGACGAGGTCGGCCGGCAGATTGTCCGGTAGCGCGACGGCGTTGCCGACCGTGAGCGTAGGCTGGGCGATCTGCAGACCGCGGTCCGGACCTTTGCCGAGCAGCGCGCCCAACTGGTAGCGCACGACGGTGATCTGGCCGTCGAGGTCGGTCAGGTTCGACTGGCTTGTCGCGATGTTGCCGTTTGCCGTCTGACGCTCGATGTTCGTGTCGAGACCTGCGATGACGCGGCCATTCGTGATGCGGCCGATGTTCTGGCGGTTGGCGATTTCACGCGCGGCGATGTCGCGGAACGCGTAGAGCTGGGCAAGCAGGTTATATGTGCTTGCCACCGATGCCGCGAGCGTCACGCGCGCCTGCTGCATGTCGGCTTCGGCCGCCTTTTCCTGGGACACGGCCTGACCGAGACGCTGACGGTTTTTGCCCCACAGGTCCAGATCCCACGAAGCGCTCGCAAGCGCGTTGTTTTCACTGTACCAAGTGCCGCCGTACGGCGGCGGGTAGAGCGCGTTCGCCGAGAACAGTTCGCGGTTCCACGAATAGCTGCTGTTCACTTTCGGGAAGAGCGCCGAGCGCGAAGTCTCGATATACGACGAAGCCTTAGCGATACGCGCCTGGGCCTGCGCGCTCGACGGGTTACCGTCGAGCGCTTCCGAGATCAGCTTGGGCAGTTGCGGGTCGCCGAACTGGCTCGCCCAGTCGAGCGACGGCCACTGGCCGCCCTGGCCCGCGAGGCTCTGGCTGGACTCGTACTGGGCCGGCGACGAAATCTGCTTGTCGCTTTCCATACCGAAGTAGTTCGCGCACCCGGTGAGGGCGAGCGCCGTCACCGCGGCGGCGACGGCGGACCGGCCCGAAAGCTTGGACGCGGACAGGAAAAGGGATTTCATCGCTCGACTCTTTGAGTGGAATGTTATGATGGACACTGCAAGCAATTTATTACGATTTGCTGTCAAAATTGCTTGCTGCATCACGGGTTAGTCCCATTTGTTTGCCGGAATTGACGAGCACGCGGCGCAGCATGCTCTTCAGAAAACCACACCTCTTCGGGGGTGAAACCGTTCAGCAGCGTATCCAGCACGCCGTTGAAAATCGCCGGCATGCGCGCTGCAATCGCGTGACCCTCCGGCGTCAGCGCGAGGCGCACGACGCCCCGGTCTTCGTTGCTATGCACCCGCGTAAGCAGTCCGCGCTTTTCCAGCCGGTCGATCAGACGCGTCACGGCGCTCGCGTCGATCACGTATTCGCGGGCCAGTTTGGCCGCCAGCAGGCATTTGCCGCTTGCCACCATTACAACAGGATGACAGGATGCTGCCTTGCTGACTCGTGATGCCCAACTCAGCCATGCTGCGCTGCGTGACCAGATTGGACAGCGTGGATTTCACACGCGAAATCAGGTAGCCGACGCTTTCGCCTAGCTGGTATTGGGTAGGGTCGGTCTCGGGTAAAGAGGAGAGGACGGCTCCGTCATGATTCTCGTGCGAATGCAATGGTTGAATGGTTGACTAGGCAGGATTATAGGCGTCGGTTGATTGACACGACAAGTGTTATTGCAGCTTAGGCAAGGAACATTTCGCGCCCGAGCCATAATTGTTGGCGCGGATTCGCGTAGGGTTTTGCCATCATGCTGTTAGGATGTTTCGGCGCGAGATTTTCTCGGAAGACAGCGCAGTCCATCAGGGAATACCAGAAAGCGTCACTGCCGCGTGCTATAATTTTAAATTGCCAAAAGTGCGCTTTGGGCTTGTCGTGGTTCTGATTGTCCGATTCGTCGTCTGGTCTGATTGATCGGGCAACAAGTCATTCACCGGCCGGTGGCCGGCATCAGCAAGCGGCGCACTCAACTGTCTCTAGGTTTCCTATGACCCGCGCCCTACGCAACATCGCCATCATTGCCCACGTCGACCACGGTAAGACCACGCTCGTCGACCAGCTCCTCCGCCAGACCGCCACGTTCCGCGAAAACCAGCAGGTTGCCGAACGTGTGATGGACTCGAACGACATCGAAAAAGAACGCGGCATCACGATTCTGTCGAAGAACTGCGCGGTTAAATACGAAGGCACCCACATCAATATCGTTGACACGCCGGGACACGCCGACTTCGGTGGTGAAGTGGAGCGCGTGCTCTCCATGGTCGACTCCGTGCTGCTGCTCGTCGACGCAGTGGAAGGTCCGATGCCGCAAACGCGCTTCGTGACCAAGAAGGCGCTCGCGCTCAGCCTGAAGCCGATCGTCGTGATCAACAAGGTCGACCGTCCGGGCGCGCGTATCGACTGGGTGATCAACCAGACGTTCGACCTGTTCGACAAGCTGGGCGCAAACGACGAACAGCTCGACTTCCCGGTCGTCTACGCGTCGGGTCTGAACGGTTACGCTGGCCTCACGCCGGACGTGCGCGAAGGCGACATGCGCCCGCTGTTCGAAGCCGTGCTCAAGCACGTGCCGGTTCGCCCGGCCGATCCGGAAGGTCCGCTGCAGCTGCAGATTACGTCGCTGGATTATTCGTCGTACGTCGGCCGCATCGGCGTGGGCCGTATCACGCGCGGCCGCATCAAGCCGGGCATGGCCGTTGCCGTGCGTTCGGGCCCGGACGGCGCGATCCTGAACCGCAAGATCAACCAGGTACTGTCGTTCAAGGGTCTAGAGCGTGTCCAAGTGGATTCGGCTGAAGCCGGCGATATCGTGCTGATCAACGGTATCGAGGAAATCGGTATCGGCGTCACCATCTGCGCACCGGAACAACCGGACGCACTGCCGATGATCATGATCGACGAACCCACGCTGACCATGAACTTCCTCGTCAACTCGTCGCCGCTCGCCGGCCGCGAAGGCAAGTTCGTCACGAGCCGTCAGATCCGCGATCGTCTCATGAAGGAGCTGAACCACAACGTCGCGCTGCGCGTGAAGGACACCGGCGACGAAACCACGTTCGAAGTCGCAGGCCGCGGCGAGTTGCACCTCACGATTCTGGTGGAGAACATGCGTCGCGAAGGCTACGAGCTGGCCGTGTCGCGTCCGCGTGTGGTGATGCAGGAAATCGACGGCGTGAAGCTCGAGCCGTACGAAAACCTGACCGTCGACATGGAAGACACGCACCAGGGCGGCGTGATGGAAGAACTGGGCCGCCGCAAGGGCGAAATGCTCGACATGGCGTTGGACGGTCGCGGCCGCACGCGTCTCGACTACCGTATTTCGGCGCGTGGCCTGATCGGCTTCCAGTCGGAATTCCTCACGCTCACGCGCGGCACGGGCCTGATGAGCTACACGTTCGACTCTTACCAGCCGGTCAAGGACGGCGCGGTGGGCGAGCGTCGTAACGGCGTGCTGATCTCGCAGCACGACGGCACAGCGGTTGCCTACGCACTGTGGAAGCTGCAGGACCGCGGCCGCATGTTCGTGTCGCCGGGCGACGCGCTGTACGAAGGCATGATCATCGGCATTCACAGCCGCGACAACGACCTCGTCGTGAACCTGATCAAGGGCAAGCAGCTCACCAACGTGCGCGCGTCGGGTACCGACGAAGCCGTGCGTCTCGTGCCGCCGGTCCAGATGTCGCTGGAATACGCCGTCGAATTCATCGACGATGACGAACTGGTCGAAGTCACGCCGCAGAATATCCGTCTGCGCAAGCGCTACCTGAAGGAACATGAGCGCCGCAGCGCAAGCCGTAAGGGCGCAGTGGACTGATTCGCGTCGCTCGTGCCGCTACGCGCGCCGGCAGCATGACGCGCTAGCATCGGCGGGTTAAAACAGAAGCCACCTTCGGATGGCTTCTGTAGTTTATATCGCGTGAAAATGCGTGCATTGCAATACGGCGCATTCGCCGCCAAGCGCTTTTCCGTGCGCCTGCAACATCTGTTTCATTTATTGCAGAAGACTATTGTCTATCCCGTAATTGCCGTGAAAGCCAGCTGTGACAAGCTTCGGCGGCAATTCGTTTGCTATCTGCACTATCCGTTCTGTGATATGCTTCCTAGGTGCAAAGTTTAGGTCCTTCCAAGCAAGACTTGATTCGCGCAATCCGCTAAACGGTCAGGCCGTGTCGCGGAAGGTTCTGTAACCCGCTATTTCTCGAGAAACTCGAAGAAAAGTGAGCGTAAAAATGATGAAGCAATTCCAGTCGAACTCTTATCTGTTCGGTGGCAATGCTCCGTACGTAGAAGAAATGTACGAAGCATATCTCGATAATCCGGCGTCAGTGCCTGAGAACTGGCGCAGCTATTTCGACGCATTGCAGAATGTACCTGCATCGGATGGCAGCAATGCCAACGACGTGGCCCATGGCCCGATCGTCGAATCGTTTGCACAGTGCACCAAGGCCAACGCCTTCATTTCGCGCACCGCGACCGGCGGCGAAGATCTCGCTAACGCGCGCAAACAGGTTTATGTGCAGTCCCTCATCGGCGCATATCGCTTCCTCGGCTCGCAATGGGCCAATCTCGATCCTCTGAAGCGCCGCGAACGTCCTGCTATTCCCGAACTCGAACCGGCGTTCTACGACTTCACCGAAGCCGACATGGACCAGGAGTTCAGCGCCACGAATCTGTATTTCAGATTCGAAAAGGCATCGCTGCGCGAGATCGTGAAGGCACTGCGCGACACGTACTGCGGCACGATCGGCGCCGAGTACATGTACATCGGCGATCCGGAGCAGAAGCGCTGGTGGAAAGAGCGGCTCGAATCGATCCGCTCCACGCCGAATTTCTCGAACGAGAAGAAAAAGCACATCCTGAATCGCCTGACGGCTGCTGAAGGCCTCGAGCGCTTCCTGCACACCAAGTACGTCGGTCAGAAGCGCTTCTCGCTGGAAGGCGGCGAGAGCTTCATCGCATCGATGGACGAAGTGGTGCGTTACGGCAGCGCGAACGGCGTCCAGGAAATCGTCATCGGCATGGCTCACCGTGGCCGTCTGAACGTGCTGGTCAATACGCTCGGCAAGATGCCGGCCGACCTCTTCGCCGAATTCGAAGGCAAGCACCACGACGACCTGCCGGCCGGCGACGTGAAGTACCACAAGGGTTTCTCGTCGGACGTCTCGACCGAAGGCGGCCCGGTTCACCTGTCTCTCGCGTTCAACCCGTCGCACCTCGAAATCGTCAACCCGGTGGTCGAAGGTTCGGCCAAGGCCCGTATGGACCGTCGCGGCGACGACACCGGTCTGCAGGTTCTGCCTGTGCAGATCCATGGCGACGCGGCATTCGCAGGCCAGGGCGTCGTGATGGAAACGCTGAACCTCGCGCAAACGCGCGGTTACGGCACGCACGGCACGCTTCATATCGTCATCAACAACCAGATCGGCTTCACGACGTCGGACCCCCGCGACTCGCGCTCCACGTTGTACTGCTCGGACGTCGTCAAGATGATCGAAGCGCCGGTGCTGCACGTGAACGGCGACGATCCTGAAGCGGTCGTGCTGGCAACGCAGCTCGCCATCGACTTCCGTATGCAGTTCCACAAGGACGTCGTGGTTGACATCGTCTGTTTCCGCAAGCTGGGTCACAACGAGCAGGACACCCCGGCTGTCACGCAGCCGCTGATGTACAAGACCATCGCGAAGCACCCGGGCACGCGTGCCCTGTACGCTGAAAAGCTGGTGCAGCAAGGCGTCATAACGGCAGAAGAAGGCGACGAATTCGTCAAGGCCTACCGCAAGGCGATGGACGAAGGCCACCACACGGTCGACCCGGTGCTCTCGAACTACAAGAGCAGGTACGCGGTGGACTGGGTTCCGTTCCTGAACCGCAAGTGGACCGACGCTGCCGACACGGCTGTGCCGCTCGCGGAACTGAAGCGCCTCGCCGAGCGCATCACCACGATTCCGGAAGACTTCAAGGTTCACCCGCTGGTCGAGCGCGTCATCAACGACCGTCGCGCCATGGGCCGCGGCGAAGCCAAGCTCGACTGGGGCATGGGCGAACATCTCGCGTTCGCATCGCTGGTCGCATCGGGCTACGCCGTGCGTCTGACGGGTCAGGACTCGGGCCGCGGCACGTTCACGCACCGTCACGCGGTGCTGCACGACCAGAACCGCGAGCGCTGGAACGACGGCACGTATGTGCCGCTGCAGAATATCGCCGAAGGTCAGGCGAAGTTCACAGTGATCGACTCGGTGTTGTCGGAAGAAGCCGTGCTCGGCTTCGAATACGGCTACTCGACCGCTGAACCGAACACGTTCGTCGCGTGGGAAGCGCAGTTCGGCGACTTCGTGAACGGCGCGCAGGTCGTGATCGACCAGTTCATCTCGTCGGGCGAAGTGAAGTGGGGCCGCGTGTCGGGTCTCACAATGCTGCTGCCGCACGGCTACGAAGGTCAGGGTCCGGAGCACTCGTCGGCACGTATCGAGCGTTTCCTGCAACTGTGCGCAGACCACAACATGCAGGTCGTTCAGCCCACCACGCCGGCGCAGATTTTCCACCTGCTGCGCCGTCAGATGATCCGCTTGTTCCGCAAGCCGCTGATCGTCGCCACGCCGAAGTCGCTGCTGCGTCACAAGGAAGCCGTGTCGGACCTGTCCAAACTGGCGAAGGGCGCCTTCCAGCCGATCCTCGGCGAAATCGACGAAGCCATCGAGCCTAGGAAGGTCAAGCGCGTGATCGCCTGCTCGGGCCGCGTTTACTACGACCTGCTCGCACATCGCCGCGAAGCGAAGGCGAACGACGTCGCGATCATCCGTATCGAGCAGCTCTATCCGTTCGCGCACAAGCAGTTCGAAGCGGAAATGAAGAAGTACGACAACGCAACTGAAGTGGTCTGGGTGCAGGACGAGCCGCAGAATCAAGGCCCATGGTTCTACATCGAGCATCACTTGAAGGAAGGCATGAAGGAAGGGCAGAAGCTGGCATACAACGGCCGTCCGGCTTCGGCCTCGCCGGCAGTCGGCTACTACGCGAAGCACTACGAGCAGCAGAAGGCGCTGGTCGAAGGCGCGTTTGGCCGTCTCAAGAGCGCGTCGATCGCTAAATAATCACAAGAGCCGAACCGGGAAAACGCAGTGCGCTTTCCCGTGCCGCATCTGAACGGTCAGTGCAGCATTCAAGGTTCGCAGGTGGTCGTCCGGTCTTAGATCACGCGTCGTCACCGGATACGTATTCAGGATATTCACCAAATGGCTATTGTTGAAGTCAAGGTTCCCCAGCTTTCCGAGTCGGTCCCGGAAGCCACCATGCTGCAGTGGAAGAAGAAGCCCGGCGAGGCTGTCGCTCAGGACGAAATTCTCATCGAAATCGAGACCGACAAGGTCGTGCTCGAAGTGCCGGCACCCTCGGCCGGCGTGCTTGCGCAAGTGATCGCAAACGACGGCGACACGGTCACCGCCGATCAGGTCATCGCGAAGATCGACACCGAAGGCAAGGCGGGCGCCGTTGTCGTCGAAGCCGAAGTGAAGCCGGCTCCCGAAGCCGCACCGGCACCGGCTGCTCAGGCCGCCGCTGCAACGGGTTCGAACACCTCCGCTTCGCCGGCTGCCGGCAAGCTGATGGCTGAAAAGGGTCTGTCGTTGGGCGACGTCGCCGGCACGGGTCGCGACGGCCGCATCACCAAGAGTGACGTGCTGACCGTCGGCGCTTCGGCTGCCAAGGCCGCACCGGCACCGGTCGCCGCACCGAAGGCTGCGAAGCCGTCGCTGCCGGACGTGAAGGCACCGGCATCGGCCGACCAGTGGCTGAAGGACCGTCCGGAACAACGCGTGCCGATGTCGCGTCTGCGTGCGCGTATCGCCGAGCGTCTGCTCGAGTCGCAGCAAACCAACGCCATCCTGACCACGTTCAACGAAGTGAACATGGCACCGGTCATGGGCCTACGCAGCAAGTACAAGGACAAGTTCGAAAAGGAACATGGCGTGAAGCTCGGCTTCATGTCGTTCTTCGTGAAGGCGGCCGCGCACGCGCTGAAGAAGTTCCCGCTGGTGAACGCGTCGATCGACGGTAACGACATCGTCTATCACGGCTACTTCGACATCGGTATTGCTGTCGGCTCGCCGCGCGGTCTGGTAGTGCCGATCCTGCGCAACGCCGACCAGATGAGCCTCGCGGACATCGATAAGAAGATTGCCGAATTCGGCCAGAAGGCGAAGGACGGCAAGCTGTCGATCGAAGAAATGACGGGCGGCACGTTCTCGATCTCGAACGGTGGTGTGTTCGGTTCGATGCTGTCCACGCCGATCATCAACCCGCCGCAATCCGCGATTCTCGGCGTGCACGCCACTAAGGAACGCGCTGTGGTCGAGAACGGCCAGATCGTGATCCGCCCGATGAACTATCTGGCGCTGTCGTACGACCACCGCATCATCGACGGCCGCGAAGCAGTCCTGTTACTCGTCGCGATGAAGGACGCGCTGGAAGATCCGGCCCGTCTGCTGCTCGATCTGTAAGCGCCACTTCCGCTGGCGGCGGCTTGCCAAACGCGCAGGCCGTCAACATATAAGGAAGGGCGAAGCAGTAAGTTCTCCAGCATTCCGCAGTACAGGAACGGTGCGCGCCATCATGCTTGCCAGACAAGCGTGGCCGCGCGCCGTTCCGCCATCAAAAGGATTGTCATGTCCAAAGAATTTGACGTCGTCGTGATCGGCGCAGGCCCCGGCGGCTATATTGCTGCAATCCGCGCCGCGCAGCTCGGCAAGTCGGTTGCATGTATCGAAAAGTGGAAGAACCCGGCCGGCGCGCTGAAGCTCGGCGGCACCTGCCTGAACGTGGGTTGCATTCCGTCGAAGGCGCTGCTCGCGTCGTCGGAAGAATTTGAGAACGCGTCGCATCACCTCGCCGACCACGGCATCACCGTAGAAAACGTGAGCGTCGACATCTCGAAGATGATGGCCCGCAAGGAAGGCATCGTCGAAAAGATGACGAAAGGCATCGAATTCCTGTTCCGCAAGAACAAGATCACGTGGCTCAAGGGTCACGGCAAGTTTACCGGCAAGACGGACGCCGGCGTGCAGATCGAAGTGAGCGGCGAAGGCGAGACGGAAACGGTCACGGCGAAGAACGTGATCATCGCCACGGGTTCGAAGGCGCGTCATCTGCCGAACATTCCGGTCGACAACAAGATCGTCGCCGACAACGAAGGCGCACTGAGCTTCGACTCGGTACCGAAGAAGCTGGCCGTGATCGGTGCCGGCGTGATCGGTCTGGAACTGGGCTCGGTGTGGCGCCGCCTCGGCGCGGAAGTCACCGTGCTCGAAGCGCTGCCGGAATTCCTCGGTGCGGCCGATCAGGCGCTCGCGAAGGAAGCCGCGAAGCAGTTCAAGAAGCAGGGTCTCGACATCCACGTCGGCGTAAAGGTCGGCGAAGTGACCACGGCGGACAAGGGCGTCACGATCAATTACATGGACAAGGACGGCAACGCGCAGAAGCTCGAAGCCGACCGCCTGATTGTGTCGATCGGCCGCGTGCCGAACACCGACAACCTCGGTCTCGAAGCCGTTGGCCTGAAGGCCAACGAGCGCGGTTTCATCGACGTAGACGATCATTGCGCCACGGCCGTGCCGAACGTGTACGCGATCGGCGACGTGGTGCGTGGCCCGATGCTCGCGCACAAGGCTGAAGACGAAGGCGTGCTGGTTGCCGAAATCATCGACGGTCAGAAGCCGCACATCGACTACAACTGCATTCCGTGGGTGATCTACACCGAGCCGGAAATCGCATGGGTCGGCAAGACGGAACAGCAACTGAAGGCAGAAGGCCACGAGATCAAGACGGGCCAGTTCCCGTTCATAGCGAACGGCCGCGCACTCGGCATCAACAAGGCGGATGGTTTCGTCAAGATGATCGCCGACGCGAAGACCGACGAACTGCTCGGCGTGCAAATAATCTCGGCAAACGCATCTGATCTGATCGCGGAAGCCGTGGTGGCGATGGAATTCAAGGCGGCGTCGGAAGACATCGGCCGCATTTGCCATCCGCACCCGTCGCTGTCGGAAGTCATGCGCGAAGCCGCACTCGCCGTCGACAAGCGCGCGCTGAACATGTATATTACGCGCACGCCTGACTGAGTGTACTCACTGAGCTCATCTGCCGAACTCATTGACTGAGTCGCTCAGCGGGCGCACTGGCATCACACAAAGGCGGGCGGGTTCAATCCCTCCCGCCTTTTTATGCAGCACCGGGCAAGACAATGAACGTCACCGAATACTACGAAAAAGAATTGCAGACGCGGGGTTATCAATCCGACCCGGCGCAGCGCGCGGCCGTGGATCGTCTGCAGCGGTGCTACGAAGAGTGGGTCGAATACAAGTCGCGTCGCTCGAATGCGTTCAAGAAGCTGATCAACCGGCCGGATCTGCCGCGCGGCGTGTACATGTGGGGCGGCGTAGGGCGGGGCAAGAGCTTCCTGATGGACAGCTTCTACATGATCGTGCCGCTGCATCGTAAAACGCGTCTGCATTTTCACGAGTTCATGCGCGAAGTGCACCGTGAGCTGGAAGAGCTCAAAGGCACCGCCGATCCGCTCGACGAACTCGCCCGCCGCATCGCCAAACGCTACCGGCTGATCTGTTTCGACGAATTCCACGTGTCGGATATCGCCGACGCGATGATCCTGTATCGCCTGCTCGGCAGGCTGTTCGAGAACGGCGTGCAGTTCGTGACGACGTCCAACTACGATCCGGACACGCTGTACCCTGACGGCCTGCATCGCGATCGCATGCTGCCCGCCATCGAGCTCATCAAATCGAAGCTCGACGTGATCAACGTCGACGCGGGTATCGACTATCGCCAACGCACACTGGCGCAAGTCGAGGTGTATCACACGCCGCTTGGCGCTGCCGCCGACAAGGCACTCCGCGACGCCTTCGCGCGCCTTGCCGCCGTGCCCGACGAAAGTCCGATCCTGCACATCGAGAAGCGGGAACTGAAGGCGCTGCGCAAAGCCGACGGTGTCGTGTGGTTCGACTTTTCGACGCTCTGCGGCGGACCGCGCTCGCAGAACGATTACCTCGAACTGGCGAGCCGCTTTCACGCGGTGATCCTCTCCGGCGTGCCGCAGATGTCGGTGCGTATGGCGTCCGAAGCGCGCCGCTTCACGTGGCTCATCGACGTGTTCTACGACCACAAGGTCAAGCTGCTGATGTCGGCTGCGGTGCCACCGGAAGAACTGTATCTCGATGGTCCGATGGCAAACGAATTCACGCGGACGGTCTCGCGTATCGTCGAAATGCAGTCGAAGGAATATCTCGACGCCCCGCGCCGCATCGTCGATACGTCGCTTACCTGAACGATGGAAATGCGTCGCTGCGCGCGGCGCAGGTAACGCGGGCAATGACCTCTCAGGTCATCCCGCAAAAGCTCTTTTGCGATAGATCGCGGTCCGCACGCTGAAGAGGGCACGTTCGCCGACGTGTTTTCAGGATTCAGACTGATCTTATGGTTCGGCCAGAGGCGCCTGGCTATCTTTTGTCGATGGTTCTGACAAAGGAGAAACCGTGAATCCGTACCGTGATATCAACGACGAAGAATGGCAACGCGTTGCACTGTTGCTGCCTGAATTGCGCCCGCGTTCCGAACTGCGCGGCCGGCCGCTTGCCAATCCCGCTCGGTGCTCAACGGCGTGCTGTGGGTCATGTATAGCGGCGCTACGTGGTCCGCCATGCCGCGCCGCTACCCGTCGTATCAAACGTGTCATCGGCGCTTCAAGGTGTGGTACGAATCGGGCGTACTCAAGTGTGTGATGGAAGAGCTGTTCGGTGAAGTGCGGATTTCGGTGATGGTGATCAGCCGTTTTGGCGAACGTGATCAGTTTGGAAGGTGGCGTTGCGCGGGCAATGGATTATATAGCGAAGGCGATCATGATCAGGATGCGGAGGACTGCTTGGCGCTGGTCTTTCGCATCGATTCGCCCTTCAAGCACGCTGCATGAACTTCGTTGAATGACTCTATCAACCGCTGGCAGACTTGAGGCAAAGAAAACGGCCGCACGATTCGCATCGTCTGTCGTTATTTCATTCTGAGCGCTCCGCGCAACACATCGCTTACTGCTGGCACATCCACGTCAGCGAACGTCCCGATACGCCGATATATCCACGCACCACCAGCTTGTTGCCACCGTCTTCCAGGTGCATCTTGCACTTCCAGGTGCATCTTGCACTAGTAGAGCTTGCCGTTCTCCGGGTCGAGAATCTGGCCGTTATCCCACGCGTCGCCGTCCTTCTTCATATCGTTGATGATCGTCATGCCGAGGATCAACTGATCCTTGCGCGCGTCCGTGCAGGCGGTGCAACGGCGATCCGGCTGGTCGTTCGGACCGAGACCCTTGATCACCTTTCCGTTCAGCGCGCCGCTGCCGTCGTCGCTGATCTGAACCAGCGCTTTGGGCTAGCCGGTGTGATCGTCGATGGTTTGCCACGTGCCCACCGGGTTCGTGCTTTGCGCCATGGCCGTCACGGCGCTGGCGAGCAGTACGCCTGCGAGTGCGGCGTGTCTGACGGTGCGGGCGAGTTGCGTGAAGCCCAGCGTGAAGCCGTGGTTCACTTCGAATATCGCGCCCCAGCCCGGGTTGCCCGGCTGATAGCCCTGCGCGAAACACTGTGCGCCGAACGATATTTGTTCGGAAGTCGGCAGCGAGACACCGCTGTACTGTCCGGTGAGCGACACCGGGGTGCCGATCTTCCACGGCCACTCGTTCGTTTGCGAAAAGCTCGCACCTGTACGCACGAAATTGATCGACGCCGGATTGACGACCGTATTGCCCGGCACGTTCGAGTCGCCCGCTTTGGACGCGCCGAGAATATCGAACGCCTTCGCCACATTGATGCTCGCGCGCCGCACCTGGCCCGTTTGCACGTTCGTGTAGTTGGCCCTGTAACTGCATCACGCGGATCTGCGAACGCAAGCCGATCTGCGCTCAGGTGTCCTGATTGTGATAGCGGTCCTCGTCGTGCGATGCATACACTGACGCCGTGCCGATCAGGCTTTGTGTATTGCTGAGCAGAATCGGGTAAGCGAGCTGCCCACCTTGTCGTTGATGACGGTGCGCTGGATGCTGTTTGGCAAGCCCGGGTTGTCGGTGGGATTGCCGCGATAATGCGACGCGTCGATCTTCGCCGTGAGACCGTTGCTGCCGATCGGCACGGTGCCGTGTGCCGCGAGATACGTGACGTTGTCGCGGCCCTTCGGCAGCAGCGCCGAAACGCTCAACTGTTCGCCGAGCGCGGTCAGTCCGTTTTCGGTCGCAGTGAGCAGACCCTGCACGCCGGGATGATTGAAGTCGATGCTGGTGCTGACGTCGAACGGCTTGCGGTCCACGTTCAGTTCGAGCGTGGTGGCTCCGTCGGTGTTCTGCGGCTGCGCGACGTTGGCGGCCACCTTCACGCCCGGCAACAAACCGGGCACATTGATGTAACGCTCGAACGTCGCGCGCCTGAACGGACGGTCGGCGACAATGTGATCGGCGATCGCGCGGATCTTGTCTTCCACAGCGCCGGCCTTGCCCGTCACTTTCACGGCGGACACATAGCCTTCCACCACGGTCACGCGCACCAAGCCGCCTTCGAACGTTTGCGCGGGGATGAATGCGAACGAGAGCGCATAGCCACGATCTTGGTACAGCTTCGTCACGCCGTTGGCAACCTGAATCAGATCGCCGATCGAGGTGTCCTTGCCGACGAGCGGCGTGAAGCGTTGCGCGACTTCGTCGAATGGAATCGACTTCACGCCCTCGACCTGCACGTGCGAAGGCGTGATGTGACGGGCGAGCAATTCCTGAAGTTGCGGTGCTTGTGGTGCGACCTGAACGGTCACGTTCGGTCCTTTGTTCGGCGCCTTGATCTGCGGCAGCGAATCCATCGGATTACCGCCAACTGCGCCGCCCGGGCGGGCCTGCGCGTGTGCTTCCATCTGCATCGTGCTCGCGGCGAGCATGAAGGTCCATTTACTACCGTACCCGAGTTTCATCGGATTTTCCTCGTAGGCCGTTCCTGTGTCGCGTGCGTGGCGCCTCGCCTAGCGTGTCGCAATCGCTTATGTGTGGCTCAACGCATACTGCCATGCGTGGCATGTATTACGTCACGTGTGTCGTGGTGCTTGAGCGTCGGCTGCACGCACGCGAAACACGCGATCGGTTACACTGTGATGCGCAACGGATGAGCGGTTCCCCGGCTCGCCATTCGATGCATTCATCGGGCGGCGAACCGGGGCCGTCGATCTATGCGTCATGCATGGATCAAACCTGTGCTGCGAGTTTACTTGTAGCTGACCGGCAGCAGACCGCCGAGCAGACTCGTAACGCCGCTAGTGCCACCCACTGCGCCGGTGACGGAGCCGAGCACGCTCGTGAGCGAAGCAAGCGGGTTGATGCCGCTGGTGCCACCCGCGGTGCCTGTCACCGAGCCGAGGACGCCGGTGAGCGGAGCGAGCGGGCCGGTGCCGGTGCCGCCTGTGAGCAGACCGCCGACAGATGCCACCGCGGTACCCGTATCCGTGACCGTATGGCCGAGTGCGGCCGTGATCGGGTTGCCGCCGGTTACGCTGATTAGACCGCCTGCCTTGCCGAGGCCGCCACTGAGCGTCGAGACCACGCCGCCGAGGCTCGAGACCGTCGTGCCGTCGCTCGTGCCCGAACCGCCCGAACCCATCGAACCGCTGCCGCCTGAGGATTGAGAGGGTGCCTCCTGCGGAGCCACTGCCGTTGCTGCCGGTTCCGGAACTGAGGCTTCCCGAGCCTCCGCACGCGGCGAGAGAGAGCATCGTGGCCACGGCGGCCGAAATGAGAATCGTACGTACTGCGGTGCTGGTCGTTTGAATATTCATGGCGCCATCGGATGGCATGTGTTGTTGAGTGTTGCTGCGTGCCTATCAATGCACGACCCGCTCCATTTCAACTGAGCATTGCCAAAAATTTTTATGGCGCATCTCGCAGAGCCTTATGCAATAAGGCTTTGAATGCGATTAATGGAGTGGACGCTAAACCGGTTAAAGCGCGTTGAAATCGATTCCGGAATGCTTTGCGAAGTCTGCGTAACGTAACGGGCCGCTCGCGCCGTTACGAATGAGGGCGTAACGCGGGGGTTACGCATGGGTGCCGCGCGATTGAAACACGATCAGCGGCGTGTCGGTGCCCGCGTTCACGACACGGCGTGCGGATACGACAGTCGAACTCGGCGACGGCGGGAGCTTCGTGATCGGCGGTCTGATCGATCGCGAGACCGCTTCGAACGTTTCGAAGGTGCCGCTGCTCGGCGACCTGCCGATTCTCGGCACGTTCTTCAAGCATCTGAGTTATCAGAAGGACGAGAAGGAGCTCGTGATCATCGTGACGCCGTATCTGGTCTCGCCGCTCGCGAAGGGCGCGACCTTGCCGTCGACGCCGGGCGAGCAGTCGGAGCAGCGCAACCCGCCGGTGTGGCGTTCGCTGGTGGGTGGCGTGGTGCCGCGCGATGCCGCGCCAAGATTTTCGAAGTGAAGCCGGTGCGCGCGCTCGTTGCGCGCCGGGTTCACAGAGCCGTAAGCCCACGTGTGTGCGCAGCGCGCATGCCCACGGCGGAGAGTACGACGCGGCGGCTTTGCAGCCGATGCCGCATGAGGATGTCCAACATGAACGCGAGAACGCATTCATTGACTGAATGGGCTGTCACAGACTATTTCGTGTTCGCGTCGCCTGCCGACGACCACGTGCATTGGCTCGCCCATACCTTGACGTCCGCCGGCATTGTGGAAGCGGCGGCGCTCGATCCGACCATGCTGATGCAGCGCATAGCGACGCTCAATCCGTCGCTCGTGTTCATCGACTTTTCGGGCGGCCGCGCGGCCTCCGCGAGCGCGGCGGCCAGCACGGTGCGCGCGCCTATCCGGCGATGCAGATCGTCGCGCTCGGCTCGCTCGCCGAACCGGAGAGCGCGCTCGTGGCGCTGCGGGCCGGCGTGCGCGATTTCATCGGCCTGTCGGCGCCCGTGGAAGATGCGCTGCGCATCACGCGCCAGGTGCTCGAGAATCAGGTCGAACCGGTGAGCCGCCACGGCCGCGTCACGGCGCTGCTTGGCGCGCGTGTCGACATGGGCGTGAGCACGCTCGCCGCCAATCTCGCGGTGATGCTGCAACGGCGCGACGTTGCGCAGGGACGGCAAGCCGCGCTGTTCGATCTCGGTCTGTCTGCTTCCGACGGTTCGCTGCTGCTCAACACGCGCAGCGAATTCAATTTCGTCAAAGCCGTGCGCAATATGCGCCGCTTCGACCAGACGTTCGTGCACACCACCACCTTGTCGCATCATGCGAGCGGTCTCGCGCTCACGTCACTGCCGCCGAATTTCGCCGACATGCGCGAAGTGCCGTACTCGTTGTCGGTCGGTCTGTTCAATCGTCTGCGTGCGTTTTTCGATCAGCAGATCGTCGACTTCGGCGGCTTCAGCAACAGCGAGTTCATTTCGCACGTCGTGCAGGCCGCGGACGAAACGTGGCTTGTGTGCGATCAGGGCGTGGCGTCGATCGTGTCGGCCGTGAGCGTGCTCGACAGCTTGCGCGAAGAGGGCGTGGACACGAGCAGTATCCAGTTGATCGTCAACAAGTTCGACGTCGATCTCGGGCTCGCCGCCGCGCAGATCGCGCAGCACCTCGAAATTCCGTTGCTGGCCACGTTGCCCGAGCGGCGCGTCGCGCTTGGTCAGGCGGTCAATCAGGGGCATCTGCTGGCCGATTCGGTGGCGCGCGACCCGTACGTGCGCGCACTCGAACCGCTCGCCGAGCGCCTTGGCGGCACCGCGAACGCGAGCACACAGGCGTGCGGAAAGTCGGCTTTTGGCGCACTTAAGCGTTTCATTCCAACCACTCACAAGCGGTCGTAAACGGTGGCAAAAGAAATTGAATTTGCCGACGACGCACCTTCCTTCGCGCATAGCCAGCAGTTCCAGGACATCAAGAACGCGGCGCATGAACATCTGCTCACGCGCATCGAGGAACTCGGTTCGGAGTTCGGCCGCTGGTCGCGTAACGCGATCAATCAGTTCGTCGATCTGGATGGAGATGGACAGCTTCGTCAGGCTGCGCCGGATTCCGATCAACGAGAGCGAAGTGCGTCTGATCGCCGAGGCGCTCACCAAGAAACTCGCCGGTTTCGGCCCGACCGAGGACCTGCTCGCCGATCCCGGGTCGAGGACATTCTGATCAACGGCTACAACGACGTCTAAGTGTCGCGTCACGGCATTCTTACGCGCATTCAGGTGCGCTTTGCCGACAACGCACACCTGTTGCGGATCGTGTGCCGCATTCTGGCGCCGATCGGGCAGCGTCTGGACGAATCGAATCCGATGATCGCCAACTCGGAATGCATGCAGGCGCTGCTGCACGAAGTGGACACCTTCGCGGACTGCGACACGAGTGTGCTCGTGCACGGCGAAACCGGTGTCGGCAAGGAACGCATATCGCTCTTTTCAGGCACTCGAAAGGCTCGTTCACGGGCGCAGTCGTCGCGCATAATGCTATTTCGAACAGGCCGACGGCGGCACGCTCTTTCTCGATGAAATCGGCGATCTGCCGCTCTATCAGCAGGTGAAGCTGCTGCGTGTACTCGAAGACAGCGCGGTCACGCGGATCGGTTCGGCGACGCCCGTCAAGCTCGATTTCCGTCTCGTGGCCGCAACCAATAAGATCTTGCCGCAGCTCGTGAAAGAGGGCACGTTCCGCGCGGACCTCTACTACCGGCTCGCGGTGATCGAGTTGAAGATTCCGTCGCTCGAAGAACGCGGCGCGGTCGACAAGATCGCCATCTTCAAGGCGTTCATTGCACACAGGTGGTCGGCAACGATCGTCTCTCGGCCTTGCCGGATCTCCATACTGGCTCGCGGATGCCGTGGCCGACACGTATTTCTCTGGCAATGTGCGCGAGTTGCGCAATCTCGCCAAGCGGATCGGCGTGACCGTGCGCTAGGTCGGCGCGTTTGCAGCGGCTCCTCGCGCTCGCTCACGTCGCAACCGGTGCCGGCCGAGAGCGCCGCCGAAGTGCTGGTGGACCGCAGCAAATGTGGGATATGACAGAGCGCAATCGCGTGCTCGCCGCACTCGATGCGAATGGCTGGCGCAGGCATGATACAGGGCTTTATTTAGGCATTAACCACAAGATTTTATGGGAGAAAATGCGCAAGTACCAAATTTTCGACGAAGAGCCCGAAACGCGTGAAAGTGAGTAATAATGAAACGATTGGACTAAAACAAAAACTGTTCAAGTAGGAATTACATGGACCGAAAGTCGAAACTACGGCAGGTTGCCTTGGCCGCGATCATCGCGATCGGAACTGTGCAAGGTGTGAACGCGCAGGCTCTGCCAGACAACTCCAGCGCTGGCGTTGTTTCCCAGTCCGCCGCTACGACAGCGTTACCGGCTGCAACGTCGTCGGGTGGCTAGGCGCAAACCTCGGCGCTCACGCCCGATGAAGCGAAGCAATCCACTGCGGGTAACGTCGCGGAATTGCAGCAGATGATCTGTGGCTCCGACCTGAGCGAATTGCGTACGACCTACAACGGCAGCTACGATGCGAGCCTGCTGTTTTATGGCAAGGAGATGACGTACTACGTCGCGCTGTTCCAGCAGAAAAATTTCTGGCGCGTGATCAAGACGCAGGACGCTGCACGTGCCGACATGATCTACAAGGATTTTGTGCGTCAGACGCTGCGGCTCTCCGATGTGGAAATTCGCCGTACGCAACTCGAAGCGCAGAAGGCGTTCACCGAACAGCATGATCGCGGTGTCGCAGGACCGCGCGAATCGGCTGCAGGCGGATATCGAAGTGGCGCGTCAGCAGCAGAACATCGTCACGACACAGCAGCAGCAAACCCGTGCCGAAGCCACGGCGCTCGCGCAGCAGAAGGCGGCGGCGCAAGACCAGTTGCGCGCGGCGCAGCGTCAGGTGGCGTAACTGCAGCGTCAGCTGGAAAGCGGTTTGCCCACGCACTGAGCTTGGTGGGCTGAAGCTTATCTGAAGCACATCCGAAGCATATCGGGCGAGTCCGGCAGCGCGACGTATCGTGCGCTTTCGGCCTCGCCCGATTTTATTGGGATGGCCGACCGGTGATCGCGATGTTGATTGCGCGTTGATCTCGTGCTTATTGCGTGCTTAGTGCGCGTTCATCTGCCGGGCGCAACTCACTGCGTTCGCAGCATTTTCTTGCGAATTGCATGAGCGGCCTCGGGCGGTATCGGGCCGCGTGAAGTGGCATGTATCGCCACGCGAAAAATCGAAGCGCCAAGAAAGCGAGCGGCGCGGAACGTGTTGCTGTTCGCGCGCCATTGCTCCATTTCCATCTTGTCCACCGCATCTCGAATCGCTGCCAATCGCAAGCGCTTCATATGCCGCTCGCAGCGCACGTGCTCAATGCTACTTTTTCCCTTCGCGTGCCGCTTTCACTCGCGGATCGTTCGGGTCGACGGAATCGATCGCGACCGGATCGCTCGCCGGAAAACTTTCTTCCAATGCCTCGTCGAGACGGCTCTCGACTGACTCCAGCGGCGGCCCGTTATCCGCGGCGGTTGGAGTGGGGTGAGACGCGTGTTCCTTCTTGCCAGTCATGACGTGCTCCATGGAATGAGTAGCGACAATCCAGCATAGCGCAAAGTGGCTCGCGGCGAACATCGGCCGGATGGCCAAGTGGCGTTCGGATTCGCGATAGCTTCGATTCAGATTCTTAAAGCGGTTTCTGACGGGGTTTCCGTAGTCGCTTCCGACAACCATCGCACGAGGCGGAACATGGCGTCGGCCGTGATCCTTGTCAAATCCGCCACGCCGGTGTGGCCGCAGCGCAGTTTTTTAAAGCGGTACTTCAAACCTTAAAGCGGTACTTCAAACCATTACGCATCAACTCGTTTTCGGTATGTGCATCGATCGAACGAAGACAAACGTCCGCAAAGAGGAGCCCATGCAATCGCAGACGGAACCCGCCAACCGGAAGGCAGCGACAATAATGGAACGAAAGAAATCCGCGAGCCCGCAACGCTTTCACGCTTCGCATGTCGTCGAAGCGGAACTCGAACACTTGGATTGGGCAACGAAACAGCCGGCGGCTCGGTACCGCTTCGGACTGACCCGGCAGAGTGAGGAGGGCGATCGCCCTGGCAGACGGAATTGGCAGACTGACTTGGCCGATCCATCCGGCAGACCGACCCGTTGAGCTGACTCAGCGAATCGATCCAGCAAATCGGCCCAACGAATCGACCCAATGAACAGCCGGGCCGATTGCCGCGCGCTTCCGCTGGAAGCGCGCTATTCATGCACGTTACTCGTGATTGCCGTGGTTGCCGCCACTATGATTGCCGCCGTCGCCACCCGTGCCGAACAGACGCCGGCGGCGCGTGACGACCACCGGGCCATCCGACGAGCTGCTGCTGCGGTCGGAACCCGGACGGTCGGACGACGCGCCATACGACTCGCGCGGTTCACGTGAACCGTGCGGCCCGCGCGTGGTGTGGCCATGCGAAGGGCGGCCGGTGAGCGGCACAGGACGCGTGCCGGTGTCGAGCTGGATAGTGGAGATCGCGCGCTTGTAGATGCCTTGCAGCCCGACGGGCGTGCGCAGCATTACCAGATACTGATCGAACGACTCAATGCAGCCCGTCAGGCGGATGCCGTTGACGAGGTAGATCTCAACGCGCTTCCGTTCCTTGCGCGCGGCGTTCATGAAGTCATTTTGCGGATGCGATTCTGCAGAAGCCATGGAGAATTCAGGTTAGTAAATGGTGTTCGCCACGATTCTACCCTCGCGATTCTACCCTGTTGGGGGGCGGAACGCGTCGACGGGCGAACTGCGTCCACTATAACGGCTTGTGGGAACATAAGCATCTGATAACTATTGGCTGTAACGTTGAGTTACGAATTTGCGAACGAATGTCGCATTCTGCCGCCCGGCGCTGTCCATCCCGGCGCGTCTGGCGGAAAAATAGCGTATCGGACACCGCGAATGGAATAAATCGCCATCGGCCTGCGTTATGTCATGCATGGTGGCGTTGCATTCCGCGCGCGGCCGACTGAACGCCGGGCAGTGCAGGCGAGATTGCAAGGCAGATCGCCAGGCAGATCGCAGAACGAATGCCAGGCTTTCGCGAGGAAACCGATCATGAAACCATTCCGTATTTTTTCCGCCTTTTTCCTGATGCTCACGCTCACGCTGGGCGCACTCGGAACGAGCGCGTGCACGTCGGCCACCGACGGCGGCGTGTCGAGCACGAGCGGCAGCGGCAGCAGCGGCGGCTACTGAGGAGCGTATCGGGTGAGTTTCGAAGCAGAAGTGATTTCGTGGCTCCCGCAGTTGCGCTGCTATGCGCGCGCACTGACGGGCGACCGTGCCTAGGCCGACGATCTCGTGCAGGATACGGCGGAGCGCGCGCTCGCGCGCTGGTCCGCGTTCCGGCCGGGCAGCAATTTGTGGGCATGGCTTCTGACCATCCTGCGGCACGGTGATGTCGCGTCTGTCGTGGGCGCGCGAGCATTTGCGCGTGCTGCTCAACGACGGACCGGCCAGCGGCACGGCCGCGGGGAGCGCGGCGAATCCGGCGCGAAACCTTCTGCATTGAAAGTAGTGAGAAACTGACGACCACGATCCCAGCTTGCCCGAAGGGCTCGACCTGCGAGCACTGTCGGCGTTTGTCGACAGTGAATTGCTGCCCGCCGAGCGTGCCGCGATCGAAGCGCTGATCGCGCTGCGCGGCCCGCTGGTCGGGCAGAAAGCGGACGCGGGCGCAACGTCGCCGCGTGCCGCGCACGAAGCACACGTGGCGCACGAGGCATACGATGGCCTCGCCGCCTGCCAGAGCGAGCGTGCCGACGATCCCTTTCGGCACGATGCGGAGCCCGCGCGTATATCGTCGTGCGCCGTTCGGCGCCGTGGTGGTAGCGCGTGGCCATCGCGGCATGCTGGCTCGCGGCCGGCGCGGGGCTCACGCTCGCGCTCGGGCCGCTCGCGCCGCGGTTGACGGGCGGCGCCTGGAACGGTCCGGCCATCCGCCGAGTTTTGCCGAGCGCGCCGATGTCGCGTACGCGGTGTACACGCTGGAGCAGCGTCATCCGGTGGAAGTGGCGGCGAGCGAAGAGGCGCATCTGATCAACTGGCTGTACAAGCGGCTGAACCGTCCGCTTTCGGTACCGTCGCTGCAGAGGAATATGGCTTATTCGCTGGTGGGCGGCCAGCTGCTGCCGGGCGAGGCCGGTTCCGCCGCGCAGCTCATGTATGAGAACGGCGGCGGTACGCGTTTTACGCTGTATGTCACGGGCACGGCGCGCGACGAAACCGACTTCCACCTCTTTCGCGACGGCAACCGCCGCACCTTCTACTGGGTGAACGACGGCATGGGCTCGCGCTTTCCGGCCCGATCCCGGAAGGCAAGCTTCGCTCGATCGCGATCGACGTCTGTGCAGCGCTCGGCGGCAAGCCGGAATCGTGGCAATGAGGGCCGCCGCATCCGTGTTCGACGTCTGCAATATGTCGTAACGGAAATCGCCGGCGCGCGCGCCGCGACCCCGGAATAGCGCGGCGCGCCACGTCGTTTACCTGATGCTGGCGCGCGCCGTTGCTGCGCGCGCACCGGCAAGGCAAAGCGACGGTGTCTTTACGGCGTCGACCCGTGTTGTGTGAGTCGCCACGCCAGCGCGTCGAAGCGGCGGCATCATGTTCACTCTTCATCGGTCAGGCAGCAGGCTCGCGGGCGTCAGTCATGGCCTGCTTAGCTTGTGCGCGGCGTGTGCGGCCAAAGCGCGGATACGGACGCGTCATCGGGCGACGCGTCATGCAGGTTCGTCACACACGGGGCAGGCGCAGATCGACGGCGTCATGCAGCCGATCAGCGGCCGCGCGTGCCCGCAGCCCGACGGCAGCTGGCAGATCGTCGAAGGCGATCCGGCGGACGAGGCGCTGGCGGACGCGCCGATCTACTACTACGATCTTTGGTACTGGAGTCCGCCGGTGTTTTTCGGCGCCGGTGTGTCGGTGGTTTTCATCGACCGTTTTTATCATTTTCACCACATGGATCATGTGCGTTATGTGCACGGACCGCACGGAGGCTACGGACCGTATGGATCGTCTGGCATGGGTGGACGCGGCGGCTGGCATGGCGGCTCGTCCATGCACGGCTGGGGCGGCATGTCGCATGGCGGCGGCGCTGACGCACGTGCGCCGAATTGCGCCGCGCGAAGGTCCGGGTCATGAGCACGAATCTTCCACCGAACGTCGGCGCCGCGCAGTTCGAGCGCGCGCTCGCCGGCTGGCGGGCCGTCGTCGGCGAGCCACAGGTGGTGACATCCGCAGCGGGACTCGCCGCGTATCTCGATTCCTTCGCACCCAGCGAGCACGCGGCGTTTTCGGCGAGCGCCGCGCTGCTGCCCGCGAATGTCGACGAAATCCGCGCCGTCTTGCGCGTCGCCAACGAGTTCGCATCCACTCTGGACCGTCTTGACCGGCCGCAATTTTGCGTATGGCGGCACGGCGCCGCGCCTGTCCGGCTCGGTCGTGCTCGATCTGCAGCGGATGAACCGCATCGTCAAAGTGAACGAACGCTCGCCTATGCGTTCGTCGAGCCGGGCGTCAGCTACTTCGATCTGTACGCGCATCTGCGCGATCAGGGCTATCGGCTTTGGGTCGATCCGCCCGCGGCCGGCTAGGGCAGCGTGGTGGGCAACACGCTCGAGCGCGGCTTCGGCTATACGGATTACGGCAATCACGCGGCGACGCAGTGCGGCATGGAAGTGGTGCTCGCAAACGGCGACGTGCTGCGCACCGGCATGGGCAGCATTGAAATCGGCACGGCGTGGCAGGCATATCAGCCGGGCTTCGGTCCTTCGTTCGACGCGATGTTCATGCAGTCGAACTACGGCATCGTCACGAAGCTCGGCGTCTGGCTGATGCTGGCGCCGCCCGCGTATCTGTTCGGCGAAATTCAGTTCCAGCGCGAGGACGATTTCGAAGCGATCGTGGACATTCTCAGGCCGCTGCGCCTCGATGAGACAATTTGCAACAACGCGGTGATCGAAGGCGGTTTGCGTCGCGCGGCGGGATTGTCGGCGCGCTCGCGCTGATACGAAGGCAAGGGCGCCATGCCCGAGTGCGCGGTGGACGCGATGCTCGACAGCCTGAACGTGGGCCGCTGGAATCTGCATTTCGCGCTTTACGGTACGCCGGAATCGATCGACGCGCGTTACGCGATCGTGCAGCGCGCTTTCTCCCGTGTGCCGCAAGCGCGGTTCAAGGCCGCACGCTATGGCGGCAAACCGGGCGACCCGTTGCCCGCCGATGGCGGTGACCGCAACCTGGCCGGCATTCCCGCGATAACGGCTTTCCGCATGCTCGACTGGCGCAGCGGTTTGGGCGCGCACGTGGATTTCGCGCCGATCTGTCCGGCCACCGGACGCGACGCGTTGCGTCAATACACGATGGTGAAAACGCGCGCAGCGGAATACGGCTTCGATTACTACGGCGGCTTCACGGCAGGCGCGCGGCATCTGCATCATATTTTTGCGGCGATTTTCGATCGTGACGACGCCGGTCAGGTGGAGCAGGCCGGTGCACTGCTGTGCTCGCTGATGAGCGACGTCCGTGCGGCCGGCTACGGTCAGTATCGCGCGCATCTTGTGTATATGGATTTCGCAGCGGCGCAATACAGTTTTAACGACGAACGACGGCGCGTTGCTGCGCTTTTCAGAAACGATCAAGGACGCGCTCGATCCCAACGGTATTCTCTCGCCGGGCAAGCAGGGCATCTGGCCCGCTGCAATGCGGCGGCGCGTGCGAGCGTCCACATGCCGTGCGCAATCGCGCGGAGAAAGCTGAACACTTTCGCCGACAGCGCGGTGAGGTGAATCGGGTTCTAGTCGCCTGACACCTTTGCGTAATCGCGCCCGAGTTGCGATGCGAGTTGCCAGCGCGCAATGCGTTGCAACGGATCGGGTCCGAGTTCGAGCGGATCGAGTGCGCTGCCGAGCGTGGTCACGCCGCGTTTCAGGTAGACGCTGTCGCCGTCCCATACGGCTTCGCTGCGCCGATAGATGCGCGTGTGCAGTACGAACGCTTGGCCGTTGTCGTGACGCAGCACCACCTCGACGCGCAACGTGTCCTTGTAGGCGAGCGGACGGCGCAGCCGCACGTGATTCGCCAGATGCACGAGGCCGAGCGCGGGCCACGGGAACGCCGGGTCGGTGAGCATCAGCAGATGCATGGGAAACGCGAGCAGATGAGGATACGTGAGCGGCACGCCGTGCTCGGGAATGAAGCCGACCACGCGCGCGTAACGCCAGATCGAACCGGCGTCGAGCGCGACGGCCGGACGCACGAGGCGCAACGCCGGCAACTGCGCCTCGCGCCCGTAGGGTTTCGCGGTCGGCGGCAACTGCTCGATGACGACGGTCTTCGGCCGCGCGCCGTCGAGCCGTGCCGTGTACGACGCGTGGTCGCTTCCGAACGGATCGCCTGAGTCGCTCATGGTCACGCTCCAATCAGGCTTTGTCCGCAGCACACGCGCACGATTTGCCCGGTTACACTCGCGGAACCCGGATGCGCGAACCACGCGATGGTCTGCGCGACGTCGCAGTTGGTTTGGCCGAGATTGCCCGCAATGCCGCTGATGGACGCATCGTTGATACGTTCCTGCACCGACAGATTGATGTCGATTACGTTTTGCCAGGCGGCGTCGGTCATCTTCGCGATGGTCTTGTCTTTCTTGATGCCGGCGTTGTGCACGACGATGTCCACGCCCAGTTCGTCGAGCCGATGTCCACGCCCAGTTCGTCGAGCGCGTCCTGCGCCGACGGAATGTCGATGCCGATGACGTGCGCGCCTTCCGCGGCGAGCACGTTCGCAATCGAGGCACCGATGCCGCGCGCCGCGCCCGTTACGACCGCGCGACGGCCGGCGAACGGCTGCTTCCAGTCGAACGTGGTGGTGTTCGTTGCGTTCGAATGCGCGGCGCCGATGCGCACGACTTGCCCAGACACATAAGCCGAGCGCGGTGAAAGAAAGAATCGGAGCGTTGCCTCGATGCCGTTTTCAGCGCCCGCTTCCACTTACACGAGATTGGACGTGATGCCGCGCCTCCTTGCCGAGCGAGCGCGTGAGGCTTTCGAGCGCGCGTTGCGCCGTCCACTGGCGCGGGGCGGGTTCGCGCAGCTTTCCGGCGGCCGGCCGAGCACGACGATGCGTCCGCACTTGCCGAGCGAGCGCAGCGTGTCGTAAAAGAAGCGGTGCAGCGGTTCGAGCTGGCTGCTGTCTTCGATACCACTCGCGTCGAAAATCAGCGCCGCGAGTTTGGCTTCGAGCCGCTTTCCGCCGCCTCGAAGCGGCCGGTCATCAGCCCGTGGCGATTGGCGAGCGGCACCCAGGCGCCGGCGCTTTCATGCGCGACGCTCGTCACACCGATGCTCGCCACCAGATCGGCAAGCGCGTCGAGCAGTTGCGGCTCGCGTCCCGCACCGAGCGCAACCATGCCCTCAAACTCGGGCCGGTCGGCGCGATAGCGGCGCAGCACTTCGGGCTTCGGTATGCCGAGCGAACGCGCGAGGCGCGCGCCGAACGGCGAATTGACGAAGTTCAGGTAAGAGTCGTTCATGTTTGGCGTTGCTCCGCTGGCCGCGTCGGGAAAATTCCATTCGGCGAAACGTGGACGAGTGTCAGTGTGCACCGAGTGCGGCGCGCCTTGCACGGCTGTTGTTATATGACTCGCTATGACTCGTTTGTGAACTCAGGCCGCCAGTTCCAGCGCCTTTTCGAGCGTCTCCTTGCGCTTTTGCAGGTTCGACAGCATGTCGAAGTCGGCGGGGAAGTCTTCCACCTTCACGACGAGCGCGCCATAGCGGGCGTAATCGTCGATCACGCGGCGCTCTTCCGCATCGATCAGACCTTTCTGCTGCGCGGTGTCGGTCCACGTGGCAAGATTCGCGAGAGACTCTGCGGCATCGGTTCGAGCACGCCCTGTTTGACGGCATCGCGCAGCTTCTGGTCGATCTGCGTGAAGCGCGGGTTCGGTTCGAAGACGACTTCGCGTAACCGAGCGCATCGACATCCGGATGCGGCACGTACGAGTCCGACACGAGGCGGTTGCGCGCGGCGCCCGGCGTCTGCATCAGTTCGGCGATGTCGCTGCCGATACGGTCGGACGGTTCAGGGTGAGGCAGTCCAAACGGGAACGTGAGCGCGCGCACGAGGCCCGCGGCGAGCCGGTTCGGATAGTTGGCGAGCACACGGCGCCGTCGAGCGCTTGCTGCGCGCGGTACAGCGAATCCTCCACGCTCCAGCGCCCCAGCGCACGAGTGGCAGGTCTTCCTGCTGGCGGCCTTCGTCCTCGAAACGCTTGAGCGTGGCCGAGATCAAGTAAAGCTGCGAAAGCATGTCGCCAAGCCGCGCGGAGATGCGTTCGCGACGTTTCAGGTCGCCGCCGAGCACGAACATGGAGACGTCGGCGAGCAGCGCGAATGCGGTGGACATGCGCGTGGCGGCGCGATGGTAGACGTGGAGCGGCGCGTAGGCCGCGCGTGGCTTCGTGATGAAGGCGCCGCCCGTCACACCGTAGACGAAGCTGCTCACCACGTTGGAAAGCGTGAAGCTCACGTGACCGAAGAATGCCGCATCGAACTCGCGCAGCGCGCGACCGTAAGTCTTCGTCACGCGTGGCAGCCATTTCCTTCAGCACTTACGGATGGCAGCGGATCGCGTCTTCCACGGTGATCGCGATCGACACCTGTTATAGGCGCGCGCAAGAAAGCTCGACGGCCCCATGCAGATGCCTTTGCCGGCGGCGACGTCCATGCCGTCGTTGATCACCATGCGCGTGCGTTCGGTGATGTGATATTTGGCGATCGCCGAGATCCACGGCATGCGCGGAAAGGCGGCGCGCGGCGTCCATCACGTAGAGGTTGCCGCCCATGCGGCCGAGCGCTTCCTGCACGCCTTCGAATTTGCCGACGGCGGTGCGGAACTGATGGCGCACCGCGGCGTAGGCACCGGTGCCGCGCACGGCGATCTTCGCCATGCCGACGTTCGACGAAGGCAGCGAAATCGCGCGGCCCGCCGCGAGATATTTCATTAGCGTGCGCCAGCCGTTGCCGACCTGCGCGCGCCCGCCGATCACCCAGTCGAGCGGAATGAACACGTCCTTGCCCGAGTTCGGGCCGTTCTGGAACACCGCGTTCAGCGGCCAGTGACGGCGGCCGATGTTCACGCCGGGATGGTCCGTCGGAATCAGCGCGCAGGTGATGCCGGGTTCGGCGTCGCCGCCCAGCAGACGGTCGGGATCGAGCGCTCGGAATGCGAGGCCGAGCACGGTGGCGATCGAGCCGAACGTGATGTAGCACTTGTCCCACGTCACGTGAAAACCGAGCGTTTCGCGTCCTTCGAACGTGCCCTTGCAGACGATGCCGACGTCGGGAATCACGGCAGCGTCCGAACCCGCGTAAGGACTCGTGAGTGCGAAGCAGGGAATTTCCTCGCCGCGCGCGAGACGCGGCAGGTAGTGTTTTTTCTGTTCTTCGGTGCCGTAGTGCATCAGCAGTTCGGCGGGGCCGAGCGAGTTCGGTACCATCACCGAGACGGCGGCGGCCGAGCAGCGCGTGGCGAGTTTCATGATGACCTGCGAATGCGCGTAGGCGGAGAACTGCTTGCCGCCGTACTGCTTCGGAATGGTCATGCCGAGAAAGCCTTTGTCCTTGATGTATTGCCAAGTGGTCGGCGAAAGATCCTGCCAGACCATCGTGGTTTCCCAGTCGTTCACGAGATCGCAAAGCTTTTCGCATTCGACGTCGAGGAACGACTGCTCTTCGGGCGTGAGCGTGGCCGGTCCGTAGCCGAGCAGCGTGTCCCTGTGCGGACGGCCCGAGAACAGTTGAGCGTCCCACCAGACGGTGCCGGCTTCGATCGCGTCGCGCTCGGTGGGCGACATCTCCGGGAGGATCTTGCGGAAGATGTCGACCACGGGCTTCGCGAGCCATGTGCGGCGCAGCGGCTTGATCGTTAGCACGAGCGCGGGCAATACGAAGAGGATAGCGAGCACGGTGGTCGCGACCTGACCTGCTGCGCCGGTGACATGCGCAGCGGCCACCCAGACGATCATGAAGGTCAGCCACCATGAAGCGCGCGCCTGCACATAGACGAGCGCAAGGGCAGCAATGACGAGCACTAGGATGAACCTCGGCATGACGTTTCCTCCTGTTTCGATGGTGCGTGCGAACGCATCCACGGGGCACGGATGGCTCGCGTTCTGTTGATTCTGTTTGACCTTCTGTTGCTGAGCCTGAGCTGCGCTGCGGCGGTGCTCCTCTCCTGGCTTTGTTGCCTTGCTGTCCGTCGGCGTGGCTGCGTGTTGGTGCCTGTTGCTGCTGTGCGGTTTACGTATCACTTATCCGATTCGACCGCCCGATGTCGCGTAGGTGCGCAACTTAGACGACATGCTCAGGTATGGCGCTTTGGTTCGATTCGGTTCACTCTGGGCTCGCTTCGCTGCGGTGGCATCCGCGGTGCGGGCCACGAAGGCGCCGCCCGCGATGCCTTGCTCGAGCCGCTTAGGCGTGACCGTGAAACACGTGTTGAAATGAACCGGCTTCCATCTTGCCGCCGCGGTCTTCGTCGTTCGATCCGTGAGACGCAGTCTGCGTGCCCGAGGCCGGCGCCTCATGTGCTTCACGCGATTGCGATGCTTCGGACGTGGCGTTTGCGTCGGTGCCGTTGCTCGTGCCGTTATCTACAGCGGCTTCGCCGCCTTCCGTTGCATCGCCGAGCACGGCCGCGAACGCCGCCAGTTGCGAGCCGTCCGGCAACGGAGCCTTGAGCGCCGCGACCATCAGCGAAGCGAGGCGGGCGATCAGTGCAGATCGTTCATCGACTTGCCCTGCGAGAACTCGGAGATCAGGCTGTCCATGTTGGTGCCCGCGAGGACGCCCGAGAGTGCGCCGATCGCAAAATGCAGCCGCCAGCCGAGTTCTTCGCGCGGCAGATGCGGCAGGGCGCGCTGGAACGCGTCGAAGAAGCGCACGGCAACCGACTCGTAATGCGCATTGAGAAAGTCGCGGATGAACGAAGACAGATCGGTATAGGCGCGGCCGAGCAGCCGCAAAAATGCCTTGCCGCCGACGCGCGGCTGCGCAGCCCCGCATGCCCGGTGGCAAAGGCTTCGAGCGAGTGTACGCCGACTGTTAAACGCTTGCATGATTGAACCTGCATTTATCCGTGTTAATATCGAAAGCAAATTTTATGCATTATCCCGGGAAATAGATTAATATCGGGAAAATGTAATTATTGTATTAATGACGTTTGTTTTCGGATTTGCTTTTTGTAATCTGACCCGGCCATTTCGATATTAAAAAACGGTCAAAACGACTTGAGTGTCAGTTTAAATCGGAAAGAAGCGGTTTATATCTGGTGACTGCCCGGCGCTGCCTAGCATCTATGCGTTGGACGCCAGTCTGGCCGAAAAATCAATTGGATTCATGTTGCGGCGCGAAATAACATATCGGACATTGCTTCCATTTCATCGGGTGCTTTGCCCGATCACAAGCGCCATGTCATTCAGATCGCTCACGTCGAAGCCGGTTCATCAACCAGTTCGTCGCGAACACAGCCCGTTTGCCGTCGTCGCAGTGGTTGCGCTGTTGACCTGCATCGGCGCGGGCCTCGGCGGCATGTTGCTGGCGTTACTGCTGCACGGCGTCCAGCATCTGGCGTATGGCTACAGCGTGGTGCACGTGATCAGCGGCGAGAGTTTTCTGCGGGGCGTGGCGGACACGTCGCCCGAGCGACGTGTCACTCTGTGTGGCCCCTTGTCGCCGGCCTCGGCTGGTGAACGCTCTATCGCTTCGGAAGTCCACTCGTGAGCATCCGTCAGGCCGTCAAATCCGACGATCCGCAGATGCCGGTCGCGAGCACGATCGTGCATGCCGTGCTGCAATCGTTACCGTTGCGCTCGGTTCGCCGCTCGGCCGCGAAGTAGCGCCGCGCGAGATCGGCTCGGTATTCGCGGGATGACTGGCGCGGCGCGCGGGGTTGTCGGTGGCTCAAAGCTGCATCATGGTCGCGTGCGGCGCGGGCGCTGGTCTCGCGGCGGTGTACAACGTGCCGCTCGGCGGCGCGGTCTTCGTGCTCGAAGTGCTGCTCGGCACGTTCGGTTTGCCCGCGCTGGTGCCGGCGCTCGTCGCGCAGATAGGGCTCGGCAACGAGCATCAGTACATGGTGCCGTCGCTCACGCTGAGCGCTTCGGTGATGGTGTGATCGATCGTCTGTGGTCCGGTGTTCGGTGCGGCGGCCTAGGGCTTTCGCAAATCACGAAGCGCTCGCGTGCCGCGGTGCCGAAGGACTGGTGTCTGCCGGTGCTCTTGATATTGAACTTCGCGGTGACCGGGTTGCTCGCGATGCATTTCCCGCAGCTGCTCGGCAACGGCAAAGGACCGGCGAGCCTCGCCTTCGATAGCAACCTGACGATCGGCCTCGCCGCAATGTTGCTGGTGTTGAAAGTGGTGATCACCGTGAGCAGTCTGCGTGCGGGCGCCGAGAGAGCAGGTTGCTCACACCGGGACTCGCGAACGGCGCATTGCTTGCGATCGTGCTGGGCGGACTGTGGAGCGTGATGTGGCCGGGTGCGTCGCTCGGCGCGTTTGCCGTGATTGGTGCGACGGCGTTTCTGGCCGCGTCCATGCAGATGCCGATCACGGTGGTGGTGCTGATGCTCGAATTTACGCGTGTGAATCAGGACTTCCTGATTCCGGTGCTGTTCGCCGTGGGCGGCGCGATGCTCGCTTTTCAGGCGTGTGCGAAATGGGTGCCTGCGTTGTTGTAGTTGGGCGCTGGCTTCGGCTGGAATGGAGCAGGTGGCGCTAGGCAAGGCAGTGATGCGTTTGTTCGAGACAACAAGGGCGACGTGTCGAAGGAACGCGTCGCTCGACGAAGTATCGAGGAAGAAAAACAGAAGCGCAGAAAACAAAAAACCCCGTGAAGCTGAATCGCTTAACGGAGTATCTGTTTCACTTGAAGAGGGGGTGGTGCCCAAGAGAGGACTCGAACCTCCACGGTGTTGCCACCGCTAGGACCTGAACCTAGTGCGTCTACCAATTTCGCCACTTGGGCAGGTGAAGAACAGCAAATATTATTATAGCGGCTCAATCGGACCTGTCAAGCGTTTCTCAAAACTTGCTTAAACATCCCGCCGACCGGCCTGCGCGCACCGTCCAGCAACGATGGAAGGATCTTCGTAGCGCGCAAGACGGGTGTTAGAATGCCTCGTAGTAGTTCGTTGGCACGGTGCACACGCCCGCCCAGCATCGACCGAGCCGGACCCGAGCAGTCTTTTTGTGCAAATGCGGGTGCAATTCAAGCGTCAGTGAAGTGCAACCGAAGCGCTTCGCAAACGCTTTTTCAGCCGAGCCACATCGCCGACCCGACGTCCATGCAACGAGAAAAAATCATAGACAAGCCCTTGAGCAAATTCCCGTATCCGATTCCAAGCCGCGAAGAAATTCTGGGCGTCCTGCGCACGAGTGAAGCGCCGCTCGCCGCGAACGACATCGCCAAAGCCTTGTCAATCAAGCGCCAAGAGCGCGAAGGATTTTTCAAGCGTCTCGGCGCGATGGAGCGCGACGGCCAGATCCGGCTCGATCAGCGCAATCTCTATAAGCTCACCCATCCGTCGAACTTCGTCGCGGGCCGCGTGCAAGGTCATCGCGACGGCTACGGTTTCCTGATTCGCGACGACGGCCAGGACGATCTCTTCCTGTCCACCGGCGAAATGCAGAAGGTCATGCACAACGACCGCGTGCTCGCGCGCATTGTCGGCTATGACCGGTGCGGGCGTCCGGAAGGGCACATCGTCGAGGTCACGGACCGCGCCAACAAGCGTGTGATCGGCTGTCTGCTGAACGAGAACGGTGCGCTGATCGTCGCGCCGGAAGACAAGCGCATCGGCCACGACATTCTGATCACGCAGAACACCAAGAAGGCCAAGGTCGGCCAGGTGGTGGTCGTCGAGCTGACCGATTTCCCGAGCCGTCATTCGCAGCCGCTTGGCCGCGTGGTCGAAGTGCTGGGCGATATCGACGACCCCGGCATGGAAATCGAAATCGCGGTGCGCAAATACGGCGTGCCGCATGAATTCAGCCAAGCCGCGCTCGACGAAGCCTCGAAGCTGTCCGACGAAGTGCGTCCGGTCGACGCGCGCCATCGCGTCGATTTGCGCGACGTGCCGCTCGTCACGATCGACGGCGAAGACGCCCGCGATTTCGACGACGCCGTGTACTGCGAGCCGGTGCAGGTCGGCCGCGGCGAAGGCTTCCGTCTGATCGTCGCGATCGCGGACGTCTCGCACTACGTGCAGCCGAAGAGCGGGCTCGACGCGGACGCGCTCGAGCGTAGCACGTCGGTGTATTTCCCGCGCCGCGTCATCCCGATGCTGCCCGAGAAGCTTTCGAACGGACTGTGTTCGCTGAACTCGGCCGTCGACCGTTGCGTGCTGGTGTGCGACATGATCGTGACCGCGCGCGGCGAGGTGAAGGCGTATCAGTTCTATCCGGGCGTGATTCATTCGGCCGCGCGTCTCACGTACACGGAAGTGGCGGCGGTGCTGAAGAACACCAAGGGTCCGGAAGCGGCGCGCCGTGCCGCGCTGCTTCCGCAACTGCAGAATCTGTACGGCGTGTACAAGGCGCTCTTCGCGGCGCGTCAGAAGCGCGGCGCGATCGACTTCGATACGACCGAAACCTATATCGTCTGCAACGCGCAGGGCAAGATCGAACAGATCGTGCCACGCACCCGCAACGACGCGCACAAGCTGATAGAGGAATGCATGCTGGCCGCCAATGTGTGTGCCGCAGACTTCCTCAATCGCAACAGGCATCCGGGTCTGTTCCGCGTACATGCGGGACCGACGGCGGAAAAGCTCGAAAACCTGCTCACATTCCTGCGCGGCATGGGCCTCACGTTGAACGGCAGCGAGAAACCGCACGCGAGCGACTACGCCGCCCTGATGGCGCAGATCCGCGACCGGCCCGACGCGCAGATGCTGCAGACCATGCTGCTGCGCTCGATGCAGCAGGCCGTCTATAGCCCGGACAACATCGGTCACTTCGGTCTTGCTTACGAGGCGTACGCGCACTTCACGAGTCCGATCCGCCGCTATCCAGACCTGCTCACGCACCGCGCGATCTGCGCGATCCTGCAAGGCCACAAGTATCAGCCGGAGCCGCCCGCCGGCGTCGAACTGAATACGGCGCTGTCGCCGCGCGCCCGCGCGATGCAGCAGTCGGACGAAGAAAAGCGCGGCCGCGCGCGTGCCGACAACGTCGCGATCTGGGAAGAACTCGGCCTGCATTGCTCGGCGAACGAGCGCCGTGCGGACGAAGCCTCGCGCGACGTCGAAGCTTGGCTCAAGTGCTACTTCATGCGCGGCAAGCTCGGCGAGGAATACGGCGGCATGGTGAATGGCGTCACGTCGTTCGGCATTTTCGTGCAGCTCGATTCGCTCTTCATCGAAGGTCTCGTGCACGTAACAGAACTCGGTTCCGACTACTTCCAGTACGACGAGATCAGGAACGAGTTGCGCGGTGAGCGTACGGGCATCCGTTACCGTCTGTCGGATCGCGTGCGCGTGCAGGTGAGCCGCGTCGATCTGGATGCGCGCAAGATCGATTTCTGCCTCGTGCGCGATACGTCGATCAAGTCGCCCGCCGCACGCGTGAGTTACGCGGAAAAGGCGGGTTCGGAAAGCGGCGCACGCGTGCGCTTGCTTGTGCCGGCTGAAGGTCTGCCCGCTGCGTCCGGCGGACGTCGCAAGAAAGCGGCGCCCGCGCAGTCCGCTGCCGTGAAGGAAGCGCGCGCCGCACGCGGTGCAGCGAAGAAGCACGGCGCGGCGACCAAGGTGGCATCGAAAATGCAGGCTCGCAAGAAGCGATAAAGCGCGGCTAAACGCGAAGCTCTGCAGAGACCGCGCGCAACCGGCACGTTGATACGTACCCGCTGCGCGCGGTCTGCATTTGCTCCCGCTCGAATCATCATGTACCGTTCCGGGTACGCAGGGTTGTCTTTGTCTTCATCACAGTAGCGCGCATGTTCGCGCACTCAATCAAAGGTTGTATCAGTCATGGCACGTCCTAAGGTTCTCTACGGTTTTCACGCGGTGACGGCTCGCATTCGTCACGATGCGTCCACGGTCGAAGATATCTATTACGACGCGACGCGCAAAGACCGTCGCATGACCGAATTCCTGCACGCGGCGAAAGAAGCGGGCGTGCGTCTGATCGCCGCCGACGAAACGCGCCTGTGGGGTCTCGCGCATACCGAGCGCCATCAGGGCGTGGTGGCGCGTGCGGGCGATTTGCCGCTCGCGCAGAATTTGGCCGAGTTGCTCGACGGCATCAACGGTTCACCACTCATTCTCGTGCTGGACGGTGTGACCGATCCGCACAATCTCGGCGCCTGCCTGCGCGTGGCGGACGCTGCCGGTGCGCAGGCGGTGATCGCGCCGCGCGACCGTGCGGTCGGCCTGAACGCGACTGCCGCGAAAGTGGCGAGCGGCGCGGCCGACACGGTGCCGTACATCACCGTCACCAATCTGGCGCGTGCGTTGCGCGAGCTGAAAGACGTGGGCGTATGGGTGGTCGGCACGGCGGGCGAGGCGACCAAGGGCCTCTACGAAACCGAACTCGACGGTCCCGTCGCGCTCGTGATGGGCGCGGAAGGCGAGGGCATGCGCCGCCTCACGCGCGACACGTGCGACGTCGTCATGCAGATTCCGATGGCGGGCACGGTGGAAAGCCTGAACGTGTCGGTTGCGTCGGGCGTGTGTCTGTTCGAAGCGGTGCGTCAGCGAGCGGTGAAGAAGTAAGAAGGATCGAACCTGTCCGGCGCTCGCGCGCCACTCCGGTAAACTAGCCGTTTTTACTGCTCGCTCGCATTCCCATGACTCAAGACGAACTCAAGCAACTGGTCGGCCAGGCCGCCGCCGACTATGTGAACGACAACGTGCCGGAAGGCTCGATCATCGGTGTCGGTACCGGCTCCACCGCGAACTGCTTCATCGACGCGCTGGCCGCCAACAAGGCGCGCTATCGCGGCTCGGTGTCGAGCTCGCTCGCCACTACCGCGCGTTTGCAATCGCACGGCATCAAGGTGTTCGATCTGAACGAGATCGATTCGCTGCGCGTGTACGTGGACGGTGCCGACGAGATCGATCACAGCGGCGCGATGATCAAGGGCGGCGGCGGCGCGTTCACCCGCGAGAAAATCGTGGCGTCGGTGTCGGACGTGTTCGTCTGCATCGCGGACGCGAGCAAGCTCGTCGAAACGCTCGGCAATTTTCCGCTGCCCATCGAAGTGGTGCCGATGGCGCGCACGGCGATCGGCCGCCGCATCGCCGCGCTCGGCGGCGTGCCGGTTGTGCGCGTCACGAAGGAAGGCAGGCCGTTCATCACCGACAACGGCAACGAGATCATCGACGTGAAGGGTCTGCGTATCAGCGACCCGCGCACGCTGGAAATGCATGTGAATGCGTGGCCGGGCGTCGTGACGGTGGGTCTCTTCGCAGGCCGCGGCGCGAACCTGTGCCTGCTCGGCTCGGATACAGGTGTCGAAACGATCGAGTACAGCAAGGCCTGATTGCCGTAAAAATGCCTTGAAGCGCGGCGGCGCGGGAGTCTGTGCAATGCAGATTCGCCCGCCGCGATTTTTCTGGTCGCGCTATTTCCAAAGCTGTTCTGTCTCTACACCACTGCGCAATTGTCGGCATTGCCGGCGCTCACGTCTCCAGCTTCCCGCGCGTTTCTGTGCACATGCCTCGTCACGTTTTGCTCAAATAAAGCGCTTCGCGAGCGGCGAATGGTGCGATGCGTGATTATTCGCGCACTGTCACACCTCGAATGTGGGCACGCGCACGCACGGCGAAGTTTGCGGCACATACACTCGATGCTGTGTCCGGAAGACGTTTTTGTACAAAAGAGTGGGGGATCATGAGAGTGGCGATCGTGCACGACTGGCTCGTCGCGCCTGACGGGGCGGAGAAAGTGCTCGAACAGCTTATTCAATGCTATCCCGAAGCCGATCTTTTCAGTCTCATCGATTTTCTCGCAGACCGGCGTGCGCTTTGCGGCAAGCCTGTCACGACGTCTTTCATCCAGTGGTTGTCGTTCGCACGGCGTCACTATCGCGCGTATTCGCGGCTCTTTCCGCTGGCCGCCGGACATTTCGATCTGGCCGGCTACGATCTGATCATTACGACGTCCGACGCGGTAGTGCCGGGTGTGCGAGCGGGTCCGGCATAAACGCACGTGAGTTACGCGTATTCGCCGATGCTTCATGCGTGGGACCGGCAACACGATCATCTGCGCGAACAAGGAATCACGCAGGGCGCGAAGTCGTGGATTGCGCGAGTCGTGCTGCACGTGCGCCGCATCATGAAGACGTATCGCCGCGAGGCGGCCGTCATCGTGCCGCCGGTCGACGTGAGTGCGTTTGCGCTGTGTACGCGCAAAGAGGATTTTTATGTCACCGCGGCGCGGCTCGTGCCGCATAAGCGCATCGGCCTGATCGTCGAAGCGTTCAACGCGACGCCGGAGCGCAAGCTGGTGGTGATCGGCAGCGGGCCTGAAATGGCGGCGCTGTGCGTGAGAGCCGGCGCGAACGTGGCGCTCGTGGGCGATGTATCGCTCGAGACGCTCGAGCACTACCTGCAGCGTGCGAGTGCGTTCATATTCGCGTCGGAAGATTTCGATGCAATGCCTTGGCAGGCGCAGGCATACGGCATGCCGGTGATTGCATTCGGCAAGGGCACGGCGCTCGAAACGGCCGTGCCGCTCGGCGACGCGAAACCCAACAGTGTGTACTTTGGACAGCAAACCATCGAGGCGATCAACGCCGCGATCGATCGCTTCGAGCGGAACGGAAAACAGATTTCGCCAGCGGCGTGTCGCGCGAATGCAGGACGTTTTTCGCCGGCCGTATTCCGGTGCGCGTTCATGGCGGAGATGACGCGCACGATTGCGGTGTCCAGTTTGCGCGCGGCATCGGCATGGCGAGTGGAGAGCGACGCAGAAACGAGCGACGCGAAGGACTCGGACGACGCATTGCGCAGACCGATGGAACCGGCGCACAAAAGCAGTACGAGACATTAGACGTCCGGCGCGAATGCGCCTTAGTAAAGCGGTGAAATTCGCCGCTGGCACGGTGGAGACTTTGAAGTTCAGAAGTCAGGAAGTAATGGACGGCAAGGAAAGTGGCGGTTTTTTCCTGCCCGTCTGACGGGAAGTCGTAACACACGCATGACATGCTTCTCGCTGTACAGCAGCAATTGAAGTGATCCCGTAACGGTCCTGTGGCGATCCTGAAGTTACCCGTGTGAGGTGTGCCGTTCATCGCATACGGGTTGGATCTGCTCTGCGTGGCTTCGCAGAAAAAAATACGACATGTCGTGCGATGGTTGCGTGCGATTTTCTGCGAGGAAGACGACGCGGGTCTTATCGAAATAACCGTTACTGAATTTAATAACACCGACATCCGGGCGAGCGCCTGGCGTTACTGACGCAGTACTCAGTAGCGCCGGCTCGTTCTGCGCATATCCATACGACCTAGAGAAGACGTTCGCCGCAGGGGCAACGGGATTGCGTCACGTCACGTCGCGCCGCATCGTTTCGATGCGGTGGCTGCGAAGTCGCTTTCTCGCGGCGATCTACTACAACAACAGGCAGTCGTTGTTCGTTCGTCATCTAGACGCTGGCGGAGTACGACCTTTGGACGAGGAAGAATTTAAACTCACAAATACCGATCGCCTTCCGGGAGAATTTCCCGATATCGCACAAACTTGGGCGGCGCTGCAAAGCCAGTTACCGATCAAACCCATTCGCAACGAGCAGGATTATCAGCAGATGGTGCAGGTCGCCAACTCGCTGACTGATCGCCTCAACGGTAATCAGGAAGATCCGCTCATCGATTCTGTTGGCGATCCTGACGGATCTGATAGAGCGATGGGAGGTCAGCAATGTGACGGTTCCAGCAGCCGAGCCACGCGAAGTGCTGCGTCATTTGCTGGAGACGCATGGTCTGAAGCAGAAGGATCTGATCGGAATTGCATCGCCTACAGTGGTAAGCGACATTTTCGCGGGACGGCGAGCCATCAGCAAGAAAGTCGCGAAGGCACTTGCGCTACGTTTTCTTTTTTGTTTTTCTGCTGGTCTCCCCGCGTCACGCGAGTTTGATGAACGGTCAGCGGACCGCTTCCTGCCAGGCATCGCGCATTGCACGCAAGCCCACACGTCACTTACGCAGCGCAAGCGCAATGCCGCCCTGTCTCAGGTGAACCCGGCATCCAAGGTGCACGAGCTGGTGATGCCGGGCGATGTTGTTGTAGGGCTCGTAGCCGTCGGTCATCATGACCGCGCCCTCGCGGATCCCGGTGAACAGCTTGTCGGCCAGCC
>CALNWS010000003.1 GCA_940747215.1 uncultured Paraburkholderia sp. | reverse complement strand
CTGGCAGACCGGATGCCGGATGAGGCATACTTCGCAACGCTGCCTGCGATCAGATCGGCAGCATGATCGCCCCGGACGTTCCACTTGAAAATCTCAGAAAACTGTCCGAACGAACAGGGCCACCTCTATATATTGCGTTCGAGCAGTTGTTCGGCGAGCGTCGCGCCGAGACCGCGATTGTGGCCCGTGACAATCGCGCGGATCGGAGAAGAAGTGGTCATGTCGTTCCTGTGATCGTAGAAGTCGAAGTGAAGGGCTGTGAGTTGATCCGCTATTCTGTCACGCCGCGTTTCCGATTGCGCGCAGTGCGTGTTCAACCTGAACGGAAGCGCTCGCGGTATTGCATCGGCGTCACGCCAATGCATTTGGTAAAGACGATACGCATGCGATCCGCCGTGCCGAAACCGCAGTCGTACGCAATCGCCTTCAGTGCGGCATCGCTGCTTTCGAGCAACTGACGCACCGCGTCCACGCGCGCGCTCAACGAATTCGTGCGGCGTGACCTGCGTTTCCTGCACGAAAACGCGCGCAAAGTTGCGTGCGATCATGCCGGCGACGTCCGCCAGTTGCTTGACCGTGAAGCTCTCACTGATCTTCTGCATGACGTGCGCCTGAACTTTGGTGCCGGGCGAGGTGTCGTCGGCGGGCGCCTGAGGTACGGACTGAATTGCGACTGTCCGCCCTGACGCTGCGCGAATACGACGAGCCGCTTGGCGACGGCGAGCGCCGTCTGCGCGCCGTGATCTTCGGCGATGAGCGCGAGATCGTAGGCCGCGTGTGCGTTGGTGAAGGTGGTGTCGGCGGTGAGCGTCATGCTGTTGGAAGCGCGCAGCGGCCCCGGTTCCGCGCTCACCAGCTCCACCGTGTACTGCTGCGCGGGCGCGATGAAACGGTTCGCCTCGGAGAAGACGTCGCCGGGACCGGCGACGTCGAGCGCCTGCACGCCGGGAAAGATCCGCAATCGCGACAGTGGGCATGGACAGCATTCCTTTGACGAGAGGCGCGTGACGCGCGCGGCAGGCAACGCGGTGCGGTTGGCAGTGTTCGGCGGTATGTCGCCGTTGCCCGCGAAAGCACGCTGGCCAATACTGGACTTCATCAGCGACCGGCAGCAGTGGAGCAGCAGTGAAGCAGCGCCGCGACCCAGCATACCAAACGCGCTTTCGTCGTACAAAGACCGCGCGTTCCGTTCATCCGATCCACTCAAGGAGCATAGACATGACCACGATCGCAGGCATCCATATTCCCGACAGCATGATGGCGCGCGAAGCCACGCAACTCGTGCGCGATACCGAAACCGAACTGCTGTATCACCACTCGCGGCGCGTGTTCCTGTTCGGTTCGCTCGCCGGCGCGCGCAAGCAACTGAAGTACGATCCCGAGCTGCTGTACATCGGCGCGATGTTCCATGACATGGGGCTCGTCGCGCCGTATAGCAGCGAACACGACCGCTTCGAGTTGGACGGCGCGAACGCGGCGCGCGATTTTCTGCGCCGTCACGGCATCGGCGAGGACGACATCTATCAGGTGTGGAAATCGATTGCGCTGCACACGACGCCTAGCATTCCGCAGCATATGAAACCGGTCGTCGCATTGGTTACGGCAGGAGTGGAAATGGACGTGCTCGGCCTCGCTTACGACGAGTTCAGCGACGAGCAGCATCACGAGGTGATTCATGCGCATCCGCGTGGCGCGCATTTCAAGGAAGGCATTATCGACGCCTTCGCGCAAGGCAAGATCCACAGCCGCACACCACGTTCGGCAACGTGAAGGCCGACGTGCTGGCGCTGAAAAACCCGCATTATCATCGCGAGAATTTCTGCACGATGATTCTCGGTTCGTCGTGGAAAGACTTGAGCGTTTGAAAGGGTACCGCACGAGCGTTTGAAAGGGTACCGCACCTGTTTTTGCTTCTGGCTGCAAAATAGGCGCTTCAATTATTCGTGCGGCGCCCCGCCATGGTAATCAAAACCTTCTCAGAAGGCTCTGACCTCACCACGCTGCAACTGTTCCCGCCTTCTACGAAGAAGGCACGCTCACGCGTGCCGCCGAATGCCACGCTCTTTCAGCGCAACGCGCGCGGCATGACGCTCACGCCTGCGGGCGAAACGCTGCTGCACCATGCGCGGCGTGTGATGCGCGACATCGAGAACATCGGCATCGAACTCGCGGGCCACGCGAGCGGCGTGCGCGGCTACGTGCGGATGATGGCGAACCTCTCGGCGATCGTGGAGTTCCTGCCCGAAGATCTGCGCGACTTCCAGCTGGAGCACGAGCGCGTGAAGCTCGATCTTGAGGAGCGGCCAAGCGGCGGCGTGGTGGACGGCGTGGACGACAGCCTCGCCGATCCCGGCATCTGCATCTATTTCGCGGACGCCGACACGCACGATCTGCAAGTCACGCACTACCGGCGCGATTCGCTCGTACTCGTGATGCGCGACGATTATCCGCTTGCGGCGCGCAAGAGCGTGGCCTTCGCGGAGACGCTCGACGGCGATCACGTCGGCCTGCACGCGGCCAGCTCGATCAACGCGCGCACACATCTCGCCGCGCGCTAGGCGGGCAAGCCGCTGCGGCTGCGCACCACCCACGTGCCGGGCTTCGACGCCGTGTGCCGGATGGTGCAGGCGGGCATGGGCATGGGCGTGCTGCCGCACAAGGTAATTGATGGGCGTCCCGCTCGGCCTCATCGGCACGCCGCTCGAAGACGACTGGGCCGAGCGCAGTCTCGTGCCGTGGTGCGCGACGTCGAATCGTTGTCGCCCGTCAGCCGCCTGCTGTTCGACCATTTGCGAACAGTCGAAGCGGCGCAGGATCAGCAGCAGTCGGCGTCAAATCCGCAGTCGGAGCCAGACACAGCCTCAGACCGCCGGTTCGCCGCACGGCCCCCGCGCGCTGAAGCGTCCCGCCGACCGTTCGTCGTTCGCGAACGGTCGTTGGTGAAATGCGGTTGGACGCCGCCCGACCGCCGCTCCTAAGCTGTCTCCCATTACGAAACCCGCTTCGGAGACAGCATTATGGGTGGACCCCCTTCAGGAATCCGCGTCGTCGAGATCGGCACGCTCATCGCCGCGCCTTTTGCCGCGTGACTCATGGCCGAGTTCGGCGCGGAAGTCATCAAGATCGAAGCGTCCGTGACGGGCGATCCCCTTCGCAAATGGCGCAAGCTGCATGAAGGCACCTCGTTCTGGTGGTATCTGCAGTCGCGCAACAAGAAGTCCATCTGCGTCAATCTGAAATCTCCCGACGGCGTGGAAGTGGTCAAGAAACTGGCCGCGGACGCCAACGTCGTGATCGAAAACCTGCGTTCCGGCGCGCTCGAAAAACTCGGCCTCGGCTGGGACGTGCTGTACGCAATCAACCCCAAACTGACGATGGCGCGTATCTCCGGATACGGCCAGACCGGCCCGTATCGCGACCGTCCGGGCTTCGGCGCGATCGGCGAAGCGATGGGCGGCATCCGTTATACGACGGGCGAAGTGGACGGTGCTCCGGCGCGCGTCGGCGTGAGTCTCGGCGATTCGCTCGCGTCGCTGCACGGCGTGATCGGCGCGTTGATGTCGTTCCTGCGCGTGAAGACGGGGCAAGGCGACGGCCAGGTGGTGGACGTCTCGCTCGTGGAAAGCGTCTTCAATCTGATGGAAAGCCTCGTGCCCGAATACGGACCTGCTCGGCCACGTGCGCGAGCGCAGTGGTGGTGCGCTGCCGGGCATTGCGCCGTCCAATACGTATCGCACGGAGGACGAAGGCTTCGTGGTGATCGCGGGCAATAGCGATCCGATATTCCGTCGGCTGATGTAAGTGATCGGCCGCCCCGATCTCGCCGACGACCCCGCTCTCGCACACAACGATGGCCGCGCGAAGCAGTGCGCGATGCTCGACGAAGCCATCACCGCATGGACTTTGCATCACGCAACCGAAGACGTGCTCGCCGCGCTCGAACGCGCGGAAGTGCCGGCGGGGGCATCTATTCGGTGGCCGACATCGTCGCCGATTCGCATTACCAGGCGCACGACATGTTGCTGCAGGCCGACCTGCCCGGCGGCAGCAAGGTGAAGATGCCGGGCATCGTGCCGAAGCTGTCGGACACGCCGGGTGAAGTGCGCTGGCAAGGCCCGACGCTCGGCGAACACACGGGCAGCGTGCTCGGCGACCTTGGGTTCGACAGTGAGGAAATCGAGCGGCTGCGCCGCGAAGGAGCCGTGCAATGAACGACCGCTACCAGAATGCAGAGAAGTTGATCGTGCAAGAAGTCGCACCGCGCGACGGCCTGCAGATCGAACCGACATGGGTCGAAACCGCTTACAAGATCGCGCTCTCACGCGGATTGCCCGTATTGCCCGGCCATGATGTGCCGGGCCAGCTTGCCAAAGCCGGCCGCAATCGCGACCTGCATGCCGTACCTGATTACGTTCTGCAAATCTGACATCTTTAATCAACTAATTAAACGACCGGACGGCCTCGCCGATTCCGGCACGGGAGACAACCATGAGTGACTTGGGCGCAGTGGCAACCGGCAGTCGTGAACAGAGCGCGGACGATGCCGCCGAGATCATCCGCAAGGTGGCGTGGCGTTTGATGCCGTTCATCATGATCTGCTATCTGTTTGCGGTCTTCGACCGCATCAACATCAGCTTCGCGAAGTTCCAGTTGCAGGCGGATCTCAGCCTGTCCGATACGGCGTACGGACTTGGCGCGAGTCTGTTCGTGATCAGCTATGTGCTCTTCGAAGCGCCAAGCAACATGTTCCTCTAAAAGGTCGGCGCGCGGCGCTGGATTGCGCGGATCATGATTTCGTGGGGACTCGCCACGGCGGCGATGGTGTTCGTCAACAACAAATGGCAGTTCTACGGGCTGCGCTTCCTGATTGGCGCGATGGAAGCGGGCTTCGCGCCCAGCGTGCTCTATTACCTGACGCTCTGGTTCCGCTGAGCTATCGCGGCCGCGTCACGTCGATGCTGTTTCTCGCGTCCGCGTTTTCTAGGCTCGTCGGCGCGCCGCTCGCCGGCCTCGTGATCGATCATATGAACGGCGTGCTCGGCATGCCGGGCTGACACTGGCTGTTTTTGCTCGGCGGTCTGCCTTGTATCGTGCTCGGCCTGCTCGTGCTGAAGCTGCTGAAAGATCGTATCGAAGACGCGGGCTGGCTCACGTCGGCGGAAAAAACGTTTCTCTCGACGCAGATCGCACAGCAAAGCCGTCATCCGCATACCGGGCACTCGCTGCTCGGCGCGATCCGCACGCCTGGTTTCATGATGCTTGGTCTCGTGTACTTCCTGATCCAGGTGGTGGCGTATGGTCTGAACTTCTGGGCGCCGCACCTGATTCGCGTGGCCGGTACACACAATCCGACCGTGATCGGTCTGCTGACGGCGGTGCCGTATGCGGCGCAATTGCGATGGTCGTGGTGGGCCGCATGTCGGACGCGACCGGCGAGCGACGCAAGTATGTGTTCGGCTTGCTGATTGCATCGGCGATCGGCTTCTTCGCCGCGGGCTATTTTGACAAGCAGACGGCGTTGCTGGTGGTGGCGCTCGGCCGTGATGGGCGCGGGCGTGGTGGCGTCGATCCCGGCGTTCTGGGCGCTCCCGCCGAAACTGGTGACGGGCGCGGGCGCCGCGGGCGGCATCGCATTGATCAATACGCTCGGCCAGCTCGGCGGCATCGTCAGCCCGATCATGGTGGGACGTGTTCGCGACATGCCCAGCAGCACGACGCCCGCGCTCTACGTGATCGGCATGATGAGCGTAGTGTGCGCGCTGCTCGTGCTGTACGGCTTGCCCGAGACGTTGCGTCAGAAGGATGCGTCGCGTTGAGGCGAAGCGTCTAACCCTTGCCGAGCGTCGCGGCGATTTCCTGCAGATCTAGGTCGTGTTCGAGGAGCGTCAGCAGTTCGTCGTGAATGAGGCCGGTGCGGTGCATGTGTAGCATTTCGACGCGGCCGGCGGCGATGGTGGCGAGGACGACGGTGTAATGCGCGGTGCGCGCTTCGTTCGGGAACGCCGGTTCATTGCGGTAATTGTCGGTGATGCGCGCACGGTAGGTGTACTGCTCGAGCAGGCATGGATGAATCACGCTGCCGTCCGGGCCGTGCACGAGCGGCTGGATCGCCGCAAGCTGGGCCGCTTCGACGCGCGCCCAAGCTTGCGGCTCGCTCAGATGCTGAGTGTTTCGCTCGGCGCCGTGTTCCGGCTTCAGCCACTGGATCAGCGGACCGATGGTGGTGCCCTAGCCGAGCACCGTCACGAGAATGACGGCGAACGACGCGATGAGAATCAGATTACGGCCCGGCATGGTTTCAGGCAACGAGAGCGCAATGGCGAGCGTCACTACGCTGCGCATGCCGGCCCAGCTCGTGATGGTGGCCGAGCGCCAGTCGGCCCACACGCTCTCACGGCTCGATAGTTTGCCGAACAACGTCTTCAGCCACTCCACGGCGAACACCCACACGAAGCGCGGCAACACGACCGCCGCGATGACCGCGAGGACGGCGGGCGCGAGCACGATCAGCGTGTCGCCGACACCGCCCAGCCGCACGATCACGCCGCGCAGCGACAAACCAATCAATAGAAAGACGAGCGTTTTCATCAGGAAGATGAGCGTTTGCCAGAACGCGGTGCCGCGAATGCGCCCGGCCGCCGTGAAGACTTCATGCTGATGCCAGCCAAGCACCATGCCGCACGCGACGGTGGCGATTACGCCGGAGACGTCGAGCGTGTCGCCGGCGATGTAGCTGACCCATCCGGAGAGCGAGGCGGCGGTGATGAGGAGATAGGCGTCGCTCAGATAACACAGCAGCTTGACGACGACGAAGCCGATCGCGACACCCACGGACGCCACCGAAGCCAAGCACGGCGAAGCGTCCGATGGCATGCGGCGCGCTGAACGTGCCGGTGAGCGCGGCCACGACGGCGAAGCGGAAGAGCACGATGCCGGCGGCGTTGTTCAGCAGACTCTCGCTTTCGAGCAGCACCATCAGCCGGCGCGGCAGCGCAACGCGTTCGAGCACGGCTTTCGCGGCGACGGCATCGGGCGGTGAGACGATGGCGCCGAGCGCGAAGCATGCGCCGAGCGGCAACGCAGGCACGACCCAATGCACGACCATGCCGACCGCGAAGGTGGTGAACGCGACGGCACCGATCGCGAGCAAAAGAATGCCACCGATGTTGCGCTTGAATTCGTCCCAGACGGAGAAGTACGCGCCGTCCATCAGAAGCGGCGGCAGGAAGACGATCAGCACGAGTTTGGGATCGAGATTGACGGGCGAGAGGCCGGGTATGAAAGCCATGCCGGCGCCGCCGATGAGCAGCGTCGCCGCCGGCGGCAGGCGCAGCCGTTTGGCCAGCAATTCGAGGATGATCATCGCGACGAGCGACAGCAGGACGAGTTTGAAACCCATCACGGAGGACATGCGGCGCCCGGTTGTTAGAGGTGGGGTTTCTTTAACAAATGGGGATGGCGGTGCCTGCGGGTGATGTGTGAAGAGATGGGTGAGGGGGATCAAGTACTTGGGTGGGATGTGAGCGGGTTGTCCACAGGGTTATGGACAATTTCTGTGGATAGGTTTCTGGTTTGGAGCGGGTGTTATTGCTGTCTTTGCGGGAGTTGTGACGCGATGATCGAGTGTCTGTGCGCGTACATCGTAAATGAATCAATCCGCCAAATTCAGACTTATCTTATTCAGTTATCCGTATGGCAAAAAAGACACTTCTTGGAAGGCGTTCATAAGCACGGATGCCCTGCAAACTCTCAGTGAAAAGCTTTCTTCCCGCGTCGCGCGGGCTTTTTTTTGAACTACGGAGACACGAAGGTAAATTGCAATGACAGACATCTTTCTGAAGATCGACGGCATCCGCGGCGAATCGCAGGAAATCGGCCACGTCGATGAAATCGAAGTGATTAGCTGGACATGGAACATTCACACCGATGCCCGCTATCTGTCAGGCGCAGGCAAAGCAACCATGAACGACATGGAGTTCGTGCATCACATCGACTGCGCCAGTCCTAACCTGATGCGCTACGCCCTGAAGGGAACGCCAATACCGAAAGCCATTCTGACGATGCACAAGTCAGGTGGCGTACCGCTTGATTTCCAGAAATTCACGCTGGAAAATGTTCTTCGCATCACAGGCGTCAAATCGGTTGGCGCGAGCGGGACGTACGTCGAAAACTTGAAGCTCTTCTTCAGCAAGGTCAAGCAGGAGTACACGAGTCAGAACGCAATGGGCGGCAGCGCAGGCGTCGTCACTGCGGTCTTCGATATTAGGGAAAACCGTGAAGCTTGATCCGAAACGTATCGAATGGGTGTCCGTTTTCATCGGAATTTGCGTGATCGCTATCGTTAGCCCTTTCATGTGGCTCGATGTCAATTTCTACGTTCATTCCACAGTCACAACGGGCGAAGTTACCAAACTCAACCACGGGGCATATCACCCGCAGGTGACCTTCACGACTGACACGGGCGAACGCATTTCCTTTCTAGGCAGCAGTGCTTATCCGGTTGATGTCGGGAATCCACTTGAAGTCCGTTATATCCGAAGCGCGCCACACACAGGTCCGAGGGTAAATCAAAAAATGAATCTGTTTGACTTCGCGCCGATTCTGATTGGTGTTGGTTTCGTAATCGCGGGGCTACGCGGAAAGCTCGTTTTCTTTGGTGGGGACGGCAGTGACGTATCGAAAAAGTGAATGGTCTTTTAACACAAGTGCGGGTGTGGGCCTTGGACTCGGTCCATTCTCGATAACATGCGGCATGATTGTCTTGGATGAACCTAATAGAGGCCATCCAGACTTTTCAGGTACTCCACCTTTGGAATGGGACTGCACAGCTATCGATTGCCGAAGCGCTTTCATCGAGGACTTCGGCGGCGGCGTGCTCATTGCCAAAAACTACACAATCATGCACGTCGGAATACCACGAGCCTTGATGCTTACTTCATACACAAACCCGGTGTTCCATACCGTGGCCGTGAATGCCGCGAAGGCAATCATCCTGATGAAAGGGTGTGAGCGAAGGATTGATTGACGGCGTAGGTGCAACGTCATCCGTCGGTTTGCTGGAGTACGAGGAAACATATCAAGAGTGAGCACAGTTCCTGCGGCAATGGCGGTGCATTTCGATCTGCCTACACATGATCCAGATGCAGTTGTCGGGGAGGAGCAGCAGTGCCGTCAGCTTGGCGCGCGTGTTGTAGCCGCGGATTAGTCTAGGAACGAGCCATTCGTGAAACAGAGTATCAAAGAGAAATTTTCAATAAATTTTACCAAATAAAAAAGCCAAAATTTACATTAGTAATTCAGTATTTTATATTGAAATAATTAAAAATTAATAGCTTAAATAAAATTCAGAAAAAACCGCAGCCTCCGGCCCGTGGAGGTTGCGTAATGAGGGTACCGGAGCGACTGAGCAGAGTGAGTGCCTCGGCAAGACGCAGCCCACGGGGATGAGTCTGCGTCTGGACATATAGTACTGAATATTCAGAAAATTCATTCGACATTTTCGATAAAGTCGATGCAAATTAGTTTTGCATTTTATTTATAAATCCAGAATTTTTTGAATGAGTGCGCGCCAATGACAAAAAGCGCCGGAATAAAAATCAAAGTTATTTACCCGACAAATTTTCGCCAAGTGCTACTGCTTCTCGCAAGTCAGAAGGAGCAAAACAAAAGGCGCGGTCTCCTCACAGAGCACCACGCCTTTCCGTCGCAAACATGGGTTCACAGCACGAAACCACAAAGCCACCAAGCCCGCCAAACCAGCGAACCTACCTCATCACGTTTTCAAACTACCGTCACCCGCAGCCGCTTCCTGCGATTGCACCTGCAGCACCGCATCGCGCTTATCGAGCAAATGCTGCCTGAGGATCGCACTCAGCTTCTTGCCGTCGCGTGCTTCAAGCGCCTTCAGCATCTCGTCGTGATCGTGAATGGCGCTGTCCCATTTCGGCACCGAGAAATTCGAGCGGAAACGCAACGCCTGCAAGCGACGGTTCACAGCGATATACGTCTGACGCAGTGCCGAATTGCGCGCGGCTTCGTTGATCTTGTCGTGGATCGCCTAGTTGCGGCTGTAGTAGCCAACCAAGCAGATCGTTCTGCGTGCGGCACGCGAGCATCGCGTAATGCGGCGCCTTGATCTCGGCCAGCTCAGCCGCCGTCATCCGTTCCGCCGCGAGTTCGCCGGAGAGCGCTTCGAGTCCGCTCATCAGTTCGAAGGTCTCGCGCAAATCCGCTTCCGACATCTTCGAAACCGACGCGCCCCGGTTTGGCGAAATCTCGATCAGTCCTTCCGCTGCCAGCACCTTGAGCGTCTCGCGCAACGGCGTGCGCGAAATGCCGAGCGTTTCACACAGTTCGCGCTCGTTCAGTTTCTTTTCCGCCTCGAGCACGCCCTCGACGATGAACCGCCGGATGTGCTCCACCACCGTGTCGTGCAGGCGCTGGCGCTCTACTTTCGGCATCAGCGGGGCAGCGGCAACGCCCGCATTGAAATCCGAATTTTGCATACACAAGTAAGTCCTCAACATCGTGTCAACCGGATTTTATCGGAATAACAAAGATTAATTAATAGCGCGGGTAAACAACCGGTCTGCAAAAGCAAATTTCCTCTTGGGCTCGTCCAGAATCGTTTGATATAGTTTTTTGAATGCAAAATTCAATCGGAGAAGCCCAATGCTCAAGTTAGACTTTCATCCCGCTAGCCGTCACTTTTTGCAGATCCCGGGCCCGAGCCCGGTCCCCGACCGGATTCTCCGGGCGATGAGCTATCCCACCATCGACCATCGCGGTCCTGAGTTCGGCGAACTCGGGCTGAAGGTGCTCGACGGCATCAAGAAAATCTTCAAGACGCAGCAACCGGTGGTGATTTACCCGGCGTCCGGCACCGGCGCATGGGAAGCGGCGCTCTCCAACACGCTGAGTTCCGGCGATCACGTGCTGATGTTCGAAACCGGCCACTTCGCCACGCTGTGGAAAAAGATGGCGGAAAACCTCGGCCTCAAGCCCGAATTCCTCGGCTTGCCGGGCATCGAAGGCTGGCGGCGCGGCGTGCAGTCGCAAATGATCGAGGAACGTCTGCGCGCCGACACGCAGCATTCGATCAAGGCGGTCTGCGTCGTGCACAACGAAACATCCACGGGCATCACGTCTGACATTGCCGCCGTGCGCCGCGCCATCGACGCCGCCGGTCATCCCGCGCTGCTGCTCGTCGACACGATTTCGGGCCTCGCCTGCGCCGATTACCGTCACGACGAATGGGGCGTCGATGTCACCGTGTCGGGATCGCAAAAAGGTTTGATGCTGCCGCCGGGCATCAGCTTCAACGCGATCTCGCAAAAGGCGATCGCCGCGAGCAAGCAGGCCAAATTGCCGCGCAGCTTCTGGGACTGGACCGACATCGTCGGGATGAACAAGACGGGTTACTGGCCGTACACGCCGAACACGAACCTGCTGTACGGCGCTGAACGAAGCGCTTGACATGATTCTCGGCGAAGGGCTCGACAACGTGTTCGCGCGTCACGAGCGGCTCGCCGAAGCAACCCGCAACCCGCCGCGCGGTGCGCGCGTGGGGCCTCGAAATCCAGTGTGAGGATCCGTCCGTTTATAGCCCGGTTCTCACGGGCGTGATGATGCCCGACGGTGTGGACGCCGACGCGGTGCGCAAGCTCATCTACGAACGCTTCGACATGTCGCTCGGCACGGGCCTTGGCAAGATGAAAGGCCGCATGTTCCGCATCGGTCATCTCGGCGATTGCAACGACCTGATGCTGCTCGCCACGCTCGCCGGTTGCGAAATGGGTCTGCGGCTCGCGGGTGTGCCGCTGAAGGAGAGCGGCACACCCGCCGCGATGGAGTGGCTCAGCCCGCCAAGGCGAGCGGTCTGAAAGCCGCCGCCTGAGCGAGCCCATTCTTCACCACGCACACAACGCAAAAAACACAGCACCGAGCAAGGGAAGCGGGCAACGCGCTTTCCTGCCGAAGCCGCGCACAGAACGCGGCCGCTTGGGACATGCGATGTACGTCGGCGTATCGCGCCGACGGATAACGACCCGCGCGCCTCGTGTGGCGCGCGGTCGACACGTGCAATGGAGAGAGACGATGAAGCGGTTTCGAGTGACCAGTGCGACCAGTATCGTTCTGGTGATGCTTTGCATCATGTACTTCATCACTTACCTCGACCGCGTGAACGTCAGCACCGCGGCCGCAGGTTTTGGCAAGGAATTCCATCTCTCGCATACGGAAGTCGGCCTCGTATTTTCGGCCTTCGCGTATCCGTATCTGATTTTTCAGATCATCGGCGACTGGGTGAGCGACCGCTTCGGCGCAAAGCGAACGCTGCTGTTTTGCGGCGCGGTGTGGGGCGTCACAAGCTGTTCTGCCTGCTGTCGCTCATCCCGTTGATGTTCACGCACAGCCTTTATCTCTCGATGGCGTGTCTCGCGTCCGGCTTCTTCTTCGCCGAAGTGACGATCAGCCAGATGTGGGCGATTCAGATGGACATCGCTCCGGAATACTCAGGCACCGCGAGCGGCATGATGAACACGGGCTTGGCGCTGGCCGCGATCATCTCGCCGGTGGTCGGCGGTTTCCTGATCGACTATTTCGGAAGCTGGGAACTGCCGTTCGTCGGCAGCATGCTGTTGATGGCGATTGGCGTGGTGCTCGCGTTCCGCGTGCAGTCGGAAAGCCGTTTCGCGTCCGGCGGAGCCGACAAGGCGCAGGTGTCCACAAGCCTCGGCGTGTAAGCCGCGCTTCCCGTTCTCTCTGACACGATCCACATGACCACGACACTCAGCCTTCGTCTCGCCGAAGCGCGGTGCGAGCGCGCCACTGCCGCACGTCGATCTGCATGCCGACGGCGCGCGTTTGCCGCGTGCGTCGTTCGCACCGCTCGGACTCGAACTGGAATTTGCGTTTCGCCTGAGCCGCCGCTTCGAACCGTCGGCGTCGCCTACGATGATGCCGACGTGCTCGCGAGCATCGGCTCGTTCGGCGCGACGATCGAAGTCGTGGCGAACCGTTATGCGCAGTGGCCCGACGTGGACAAGCACGTGCAACTGGCCGACCTGCAGAATCACGGCGCGTTGGTAGCCGGCGAATTCATGCTGTATCGTGACGATTTTCCGTTCGCTGCACTGCAACTGCGTATCACTACTTTCGACGGCCACAATGGTCGATGCCGTGCCTGCCAATCCAGCGGGCGATCCGCGCCGTCAGCTGCCGTGGCTCGTGAATCACGCGAGCTCGCGTGGTATTGCCGTGACGCCCGACATGGTGCTCACCACCGGTTCCTATACCGGAATGTTCTTCCCGCGCGAAACGGGCACGGCGCAAGGACACATCGAAAGCCTCGCGCCGATCAGCCTGACGTTGTACTAGCCGTTTTCAAAGTCCGATGAAAATGACGAACCCCACCTCTTCCCTGCTCGTCAAACCGATTCATCTGGTGCCGTCCGCCGCGCGCCTGACGAGTCCGCTTGCGCAACATCTTCGCAAAGCGCTGCGCGGCGACGTGCTGTTCGACGTGGCGAGCCGTGGACGTTACGCGACCGATGCGTCGATCTACCAGATCATGCCGGTCGGCGTCGTGGTGCCGCGTGATCAGGACGATCTGCGCACCGCGCTCGAAATCGCGCGCAGTGGAAAAGGTGCTGCTGCTCGCGCGCGGTGCGGGCACGAGCCAGTGCGGGCAAACGGTCGGCGAAGCGCTCGTGATCGACACGAGCAAGTGGCTGAACAACATCGTCGAGTTCGACAAGGCGGCGCGCACCGTCACCGTGGAGCCGGGCATCGTGCTCGATGCATCTGAACGCGTGGCTCAAGCCGCACGGACCCTGGTTTCCCGTGGACGTTTCCACGGCGGCGCAATGCACGATCGGCGGCATGACGGGTAACAATTCGTGCGGTTCTCGCTCGATCGAATACGGCAACATGGTACACAACGTCGAGGCGATCGACACAATTCTCGCCGACGGCAGCGAGGCGCGTTTTGCGTCGCTGCGCGAGCCGGTGCAGGGCATGCGTTTGCAGCAGATCGTGGCAGATGTCACGCGTATTGCGCAGCGCGAACTCGTGGCGCGCGTGCTGAAAGTGCTGCGCCGCGTGGCGGGCTACAACATCGACCTGTTCGATTGCCCGCTTATACGGACGACGGCGTCGCCAATCTCGCGCATCTGCTGGTCGGCTCCGAAGGTACGCTCGCCTTCAGCCGGCAGATCACGCTGAAACTCGCGCCGCTGCCCGCGCATAAAACGCTCGGCGTGGTCAACTTCCCGACCTTCTGGCCTTCTGGCAGGCGATGGATCTCACGCAGCACATCGTCAAGCTGAAGCCGGTGGCGGTGGAACTGGTCGATCGAACGATGATCGATCTCGCGTTCAGGCCGGTGATCGAGAAGGCGCTGGTCAGCAGACCCGAAGCGATTCTGCTCGTGGAGTTCGCGGGCGAGAATCGCGACGAGCAACTCGCGTCGCTCAAAAAGCTCACCGAATTGATGGCCGATCTTCGGTTTGCCGAACACGGTGGTCGAAATGCCGGACGCGGGCGAACAGAAAACGCTGTGGGAAGTGCGCAAAGCCGGCCTGAACATCATGATGAGCATGAAGGGCGACGGCAAACTGGTGTCGTTCATCGAAGACTGCGCAGTGCTGCTCGAACATCTCGCCGAATACACGAGTCGTCTGACCGAAGTGTTTCACCGGCACGGTACGGAAGGCACGTGGTACGCGCACGCGAGCGTCGGTACGCTGCAAGTGCGGCCGATTCTCGACATGCGCCGCGACGGCGCGACGAAAATGCGCGCGATCGCCGAAGAAGCAGCGGCGCTGGTGCGCGATTACAAGGGCGCGTTCTCGGGCGAGCACGGCGACGGTCTGTGTCGCGGCGAATGGGTAGCGTGGCAATACGGACCGAAGCTGAACGAAGCGTTCGGCGAGATCAAGGCGCTGTTCGATCCGGATAACCGCTTCAATCCGGACAAGATCGTGCGTTCGCCGAAAATGGACAACGCGTGCCATTTCCGCTTCGCGCCGGGCTACCAGGAGCGTCGCATGGAGACTGCGCTAGACTGGTCGGCGTGGAACGTGGAACGCGATCCGCTGACCGGCTCGCAGACGCTGCCGGGCAGCGGCAACGATCTCTCCGGCGGACTCGCGAAAGCCGTGGAGATGTGCAACAACAACGGCCATTGCCGCAAGTCCGACGCAGGCACGATGTACCCGAGCTATCGCGTCACGAAAGACAAACAGCATCTCACGCGCGGTCGCGCCAACACGCTGCGTCTCGCGATTTCAGGTCAACTCGGCGAAGCGGGACTCGCGAGCGACGACGTGAAAGACACGCTCGATCTGTGCGTCTCGTGCAAAGGCTGCAAGCGCGATTGCCCGACGGGCGTCGATATGGCGAAGTTCAAGATCGAGGCGCGCGCGGCGCGCGTGAAACGCCACGGTTTGCGCATGCGCGACAAGCTGGTCGCGTTCATGCCGCTCTACGCCGCAACCGCGAGCCGCATGCCGGGTTTGATGGCGCTGGCCGATAGCGTGCCGGTGGTGTCGGCGTGGTTCAAGCGTTCGGTGGGCTTTGCGCCTGAGCGCAGCTTGCCGCGCTTTCAGGCTTCGTTCCTTGCGGGCACCGTCGGGCGAAGCGACCTGCCTCGGGCGCCGCGGTGAAAGAGGTGCTGCTGTTCGTCGATACGTTCAACAACAACATGGAACCTGAGAATGCGCGCGCCGCGCAGTGCGTGCTGGAGGCGGCCGGCTACATCGTGCATTTCAACGCGCGTCAGGGCGAGCGGCCGGTGTGTTGCGGTCCCACGTTTCTCGCGGCCGGTCTCGTCGACGAAGCGAAGCAGGAAGCACGGCGCATGCTCGATTTGTTCAAGCCGTTCGTCGAGCGCGGCGTGCCGGTGGTGGGACTGGAGCCGTCGTGTCTGCTTTCGTTGTGTGACGAATTCCTGCAATACGGGTTCGGCGAAGAAGCCCAGCGATTCTCACAACGGGCGTTTCTGTTCGAGGAATTTCTCGTGCGCGAGGACAAGGCCGGACATATGCAACTGAAGCTGAAGCCGCTAGACAAGCAGCAGGCGATCGTGCACGGTCATTGTCATCAGAAAGCGTTCGATGCTTTTACGTCCGTGCAAACCGTGCTGAAGTGGATTCCGGAGTTGACGGTGCAGACGGTGGAATCGTCGTGCTGCGGGATGGCGGGCAGCTTCGGTTACGAGGCGGAGCATTACGCGACGTCGCAGGCTATGGCCGAGTTGTCGCTGTTGCCCGCAGTGCGGAAGATGGACGCGAATACGATCATGGTCGCCGACGGCACGAGTTGCCGGCATCAGATTCACGACGGCGCGGGCATCGACGCGATCCACGTAGCGCGTGTGCTGGCGATGGCGCTACAGGTTTAGCGCGCTCGTTGTTGAATCAAACGTGGATGACCTGCCGGAACGCGGTAGGCGACACGCCCACGCTTTCGCGAAAGCGATGGCTGAAGTGGCTCGCGTTCGCATAGCCGCATTGTTCGGCCACTTGCGTGAGCGGCAGCGCGGTGGTGCGCAACAGCGTGCGCGCGCGTTCGATTCTCTGTTGTGCGATCCACGCCGCGGGCGGCGGCAATCCGAAAGACGTGCGGAACATGCGCGCAAAATGGTATTCGGATAACGCGGCAACATTCGCCAGTTCGCCGAGCGTGAGCTTTTGCGCAAGATGGCTTTCGATGTAATCACGCACACGCCTTCTCGTCGCCACCGACAAGTTGCCTTTGAGCGAAGCGCCCGCGTGCCGTACGCCTTGCGCGCGCAACAGCAGACTCAGCACCTGATGCGCGGTTTCGTTCGTGCGTAGCAGACCGTCAGGGTCCTGCCAGTTTTTGTTGGCCAAAGTCTGACAGAGACTCGCGATGTGCGGGTCTTCGAAATACGTGCGGTCGGCGAGCGTGAGTTCGCGCGGTTCGAGATCGAGTTACTGCACGGCGCGCTGCGTGAAGTGCTCCGGCAGAAAATACAGATGCATGAATGCATGTGCCCGCGCACCCACCAGCGCGATTCGTGTTCGCCGGGCAGCGCGCACAGACGCGACGGCGCGCCGTATCGTCCGGGCATTTCTGGCGCTCGGTGCGATAGCCGCCGTCCAGATAACACGACAACGTGTGATGACCGGGGCGCTCATAGACCGTTTCCGCTTCTTCGGTGTCGCGTGTCCAGACAGCGATGGCGAGTTGATCGCCGAGCCACGCGAAGCGATCCAGATTCGCATTGGCGCTCGCAAGCGTGTGGCAGACCGACTGAATGCCAAACGGCGTTTCAGCGGCATTCAACACAGCGGCGGTTGGACTGGCGTTCACGTTAAAGACGGCAAGTGGTTGATAGCGGAGTAGCTATCAGCAGTACGTACGGTCAGCGGTCGGCCAAAGCGCGTGACTGCGAGAAACCGCGTAAAAGTGCGCAATCCCGGACAAGTGCGGGTCGCCTTGCGAGCGCATAGTCGGGCTTCCTATCGCATTTGCCGTTGCAAGCTCATCATGAATCTCGCGCTGTACGCCGTCACCGTTCTGATTTGGGGCACCGATCGCCATCAAGTGGCAACTCGGTGTCGTGCCGCCGCCCGTTTCGATTGCATGGCGCTTCTGGATCGCCGCGCTCGTGCTGTCCGCGCTGCTGCGCATCATGCGCCGTCCGATGTGGCCGCCGCGCGAAGTATGGCGTTATCTCGCCGCGCAAGGTCTCGCGCTTTTCTGCTTCAACTTTCTGTGCTTCTACTACGCCGAACAGGTTGTGCCGAGCGGACTCGTGGCCGTGGTGTTTTCCACGGCGCCGCTGCTGAATTCGATCAACGGCAGGCTTTTCATGGGCCGTCCGTTGCAACCGACGGCAATTGCCGGCGCATCGCTCGGACTCGTCGGCATTGTGTGTCTGTTCGTTCAGCAGATGGCCGGTCATCTCGGCGACCACACTGCGTGGCTTGGTCTCGGCATCGCTTTTCTCGGCACGCTGTGTTTTTCGGCGGGCAATCTGCTGTCCAGCCGCATGTAGTCGATGGGCCTGCACCCGTTCGCCACGAATAGCTGGGCCATACTGATCGGTGCGAGCGTGCTGACCGTGGGCAGCGCGTTGGCGGGCTATCCGTTCGCGATCGAGCCGACTGCGCGCTACGTCGGAGCACTCGTGTATCTCGCGATCTTCGGCTCGGTGATCGGCTTCACCGCGTATCTGATGCTGGTGGGCCGCATGGGTCCGGAGCGCGCGGCGTATTGCACGGTGCTGCGATCGTCGCGCTGGCGGTGTCGACCGTATTCGAAGGCTACAATGGTCCGCGCTCGCGGTGATCGGGCTGCTGCTGGTCGTGGCCGGCAATCTGATCGCATTCGATCTCACGCGGCGCATCTTCGTGCGGCGTACCGCGTCGCTCAAATAAAGGTTGGTTTGAGGTGAGCGTTTGCGGGAGCTGGGAATGCGCCAGGTACGCGCCGGTTCACGCGTCGATTCACCCGCCTGTCCACGCGTCATGTATGAAATGAGCATGAAATAAGGTGAGCGTTTGCGGGAGAAAAGCAGGCTCAGCCATGCATCCCGATTCATCGCCTTACATTGCGGTACAGACCGCTTACCATAGCCCGCATTATTTATTGGCCGGGTAGACGAGTCACGTCTATCACCTTATAATACCCTGCATCCTAACAACGAAATAGCAGCAGAATAAGCAACGTTAGAAGGGGTTGAATGCAAAAAACAGTTATTGCATTCGCGTCATCGCCGGTCGCAAGCCGGCGTTCCCAGAGGTTTTTACGCCTCGTCAGGTACAGCGGCACGCGCCGCAGTCCAATTTATCGATGGATCTGGCACCAGTTTGCTAACTGGAAGCCACCGGGGCTCGTTTTCCGTTGCTCTTGCCTCGGGCGATCACTAACGCCCCCGGCACCCAATCGGTTCACCTCGCGGCCTTTGCCGCGTCCCGAACTTCCCTTCGCAGCGTCGTCACGACGCCTATGCGGCGCTGCCGTGTGTGTGCGTCGCTCGAACAAGGAGGCGCATCTTCATAAATCAACGTTCTGCCAGAATGATCGGCAGCTTCGTAGCCATCGGCATCGTCATTGCGCTGTTATGCCGCGCAATCGATCCTGCCGCGCTACAGCAGTACGCTCCCGATCTCGTCTATTACACCCAAAGGCATTTGCTGCTGGTCGGCTATTCGATGGCCGCGGCATTGCTGGTCGGCATCCCCGCCGGCGTGTTGCTGAGCCGCCCGGCGTTCGCGCGTCAGGCCGAGCGCTTCATGCAGATCTTCAACATCGGCAACACGGTGCCTTCACTTGCCGTGCTGGCCATCGCGCTGGGCGTGTTCAGTATCGGCGATATTCCGGCACTCGTCGCGCTATTTCTCGCTTCGCTGCTGCCGATTACGCGAAACGCGTACGAGGGCATGAAGAACGTCTCGCCCGCGTTGCGCGAAGCGGCACGCGGTCTTGGCATGACCGGCTGGCAGTCGCTCATACGCGTCGAGTTGCCGAATGCGATGCCGATCATCATCGATGGCGTGCGCACGGCGCTCGCCATCAACGTGGGCAGTGCGCCGCTCGCGTATCTGATCGGCGCGGACAGTCTCGGCACGCTGATTTTCCTGGGCATCTATCTGAACAACCAGCAGCAGTTGTTGCTGGGTGCCGCCGCGACGGCGATTCTCGCGCTCGTGCCCGACGGCATCGTGTCGGCGGGAAGCCGCTACTTTCTTGCACGACGCGGGGTGACGGCATGACGAATCTGTTCAAACGGAGCCGCTGGTTGGCAGCGGGCGCGATGCTGGTCGCGAGCTTGCATGCGAGTACAGCGTCGCTCGTGCTCGGCGGTAAAAACTTCACCGAACAGTACGTTCTTACCGAGATCACCACGCAGTATCTGCGCGCAAAGGGCTACACGATCGACGCGCGCACCGGTCTCGGCACGCTGATCATCCGCGCAATCGGCCAAAGCAACATGATGAAACTGCTCGTAGGTGCGGTGCTCGTGAGCGTGCTCGCGATCGTTGCCGACCTGCTGCAAGCACTGCAACGCTTGCCGACCCCGAAGGGAGTACAAAAGACATGATCGAACTCGACAAACTGACCAAGACGTTTACGCAGAAGGACGGCCAGCAGGTGCGTGCCGTGGATTCCGTGAGCCTGACCGTTGGCGAAGGTGAAATCTGCGTGTTTCTCGGCCCTTTGGGTTGCGGCAAAACCACGACGCTCAAGATGATCAACCGTCTGATCGAGCCGCCGTCGGGCCGCGTGCTGATCGACGGTAAGGACACCTCGGGTCTGAACGAAGTCGAATTGCGTCGTCACATCGGCTACGTGATCCAGCAGATCGGCTTGTTTCCGAACATGACGGTCGAGGAAAACATCACGGTCGTGCCGCGTCTGCTCGGCTGGGACAAGAAGCGTTGCCGCGAACGCGCAACCGAACTGATGTCGATAGTCGCGCTCGATCCGAAGCAGTATCTGAAACGCTATCCGCGCGAGTTGTCGGGCGGGCAGCAGCGTATCGGCGTGATTCGCGCATTAGCTGCCGATCCGCCGGTGCTGCTGATGGACGGGACGAGCCGTTCGGCGCGGTCGATCCGATCAACCGCGAATCGATCCAGAACGAGTTCTTCCAGATGCAGCGTCAGCTGAACAAGACGGTCATCATAGTGAGTCACGACATCGACGAAGCGATCAAGCTCGGCGATCGTGTGGCCGTGTTCCGCCGCGGACAACTCGTGCAATACGATCATCCGGACACTTTGCTGGCGTACCCGCGCGACGAATTCGTCGGCGCGTTCGTCGGTCAGGACAGCACGTTGAAGCGCCTCCTGTTCGTGAAGGCCAGCGATGCCGCGACGTAGCCTGAAACGGCACGCGCCGCTACGCCGCTCTCGCGCGCCTTCCAGATCATGGACGACAGCGACAGCCGCTATCCGACCATCGTCGACGACAACCAGCAGGCGCTCGGCTTCGTCACACGTCGCGCGGTGCGTGCGGTCGAGGGCGTATGCGGTGATCACATCACGCCGTTCAAGGTGACCGTCAACGCCGACGAGCATTTGCGGATCGTGCTGTCGAAGATGTATCAGTTCAATTCGTCGTGGATGCCGGTACTCGACAGCGACGGACGCTACGTCGGCGAAGTGACGCAGGATTCGATCGCGGACTATCTGAGTTCGGGTCGCTCGCGTCGTCAGACGGGACAGCCGGCCATCGTCTCGCCGGCGGTGGCGGCGGCCGAGGCCGCCGCGGCGCAGGCCGCTTCGCAACATAGCTGATCGGGCCGCGCCCGTGCGCCTTTGATGCCGGTCGTCCGCGTGTCCTTCACGAATAGACGCCAACGGACGATCGGTATATAATGAGGTGCAAGGATGACCCGTTCATCGCGTATCGAGAGGAGCCACTTTTCTCTTATGACGCAAGATGTCACGCCTAAACCAGCCGCAAGCGAGTGGCCCGATCTCGAACATCTGGATGCAGTGCTGAGTCACGTCGATCAGCCAGGTGTCGTCTGGCAGCATCGCGTCGGGCGCGGCCAAGGGCATTCTGTACAGCCTGATCGAAACGCTCGGCGCGTTTATCGGCGATCCGGATTTGCCGGAGCATGCGCGTTCCGGCTACGAAGGATTGCTCGAAGCCACACGCGAATTGCGGGCGAAGCTGGACCGTTGATCTGTTAAAGCGACGCGTCGAAATACGCGTCAAAAGCATGCACGCGGTACGTGATTCAGTTCACCGAATTCTGCCGCGTCATCGCACTGTGCTAAAAAGGCGCTCTGTGTCCAACATTGCGCCTTTTTTATGCTCTCTGTTTCCGCAATCGGATTGCTGGCCGTCGGCATCATCGTCGTGCTGATTACGCCGGGTCTCACCAACACGCTGCTCGCCGCCGCGGGCTTGCGCCAAGGTCTGCGCCGCCGCTCGCTGCCGCTTGATCTTTGCCGAACTCGGCGGCTACTTCGTGTCGATTTCCGTCTGGGGGGACGTTTTCTCGTGCAGGCCGCGCATACGCTGCCGTGGCTGCCGACGTTGCTGCACATCGCGGCGGGTTTGTACATAGCGTATCTCGCCGTCGACATGTGGCGCGCGGCAGTCGCAGCTGCCCACCGATCCGGCGAAAGGCGCGATCGGCATGCGCACGTTGTTTGTTGCCACGTTGCTGAATCCGAAGGGTTTGCTGTTTGCTGGCACGATTTTCCCGGCTATCGCGTTCGTGGAAGCGCAGGCGTACGCATTCTCGATGCTGCTGTTCGCTGGGCTGCTGGTTCCGATTGCGCTCGCGTAGATCACGTTCGGCGCAGCGCTCTGCAGCGGCAAGCTGCGCTGGCTGAATCCGGTGAAAGTGCAGCGCGGCGCGTCGATCGTGCTCGGTGTGTTTTCGCTGTCGTTCGCGTGGGTGGCGCTTCACTGAGCGGCCGCGCGCGACCGTTCGCGATCAGGCTTCTTCAGCGTTCTCGGCGAGCAACGCGTCGCGCCATTCGGGCAGCGCTGACGTAATCTCCAGCCGCGGCGTGCCGTGCTAGTCTGCGCAGCGCAAATCGCCGGCAAGACGTGCGCTCAGACGCACGCCCGGTTCGATGTGCAGCGACTTCAATTCGAACACGCCTTGCTTGCGATGCGCCTTGGCATCTACGCGACCTACCAGCTTGCCGCGGCTCAGAAGCGGCAACACGAAATATCAGTATTTGCGCTTCTCAGCAGGCGTATAGCACTCGATCACGTAATCGAAGTCGAACAGCGCGGCGGCGCGCTTCCGATCCCACATGACCGGATCGAACGGGGACAGCACGGTAGTGACCGTAGAAGTGAGCTTGCCGTTCGCGGCGTCGTCGAGTAACGGCGCGTGGTCGCGATGCACGAACGCGTCGTGTTTCCAGCCTTCCACGCGTATGGGAATCAGCTCGCCCTGATCGGCGAGCGCATGCAGTTTCGCGAGATACGGACGACGCGGCAGCCGGTAGTAATCGGCGACCCAGTCCGGCGCGCAATGCCCAACGCACGGCATGTGCGACTCAACAGTTCGTTCGTGACGGTATGCGCAGGCGGCAGATCGCGCGCGTCGTTCCACTCAGGCAGCACGCGTTCGGTGAGATCGTAGACGCGCTGAAAATTGTGCCGCTCCGACACCATCAACTGGCCGATGGCGAACAGCACTTCCAGATGGCGCTTCTCCGGCTTCCAGTCCCACCAGCCGCCGCCCTTGCCGGACTCACACGCGAAATTCGCCGAGCGCACCGGGCCGGTCGCGCGAATGTGCTCGAGCAGCTTCTCGATGTCCTTGCTATGGGCTTTGTGCCAGTCGGCCGCGTATTTCCCAGCCCATGCCGCTCGGGTCGAGCATGCGGTGGCGCAGCAGACTGTAGTTTTCCGTCGGCACGAAACAGGCTTCGTGCGACCAGTATTCGAAGAGCTTGCCCTCGGCGAGATGCTCGTCGAGCCATTGCTGCTTATATGCGCCGATCCGGCTGAACAGCACCAGATACGGGCTGCGCGCGACCACGTGAATCGTGTCGATCTGCAGATCTGCAGTTGCACCATGCGGCGGATCGTGTTCAGCACGTCGGCCTTCACCGCTTTGCGGCGCGGCGGCGTCAGAAGTCCCTGTGCAGCGAGATGCAGGGTGCGGACAGCGGCGAGCGGCAGTGTCGTTACGTGAGCGTCGGTCACGGCGGTTCGTTGTTCCCGAAAGTGACTGCGATGGGCGCGACGGGCCGCACGAAGACGGGCCGCACAAACAGCAGTCGCTACTTTAGCGTGATTACAACGAACGTTCCGACGCGAGCGGAATGGCCGGCGACGCGGCCTGCGGAGTGGCCGGAGCCTCCATGAAACCCGCGTTCAAACTCGCGCGATTACCAGCCGCGCCCGTGATGCCGCTCCCAGCCATGATGACGGCCATGATCGTGATGCCAGTGACGGCCACGGTAATAGTCGCCGCGATAACCGTAGCCGTAAGCCGGCTGCGGCGCATAGACGACGGGCGGCGGCGCTTAGACGGGCGGGGCGGCGTGGACGGGGCCGGGCGCGCCGAGATAGACGCCGACATCCACGCGGGCCGAGGCGGCAGTCGAAACACAGGCGGCGGCAGGCCGAAGGCGGCGAAAACGATCGCGCGTTTGATCATGCTTTGTCTCCCTGTAAGAGCCGGCCATCCGCTGTCGAATGGCTGACGACAATATTATGAGACAGAAAGCATTAGAGGTGCAACGAGTTGAAGGTGTGTGCAAAAGCAGATTACCCGACGGCGCGACCGGCCGCCTGGGCATGGCGCGAAACGCCCGCCGCGCGGGCGATCAGGCGGTTTCCGAATCTGTCAGGACGATTCCAGCCGCTTCAGGCGCCCAGTGCGACGGCTTCACCGGTTTGCGCCGCTAGCAGTTCGTGGATCTGCGCGACGACCGCCGCGCCTTCGTCCACCGCTGCCGCCACGCGCTTGGTCGATCCGGCGCGCGCGTCGCCGATCGCGTAGACGCCTTCCACCGTCGTGGCGAGATCGCACGCCGACATGCCGTCCGCGCCGATGCCGGTCAGCACAAAGCCTTTTTCGTCGAGTTCGACGCCACACGTGCGCAGCCAATCGGTGTTCGGATCGGCGCCTTTGAAGAGGAACAGATGCCGCGTGTCGAAATGGTCCGTGCCGTCGGGGAGCGGCTTTTTCAGGTCGACCGACGAGAGGCCGCTTTCGTCCGCCTCCAGTCGCCCGATTTCCGAGTTGGGATGCACGAAGACATTCGGCAGCGATTTGATCCGGTCGATCAGATAGCGCGACATGGTGGCTTCGAAGCCGCTGCGCCGGATCAGCACGTGGACCTTGGCCGCGTGCGTCGCCAGATAGACGATCGCCTAGCTGGCCGAATTGCCGCCGCCCACCAGCACGATTTCTTGGTGCTTGCAGAGTTTGGCTTCGACCGGCGATGCCCAGTATCCTAGTATGGTAGACGCCACGTCCGTCGAAACGGTCGAGACTTTCGAGCGCAGGCCGGCGATACACGGCCGCTCGCAATCACGATGGCGCGCGCGGTGATCTGGCCGCCGCACTTCAGCTCCAGCCGGTACGGCGCGTCGCCGCAATGCAGCGACTTCACTTGCACGGGAATCGCGACGTGCGCGCCGAACTTCTGCGCCTGTACGAACGCGCGCCCGGCCAGTGCCTAGCCGGAGATGCCGGTCGGGAAGTCGAGATAGTTTTCGATCCGCGAACTGGCGCCTGCTGGCCGCCCGGCGCGCGGCTGTCGAGCACGATTACCGAGAGACCTTCGGACGCCGCGTACACGGCCGTCGCGAGGCCCGCGGGACCAGCGCCGACGATGGCCACGTCGTACACACGTGCGAGTCGTCGAGATCGGGCAGCAGACCGGGGTACGTGGCCAGTTCTGGCATGCTCGCTCGGATGCCGCAGCACCGAGCCGTCTGGGCAGATCACGAGCGGCATTTCTTCGCGCTGCACGGCGAATTGCTCGATCAGACGCAGTGCGTCTTCGTCGCGTTCGTCGATCACGGAATGCGGATGGCCGTTGCGCAACAGGAAGCCTTGCAGCATGACGAGGCGCGAGTCGTTGCTGTTGCCGATCAGGATCGGGCCGCCCGCGCCTTTTTCGATCAACGAGACGCGCCGCAGAATCAGCGCGCGCATGATGCGCTCGCCCAGTTCGGCCTCAGCGACGATCAGCGCGCGCAGCCGTTCGGGCGGAATCAGCAGGGCTTCCATGGCACTCAGCGCCATACCGTTCACGAGCGCGGGCCGTCCCGAAAGCTGGCCGACCTCGGCCAGAAAATGTCCGGCAGCCATGCTCGCCGATCACCACTTCGCGGCCGATGCCGTCGCGCTGATACACCTTCACGCGTCTTTCGAGCAGTACGAACATGCCCGGGCCCCGGGCCGGTGTAGCCAGTTTCGAACAGCAACTCACCCGAGTTCCACTGGCCGACTTCGCCGAACCGGCGCAGGCGTTCGATCTCCGCGCAGGTGAGCGCGGGGAACATCTGGTGCATGCGGGTAGACAGCGACGAAACGGCGCGTCCGTCACGGCCGCCTGTTGTTGTACTTCAGGTTCCTGGGTCGAAAGCATCGAACCGCTCCTTCGGTGTTCATTGAATTGATCGAGACGAATCGAATGGCGCGCGAGAGCGCGCGTTGAGGTGCGCTGCCGCGTTACACGGCCTTTGGCGCGATGTCGTCCACCGCGACTTCCGGCGGCGGCATGTCGGGCAGCGCGTCCACCACCGGCTTGCCCGCATCGCGCCAGGCTTCCATGCCGCCGCGCAACGGGAGCACGTCGGCAAAGCCGGCTTCGTTCATCTGCTTGGCCATCCATGCCGCGGAAATCTCGTTCGGGCATGATCAGTAGATCATTACTTTCTGATCGTGCAGGTAGAGGTTGCCACGATTTCGTCGAGCTAGCGTTCGTCGGCGAATTGCGAGCCTGGAATCACGAACGGATCGAGCTTGCGCTTCTCCTGCGAGCGGATGTTGAACAGCACGGGCGTTTTGCCGGCAGCGACCAGTTTCGCGAGTTCGTCGACTTCGATGCGCGCGGACGCGAGCTTCCAGATCAGCTGGCGGCGGCGATACCAGCGGTAAGCCGCGTACAGCAGCAACACGACGGCGACGATCCCGGCCGTGCGGCCCAGACGCCCGGCGACGGCGAACAGCATGTCGATCTGCTGCGCGAACAGCGTGCCGATGATGAGGCCCGTGCCTGACCACAGCGCGGCGTCCACGTGTCGTACGTGAGGAACGTGCGGTAGCACGTGCCCATCGCGCCCGCCATCGGAATTGACACGATGGAGAGTCCTAGAACGAACTTCGCGACCGCGAGCACGCGCCCGCCCCAGCGGCCGAAAAAGCGCTCGGTCCTTTTCACGCAGGTGTCTCGCGAGAGCGACAGACGGCAGATGGTTTTAAGCGTGTTGCCGCCATAGATACGGCCGGCTAGATAACAGACGCTGTCGCCGACAGCGTGGCGAATATCGACAGGATCAGAATCGGCGCGAGCTGCGTACCCACCGAGCCCGGATGCATGGCCGCCATCGCGCCGAACAGCACGAGCGATGGCATCGCCGGAACCGGCAGCCCGAGAGAGACGGCCAGCACGTTCGCGAACACGAGCGCCGGCCCATATTGCTAGACAAGGTCATGTGTAGCATTGGCTTACATCCGCGGCCCTTTCGGGAGCGGCGCAGGGAATAGGAAAAGGAAGCAAAGCAGAATGCAAGGATTATGGGCGCATTTTCATGACGTGCAAACGCTAGGAATACGTACATGATGACGCGCGCGGGAAAGCACGATTGCCGCACGCTAAAAGGTGTAAATCCGTACGAATTCGAAGCGCCGGGAAACGGCCGGATTGACGCTGAAAGCGCGGATTTTAATGCACCGATGTGCACCGATGCGCCGCTATGGTGCAGAAAACTGTCTGATCGACGTGTAGCGCTCGTGACAGGCTGCCTAGCCAGCCATACGGCGGACCCGCGAAATAAGCGAAATAGCCCTACGAACCGTACGGCACTGTCACGCGATAAAACGCGGCAAGGCAGTAGCAAAGCAATACTTTGGTCGCAGGCGGCACTGCGTTCACGCGCCAGTGCCGCCTGCGCATCCGCTTCCGCTTACTGGCGATGATTGTGCTGTTCGCCCGGCAATTCGGCACCGTGCGCGCGAATCGCCGCGATCAGCTCAGCCGGCGTGATTTCATAGCGGACTTCGCGATGAATGCCTGGCTTGCGCTCATCGACCTCGATCAAAAGAATACCTTTGCCGTCTTCTGTCGACTCGAGGCGCAGCGAGCGGAGTTCGCGCGACGTTGCGTCGTCGAATTCGGTGAGCAGGGCCATTGACCCAGAGGACCCGGTAGTGCGCATCGAAGTTGTCCTTTTGTTCCATTGATGTTTGAACCGATGATTGAGCCATTGTACGGGCAGGCCGGTGCGCTGTCTGTCGCGCGAGGTCCACGCTTGCGGTGCCACCCGCGCGATTGTCGACCCACGTTGGACCCGGTTGCCGATCCGCTCGCCAGCCCGATCTGTTGCACCGCTATCCGCCTGCCGGAAACACCGCAGACCGTTGACTGGCGCGGCTCACCCGGGCAATGCGCGTCGCGGCGGCCGGCTTTCCAGACAGTTTAACGCGACTCCGCCAAATGACCGATGCATTTTTCGTGCCCCGCGCGAGTGCGCAGCTTCTGCCTGACTGTCACGCTTCTGACGCGCGCTGCCGCTAGGCGGGCCGTTCGCGCGTTCAGGCTCCGCGCTTGCCCGCCAGTTCACGCATGTCGGCTGCACGCAACGAAGCATCGCCGTCGAGGAAAAACTCGTCGAGCTGCGGCGGCGCGGCCGTGGTGCCGCTCAGCATGGCATGAGCCTGTCCACGGTGATGAATCTGATGGACGAAAACATGCGGCAGCACGCCGCCAACCGTTTTCCGGTGCACGCCGACCTTCGGCCCGCGATCGATTCGCACCTCGCGTTGTAAATCCGCGTCGGTCAGCGTTTCGCAGAAGGCAACGAGGCGCTCGTCGCTCCGCGCCTGTGCATCCCACAGTTCGGGCGCGCGCGGATAGGGCAGTTCGTTGTCGAAAATGGTGAGGCTTGTCGAAAATGGTGAGGCCTGCGCTTCCCGCGACCAGCGTGTCGAAGTAATAGCGGTCGACCAGCAGAACGTGATTCAAGGTGAGTTGCAGCGATGGAAAGAAGCTCACTCTGCGCGCGGCGAATGCTTCATCGCTCAACGTGAGGCAGGCGCGATACAGCCGCAGGTTGGACCACGCGTTGTTGCGGGCCATGTCGGCGAAATGCGTGGCGAGCAGATTGGCGCGTGAAAACTCCGGAGAAGTCACGACAGGCTCCATTGGCGAAAGCGATGTGCTGCGCCTGTATTCTCGCTTGGCTCGAACCGCGTGTTTCGCCGCGCCACGTTTTTCCGTGTCGCACGGCGCCAGCCAAAAAAATAGCCCGTCCTGCTTTGAACAGGACGCTGCTAAACGCCGTTGTTACTCGCGTAAGCCGGCCCTACGCAAACAACTGGACACTGACATTCGCATCGTGCTGTGTCAATTGCGGACTGTCGAGGTAGGAGTAATGCCGATCTATCAGATCAATGTGGCTTCCTCGTGCTCGCTCATGTGCCTGCTCTCAGGTTCGCCTCGATGAGTTGAGCGTGCGGCGTCGAACGCCGGTGCGGCATGCGTTGCTTTCTGCGCGGGCATCTGACGCGCGCCGGTTCTGGCGGGCGCTGCATCGGCCACCGCGTCGGCCACTGTGAAAAGACGCACCGCTTCGTCGAGCACGTCGGCCTGTTCCGCGAGACGCTGCGCCGTGGTGGCCGCCTACTCGACGAGCGCGGCGCTCTGCTGCGTCGCGCCGTCCAGATGCGAGACGGCCTGATTCACCTGGCGAATCCCTTCCGCCTGCTCGCTGCTCGCGTTCGCCACTTCGACGATGATCGACGAGACGCGGCTCACGGCTTCGTCGATCGCGCGCATCTGCGAAGTTGTACGTGCAGCCAGTTCGGTGCCCGCCGCCACTTCGGTTGCACTTGCCTCGACCACCGATTTGATTTCCTTCGACGACGCCGCGCACCGCTGCGCGAGCATCCGCACTTCGCCCGCGACCACCGCGAACGAGCGGCCCGCCTCGCTCGCGCGCGCCGCTTCGACGGCGGCGTTCAGCGCGAGGATGTTGGTCTGGAACGCGATGCCGTCGATCACGCCGGTGATGTCGGTGATGCGTTTGGAGGCGGCCGTGGTGCCCGCCATCGTCTGCTCGACTTGGCCGGGAATCTTGCCGCCGAGCGCGGCGGCGGCCTGCGCGTCGCGCGCCAGATCGAGTGCGCGCACGCTGGCGTTTGCGTTGGCCTGAACGGTCGTGGTGAGTTCGTCCATCGTGGCGGCGGTTTCTTCGAGCGACGCCGCCTGCAATTCCGTGCGGCGCGCCAGATCGACGTTCGCCCGCCTTGTGCGCCGTGGCGGCGCGTCTTGCGCGGGCGCACGTGATCCGCATCACGCAGGGCGACACAACGTTGCCGCCCGCACAAATAAGAACGCGGGCCCATCCGTCTCCGGCGTGGGCCCGCGTTTCCTGCAGATAAAGCCGGCAGCGCGTTAGCGATTCCCGCTGAAAGACGCGTCGATCAAACTAGTCCAGTCGCGTAATAAACCGCGATCACAAAACACCGCCAGCGTCTTGATCACCGTCACCGCGAAAATGTCGCGATACGACTGACGGTGCGTGAGGCCCGTGACCGCCAGCAGCGTGATCACCGCGCCGTTGTGCGGGAGCGTGTCCATGCCGCCGCTCGCCATCGCGACGACCCGGTGCAGCACTTCCATCGGAATGTGCCAGCTTCCGCGCCCTTGATGAACACGTCCGACATGGCGGCGAGCGCGATGCTCATGCCGTCCGACGCTGAACCCGTGATACCCGCCAGCGAGCTCACCGAAACGGCTGCGTTGACGAGCGGATTCGGAATGCTCTTCAGCGCGTTGCTCACCACGAGGAAGCCCGGCAACGCGGCGATCATGCCAACAAAGCCGTATTCCGACGCCGTATTGAGCGACGCCAGCAGCGCGCCTTCCACGGCCCAGATCGCGATCACGCTCTTGATGGTCGTCGTGATCGGCGCATGGATGCCCGGCAGGATATCGGGCGTCATGGTGTACGACGCGCCGTACCAGTTCGGAATCCAGCGGGTCAGCAGGAAGTTGGCGACGCCGACGAGAATCAGCGGTGCAATGGCGAGGAGCGGATTCGGCAACTGCTTCGATTCCACGCGTTCCGGTTCGTTGACCAGATTCGTACCGTAGCCTTCGCCGGTTGCCATCGCCTGACGGCGGCGCCATTCGAGATACGTGAGACCCACGATGATGATGAACACCGAGCCGATCACGCCGAGCGTAGGCGCGGTCCACGCGTGGTCTTGAAGAACGTGGTCGGGATGATGTTCTGGATCTGCGGCGTGCCCGGCAGCGAATCCATCGTGAACGAGAACGCACCGAGTGCGATCGCGTCCGGCATCAGGCGCTTTGGAATATTGCTCTGGCGATACAGTTCAGCGGCGAACGGATAGACCGCGAACACCACGACGAAAAGCGACATGCCGCCGTAGGTGAGCAGCGCGCACACCGCGACGATCACCGCATTGGCGCGCGAGCGGCCAATGTAGCGGATCGCGGCCGCCACGATCGCTTCCGAGAAACCGGACAGTTCGATCACCTTGCCGAACACGGCGCCGAGCAGGAACACCGGAAAGTACAGCTTCACGAAGCCGACCATCTTGTCCATGAAGATGCCGGTAAAGACCGGCGCGACGGCGGCCGGATCGGTCAGCAGAACGGCGGCGAGCGCGGCAATGGGCGCGAACAGTATGACGCTGCAGCCGCGATAAGCGGCAAACATCAGAAACGCCAGCGTGGCGAGGACGATGACAAAGGACATTGAGTCTCCAAAGCTTGGTTGTTCTACGTGTACGCCGTTCGATGAACGCAACGGCACGGCGACGCGAAATGCAGGTTCCATGCCATGCCTGTTGCCAAGGCCGGTAGCGCGATGTACGCGGCCGGCGTTCGAAACGCGATGCCGGCGATTGTACCCAAACGTCTCCAAAACGGGACGCAAATCAGCTGAACATTAGGTCAAGTGAGGTTAAGCCCTTATCCAATAAGCTTGTAGGCGATCTCTCGCGTAAGATAATGGCGTCTACAAAAAGAGACATCGTAGATAAAACAATAGCCGAAGACAGCGACAGCGTGATGAACGACTGGGCGGGCCTGCCCGCCATTTACGGCGATGTATTGCGCCGGGCGATGGATTCGCTATTCCACACGTTCGAAAATTTCAGCGAAGGCACTTTTATCGTCGACGCCGACGCGCGCGTCGTCTGGATCAACAGGCGCTATACGGCGCGCTTTGGTTTTTCGGATCCGCAGCAGGCCATCGGCCGCGATTGCGAAGCGGTAATTCCGAACAGCCTGATGCGCGAAGTGGTCAATACAGGCAAGCCGATTCTGCTCGACATTCTCGAAATGGACCGCGAGCCGCTCGTCGTCACGCGTCTGCCGCTGAAGGACGACGCAGGCACGACCGTCGGTGCCGTGGGCTTTGCGCTCTTCGACGAACTGAAGGCGCTCACGCCGCTCTTCTCCCACTACTCGCGCGTACAGCAGGAGCTGATCGCGACGCGGCAATCGCTCGCGCAGGCACGCCGTGCGAAGTACACGTTCGGCAGTTTCGTCGGCACGAGCGCGGCGAGCCTCGAAGTGAAGCGCCAGGCGCACCGCGCGGCGCAACTCGAATCGCCCGTGCTGCTGCTCGGCAAAACCGGCACCGGCAAGGAACTGCTCGCGCATGCGATTCACGGCGGGTCGTCGCGGGCGAATCAGCCGCTCGTCACCGTGAACGTCGCGGCGATTCCCGACACGCTGCTCGAAGTCGAATTCTTCGGCGCGGCGCCGGGCGCGTACACCGGCGCGGACCGCAAAGGCCGCGTCGGCAAGTTCGAACTCGCGAATGGCGGCACGCTGTTCCTCGACGAAATCGGCGACATGCCGCTGCCGTTGCAGGGCAAACTGCTGCGGGTGCTTCAGGACAAGGAATTCGAACCGCTCGGTTCCAACCGGATCGTGCGCGCGGACGTGCGGATCATCGCCGCGACATCGGCGGATCTGCCTGCGCTGGTCGCGGAAGGGCGTTTCCGTACCGACCTCTTCTACCGTCTGAACGTGCTGACCATTCATGCGTCGCTGTTGCGCGAGCGCGCGTCGGACATCGAGGCGCTCGCGTATGCAATGCTCGAAGATCTGTCGACGCAGGTGCGCAGCGGCGGCAGTCACTTCGAATTGCAGGACGATGCGCTGCGGCTCTTGTGCGCGTACGCGTGGCCCGGCAACGTGCGCGAGTTGCGCAATACGCTGGAGCGCGCGGTGATGTTGTCCGACTAGGAATGGATCGATGCACGTTCGCTGGTGCCGTTCGTCGGTTCGGCGGCGGGCGGCGCGCAACGGGTGCAGGCGACGGGGCAAACGACAGCGCAAACGGCGAACGCAGCGGCGCCCAACGCTGCGGACGCAACCGCCGCCGCAAACTCCGACATGACACCCGAGCCGAAGTCATGGAGCGACGCAATGGCGGCTTACGAAAAGCGCTTCCTGAGCGATGCGCTGCGCGCCAATGGCGGCCGCGTGATCGAAACGGCGAACCAGATCGGCATGGGCCGCGCGACGCTGTACAAAAAGATCGCCGCTTACGGCATCGAAGTGTGAAAAGTCCCACGTTCCCGAGTGACGCAGCGTAATGGCCGCGTGGCATAATCGCGTGATCGAAAAACAAGACGTGATCGGGGCTTTACATGAAACACATACTCTGTTCATTGGCACGCTGCGCTAGCGCCACGCTGGCCGTCGGCGCATTCTGCGCGCTCAGCGCCTGCAGCAGCGCGCCGCCGCTGTTTTTGTCTGATGGACGGCCAACCACGCTGGTTCAATGCCGCGAAGGCTCCGATTCGTGCTCGCAGCAAGCCTCAGCGGCGTGCGGCGGTCCTTTCGACGTCGTGCGTCAATCCAGCGAAGGCAGCACGCTCAACCTGATTTACGCCTGCCGCGCCAAATAAGCCGCGCTTGCCGTAACGCATTTCCCGGCGCGCTTCGTGCGCGCCGCGTCCAGCGCTCCCAACAATCCCGAATCCGCAGCTTTTCCTTCGATCCATCCGTTTCTGACGTTTGCTAAAACGTGCGCTGCACGCTCCAGAAACGCGTTTCGCTTCCGCGATTTATCCACCAAGCGGTGCCCAGCCAAAAAATAAATTGGCATTCCGGTAAGGTGCGCCAAATGCGTATATGATGGCACTCCCGTTCGATATTCGATGCGGATTGAAATATCAAACCGGGCGTTTGATTATTTCAGATTTACGGATAAATTATTAATTCGCACGTTGTTTTTACCATTTGGCGAAGTCGGTGCGGAAGGTAACGGAACGCGAATCGGACGTCGCAGTGCTTTTCTCGCCGGCCTGAAACGTAGACTGGTAGAAGGTTTTGCCGATTATCAGGCTCGAATTCGAGCGTTTCAAGAAAGTTTTCCCGCTTCACATTACAAATGTCTGCCGATTTTGTGACATGTTTCGTGCTTCGATTTCGCTCTGAAAAACTGGTTTCGATAAAATTAATACGGGGAAGCAATGAATCATCATCAGATTGAAAAAGATATTCTGCATCTGGAGCATGTAATCTCGCATATTTCCGCAGAAGACCGTATTCCGCTTTCCTACTAGCGCAACCGTATCGATTCGGTTTTCGGCGCGGCATTGGTGTCCGCACAGGCGAGCAGGGTAAGACGGCTGAACGCCGCACTTTCGGCGCTGGAACAACGGCTGAAAAGCTGACAGCTTCCAGAGGTGGACTGAAGTCGTGTAACGTCCGCACGGAACACGTTGCCGTGAACCCTGCGTAACGTGACGTCGGGCAGGTGACTTTATCCACGGGCACTGCGCCGTCGAATGTCTACGCGGCCCGGCCGCGTGATTGTGGATGTCGCCGGCCAGCACGATCAGGTCCGCCTGCGCATGCGGCACGAGATCGGGCTCGTCGTGTTCCAGATGCAGATCGGACAGCACTCGAATCTTCACGAACGACTCCTGCAATGGCTTGCGATACCTGAGATACCTGAGCAGCACGCGCCGGACGACGCGCACATGAAACCCTAGCGTAGCACCTTGCCCGGATTCATCAGATTGAGTGGGTCGAGCGCGAGTTTCACCGCGCGCATCATCTGCACTTCGACGTCCTGCTTGTAGTGCATCGCCTCATCGATCTTCAGTTGCCCGAGGCCGTGTTCCGCGCTGATGCTGCCGCGATGGCGGTGCACGCTGTCGTACACGAGCTGGTTGATCGGACTCTGGTACTGCTTGAGAAACGCCCTGACATCCCCGCCTTCGGGCGCCTGCACGTTGTAGTGCAGATTGCCGTCGCCGAGATGGCCGAACGTCACCATGCGCACGCTAGGAACGGCTTGCGCGATGGCCGCGTCGGTTTCCTCGATGAAATGGCCTATGCGCGAAATCGGTACCGCGATGTCGTGCTTGATGTTCAGGCCTTCTTCCACCTGGGCGAGCGGAATGTGTTCGCGCAGATTCCAGAACGCCCGCGATTGCGCGAGATTGCCGGCTACCACCGCGTCTTCCACAAGACCTTGTTCGAGCGCGGTTTCCATCAGATTTTCGAAGAGCGCGCGGGCGTGCTCTTCGCTCTCGCTGTCCGACAGTTCGAGCAGGACGACTTGCGCATGCGGCTCGGCGAACGGATAGCGCAACTGTTCGAAGTGACGGCCGACGAGACGCAGGCAGAAATCCGACATGAGTTCGAAGCCGGTGAGAAGCGGCCCAGCAAGACGCTGCGTGAGCGCCAGAAAATCGAGCGCCGCGTGCGGCGAAGCCAGCGCGGCGAGCGCGGTGACGCGCGCGGCTGGCTGCGGATGCAGTTTCAGCACGGCCGCCGTGATGATGCCGAGCGTGCCTTCAGCGCCGATGAAGAGGTCGCGCAGGTCGTAGCCGGTGTTGTCCTTGCGCAGTCCGCGCAAACCGTCCCACAGTTCGCCTTGCGGCGTGACGACTTCGAGACCGAGACACAACTCACGCGTGTTGCCGTAGCGCAGAACGCCGGTGCCGCCCGCGTTGGTGGCGAGATTGCCGCCGATCGTGCAACTGCCTTCGGCGGCGAGGCTCAGCGGGAACAGCCGCCCGGCCTGTTTCGCCTGCTGCTGCACTTCGGCGAGGATCACGCCGGCTTCGACCGTGATCGTGTTGTTGTACGGATCGATGTCGCGCACGCGGTTCAGGCGCCGGAGGCTAACGACGGCCTGCGTGCCGCTCGCGTCCGGCGTGGCGCCGCCCGCAAGACCCGTGTTGCCGCCTTGCGGGACGACTGTGACACCGTGCTTACTCGCGAGCTTGACGAGCGCGGCGACTTCCGCCGGCGTGGCCGGGCAGAGCACGGCGCACGCCGCGCCGGTGTAGCGGCGCCGCCAGTCGGTGAGGTAGGGCGCGGTGTCGTGCGCGTCGGTGAGCACATGAGTCGCGCCGATCGCGTCGCGGCATGCGGTGAGGAAGGCTTCGGTCATGGTGGGTGGTCGGTGTGCGGGTTGGGCGCGGTTTCGGGGCGATGAGGTTGCGTTGCGGTTGCGGTGGGGTTACGTTTGCAGTTACATTCAAGCAGTCGTAGTGGGCCTTGGCGTTGGCCTCGACCGTTCGCTGGAGCGGCATGGCTCGGAGAGACTGATCTCGCGCATACCTTTGCATTTACCCTTCGCGCGTTCGCCGTGCTTCGAGTCGGCGGACAGGATACGCGTGTGCGTCGACGTTTCTCTGAACCGCCGCTTACACGTCGCCACGAGGGCCTTGTGACTGCGCGGGTGTCTGCCTGGATGCCTCTGCACTTGCCACTGCTTTTTCCTCCGCTTTTGCCTGCTTAGCCGCCTGCTTCGCCGCGCGCTTGAACGGCGCGACATAAGCCAGCGTGCACGCGAAGAAAACCACGGCAAGCGCCGTTTCGAGCCAGCCGAGCCGGGCGCTCAAACCGCTATCGCTCCAGCCGCGCACGATACCTTCGGCGAAATACAGCAGGATCAGCATCGATGCCCACTGCAGCGTATGGAGCTTGCGCCGCCAGACGCCCGGCAGCACGAGTAGCAACGGCACGGCTTTCAATACCAATGCCGAACCGCCGGGCCGCAATGGCGCGAGCCACCATTCCCACGCGATGGAAAGGACGATCAGCGCGATGAGCGCGAGCGTAGCGCCGAGCGCCGCGCCGGTTTTGCGCGGCACGGGCGTGGCCGTGGAAGTAGCCGATCCGGCTGCCGTTGCGGCGCCGTGGGTAGTCACGGACGCTCGCTCATGCAGGCGGCGGTGCGCGCGACGCGTGCGCCGAGCGCGACGGCAAGCGTTTTTTCGTCGGCGGACATGCCTTGGCCCGCGCTGTCCGCGCGCGCGAAGTGCGACGCGCCGTACGGCGTGCCGCCGGTTTGCGTGGTGGTGAGCGTGCTTTCGGTGTACGGAATGCCGACGATTAGCATGCCGTGATGCAGAAGCGGCAGCATCATGGAGAGCAGGGTGGATTCCTGGCCGCCATGCAAACTGCCGGTGGACGTGAACACACAGGCCGGTTTGCCCGCGAGCGCGCCGGCGAGCCATTGCGGCGTGGTGCCGTCGAGAAAATATTTGAGCGATGCCGCCATGTTGCCGAAGCGCGTGGGCGAACCGAGCGCGAGCCCGGCGCATTCTTCGAGATCGCGCAGTTCGACGTAGGGCGGACCTTCGGCCGGAATGTCCGGTTGCGTCGCCTCGCAGACGGTGGAAACCGGCGGCACGGTACGCACGCGAGCCTGCATGCCGGGAACGCTGTCTACGCCGTGCGCGATCGCGAGCGCAAGCTCGCGCGTGGCGCCGTGACGGCTGTAATAAAGCACGAGAATGTCTTTCATAGGCGTCATCGGTGAACGGTTATATAGTGGCTGGGTCCGCTGCACAGGCTACTCATAGCCGTTCGGCCAAGTCTCGCGCAGGGTCCTGAATTACTGCACGACAATGCAGGAAAGTAGGTTTGTTGTCCAAGGTGCGTTTCGATCTCGATACGCTCAAACGCCTCGTGCAATTTGCCGCGCAGCGCAACAGCGAAGACCGTATTCCGCAGGTGGCCGGCAGCCTCACGTTCACCACCATGCTCTCGCTAGTGCCGCTCGCCACGGTGGCGTTCGCGCTTTTCACGGCGTTTCCGATCTTCGCTTCGTTCCAGATGTCGCTGCAGATTTTTCTCGCCGACCATCTGATGCCCGCGCAGCTCAACAGTCAGATTTTCAACTATCTGAACCAGTTTGTTTCGAAGGCGAAGGGCCTCACCACCATCGGCATTATCTTTCTGTTCGTCACCGCGGTGATGACCATGATGACGGTGGAGTCCGCCTTCAACGTGATCTGTCGCGTGCGCAAGGCGCGGCCCACCGCGCAGCGCATTCTCGTGTACTGGGCGATCATCACGCTCGGGCCGATTCTGATTGGCGTGAGTCTGTCGATCTCGTCGTATCTGTTCACCCAATCCATGACGTTCACGGCGGCGCAGCGCATGACGCCCGTCATCGAATGGGCGCTTACGGGCGGGGCCTTGCCGCTCACGGCGCTCGCTTCCATGATTCTTTACGTGTATCTGCCGAACTGCCGCGTGGAGTGGCGCGACGCGGTGATTGGCGGCGTGACGGCCGCGATTGCCTTCGAACTCGCGAAGCGCGGTTTCGGCTATTACGTGCGCCGCATTCCCACCTATACGACGGTGTACGGCGCGTTCGCTGCGGTGCCGCTTTTCCTGCTGTGGATGTACCTGTGCTGGTTCATCACGCTGGCGGGCGCGATGATCGCCTCCGCACTGCCCGCTATCCGTATCGGGCAGTTTCACCGGCCTACGTTTGAAGGCAGCGATCTGTTCAATTCGCTCGAAATGCTCGCTCGGCTCGCCGAAGCACGCGATGCAGGCAAGCGCGGCTACACCGTGCCGGAACTGTCGCGCATGCTCAGACGCGATATGGACACGACAATTCGTCTGCTGGAAAAGCTCGAGGAAATCGAATGGATTGCGAGCTTGCAGGAAGACGGTATGCGGCCGCATTTCCTGCTGCTCGCGAATCCGGCGCAGATCACGGTGGAGCGGCTTTTCGATCTGTTCGTGATCGACCACGCGGAACTCGCGTATCAACTCGAACTGGATTCAACGTGCGTGGACGGCGCGACACTGCTTGCCGCGCTCGAAAACGACAAGCTGAAGGTGACGTTGGCCACGCTGCTGGCGGCGCGCGTCAATTCACGCGCACGGACCGAGCAAAGCGAAGCGGGCGCTTCCTCGATGTCGCATCAGACGGCCTGCGTGCTTTTCCTGGCTTCGCTCGTCAAAGCGAAATCCTGCCGATGCAGATGTCCTTGAACATCACCCAGTCGCCCATCAGGCTGTAGATCGGATGCCGGAACGTGGCCGGCCGGTTCTTTTCGAAGAGGAAATGTCCGACCAATGCAAAGCCATAACCGCACACCACGGCGGCGGGCAGCCACAGCCAGTCGCCGGTGGCGAGCGCCATGGCAAGACAGCCGATCACCCCGAGCGACCCCACGAAATGCAGACGCCGCGAAACGGTATTGCGATGCTCGCTCAGATAGTACGGATAAAACTCCGCGAAACTGCTGAAGTGATCGGTATGCGCGGTTTGAGCCATCATGACCTCCGAATGTCGACGCTGCTCGATTCGATGCCCGCCGCTCCCAGATTGCCTCGCATGGCGCCTTCATAACTCGGGTGCTGCTGAAAGGACGCGCTCGAAACAGGACAGGCTTGCCCCATTGTGCGGCGATCGAAGCATGCGCGCAACCTGGCCATTCGGACGATGGCGCGCCTGCCCGCGAGCCGCTATCGTGGTGGCTCGCTGTCGATATTCGTGCCTTCTGCGCGTCTTTCGGCGCGCTCTACTCCTCGCTCTGCGGCGCGTAATGCGGCGGTGTGGTGGCGAAGCTGAAGAGGGCGTCGAGCGTCGCGTCGGGTTGCTCGGTCATGAGAGAATGGCCGGCTTCGAGCGTAATCGTGTCCACGGACACGCCGGCCTGCGCGGCCCGCGGCGGCGTCATCGCGTCGCGACGCCCGACGATGAGACGCGCGGCGCGGGAAGGGCCGTCCGTATAGGTGTTGCACGCGGCGAAATCGGTGTGAAACAGGTTGGCCTCGCCGCGCGCCGACACGCGTTCCATGAGCCGCTGGTTCATGCCGTGCAGCCAGAAGCTGGGGGGCCGGGATACGACAGTTTGGCGGCGAACGTGGAGTGCGACCACTGGTTCACCATGCCGATCGCTTCCGGCTCGCGGTGCAGGGCGGCGTCGAGCAGCGTGTAGGAGACGGCCATCGGCATCGCGGTGGCAAGCAGCGCGAGATGCGTCGTGCGTTGCGGATAGCGGCCGGCGAAGTCGAGCGCAATCAGCGAGCCCATGCTGTGGCCCGCGACGAAGGCGCGCTCCACGCCGGCGGCGTCGAGTAGTTCGGCAAGCCGGTCGGCCATCTCGTGCACCGCGTGGTTCGCACCGGGCCACTGCTGCGGTTGTGACCCGGCAGATCCACTGCCAGCACGCCCAGCACGCCAAAGCCGTGGTGCGCGAAGTAACGGGTTTGCAATGCCCACACGCTATGGTCGTGCTCGGCGCCGTGAATGAAGACGGTGGTCGGCAGTGTTGCGTCGAACGGTTTGCCGCCGGTGTAGGCGTAGGCGGGTTGGCCCTGAACGGTCAGAATCATGCGGACTCCGGGCGCGAGGTGCTTGTGGTGGCAGTGGGCTGGCCCGATTCACCCGAGAGCGCGGCCGCTTTTGCCGCATTCGAGCCGCTTGCCTTCTGCCCGGCCTTGAGCGCGCGCTTGAGGTCGTCGATCAGATCGTCGGGATCTTCGAGGCCGATGGACAGGTGGATCGTGCCTTCCGCGATGTCCGCTGCGGTGAGCGCGGTGGCGTCTATGCGGAAGTGCGTGGTGGAGGCCGGATGGATCACGAGCGAGCGCGCATCGCCGACGTTGGCGAGGTGCGAGAAGAGCGACAACGTCTCGATGAAACTGCGTCCCGCCGCGCGATCGCCGCGCAGATTGAAGCTGGACACGGTACCCGCGCCACGTGGCAGTAGACGCTTCGCGAGCGCATGGTCTAGATGCGAACTCAGTTCCGGATAGGCGACGGATTCGACGGCTGCTTGTCCGGCTAGAAATTCGACCACGCACCGTGTGTTGGCAACATGCCGTTCCATGCGAAGCGGCAGCATTTCGATGCCCTGGAGCAACTGCCACGCGGCTTGCGGATGCAGACAGGCGCCGAAATCGCGCAGACCTTCGCAACGCGCGCAGCAGGAACGGCACCACGCTGCTTTCCTCGGCGAACACCATGCCGTGAAAGCCGTCGTATGGTTCGGTGAATTCGGGAAAGCACCCGAAGCGGTCGAAGTCGAACATGCCGCCGTCCACGAGCACGCCGCCGATCGTCGTGCCGTGGCCGCCTAGGAATTTGGTGACCGAGTGATAGACGAAGTCCGCGCCGTGCTCAAACGGTTTGAGCAGATACGGTGTGGTGAACATGGAGTCGACAAGGAGCGGCACGCGATGTTCGTGCGCGATCTGCGCGACGGCTTCGATGTCGAGCACGTCGAGGCCCGGATTGCCGAGCGTCTCGCCGAACAGCAACCGTGTGTTCGGGCGCACGGCCGCGCGCCATGCGTCCAGATCGCCGGGTTTGACGAAGGTCGTTTCGATGCCGAAGCGCCGCAGCGTGTAATGCAGCAGATTGTGGGACCGCCGTAGAGCGCGCTCGAGGCGACGATGTGCGAACCCGCGCCCATCAATCAGCGTGACTGATTGCCAGATGGAGCGCCGCCTGGCCGCTCGCCGTGCCGATCGCGCCCGCGCCGTTTTCCAGCGCGGTGACGCGCTCCTCGAACACGGCCACCGTCGGGTTCGAAATGCGCGAATAGACGTGCCCGGCGTGCTCCATGTTGAAGAGCGCCGCGGCATGGTCCGAGTCGCGGAACGAAAACAACAAGGTAGTCTGGTAAATAGGCGCGGTGCGGACGCCGATGGCGGGGTCGGGAGCGGCGCTGGCGTGCAGCGCAAGTGTGTCGAAACGGTTGGCGGACATCTTGGGTGGCGAGGTCACGAACAACCTCGCGAAAGGTGAAAGTGGCGGCCATCCTATTACCGGCGCATATCGCTTCAAGCGCGGTTTTCCCATGCGCGTGCGTGAAACGCTGCGCGTTCCCACCTGCGAACGCCCGTCGCACCTTGATGGGCGGGGCGCTTTCCTTTTATGGGCCTTTCCGCTAGGATCGAAAATCATCAATGCATTACGAGCTTGGCGGGCATTACGGGAGACAGATCATGCGGGTCAGCGACATTCTCAACGTCAAGGGCAACACCTTGTTTACGGTTACGCCGGATACGACGCTGCACGACGCCGTCAATGCCATGGCCGAGCACGACATCGGTTCGCTGGTGGTGATGGAATACGGCGACCTCGTCGGCATGCTCACTTTCCGTGAAATCATCCTCACGCTGAGCAAACATGGCGGCAGCGTGGGCACATCCACGATCCGCAAGGTCATGGACGACCATCCGCTCACGTGCACGCCGGAAACTGATGTGAACGAAGTCCGCCGCATGATGCTCGAGCACCACGTGCGTTATCTGCCGGTTATGGAAAGCCGCCAGCTGATGGGCGTCATTTCCTTCTACGACGTCGCGAAGGCGGTGGTGGAAGAGCAGGGCTTCGAAAATCGCATGCTCAAAGCATATATCCGCGACTGGCCGGAAGAGCAATCCGACCCGCAGCAGGAACAGCAGCCGGCGGCGCGATAAGAATCGCGCGGCCGGCGTGCAACCAGCGAAAAAAGCCGGCCTGACACAAAATGCAAGGAACGAAAAAGAGAGCGCGCGCGAAAACGTGCGCTTTTTTGTGTCCGGCGTAGGCGTTTTTCCACGGGCGTCATTGCTCGCCGCTCGTCCGCGCATGGCCCGTTCCGTGTTGCTTCCCCACGTTCTCAGACCTGCTTTGCCAGAACTTCATGAGTGACTGTCCGTTACCAGCCGCCCGCCTTGCCGCGCGATCGCGCGAGTCTCACGAATCCCAGTTCCGCCTGCTAGGGCAGCGCCGTTTCGCGCCGTTTTTCTGGATGCAGTTCCTCGGCGCGATGAACGACAACGTGTTCAAGATCAGCTTCACGTCGCTCGTCACGTATCAGGCGGCGCGCTTTTCGGGCGTCGATCCGGCAACGGCCGCATTCCTGATTTCCGCCATCTTCATCCTGCCGTTCGTGCTGCTTTCGGCCACGTCCGGTCAGATCGCGGGCAAGTACGACAAGGTCATGCTCACGCGCTTTGTCAAGACGTTCGAGATCGTCGTGATGCTGGGCGGCGCGGGTTTCTGGCTGCATAGCGCGCCGCTCCTTCCTCTATCTGTGCACGTTCCTGATGGGCGTTCACTCTACCGTATTCGGCCCGGTCAAGTATATTCGTACCTGCCGCAGCATCTGTCGAAGTCCGAACTCGTGGGCGGCAACGGCATGGTCGAAATGGGTACGTTCGTCGCGATTCTGATCGGCACGATCGTCGGCGGCGTGGGTGCGGGTTTCGTCGGGCATGGTGCGGCCGTGCTGGCCTGCGCGTGCGTGGCGATTGCGCTGGTTGGCCGCGTCGTGTCACGCTATGTGCCGGACACGCCTGCGCCGCAGCCCGATCTGCGCATCAACTGGAATCCGGTGAGCGAGACTTGGCACAACCTGAAACTCGCGCGTGAAAATCGGACCGTGTTTATGAGCCTGCTCGGTATCTCGTGGCTGTGGTTCGTGGGCGCGACGTTCCTGTCGTCGTTTTTCAGTTTCGCGAAGAACGTGCTGTCGGCTAATCCGGACGTCGTCACCGTGCTGCTCGGCACCCTTTCCATCGGCATCGGGCTTGGCTCGCTGTTGTGCGAGAAACTCTCCAAGCGTCGTATCGAGGTCGGCCTCGTGCCGCTCGGTTCGATCGGCATGAGCGTTTTCGGCATCGATCTCTTTTTTGCAAGCCACGCGCTGCCGGCCGCCGGTCATCTGCTGAGCGTCGGCGAGTTTCTCGCGCGGCACGCGTACTGGCGCGTGCTCGCCGATCTGTTCCTGCTCGCCATGTTCGGTGGCTTCTACAGCGTGCCGCTCTACGCACTGATCCAGAACTGCAGCCAGCCGAGCCATCGCGCGCGGATCATCGCGGCGAACAACATTCTGAATTCGCTCTTCATGATCGTCTCGGCGATGATGGCAATGGCGCTCACGTCAGCCGGCTTCAGCATTCCGGCCATTTTCCTCATCACGGCGCTGTTGAACATCCTCGTCGCCACGTGTGTGTGTATCTACTCGCTCGTGCCGGAGTTCCTGTTGCGCTTCGTCGCGTGGGTGCTAGTGCACACGTTCTACTGGATTCATCTCGTGCACGCCGAGCGGATTCCGGAAGAGGGCGCGGCCGTGCTCGTGTGCAATCACGTGAGTTTCGTCGACGCCATCGTGATCATGGCGGAAAGCCCGCGGCCGATCCGTTTCGTGATGGATCATCAGATCTTCAGGTCGTCGTTCGCCGGCTGGGTGTTCCGTCACGCGAAGGCCATTCCTATCACGCCCGCGCACTAGGACGCGCAACTGCTCGCCAAAGCGTACGAGCGCTGCGCACAGGCGCTCGCCGACGGCGATCTGGTGTGCATTTTCCCGGAAGGCAAACTTACGAAAACGGGCGATATGAACCCGTTTCGCCACGGTGTCTCGGAGATCGTCCGGCGCACGCCGGCCCCGGTCATCCCGATGGAGCTGCGCGGTTTGTGGGGCAGCGTGTTTTCTCACGGCGACGATTCGCACTGGCCGCGGCCCATCCATAAAGGGGTGATGAGCCGGCTCACGCTCGCCGTCGGCGAGCCGATCGATCCGGCGGAGGCCACGCCCGAGGCGCTGCAGCGGATCGTCACGGAGTTGCGCGGGGCGCGGAAGTAGCCGGGCGGGGCTGGCATAATAGTGTTCTTCCCGCATTTCTTTGGATGACGCCCATGTCCGGCAACACGCTCGGTACGCTTTTCACAGTCACCACTTTCGGCGAATCGCACGGCCCCGCAATTGGCTGCGTGATTGACGGCTGCCCGCCGGGTATGGCGCTCAGCGAGGCCGATATCCAGATCGAACTCGACCGCCGCAAGCCCGGCACGTCGCGCCACGTCACGCAGCGCCAGGAAGAGGACAAGGTGGAAATCCTCTCCGGCGTGTTCGAAGGGCACACCACCGGTGCGCCCATTGCGCTGCTGATCCGCAATACGGACCAGCGCAGCAAGGACTACGGCAATATCGTCGATACATTCCGCCCCGGTCACGCGGACTACACCTACTGGCAGAAATACGGCACTCGCGACTATCGCGGCGGTGGCCGTTCGTCGGCGCGTCTCACGGCGCCTACCGTGGCGGCGGGTGCAGTGGCGAAGAAGTGGCTGCGCGAGAAGTTCGGCACCGAAATTCGCGGCTACATGGCGGCACTCGGCGAGATCGACGTGCCGTTCGTCGACTGGGCGCACGTGCATGAGAATCCGTTCTTCGCGGCTAATCAGGACGTTGTGCCGCAGCTCGAAACCTACATGGACGCGCTACGGAAAGACGGCGACTCGATCGGCGCGCGTATCAACGTCGTGGCGTCCGGCGTGCCGGTCGATCTCGGCGAGCCGTTGTTCGACCGGCTGGACGCGGACATCGCGCACGCCATGATGGGCATCAATGCAGTGAAGGGCGTCGAGATTGGCGCGGGCTTCGCGAGCGTCGCGCAGCGCGGTTCGGTGCATGGTGACGAACTCACGCCGGAAGGCTTCGTCGGCAATCACGCGGGCGGCGTGCTCGGCGGAATTTCGACGGGTCAGGACATCACCGTGTCGATCGCCATCAAGCCGACGTCGAGCATCCGTACGCCGCGCCGCTCGATCGACAAGGCGGGGCAACCGGCTGTCGTCGAAACGTTCGGACGGCATGATCCGTGCGTCGGCATTCGTGCCACGCCGATCGCCGAGTCCATGCTCGCGCTCGTGCTGATCGACCACGCGTTGCGTCATCGTGCGCAGTGCGGCGACGTCGTTACCACCACGCCGAAGATCGCGGCGATTGTGCCTTAAGCGGGCTTGGTAGGGGGCTCGGTAAGCGGGGTTCACTAGCGGCGTTTCAACATAGCCGCGAGGAAGTTTCCGATGTGTTGGGCGCTCCCGCCTAGCAGACAATCCAGATGTGTGTGCAGATGCAAATGGCGCCTCGAGGGCGCCATTTGAATTTTATGGCCGTGTTTTCGAACCAGCGCGTCTGCTCTTTCGCTTGCGCGTCTGGCAACGCAGCGGGCGCAGTGACCATCCGAATGAACGATCCCACGATTGAACCTGACATCGAGTCAGCCAACCACGAACTGACGGCCTTACGTTCGCGCGCGAGCGCGGCCGACGCAACGGCCGCCGACTCGCTCGCGCTTGGCCACTGGCTTCTGCGTCACGCACAGCGTGAGAAAGCGTTCAGGGGCGAGGCGCTTGCGGCATTCGCACGCGCTTATCAGCTCGATGCGTCGTGCGAACCCGGCCTACTGCAAACCATCGCGCAGACGGCTTTTACGTTGCGCGACTGGACGCTTGTCGAAGCCGCAGCGGACCGCTTGCTCGCTAAAAATCCAGCGGACGCCGACGTGTTGGTCTGGCGAGCGTCCGCTTTACAGCAGCGTGACGATTTCGCAGGCGCCGAGCGCGTGCGGCGCGAAGGCGGTCGCGTGATTTATGGTCACGACGGTCCGTTGTGGGAGCTGTTCGAGCGCTTTCTGCCCGCGGATTTCCCGCTCGAAACGAGCATGGAAACGCATCCCGATTTTCATTGTGGGCTGATGAGCGTGCCGCTGCGCCTCGGTGCCTCGGTATTTTCGATGCGGCCGGTTGGGGTACCCCGTATCTGAGTGCCGCGCCTGAGCTTGCGAAAGTATGGGCGCAGCGTGTTCACGCGCAGGTTGGAATTAGCCGCGACGCGGCTGAAAGTGGGCGTCGTGTGGAACGGCAATCCGGGCCACGTTCGCGATGCGCGGTGTTCGGTGCCGGCCGAGCAGATCGAAGTGCTGCTGAACATGCCACACATGAGCTATTTCGCGCTGTCGCCGGGACGCGGCGAGATCGTCGCGCAGTGGCGCGCGAAAGGGCTGAACATCGTGGACCTGACCGGCGAGTTCCGCTCCGGGTTCGACGACGTCGCCGCGCTGATCGTCAATCTAGATCTCGTTGTGACGATCGACAGCGGACCGGCTCATCTCGCGGGCGCGTTCAGCGTGCCGACCTGCTTGATGATCGACCTTGTGTCGGCGTGGTTCTGGGGTGACGAATCGCCAAACGTGCCCTAGTACGATTCCATCGAGCTTTTCAGACAGCCTCGCGTGAGCGACTGGGTACCCGTGATTCAGAAGGTGCGGGAGCGGATTGTGAAAATGGCTGGCGTCTAAAGGAAATTTCCCTTCGGACGTCCGCCATCTTTGCCGGCGCGCGCATCGCACGCACCGAAACGCAAAACTGTTCTTACATGTTCGGATAGTTCGGACCGCCGCCACCTTTCGGCGTGACCCACACGATGTTCTGCGTCGGGTCCTTGATGTCGCACGTCTTGCAGTGCACGCAGTTCTGCGCGTTGATCACGAGACGTTCGCTGCCATCGTCGTTCTTCACGAACTCGTACACGGCGGCGGGGCAATAGCGCGATTCCGGACCTGCGTACGTCTGCCAGTTCACGTTCACGGGCACGCTCGGGTCCTTCAGCGTCAAATGCGCCGGCTGATTCTCTTCGTGATTCGTGTTCGAGATGGACACGGACGACAAGCGGTCGAACGTCAGCCTGCCATCCGGCTTCGGATAGACGATCGGCTTGCATTGCGACGCCGGTTTCAGCATTTCGTGATCCGAATGCTGGTGATGCAGCGTCCACGGCACGTTGCCGCCCAGCAGCTTCTGCTCGATGCCGACCATCAGCGTGCCGAGGTACAGACCCTTGCTCATCCACTGCTTGAAGTTGCGCGCGCGATAGAGTTCGGTATGCAGCCACGACGTTTTGAATGCTTTCGGATAGGCCGTGAGTTCGTCGCTCGTGCGTCCCGCCTGCACGGCCGCGAATGCCGCGTCAGCGGCGAGCATGCCGGTCTTGATTGCCGCGTGCGAGCCTTTGATACGCGAAGCGTTCAGGAAACCCGCGTCGTCGCCGACCAGCGCGCCGCCCGGGAACACCAGTTTCGGCAGCGACATCAGGCCACCGGCCGTGATCGCGCGCGCGCCGTACGACACGCGCTTGCCGCCTTCGAGCACCTTGTGGATTTCCGGATGCGTCTTGTAGCGCTGGAATTCCTCGAACGGCGACAGATACGGATTCGAATAACCAAGACCGACGACGAAACCCACCACCACCTGGTTGTTGTCCATGTGATAGAGGAACGAGCCGCCGTACGTATCGTTTTCCAGTGGCCAGCCGGCGGTGTGCATCACCAGACCCGGCTTATGCTTCGACGGGTCGATCTCCCACAGTTCCTTGATGCCGATGCCGTAGACTTGCGGATCGACGCCGTCGCGCAGCTTGAATTTCTCGTTCAACTGACGGCCCAGATGCCCGCGCGCGCCTTCGCAGAAAAACGTGTACTTCGCGTGCAACTCCATGCCGAGCTGGAAGTTCTCGGTCGGCTCGCCGTCCTTGCCAATGCCGATATTGCCGGTGGCGCCGCCTTTGACCGAGCCGTCGTCGTTGTAAAGAATTTCCGCGGCCGGAAAGCCCGGGAAGATTTCGACGCCCAGCGATTCGGCCTGCTGAACGAGCCAGCGCGTCACGTTCGCGAGCGAAATGACGTAGTTGCCGTGGTTCTTGAAGTTATCCGGCAGCGCCCAAGCCGGCACGCTCTTCGCGCCGGTTTCGGTGAGGAATAGGAACCTGTCTTCGGTCACGTCCACGGTCAACGGCGCGCCTTTTTCCTTCCAGTCGGGAATCAGTTCGGTGATGGCGCGAGGGTCCATGACCGCGCCCGACAGGATGTGAGCCCCGATCTCCGAGCCTTTTTCCAGTACGCACACGCCTAGCTCGACGCCTTTCTCCGCTGCCAGCTGCTTCAGGCGGATCGCCGCGGACAGGCCAGCCGGGCCGCCGCCGACGATCACGACGTCGTATTCCATCGACTCGCGTGGACCGTATTGCTCAATGAGACTTGCGGAGGTCATTGATGCTCCTCTTACCGTTAGAATGCTTTTTTCAGGTTCGTATTGTGGGCGATGCATTCCCGCACTGCAACCAGATGAGCAGAGATTAGCACGATAGTTCTATTATCTGTTACGGTATCGACCCACATCGACGATCTTACCGCATCAGTCATTCGCATCTGTAATTACAATCGGACAAGGAACCACAATGAGCCGTTCGATCAATCTGGAAGGGAAGGTCGCGCTGATCACTGGTGCCTCGAGCGGGTTGGGCAAGCGCTTTGCCTAGGTGTTGTCGCAGGCGGGCGCGAAAGTCGTGCTGGCGAGCCGCTGCACCGAACGTCTGAAAGAGTTGCGCGCCGAGATCGAAGCGTCCGGCGACGCGGCGCACGTCGTATCGCTCGACGTCACGGACTATCAAAGCATCAAGTCGGCCGTGGCCCACGTCGAGACCGAAGCGGGCACGATCGACATTCTCGTCAACAATTCGGGCGTTTCGATCACGCAGAAGCTCTCGGAAATCACGCCCGCCGACTTCGAATACGTGACGTGTTCGACATGAACACGCGCGGCGCGTTTTTCGTCGCGCAGGAAGTGGCCAAGCGCTGCGTGTGAATTCGACTACGCCGCGGGGAAATCGGTGCCGGTGCCCGATCTGTTGCGCAACGCGATCGAGCGCGGTTCGCTGGTTAGGGCCGCCTGATCGCGTATAGGGTGCTTCGCGCTGCGCGGTTTTGCCGCGTGGCGCGGATCGCTCATCCGGTTTTTCGTTCGACGCCCTTCGCGGCAACGAAGTCCCTCAATCGCCGAGCAAACGCTGCAGCAGCTCGATCGCATTCCCCGTATCGTATTTGTGCATGAGCCGCGCGCGATAAACGTTGATGGTGCGCGGGCTGATGTCGAGCGCGCGCCCGATCTTGTTTGCTCGTTTTCCCCGTGACGAGTTGCGCGGCGATTTCGCGTTCGCGCGGCGTCAGTTCCACCGCGACACGGCGCATCGCGCTCAGATCCTCGAAAGTCCAAACACCTGCCGCATGCAGATCGGTGCGCTGCTGCGCGCGTCCGGTGACGTGGCACCAGAACAGTTCGCCGTTGGCGCGTTTCATGATGCGGTCGTCGGCGTAACTGCCCTAGGCGGTCATGATCGGCGGAATGCGGGTGCCGATCCGCTCGAATTCGCTTGCCGACGGGTACAGCACCTGGAACGATTGCCCGCGCAGTGCCTCGCGCCGGTGGCCGAAAATCGACGCGAGTTCGTCATTACAATCTTCGATAAAACGCTCGCGCGACAGCACGAGTCCGATTGGCGCGAGATGAAAGGCGGTTTGGTAATCCAGTGCGGGCATGGGCTGGCGGCAAGTACTTATGTATTTTTGCGTATTGTGCCGTATGGCGCGTCCATCGTACTCTTTCGGGCACATGACAACGCGGTGTGTCATTCGAAGCGCGGGCGCGCACCGTGCGGCAGCATCGGCTCGTACGGCCGGCCAAGCTGAGCGCGCGAGTGCCTTCGGATGACTAGAATGACGTATCGGGCATCGCCCGCAAAACGTCGTATCGGCCGCAACGATCCGGTTTCGGGTTTCCATAAAGGAAGGGAATACTGATGAACAAGGTCTATCTAGGCACCGCCGAGGCGCTGAAAGACATCGTCAAGGACGGGCAGAGACGTTTGCCGTCGGCGGCTTCGGGCTGTGCGGCATTCCCGAGGCGCTGATCGCGGCGCTGCGCGATTCGAAGGTGCAGGGCGTCACCTGCATCAGCAACAACGCGGGCGTCGATGGTTTCGGCCTCGGTCTGCTGCTCGAAACGCGTCAGGTCAAGAAAATGATCTCGTCGTACGTGGGCGAGAACAAGGAGTTCGAACGCCAGTATCTGGCCGGCGAACTCGAACTGGAATTCACGCCGCAAGGTACGCTCGCCGAGAAGCTGCGAGCGGGCGGTTCGGGCATTCCGGCTTTCTTCACCAATACCGGCTACGGCACGCTGATCGCCGAGGGCAAGGAAACGCGCCAGTTCGGCGAGAACCACTACGTGCTCGAGCATTCGCTCACGGCCGACGTCGCACTTGTCAAGACATGGAAGGCTGACAAGTCGGGCAATCTGATCTACCGCCGCACCGCGCGCAACTTCAACCCGATGTGCGCGATGGCGGGCAGGATTACCGTCGCGGAAGTCGAGGAAATCGTGGAAACCGGCGAACTCGATCCGGACGCGATCCACACGCCAAGCATTTTCGTGCAGCGCATTGTGCTCAATGCGAATTCGGAAAAACGCATCGAATAATGCATCGTCCGCGCGAAAGGAGACTGATCATGGCATGGACTCGTGATGAAATGGCCGCGCGCGCGGCGAAGGAATTGCAGGACGGCTTTTACGTGAACCTCGGCATCGGTTTGCCCACGCTGGTGGCGAACCACGTGCCGCCGGGCGTGGAAGTGTGGCTGCAGTCGGAAAACGGTCTACTCGGCATTGGCCCGTCGCCGACCGAAGAAGAAGTGGACGCCGACCTCATCAACGCGGGCAAGCAGACGGTTACCACGCTGCCGGGTTCGTCGATTTTCTCGTCGGTGGATTCGTTCGCGATGATCCGCGGCGGCCACATCAACCTCGCGATTCTCGGCGCCATGCAGATCAGCAAGAAAGGCGATCTGGCCAACTGGATGATTCCGGGCAAGATGATCAAGGTCAAGGGCATGGGCGGCGCGATGGACCTCGTGGCGGGCGTCAAGCGCGTGGTCGTGCTGATGGAGCACGTCGCGAAGGGCGATCAGCACAAGATTCTCGAAGAATGCACACTGCCGCTCACGGGCGTGGGCGTGGTCGATCAGATCATCCGGATCTGGGCGTGATCGAAGTCACCGAAGACGGTTTGAAGCTGACAGAACTGGCGCCGGGTGTGAGCGTCGACGAGATCAAGGCCAAGACGGGCGCGCCGCTGGATGTGAGCGCGGTGAGCTGACGGCTCGTTAAGCGCTGAGTGCCGCGCGTGCGTTAGATGCGTTGCGCTTCGAAGCTGATTTGCCGGAAGGGCGAGACGGAAGCCTCGCCCTTATTTCGTTTCCGCTCGGGTTCGTAGCGTGTTCTTGGTTCGTCCTATGCCGTCCGGCCGATCCTTTCTGCGCGGCAAAGCGGTTTACAATCGTTCGAACTTTGGACACCCATTGATCGCTGCTGTGTCAAAGCCCGGCCGCGCAGCACTTTCGCAGGAACCCAGATGACCGCTACGTCCACTTCCACCAACGGGCAACCCGCGCCGCGTCAACGTTACGTGCAAGTGCGCGAGCGCGGCGGGCCTGCACCGCGTCGCTTACACCGAATGGGGCGATCCGGCGAACCCGCGCGTGCTCCTGCGCCGTGCATAGGCTCACGCGTTCCGGGCGCGACTTCAACCGGCTCGCGGCGCAATTCGCGGACACCTATCGCGTGGTGTGTCCCGACGTGGTCGGGCGGAGCTTGTCATCGTGGCTCGCGAACCCCAACTTCTATATGGTGCCGCAGTATGTGGCCGATATGGTCACGCTCATCGCGTGTCTGAACGTCGGAACGGTGGACTGGTTCGGCACTTCGATGGGCGGATTGATCTGCCTCGGGCTTGCTGGTCTTCCCGAAACGCCGATCCGCAAAATGCTGCTGAACGACGTCGGTCCGCATCTCGAACCCGCGGCCGTGCAACGTATTGGCGACTACCTCGGCAAGCCCGTGCGCTTCACGTCGCTGCGGCAGGGTATCGATCACGCGGCTTTCCTCGCGCGCACCTTTGGGCTGCTCACTTTCGAAGAGTGGCGCGAGATCAACATACCACTTCTTCACGAACAGAACGTCGAGTGGTTGTTCCGCTACGACCCGCGCATCGCGCAGCCATTCAACGCAACCACCGAGGAGGCGGCGAAGGCCGGCGAGGCCGCATTGTGGCATTCGCTCGCGTCGTTCCAAGGGCCTGTGCTGGTTGTGTGCGGCGAGTCGTCCGATCTGCTGTCGCGCGAAACGGTCGCGAAGATGGTCGAAACAGGGCAGGCGGTCACGAGCGAGGAAATTCCGGGCGTGGGGCACGCACCGGCGTTTCTGTCGGCCGATCAGATAGAGATCGCAAGGCGGTTCTTCATCGGACCGTCCGCTCAGGCCTCGTAATATGCAGTTGTGCGCCCTATTCGAGTTGCGGCACGACCTTGCGGCATGACTTGCGCGAGGCGCATGCGTTTTCATCAACTTCTAACCTGACTTGGGATTCTCTATGGCAGTCATTCGTCATCACGTCGGCAAGCGCCTCTCGGAAATCGCCGTTCACAACGGCACTGTGTACCTCGCGGGCCAGATCGCCGAAGACGCCGATCAGGACATCGTCGGCCAGACGCGCGAAGTGCTTGGCCACATCGACCGTCTGCTGGGCGAAGCGAACAGCGACAAGTCGCAGTTGCTGTCCGTGCAGATCTATATCTCGGACATGATGCATTTCGCCGGCATGAACGCGGTGTGGGACGAGTGGGTCGCGCAGGGCGACACGCCGCCGCGTGCCACCGTCGAGGCGAAGCTCGCGAATCCGAAGTGCCTCGTCGAGATCTTCGTGGTGGCCGCGCAGCGCAGCTAAGGCTCACGTCAGCCGTCTGTTTCCAGAAATTTCGTTGATCCGTCTGGCCCGGTGGGCCGTCGCACCATGAATACCGAAATCGTTACGAGCACGCTGAACCCCATTCCTTCCTTCGACGAAGCGATGGCGTTCGTGCGCGAGCACGCGGGCGATGTGCGGTTGTCATCGGGCGAGTTGCTGGCGGATCACGCGGCCGGCACGGCGTCCATCATGCGCATGCTGAACGTCGATCCGGCCGTCGTGCTGGCCGTGGCGCTCTTCGCGCTCACGCCGCACTTGCAGGACCCCGAGCGCATCATCGCCGATAACTTTGGCGAAGAAGTCGCGCAACTCGTGGGCGACGTGCGCAAGCTGCTGTGCCTTGGTACCGTAAGCTTGCGCGCCGCGCAGAACGCGATGCCCGAGGCCGGTCGCGATGCGCAGGCCGCGCGGCGTGCGCAGGTCGAAGTGTTGCGCAAGATGTTGCTGGCGTTTGCGCAGGACATTCGCGTGGTGCTGATTCGTCTCGCATCGCGGCTGCAATCGCTGCGCTATTACGCGGCGGCGAAGATCACGCCGTCACCAGACGTGGCGCGCGAAACGCTCGATATTTATGCGCCGCTCGCCAACCGTCTCAGTATCTGGCAATTGAAATGGGAACTCGAAGATCTCGCGTTCCGTTTCGAAGAGCCGGTCACCTACAAGCGTATTGCCAAGCTGCTCGACGAAAAGCGTGTGGAGCGCGAGAGCTATGTGGCGCAGGCTATCGAGCGGCTCGAGCAAGAACTGGCCGCGGCGAACATTCGGGCCGAATTGAGCGGCAGGCCGAAACACATCTACAGCCATTTGGCGCAAGATGTGCGGCAAGGAGCTGGACTTTGCCGAGCTGTACGACGTGCGCGCGTTTCGCGTCATCTTGCCGGACATCAAGGATTTCCACACCGTGCTCGGCATCGTGCACAACTTGTGGCAACCGGTGCCGAGAGAATTCGACGACTACATTTCGCGGTCCAAGCCGAACGGCTACAAGTCGTTGCATACGGTCGTGATCGGCGACGACGGGCGCGCGTTCGAAGTGCAGATCCGTACCTAGGAAATGCATCAGTTCGCCGAGTACGGCGTTGCCGCGCACTGGCGTTACAAGGAAGCGGGCACGCGCGGTTACGGCGGGCAGTTCAGCGCGAACGAGAAGTACGACGAGAAGATTGCGTGGCTGCGTCAACTGCTCGCGTGGAAAGACGAAGTCTCCGAAGGCGAGCACGGCGAAAAGCGCGCGGCGCAACCGTGGGAACAACTGCGCCAGGCCACGTTCGACGACGACCACATCTACGTGCTCACGCCGCAAGCGCGCGTGATTCCATTGCCGCACGGCGCGATGGTGCCGCTCAACACGCAGTTGCAGAAAGGACGGACAGGCGGTCGAGATCGTCGCGCGCGGTGAAAGAGGGCGGTCCCTCGCGCGACTGGCTCAATCCTCAGCTCGGCTATCTGCAAAGCGGCCGCGTGCGTTAGAAAATGCGCGCGTGGTTCAATGCGGTAGAGGTGCAGGAGCACATCGCGAGCGGGCGTGCGATGGTCGAAAAGACCTTGCAGCGCGAAGGCAAAACGTCGGTCAATCTCGATCAGCTTGCAACCAAGCTGGGCTTCAAGACGACCGACGATTTGTTCTCGGTGGTCGGCAAAGAAGAGTTCAGCTTGCGGCTCGTCGAGTAGGCTTTGCACGATGCGCCGCCGCCCGAGCCGGTGGTCGAGGTACCCGAGCAGTTCGAGAAGCGCAGCAGCGGCGCGAGCGTGGCGCGCGGTGCGTCGGCGGGCGTACTCGTGGTCGGCGTCGATGCATTGCTTACGCAGCTCGCGCGTTGCTGCCGTCCCGCTCCGCCTGACGACATTTGCAGTTTCGTCACGCGTGGCAAAGGCATGTCGATTCACCGCAGCGATTGCCCGACGTTCGTTCGCATGGCCGAGCGCGCGCCGGAGCGTGTGCTGCAAACGGCCTGGTCCGCGGACGTGATGAACGGTCGCGGGCAGACCGTGTATCCAGTCGACCTCGCGATCGAGGCGACGGATCGGCAAGGGCTGCTGCGCGATATTTCCGAAGTGTTCGCGCGCGAGAAGATGAACGTGATCGGCGTGAAGATGCAATCGCGTCGCAACGCGGCGTTCATGCAATTTACCGTCGAGGTATCCAGCGCCGCGCAGATTCAGCGCGCGTGCACGTTGCTCGGCGAAGTGTCGGGCGTGGTGCGCGCGTCACGCAAGGGTTGATTGATGGTTGATGGCTGGGTGATCGAAGGTCGATCGTTCAAGATTGATTTAAGGCGTTTCACCCCAACGTGAGTTGTTGCTGGAAAATTTGAAGTCGGTTCATAAAAGTACTTGCCAAGCGCTGTAGGGCTTCATATAATTTCATATTTTTAGGCTCGTAGCTCAGCTGGTTAGAGCGCCACCTTGACATGGTGGGGGTCGTTGGTTCGAGTCCAATCGAGCCTACCAACGAAAAAGAAATTCCGGTTTGCCGGGGTTTCGCAAGCAGCAGCAAGCGCCTTGCGCGCAAAAGGCGAATGCGGTTATGACACCGCGAACGTTGACCGAAATCACTTCGGAGCGACGCTAGTCGAGGACCACTTTCGCCACTGTAGTTTGCAAGAAATGTGAATGCGGCCCATCGAAAGCAGGGCCGCATTTTTTTGTCCTTTAGACATGGTTGTATGTGCCACCGCCGGTCGGCACCACGGAGAACGCAATGGTTTCGATACGTCTGCCTGACGGTTTTGGTTTTGTTCGACAGTACGAGCATCCGGTGACCGTCGCCGAAGTGGCCGCCTCGATCGGCCCGGGCCTTGCGAAGGCCGCGCTCGGCGGCAAGATCGACGGTGAACTGGTCGACACGTCCGCGCTGATCGATCACGACGTGGCGCTTGCCATCGTCACGGAAAAGGACGCAGACGGTCTCGACATCATCCGTCACTCGGCGGCGCACCTGCTCGCGTACGCAGTGAAGGATCTGTATCCCGAGGCGCAGGTCACGATCGGCCCGGTCATCGACAACGGCTTCTATTACGACTTCGCCTACAACCGTCCCTTCACGCCGGAGGATCTCGAGAAGATCGAAAAGCGCATGCAGGAACTGGCGAAGAAAGACGAGCCGGTTTCGCGCCGCGTGGTGTCGCGCGACGAAGCGGTGGATTACTTCAAGAGCATCGGCGAGAAGTACAAGGCCGATATCATCGAATCGATCCCTTCCACCGACGAAATCAAGCTGTACTCGCACGGCGGTTTCACTGATCTTTGCCGCGGCCCGCACGTGCCGTCCACCGGCAAGTTGAAGGTCTTCAAGCTGATGAAGGTTGCCGGCGCCTACTGGCGCGGCGACTCGAAAAACGAACAGTTGCAGCGCATTTACGGCACGGCCTGGACAAAGAAGGAAGACCAGGAAGCGTATCTGCACATGCTCGAAGAAGCCGAGAAGCGCGATCACCGCAAGCTCGGCAAGCAACTCGACCTGTTCCACATGCAGGACGAGTCGCCGGGCATGGTATTTTGGCATCCGCGCGGCTGGACGTTGTGGCAGCAGGTCGAGCAGTACATGCGCCGTCGCGTGAACGAGGCCGGTTACCTCGAAATCAAGACGCCGATGATCATGGACCGCTCGCTGTGGGAAGTGTCGGGTCACTGGCAGAACTATCGTGAAAACATGTTCACGACGGAATCGGAAAAGAGCGACTACGCGATTAAGCCGATGAACTGCCCCGGTCACGTGCAGGTGTTCAACCACGGTTTGCGTTCGTACCGCGATCTGCCGCTGCGTTACGCGGAATTCGGTTCGTGCCATCGCAATGAATCGTCGGGTGCGTTGCATGGTCTGATGCGCGTGCGCGGTTTCGTGCAGGACGACGCGCATATTTTCTGTACCGAAGACCAGTTCATCAGCGAGTCGATCGCGTTCAATACGCTCGCCATGAGCGTGTACAAGGACTTCGGTTTCGACAACGTCGAGATCAAGCTGTCGCTGCGCCCCGACGCGCGCGCCGGCACCGACGAAACGTGGGATCGCGCGGAGCAGGGCTTGCGTGAGGCGCTGACGGCGTGTGGCTTGACCCGGGAAGAGCTGCCGGGCGAAGGTGCTTTCTACGGTCCGAAGGTCGAGTATCACATCAAGGACGCGTTGGGCCGGTCGTGGCAGTGCGGCACCTTGCAGTTGGATATGGTGTTGCCGGAGCGGCTCGGTGCCGAATACGTCGCGGAAGACAACAGCCGCCGCCGGCCGATCATGCTGCACCGGGCAATCGTCGGATCCATGGAGCGCTTCCTCGGCATTCTGATCGAGCACCATGCTGGTGCAATGCCCGCGTGGCTCGCGCCGATGCAGGTCGTGGTCGTGAATATCGCGGAAAGTCAGGCCGAATATGCCCAGTCTCTTGCCCAATCGTTGCAAAAACAAGGGGTTAGAGCAGAGGCCGATTTGCGCAACGAGAAGATTAGCTATAAAATACGCGAGCATACGCTGGAAAAGGTGCCGTACCTGCTTGTGGTCGGCGACAAAGAGCGTGAAGCTCAAACGGTAGCCGTACGTGCCCGTGGTGGTGTCGATCTGGGTGTCATGCCCGTCGATTCCTTCGTTGAGCGTCTGCGCCAGAACGTGCAGTCGTTCAGCTAAGCCATCAGGCAGTCCGGCTCGTTTTTTAATTTTTAGAGGAAACGTAACATCGCTACTGATAAGTCTGCGCATCGCATCAACGGTGAAATTACTGCACCCGAGGTGCGTCTGGTCGGCGTCGATAACGAGCCGCTCGGCATTGTGAAACTCGCTGATGCGTTCCGCATGTCGGAACAGCAAGACGTGGATCTGGTTGAAATCGCTCCGCAAGCGGTTCCGCCGGTTTGCCGCTTGATGGACTACGGCAAGTTCAAGTACTCGGAAGCGAAGAAACAGCACGAGGCTAAGCTCAAGCAGAAGGTTATCCAGGTCAAGGAAGTCAAATTCCGCCCGGGTACCGATGACGGCGACTACAACGTCAAGCTGCGCAACCTCATCCGCTTCCTTGACGACGGCGACAAAACGAAAATTACGTTGCGTTTCCGCGGCCGCGAAATGGCTCACCAGGAAATCGGTATGCGCATGCTCGAACGCCTGCGCACGGACCTCGACGAAGTCGGTCAGGTCGAGCAAATGCCGAAAATGGAAGGGCGCCAGATGATTATGGTGCTCGCGCCGAAGAAAAAGAAGTAATCAGCTGAAGCAGCGGCGCGTCGTGTGGCGTGCGCTCCGGTTGTGTTGAAAATTGAACATGTTGACGCGCCGTAAACCGGCGCGTCAACGGCAAGTTTTGGAACGGTGCTTATATGATATTGATATGCGTCGCTCCCGAAAAAGCGGCTGCCGGTTGCGTTGGCAGTCTGCATACTAAGTGGAGTGGGTTTCGAAGGGCGGGTAGTGGCCATAACAGGCCGACCGCACACCCATGTCCATCAAATAATGGAGTTGTCATGCCGAAGATGAAGACCAAGAAGAGTGCTGCAAAGCGCTTCGTGGTGCGTCCGGGCGGTACCGTCAAGCGCGGTCAAGCCTTCAAGCGCCACATTCTTACCAAGAAAACCACCAAGAATAAACGCCATCTGCGCGGTTCGACGGCAGTTCACGATTCCTATCTGAACTCCGTGCGCGCAATGTTGCCGTTCGCTTAACCCTTAATCGACACTCATAGGAGTAAGACATGCCTCGAGTAAAACGTGGGGTTACCGCACGGGTCCGTCACAAGAAGATTATCAAGCTGGCCAAGGGTTACCGCGGCCGTCGCAATAACGTCTATCGCATCGCCAAGCAGGCGGTCATGCGCGCAGGCCAGTACGCCTACCGCGATCGCCGCAACAAGAAGCGTGTGTTCCGCGCACTGTGGATCACGCGTATCAACGCGGCGGTGCGTCAGCACGACATGACGTACAGCGTGTTCATCAACGGCCTTAAGAAGGCTTCGATCGAACTGGACCGTAAGGTGCTGGCCGACATGACTGTGTTCGACAAGGCTGCTTTTGCTGCGATCGTTCAGCAGGTGAAAGCCGCCGTTGCAGCCTGATTGCGCTTTTGGCAATTAACACTGCGTGGTTCGTTGCAACGAACATCCGGTAGTCTCGGTGACGTTGCAGCAAAAACGGGGCTCGGTGAGGAGCCCCGTTTTTGTTGGTAGAACCAGTTTTGCATCGATAGAACACTGACGTTGAAATGATGGGATCAATGGATCTGGACCAGATTGTCGCCGACGCGCAAAAAGCCTTCGCAGAAGAAGTCTCCGACGTCACCGCCCTCGAGAACGCGAAAGCGCGTTTCCTCGGCAAATCGGGCGTGCTGACCGAGCTATTGAAGGGTCTTGGCAAACTCGGTCCCGAAACGCGCAAGACCGAGGGCGCACGGATCAACCTCGTCAAGCAACAGGTTGAAGCCGCGTTGAATGCCCGCCGTCAGGCGTTGGCCGACGCGTTGCTGAACCAGCGCCTCGCCGCCGAAGCCATCGACGTGACCTTGCCCGGCCGCGGCACTGGTGCCGGCAGCCTGCACCCGGTCATGCGCACGTGGGAGCGCATCGAACAGATTTTCCGTACGATCGGATTCGACGTGGCCGACGGCCCCGAGATCGAAACCGACTGGTACAACTTCACCTCGCTGAACAGCCCGGAGAATCATCCGGTGCGTTCCATGCAAGACACTTTTTACGTCGATGGCAAGGATGCCGACGGCCGTCAACTGCTGCTTCGCACGCACACCAGCCCGATGCAGGTGCGTTACGCACGCACCAACACGCCGCCGATCAAGGTGATCGTGCCGGGCCGCACGTATCGCGTGGATAGCGACGCTACGCACTCGCCGATGTTCCATCAGGTCGAAGGCCTGTGGATCGACGAGAACATCAGCTTCGCGGATCTGAAGGGCGTCTACACCGACTTTCTCAAGAAGTTCTTCGAGCGCGACGATATTCAGGTTCGCTTCCGTCCGTCGTATTTCCCGTTCACCGAACCGTCGGCCGAGATCGATATGCTGTTCGAAACGGGCAAGAACGCCGGCAAGTGGCTCGAAATTTCGGGTTCCGGCCAGGTGCATCCCACCGTGATCCGCAACATGGACCTCGACCCCGAGCGCTACATCGGCTTCGCATTCGGAAGCGGCCTCGAACGTCTCACCATGTTGCGTTACGGCGTGCAGGATCTGCGTCTGTTCTTAGAGAACGACCTGCGTTTCCTGCGTCAATTCGCCTGAAGCAGCGCGTACGAACGCGACAAGCATTGAGCGCGGCACGGCATCAACGCGTGCCGCCACAGCGTCCCGGGTCGTGCGGGAAACATCGTGAGTCGAGAAACGGAGAACGGAGGCTCGCGAAAAGCACTGACCGGACATGGACCTAACCTGATCAGAACGTACACAGAACCATGCAATTCCCGGAATCCTGGCTGAGAACCTTTGTCGACCCGCAACTGACGACCGATGAACTGTCGCACGCGTTGACGATGGCGGGCCTCGAAGTCGAAGACCTGCGGCCGGCAGCGCCGCCGACCTCGAAGATCGTCGTCGGCCAGGTGCTGGAAGTCGTCAAGCACCCGGACGCGGACAAGCTCAACGTGTGTCAGGTGAATGCCGGCACAGGCGCCACGCTGAACATCGTGTGCGGTGCGCCGAACGTGGCGCCCGGCATCAAGGTGCCGGTCGCGCTGGTCGGCGCGCAACTGCCCCCGGCCGAAGAAGGCGGCGCGCCGTTCGCGATCAAGCTCTCGAAGCTGCGTGGCGTGGAAAGCCAAGGCATGCTGTGCTCGGCTCGCGAACTGAAGCTGTCGGAAGATCATAGCAGCCTCCTGATCCTGCCGGAAGATACGCCGATCGGCCAGGACATCCGCGAAACGCTGACCCTTGACGACACCGTTTTCGAAATCAAGCTCACGCCGAATAAGGCCGATTGCCTCTCCGTTTTCGGCGTGGCGCGCGAAACGTCGGCCATCACGGGTGCGCCGCTGCGCGCGCTCGACATCAAGCCGGTCGAAGTCAAACTGAACGAAATGCTGCCGGTGAAAATCTCGGCGCCGGATCTGTGCGGCCGTTTCTCGGGCCGTGTCATTCGCGGCGTGAACGCGCGCGCGAAGTCGCCGGCGTGGATGATGCAACGTCTCGAACGCTCGGGCCAGCGCAGCATTTCGGCACTCGTCGACATCTCGAACTACGTGATGCTCGAACTCGGCCGTCCGTCGCACGTGTTCGATCTCGACAAGATCTACGGCGGCATGGACGTGCGCTGGGGCCGCAAGGGCGAAACGCTCAAGCTGCTGAACGGCAACACCGTCGAACTCGACGAAACGGTTGGCGTGATCGCCGACGAACAGCACATCGAGAGCCTCGCGGGCATCATGGGCGGCGACAGCACGGCCGTAACGCTCGACACCACGAACATCTATCTTGAAGCCGCGTTCTGGTGGCCGGACAGCATTCGCGGCCGCTCGCACAAATACAGCTTCTCGACGGACGCGGGTCATCGCTTCGAACGCGGCGTCGATTACGCGACCACGGTCGAGCACATCGAACGCATCACGCAGCTCATCCTCGACATTTGCGGCGGCGAAGCCGGTCCGGTCGACGACCAGATCGTCAACGTGCCGAAGCGCGAGCCGGTGAAAATGCGCGTGTCGCGCGCGAACTGCATCATCGGCGTGAAGATCGACGCCGAAGAAATCGCGCAGATTTTCACGTGCCTCGGCCTCACGTTCGAACGTGACGGCGACACGTTCTCGGTCATTTCACCGTCGTATCGTTTCGACATCGAAATCGAAGAAGACCTGATCGAAGAAGTCGCACGCATTTACGGCTTCGAAAAGATTCCGGCGCGCCCGCCGGTCGCGACCAGCGAAATGCGCGCCACTAACGAAACGCAGCGCTCGATCCATGTCATCTGTCACGCGCTCGCCGCGCGCGACTACGCGGAAACGGTGAACTTCAGTTTCGTGGACGCCGAATGGGAGCAGGACTTCGCCGGCAACGACAAGCCGGTACATCTGCTCAATCCGATTGCAAGCCAGTTGTCGGTCATGCGTACCACGCTGTTCGGCAGCCTGATTCATGTGCTGCGCACGAACCTGAATCGCCGCGCGGCCGATCGCGTCCGCGTATTCGAAGCGGGCCGCGTGTTCCTGCATGATCCGTCGATCAAGGCCGGCGAACTGACGGTCGAAGGTTTTGCGCAGCCCAAGATGATCGGCGGTCTCGCCTACGGTTCGGCGCTCGAAGAGCAGTGGGGCGCGGCGACGCGCGCGGTCGATTACTTCGACGTGAAAGGCGATCTCGAAGCGCTGTTCGCACCGGCCGTGCCGCGTTTCGTGAAAGCGGAACATCCGGCATTGCATCCGGGACGCAGCGCGCGTATCGAACTCGACGGGCGCGCGGTCGGCTGGATTGGCGAATTGCATCCGCGCTGGATGCAAAAATATGATCTGCCGCATGCGCCGATTCTGTTTGAAATCGAAGCAGAAGCATTAATGCAGCGAGTATTGCCTATTCCGTCGGACGTATCTAAATTCCCGCCGGTGCGCCGCGATATTGCGCTTGTCGTGGATCAGAAAATCGAGGTTCAGGCGCTGCTCGACGAGCTCGCGAAGGCGCAGTCGGAGCCCGCTTGCAAGACCGTTCAGAAGGTTGCACTTTTCGACGAATTCCGTCCAAAATCAAACACTTCCGGTGGTCTGGCCGCGCACGAGAAAAGCCTTGCGTTCCGTGTGACCTTGCAAGATACTGGCGGAACCCTTCAGGATGAAACGGTCGATCTGGCTATTCAAACTCTAGTGGAACGTCTGGCTCGAGTATATGGCGCACGGTTGCGCGGATAACCCGCATTTAACAATTGCACGGCTGTATTCGCATCCATTGTTTTTTGCTTGGCGCGCCATTTGATAGATATGGATGAAATGAACTCGAGTGATTTCGAAGCCCTTCTTGCGACGGCGCAACGCAGCGCCATGATTCGCGATATCCCGACATCACCCGCCGTCGTTTCCAGTGAAACGCCGACGCTCACCAAAGCGGAACTTGCCGAGTTGCTGTTCGACAATGTCGGGCTCAACAAGCGAGAAGCGAAGGACATGGTCGAAGCGTTCTTCGAGGTGATCCGCGATGCGCTGGAGAGTGGCGACAGCGTGAAGCTGTCGGGTTTTGGCAATTTCCAGTTGCGCGACAAGCCGCAGCGTCCCGGTAGAAATCCCAAGACCGGCGAGGCAATTCCTATTGCCGCGCGGCGTGTCGTGACGTTCCATGCAAGTCAAAAGCTGAAAGCGCTCGTCGAAAACGGCGCCGAAGCGAGCTTTACGTGCTGAGTGACCGGCGCGTTCCTGCGCAACCCACCACGGCTAACCGACGATGACCGCGACGATCGAAAAAGTCGTCTTGCTTCCGATTCCGGCGAAGCGTTACTTCACGATTGGTGAGGTTAGCGAACTATGCGGTGTCAAACCGCATGTGCTGCGTTATTGGGAACAGGAGTTCACGCAGTTGCGGCCGGTCAAGCGGCGCGGCAATCGCCGGTACTATCAGCATCACGAGGTGCTGTTGATCCGGCGGATTCGCGAGTTGCTTTACGAGCAGGGCTTCACGATCAACGGCGCGCGTAACCGGCTCGATTCACATGGCGGTGGTGGACATGGCGCTCCGGCCGAAGTTATGGAAGAAGGCGAGGGCGTGAGCGTCGCAGTGCCGGCAGCATCGGCGGCAGTCGATGTCGAACAGTTGCGCAAGGAATTGCTGAGTGTGATCGAGTTGTTGGGTCACAAGCAGGAGCAGCAGAACGAGTAATAGAAGAAGAGATGCTTTGTTCGTTGAGGCCAGTTCTATTCGAATGAAGTGTCTGTTATAATTTTTAGTTGTTCGGGGCGTAGCGCAGCCTGGTAGCGTACCTGCATGGGGTGCAGGTGGTCGGAGGTTCAAATCCTCTCGCCCCGACCAAAGAATTCAAGGCCTCACAAGCATTGCTTGTGAGGCCTTTTTCATTTGCGTCTTCCGCTGTCGTTCCGTTCGTGGCCGAAGATAGCGCCGATCCCGCATTGCGTCCATAATCAAAACAAGACCACAAAAAACGGGACCACTCATGCTGACCGAAAATGACCGATTCGGGCGTGCGCATCCGGTGCTTCACACCTATACACCGGGGCGCGGCACCAGGCTGGCCGACAAGCTGTTCACCGGGATCCGCGAGGGCGCGGTCATGATGACCGACGGCTACGAGCCCTACAACAACATCGCCCGGCGTCGTACCAAAAAGCTTGCTCGGCAAAGGACTGACCTATCTGCGCACGCAGTGGCCGAAGCTGATCCGCTACATCATCGAGAACGGCAGTTGGCCCATCAGCAACAATACCTGTGAGAATGCGATTCGACCGTTCTGCGTGGGACGCCGCGGATGGCTGTTCTCAGACCGTCGAAGGCGCGAACGCGAGCGCCAATCTCCATACGCTCGCCGAGACCTGCAAAGCAAACAGCATCGATCCTTACCGGTACCTCACCTGGCTGTTCCAGCGCCTGCCTCTGGCCAAGACCGTCGACAACCATGACGCGTTGCTTCCCCGGAAAATGCCGGCCGACCTCCGCTGACCCGCTTCACTACCACACCTCACGCGCTCCGCTACCTTACTCTGGGGAACGTCGTTCGTGGATCGCATACTTCAATGTCGACCGGATTGAAGATCAGCGCGCCCTCCAGTTCCTGCGCGGCGCCCGCGAAGTGCGACAACACGAGCACGCCCGGATTCTCCGGATCCTGCGCCGACACGTACTCCTTCGCGACCAGATTCATGCCGTCGCGCAACGGCGTGACGTAGCCCACGTGCGCGGTGCGCATCAGCGCCGCGAGCACCGAGCGCTCGTATTGCTTGTGGATGTAGAGGATCGGTGTCCAGTCCAGCTCGGCGAAACGTCCGTTGATACGTCCAGACTCGCCTTCGAGTTGCAGACGAATGTCCTGATACGCGTGCATATCGGCGCGCGTGGGCGGCGCGATCTGCAGGAACGACACCTTGTTGCACTGATCCGCAGAGTGTTCGAGCAGCCGCTCGAACGCGCGAAACCGCTCGACCAGTCCTTTCGAATAATCGAGACGGTCCACACTCATGATCAGCTTGCGCGAATGCAGCGTGGCCTTCATCGTCCGAACCGGCTTGCCGCGCTCGCCGGCTTTCGCAAGTTCGGCGATTTCGTCCGGATAGACGCCGATCGTATAAGCCGAAGCCTTCAGCGTGCGGCCGAACGCATGCACCGTGAGCGGTCCGTTCGACGAAACGTCGACCGGTGCCGTTCGCCTCGTTGACGACGTAGTCGCAGAACGCGCGCAGATCCGGCACGGTCTGGAAACCGAGCAGATCGAACGAGCACAGTGCCTCGACCAGCTCTCGGTGAGGCGGCACGGCGAGCAGCACTTGCGACGCCGGAAACGGAATATGCAGGAAAAAGCCGATGCGGTTTTTCACGCCGGCCACACGCAGCGCCTGCGCGAAGGGAATCAGATGATAGTCATGGACCCAGATAACGTCGTCGTCGCGCAGTAGCGGCACGAGCTGCTGCGCGAGCCAGCCATTGACGCGCCAGTAGCCTTCGAAGTCATGCCGGTCGTATTGCAGCAGATCCGCGCGATAGTGGAACGCCGGCCACAGCGTGGCGTTCGAGAAGCCGCGATAGTACTGGTCGTAGTCGCGGCGTATCAGCGCGATGGTCGCGAAGGTCACGAGGCCACGTTCTTCGACCTTGATCTGCGGCGTGCCGGAGTTCAGCACGTCGCCGCTCCAGCCGAACCACATGCCGCCGGTTTCCTTCAGCGCGTCGTAGACGCCGACCGCCAGACCGCCTTCCGAAATCGGTGCAACCCGGTTCGATACGATGATCAGTCGGCTCATGTAGCGCGATTCCCGAAACGATGAATTGAGTACGCCGTGTTTGCCAAACGAGAAACCAACTGCGCTGCGAGTTGCAATGCAAGCGACATGTCGAGCCGTGACGCCAACCGCGATGCCGTCATGCCTTGCGCGCCGCCGCGACGACCGACTCGAGCCAGTCGAGCAGACCGGACACCGAATCGATACGCGAATGCGCCGTCGTATCGCCGGCGCCGACCTTGATCGACACGCCGCCGCGTTCATTGACGACGGCGAAGCCCTTCTCGTCGGTCAGATCGTCGCCGGCGAAAACCGGCTTGCGGCCGACGAACGGCGGCTCTTCCAGAAACGCGCGCACTGCGCGGCCCTTGTCGACGTCTTCCGGCTTGATTTCGTAGACCATCTTGCCGGGCTGCAATACGTACGCGTCGGGATAGTCGGCGACAAGCCGCTCGGTTGCCTGGCACGCCGCTGCCTCGCGATCCGGCGCGTTGCGGTAATGCAGCGCGAGCGCCGCGCCCTTGATTTCGAGCAGCATGCCGGGGTTTTCGTTGACGACCTGCGCGAGCGCCTGCTCCATGCGCAACAGACGCTCGTCGTGAAAACCGATGCGCTGCGTGTCGCCGTTCGCGTCGCGCCGCTCGGCGCCATGCAAACCGGCAATCGGCAGATCGGGCATATCGAGAAACGCGTCGATGCTGTCGATGCCGCGGCCCGAGACCACGGCCACTGCGCCATTCGTGAGGCGCCGCAGTTCGGCGAGCAGTTCGATCACGCGAGGTTGCACCACGACACCGTCCGGCGTGGGCGCGAGTTCGACGAGCGTGCCGTCGAAGTCGAAGAAGAAAGCCGTCTCGCTCGGAGACAGAACAGCCGGAAGTGCTTGCATCGGTTAGTTTTGCCTTTCAGCCTTCTGCGGCCGAAAAAGTAAGCGCATCTTACCGCGCATCGGTCAAATTTTCGAGAAAGTAAGCTAAGGGTCTTACCTAGCTGGGTCGCACGCAACGCTCTTCGGGAGATTGCGTTCAAAACGGCAACAATCCCGCTTCAGTCAGCTTTTGCGGATTTCGGCGAACGGTGGTTGATCAGCGATTCCGGTTGAACGTGACCGGTCGTCTAGTCTATGTAACTATCAGACACATCTACCCAGAACCCCGTCTTACAGGGTTCGTGTGGGATGACACCCTGCTGACTAAAAGGACCGGTCACGTTCAACCGGAATCCGCAGCTGACTCAGCGGAATTTGCTTACAGGCTTTTCACAGCCTGCCTCGCTTTATTTCTGCTGGAGTTATATCCGCTCGACTTTACTTCTGCTTGAGCTTGGCGAAAGCAGCGGCCATTGCGCCGCCCGGTTCCGGCTCACGCGAGCGCTGCTGCGACGCGCCACGGCCACCGCCACCCGAGCGCGAGAAGCTGCCACGATCCTGCTGTGCGCCACCGCCGCTGCGCGAAGTCGACGCTGCGCCGACTTCTTCGTCCATGCGCATGGTGAGCGCAATACGCTGACGCTTCACGTCGACTTCCAGCACCTTCACCTTGACGATCTGACCGGCCTTGACGACCTCGTGCGGATCCTTGATGAATTTCGTTGACATGGCCGACACGTGGACCAGGCCGTCCTGATGCACGCCCACGTCGATGAATGCGCCGAAGGCCGCCACGTTCGTCACCACACCTTGGAGCACCATGCCCGGCGTCAGGTCGCTGACCTTTTCGACGCCTTCATGGAACGTCGCGGTCTTGAACTCGGGACGCGGATCGCGGCCGGGCTTTTCCAGTTCGAGCAGAATGTCGCGCACGGTCGGCAGGCCGAAACGTTCGTCGACGAATTCCGCGGCCGACAGGCCACGCAACGCGTCGCGATTGCCGAGCACTTCGCCGACATGCTTGCTGATCTTCACGAGCATGCGCTCTACGACCGGGTACGCTTCCGGGTGCACGGACGAGCGATCCAGCGGATTTTCACCGTTGTTGATGCGCAAAAAGCCGGCTGCCTGTTCGAAAGTTTTGTCGCCGAGACGCGGCACCTTGCGCAGATGCTCGCGCGACGGGAACGGGCCGTTCGCGTCGCGATAGTCGACGATATTGCGCGCGAGCGTCGCGTTCAAACCCGACACGCGCGCGAGCAGCGCGACCGATGCCGTGTTTGCGTCCACGCCCACGGCGTTCACGCAGTCTTCGACCACCGCGTCGAGCGAGCGGGCCAGTTCGCGCTGATTGACGTCGTGCTGATACTGACCGACACCGATCGCCTTCGGCTCGATTTTCACGAGTTCCGCGAGCGGGTCCTGCAGACGGCGCGCGATCGACACCGCGCCGCGCAGCGACACGTCCATGTCCGGGAATTCCTTCGCCGCGAGTTCGGAGGCTGAATACACCGACGCACCGGCTTCGGACACGACGATCTTCTGCAACTTGAATTCCGGATGACGCGCGATCAGATCGCTCGCGAGCTTGTCCGTTTCACGCGACGCCGTGCCATTGCCAATGCTGATCAGCTCGGCCTGCGTCTGCGCACACAGGCGCGCGAGTTTCGCGATCGAGTCGTCCCAGTCGCGGCGAGGCTCGTGCGGATAGATGACGTCGGTGGCGAGCACCTTGCCGGTGCGGTCGACCACGGCCACCTTCACGCCGGTACGCATGCCGGGATCGAGGCCGATCACGGCATGCGGGCCAGCGGGCGCGGCGAGCAGCAGGTCTTTCAGATTGCGTGCGAACACACGAATGGCTTCGTGTTCGGCTTCGTCGCGCAGATTCGTGAGCAGCTCGTTTTCGATATGCGGCTGCACCTTCACGCGCCAGCACCAGCGGCACACGTCGGAGAGCCACTTGTCGGCGGGACGGTTCTGATTCGCGATGCCGAAGTGACGCGCGATCAGCGCCTCGCCCGGATGCGGTACCTGCGCGTCGAGTTCTTCGCCGAAGCCGAGCTTGATCATCAGCACGCCCGCGTTGCGGCCGCGAAAGAGTGCGAGCGCGCGATGCGACGGCACGGTGCGGATGGTTTCGGCGTAGTCGTAGTAATCGCGGAATTTTTCTTCTTCGGCGGTTTCCTTACCGTCCACCACCTTCGACGACACCACGCCCTGGTTGAACAGATAGTCGCGCAGCTTGCCGAGCAGTTCGGCCGTTTCGCCGAACTGTTCCGACAGAATGTCGCGCGCGCCGTCGAGTGTGGCCTTCACGTCGGCCACGCCTTTTTCGGCGTCCACATAGGCCGCGGCTTCGGCTTGCGGGTCGAGCAGCGGGTTGCCGAGTAGAGCGTCGGCGAGCGGTTGTAGGCTGGCCTCGCGGGCGATCTGCGCGCGTGTGCGGCGTTTCGGCTTGTACGGGAGATACAGATCTTCGAGCACCTGTTTGCTGTCGGCGCCTTCGATCGCCGCGCGCAGCTCGTCCGTGAGCTTGTCCTGTTCGTCGATGCTCGCGACGATCGCCGCGCGCCGGTCTTCGAGTTCGCGCAGATACAGCAGGCGTTCCTCGAGATTACGCAGTTGTGTGTCGTCGAGATTGTCGGTCACTTCCTTACGGTAGCGGGCGATGAACGGAACAGTCGCGCCTTCGTCGAGAAGTTGCACCGCAGCCGCGACTTGGCGCGGCTGGACGGAGAGTTCGGAGACGATGCGCTGTACGATCTTGAGTGCTACGGTTTCCGTCATAAGCTCTTGGTGTTCCTGCTGACTCGATGGCCGCGCGTGACGCGTCCGGTTGCGGTGCGCCCGGGTACGCCGGCACGCGCCGTGACGTGCCGCAGCGGCATACCCGCGCACTGCGGGCAGGTGGCTAGAGCGGGACATTTTGCCATAAATGCCAAAAAAGGGCCCACAACCGCAGGATGATAGAATTTCGAGCATGTTCCGTCGACCCTCGACGACGTTGCCGATCTCCCTGTCCAACAACCGCCTGGGCTTCCGCTTGGTCTCTCGCTTGTCAAAACTGTCGCTGGTTTTTGCGCGCGCTTTGCGCCTGTCATTGCGCGTGCCTTCGCACCTGTCGCATTCGCCGCGTACTTCGTTCGCTGGGCCGGGTTCGGCCGTGCGGTCCGTGCAGGCAATCGCGCCGCGCACCGCATCGTGTGCGTCATGCGTTATGGCTCTGACGCTTGGCACGCCTACGCCCGCGATGGCGCAGAGTGCGGCATCGTCCGCATCGGCGCAAATCGGTCAGGCAATGGATGCAAACGGTAACGATGGCGCTGCCGGCGCTTTGTCGGCGAGCGACGCCAGCGCAGAGAGCGCGAGCAAAAATGCCGCGCTGTGCGGCGAATTCGACGCACGTCAGAAAACGCTCAATCAGCGCAGCAACGATAACAACTACCAGTATACGGTTGCCGAGCACGACTGTTACAGCAAGTTCTTCGTTAATCATTGTCTGAACAAGGCGCGTGACAGCATGCGCTCGGTGCAGGCGGACATTCGCAAGGAACAACTGGCGCTCGACGGCGAGCAGCGCGCCGAGCGCGCCCGTGAGCGCGACGAGCAGGCCGCGATCAAACGTGCGCAGGACGAAGCGAGCGCGCCGCAGCGCGCCGCGGAAGACGCGCGCAATGCCCAAGCCTACGACGACAAGCAGCGTCAGCATCAGATCGATCAGGCACAGCTTAGCCCGTCGAAAGCGGCGGCGAACCAGCAGGCCTACGACCAGAAGCAGAGCGACTACCAGCGCAAGCTTGCCGAAGCCCGTGCACAAGGTGTGCAGAAGGCTCAGGAGCGCGTGCAGAAGCAGCAGAGCTTCGAGAAGAAGCAGGCCGACGCCGCACAGCATAAGGCCGACGTCGAGCAGCGTCAGAAGCAAGCGGCGGAGAAAGCCGAGCAGAAGCGTCAGGATCAGTTGAAGCAGCAGGAACTCGAGCAGCAGCAGAAGCTGCAGCAGTAAGCGGTGTGGTGGGCGAGTGCGTCTAGCGGGCTCACTTCGCGAGCTTACTTCCGCGGGCGTACTTCATGACGTCGTGCTGTAATGGCAGCAGGCGTGGTGCCGGGAGCATGACGCACAGTCGTCACGCACGAAGCCACACACCGTCGCAGGACCGTAGTCGCAATATGAGCAATTACGCATTTTAAGCCGGACAGCAACCTCAGGCAAAGGGTCGCATGGCGCTATCCGTGCCGTCGACGAGAGGAGGCGAGCATGCGCGATATCAACATCACGTCATCAACGCGGACACGCTTCGCGACCGCATTCTGCAACTGGAATCGGAGCATAGCGGGCTTGACCGATTGATCGACCGAATGTCGGATGAGCCCGGCATCGACGACTTCGAGTTGCAGCGCCTGAAAAAGCGCAAACTCAAAGTCAAGGACACCATCATCTTGCTGCAATTGCAGCTCGAACCGGACGCACGCGCCTGAGTTCGCGGCTTGGCAGGCGCCGGGCGCGTGCCGCGCGAGCCGGACTTTGCAGGAAACGCTTGCCTTGAATTCACCGCTTGATACTTCATCCGGCGCCGAGCCTCGCGATGGCGCCGTGGCCGCCGCGCTCAGCGCATCGCTGAATCCGCGCCGTCTGAACGACATCTTTGCCGACGACGGCCTGCTTGCCCGTCAGATCGACGGCTATCGCTCGCGCGCATCGCAAATCGAAATGTCGCGCGCCGTGGCGGCCGCGATGGAAGCGTCGGGCCGCGCGATGCCCGAACCCGCGATGTTCGAGGCGCAGAAGCACCCGGCGCGCAAGCTGCAAACGTCCGGCAACGACGCAGCGGCGCAATCCGCAGGCGATACGGGCAGCGTCGAAACCGAAGGTCTCGACGGCGGCGAAAACACGCTGATCGTCGAAGCGGGTACGGGCACCGGCAAGACCTATGCGTACCTCGTGCCGGCCATGTTGTGGGGCGGCAAGGTGATCGTGTCGACGGGCACGAAGCATCTGCAGGATCAGCTTTTTCAGCGCGATATTCCGACCGTTCGCGACGCGCTCGCAGTACCGGTTTCGGTCGCGATGTTGAAGGGCCGCACGAACTACCTGTGCCACTACTATCTGCAGCGCACCGCGGACAACGGCTGTTTGCCGTCGCGCCAAGAAACCTCGTATCTGCAGGACATTGTGCGCTTCGCGAAGATCACGCGCACCGGCGACAAGGCCGAACTCGCGAGCGTGCCGGAAACGGCGGCGGTGTGGTCCATGGTCACGTCCACGCGCGACAACTGTCTCGGCCAGGAGTGTCCGCACTACAAGGACTGCTTTGTCATGCAGGCGCGCCGCGAGGCGCAGCAGGCCGACATCGTGGTGGTGAACCATCACCTTTTCTTCGCGGACATCATGCTGCGCGACACCGGCATGGCCGAGTTGCTGCCCACCGCGAACACCGTCATCTTCGACGAAGCGCACCAGTTGCCCGAAACGGCCACGTTCTTTTTCGGCGAGACACTATCCACGACGCAGTTCCTCGAACTCGCGCGCGACTCCGTCGCCGAAGGCTTGAGGCACGCACGCGAAGCGGTGGATTGGGTCAAGCTCGGCGCGACGCTCGAGCGTGCCGCGCGCGACGTTCGGCTCGCGTTCAAGGAAGATTCGGTGCGTCTGTCGATCGGTCAGTTGCCGGACGATCACGCGCTCTTCCCCGCGCTCGAAACGCTCGAAACCGAACTGGATGTGCTCGCGTCCGCGCTCTCTGCACAGGTGGAGCGTGCCGAGTCGATCGGCGCGTGTCTGCGTCGAGCGCGCGAGTTGCAGGGCGTGCTGTCGGGCTGGACCACGCCGCTCACTGAAACGGAGCGTCAGGCGGCCGATGCTGGCTCGTCGTCCGATCCGAAAGCTGAGCGTGCCGATTCGAACGAGAAGGTGCGCTGGATCGAAGTGTTCTCACGCACCGTGCAGTTGCATGAGACGCCGCTCTCGGTCGCGCCGATCTTCGCGAAGCAGCGCGCGGGCGTGCCGCGCGCATGGATCTTCACGTCGGCCACGTTGTCCGTGCGCGGCGACTTCACGCACTACGCAGCGCAGATGGGCCTGAACGCCAAACGTTCGATGACGTTGCCGAGCCCGTTCGACTATCCGGCGCAAGGGCTTCTGTATGTGCCGCGCAATATGCCGCAGCCGTCGTCGCCGATGTTCACCGACGCCGTGTTCGATGCCGCGTTGCCCGCGATCGAAGCGTCGGGCGGCGGCGTGTTCATGTTGTGCACGACGTTGCGTGCCGTGGACCGTATCGCAGCCAAGCTGCGCGATACGATCGAGGCGCGTGGCTGGAACTATCCGCTACTTGTGCAGGGCGATGCGAGCCGCATGGAACTGCTCGACCGTTTCCGCTCTTATGGGAATGCGATTTTCGTAGGAAGCCAAAGTCTCTGGGAAGGCGTGGACGTGCGCGGCGATGCGCTCTCGCTCGTCGTGATCGACAAGCTGCCGTTTGCGCCGCCTGACGATCCGGTGTTGTCCGCGCGACTCGACGCGCTCACAAAGAAAGGATTGAGTCCGTTTGCGGTACATCAACTGCCGCAGGCCGTCATCACGCTGAAGCAGGGCGCAGGCCGTTTGATTCGCGCTGAGACCGATCGCGGCGTGCTGATGATTTGCGACACACGTCTCGTCGATAAACCGTATGGGTGCCGTATATGGCAGAGCCTGCCGCCGTTCAAGCGCACACGCGAGATCGAAGTCGTGCGGGAGTTCTTTGAAGAGAGCGCGGAAGCTGCGCGATAGATTTTTCCAGGCCGGAGTACGAATGCTTCGGTCCGAAAAACCGATGCGTTAAACCGCGCGCAAAGAAATGGAAAGGGCGCGCGAGAAAGTAAATACCGTTGTAAAAAACGGCGTTGCAATTCGCATCGTTAAGCGCGCATTCAAAAAGAGTTTTCGATAGCAGCCGTTAAATGAGCGACCCCAGATAGCGACCCCAACGAGCGACTCTTAAATCACAAAAAACGCCACGAACGTGAGTTCGTGGCGTTTTGTTTACCGCATCAGGAAAACGTGGCGTTGGCTACGAATCCCGATGCAGCATTCGCCCAGAGGCGAACCCTACGCGACAGCTTACTGGCTTGCGCCAGAAGCCGGAGCTGTAGCCGAAGCAGCAGCACCCGAAGCAGCCATAGCCGAATCCGAAGCTGCAGCAGGTGCCGAAGCTGCAGCTGCGTCGCTAGCCGGAGCAACGGCTTGGTCGTTGCTCTTGTTGCATGCAGCCAGTGCAACAGCTGCCAACAGGGATGCTACGAGGAGGGATTTCTTCATGATCACGTCCTTTTATGGTTTAAAGGTAAGCAACAGCGCAAAATAAAACCGGTAATGTGCTCCAACACCGACTTAGGCCGCTGGTGGAGACGCTCTTTCGACGAGCTGGAATCTTCCATACGGCTTTGGCGGAAATTATATGCACTTTCGTACTGACAATCCATAAATCCGGGGTCAACAGGTTGTCTTTCTCATATAAAATTTCAGCGTACGGTATAGCAGGCGGAGTTACGCAAGCTCGCCCACTTGTATCCAGCCCGCACGATACCACTCGCGTATCAATGCTGTCACCGACGAATCTTGTGAGAGTGTTACAAAGCGTTTCGCATTCAAACAGCGGTGATCGGCGAGGTCAAACAACCACTTTTTCGCGCCATAGAATGACGTTTCCTCTCCATTTACGAAGAAAAAGCGATTTTACAACAAACTCGTCTTGCGATCCAACCGCCGCCCGAACTTCTCTGCCTGACTGATAAAACAGTCCTCCGTAAGCGGCTTTTGCGGCGGATCGAAGACGACACTCTGCTTGGGTTCGCTGAGATACGTTCCAAGTAAAACGACGCAATGTCCTGCTCTTTCCATTTGATGAAAGCAAGGATCGCGCCAACTCTTTCGACGAGCGCAGCGGGTAACTCGGCCGGACGGTCGACTGTAGATTGCTGCGGGTCGCGATACAACGCACCTGTCGAACCTGACGCTTCGCCCCGTTCAGCAAGGTGATAGAGGAACTGCGCGGTCAGCCCGTTCGCGGAAGGCGCGCGAAATCCGATTGAACAGGTCATGCATTCGCCTCGGCGACACCGTCGTGAGCGATATGCGGAGGCAGGTACAACATGTCGCCGGGTTCGAGAACCCACTCTTCTTCGGGTACGGAGTTCTGTAAAATTTTCAGCGGCAAACCGGGCTGCAGTGTCAGATTTCTGCTTATTGATGTGCCAACGCCGCTTGCCTTTTACCTGCAAAAGAAACACATCGTAGGAATCGAAGTGCGGACCGACGCCACCATCGTCCGATGCATAGGAGATCATCAGATAGTCGAGAAGCGCATCCGGCACGAAGCGGAAGCGATCGAGCAGGGCGCGCGCACGGTCATCATGAAGATCGACGCCTTGCATGAGCAGCGTCCATGCGCGTTGCTTCACTGAAGGCAGTTCGTCAGGCGCGAACGGACCGTGCTCCATATGCCACTTGTTGCGAAAGTGCGTGATGAGCCGGGCTTAGACTTCGTCCAGATCGGCGAGCTCGAAGAACTCGTCGCGCGAGAGCGGCGACTCGATACCGGGAATGGCCTAGCGAATCAGCAGCGGCTTTTTCTGCCGGTAGCGGCGCATGAATTGCGACGGTGAGATGTTGCCGAGCAATGCGATGGGTGTGTCGGGCGAAGGCGGCAAAACAGGGTTCGTCCTGCGTGCGGACTCTGCACGGCGAGACGACTTTGAAGCCGGCGATGAATTCCGTGCCGAAGCTTGATCGGCCGGGTGGTCAGTGGGCCGCTTGGGCATCGTACATCGTATAATGTGAGTTGTATTCTGGAGAGTCGAATGAAAATCGCAAAGAAAACTGTCGTGTCGGTCGCCTACAAGCTGTCGGATGCACAGGGCAATCTGATTGAAGAGAGCGACGAGCCGATGGTCTATCTGCACGGCGGCTATGATGGTACGTTCCCCAAGATCGAGGAAGAGCTCGACGGCCATGAGGCCGGCTTCGAGACCCAGATCCAGCTCGAGCCGCAAGACGCATTCGGTGAGTACGATCCAGAGCTCGTGAAGATCGAGCCGCGCAACCGCTTCCCGGAACCGCTCGAAGTCGGTATGCAATTCGAAGGAACGCCGGAAGAGGGCGATGAAGATCTCGACTCGCTCGTCTACGTCGTCACCGACGTCGCGGAAGACAAGGTCGTGCTCGACGGCAATCATCCGCTCGCCGGCATGGCCTTGCGTTTCGCGTTGATGGTGAAAGACGTGCGTCCCGCAACGGAAGACGAAATCCAGCACGGGCATGCGCACGGCGCAGACGGCCTCGAAGTGCTGGATGAAGACGACGAAGCCGACGACGACAACTCAGGGCCCACGCTGCACTGAGCTTGCGGGTATGCCAGGCGCACTGGAAGCAGAGCGTCCGGCATGCGCCAACGTGCCGGACGCAGACGGATTCGAACTCGCGGATGCGGCCGTTGCTGGTCCCGTCGCAGGCTGCCCTGCCGTTGCAGGACCATACGCCGCCGCCTTGGTCGGCGGGAATGCGCGGCAACTGATCTTGCTGGAACGGATCGGGTTGAGCCTACCCCGGCGTTTGCCCCGGCGACTGCAGCAACGGCGGCAAGTCAGGACTCGTTCCCGATTCTGAGTGCGGCGCCTACGCGCCGAGCATCGAAGCCGCTGGTTGATCGTGCGTCAGAACAGGCGGCGTCGGCGGCAGAGGAATTTGCTTAGGCACGTCGCGCACACTCCACGGAACGGCGGTTCTTCCCCGGCTCCGCATCGATCTGAATCCACTGGTTGAGCCGGTCGCGCGGCGCAAGCGCGATCCGCGTGAGATTCGACACCAGCGCTCCCTTATCGTTACGCAACGGCTGATCGATCGTGAAGCCGCCTTTCGCGCGTTCGTCGTCGCTATGAATGACGAGCACCGGACCGTGGAAAGTCTCCGCGAGTTTTACCAGACTGCGCTTGAATTCCAGAAAGCCGTCGCGCTTCGTGTTGCGCGCAAAACGCAGCCACGCGAAGCGGTCAGGGCGTTCGTAGCGCTCCGGATCGAAGTCGCCCTGGATGAACACGACGACCGCACGCGCATCGTGGCGCTTTGCAAATTCGGCGGCATGTTCGAGCCAGAATGCATTGGCGATCCACGCGGTCTTTAAACTCGCCGTTGCGGCCGCCCGCGGTTAGATAATAATTATTCGGACTCGGTACGTTCAGGCCGACGAACACGATGTCGTTTATTTGCCAGCGCACGTTTTCGCGAAACGGACGAAACCGCGACACTTCGCTTTCGCGCGTCAACGCGATGGGGTTCTGACCCATCGAATCGGACTCGGCGAATAGCGTTTGACGCAACAGATCGAGCCGCTCGACGGGATCGAAAGCGCCGGCGTCGTTCGTGCCGCAATCCACCCAGTCGTGCTGGCCTGGAATGAAGATGAGAGCCGGCGCGACGTTTCGAGCAACGCATGCCGCCGCTCGAACAAGGCGTCGCGACACGCTTCCTTGCCGCTTTTCAGATTGCCGTCGTAGACGATGAACGACATGTCGCGCTCGCGGCCGATCGCGTCGATCAGGCGCTGCGTGAGCGCTTCGTCGGCGGGACTGCGCATCGTGCCCGAGATTACCGCGAACGCGTATTGCGGCGCCTGCGCGAAAGCGAACGGTGTAGACACGCCACAGTTGAGCACGCAAGCAATGGTCAGTCAGCGCCGCGCGAAGGAAGCGCGGACGCTGCAAAGGCCTGTGCGCGTCAATGATCCGCATCTGGCGCAGCGGCCAGTTCGTGCAACTCGTAAAGCAGATCGAGTGCTTCGCGCGGACGCAGCTCGTTTGGATCGATCGCGCGCAGACGCTCGGCGAGCGCTTGCATGGCCGGCGACATCGCGCGCTCGTCGGCATTCGTGCGGCGCGTATCGTATTCTTCGTGATTTGCGTCTTCGAGCAACGCGGGCATGGGCGCAGCGAACAGATCGAGTTGCGGCGTGGGTTGCACGGCCGACTGTTGTTCGAGATGCGCCAGATGCTTGCGCGCCGCGCGGATCACCGCGTTCGGCACGCCCGCGAGCTGCGCGACCTGCAAGCCGTAGCTCTGGTTCGCCGGCCCTTCGTTCACCGCGTGCAGGAACACGATGCCGTGTCCATGTTCGACCGCCGACAGATGCACGTTCGCCGCGTGCGCGAATTCGGTGGGCAGTTGCGTGAGTTCGAAATAGTGCGTGGCGAAGAGCGTGTGACAGCCGTTGTACGACAGCAGATGCCGTGCAATCGCCCAAGCGAGCGCGAGGCCGTCGAACGTGGACGTACCGCGGCCGATCTCGTCCATCAGCACGAGACTTTGCGGTGTGGCGTCGTTCAGAATCGCCGCCGCTTCCGTCATCTCGACCATGAACGTGGAGCGGCCGCCGGCCAGATCGTCCGCTGCGCCGATACGCGTGAAGATGCGGTCGATCGGACCGAACGACGCGCGCCGCACGGGCACATAGCTGCCCACGTAAGCGAGCAGCGCGATCAGCGCGGTCTGCCGCATGAAAGTGGATTTACCGCCCATGTTCGGGCCGGTGATGAGCAGCAGCTTGCGCTCGGTCGTGAGCGTGCAGTCGTTGGCAATGAATTGCTCGACCTGTGCCTCGACAACCGGATGACGTCCCTGTTCGATTTCGATGCCGGCGTCCGGCGAGAACGTGGGCGCGACCCAATCCAATGCGCGCGCACGTTCCGCGAATGCGGCGAGCAGATCGAGTTCGGCGAGCGCAGCCGCCACACGCTGGCAATCGGGAATGAACGGCAGCAAGGTTTGCAGCAGCGCGTCGTAGAGCGAACGCTCGCGGGCAAGCGCGCGCTCCTGCGCGGACAGCGCCTTGTCTTCGAACGTTTTCAGTTCCGGCGTGATGTAGCGCTCAGCGTTCTTCAGCGTCTGACGGCGCCGGTAGTCGTCCGGTACTTTGTCGGTCTGGCTGCGCGTCACTTCGATATAGAAGCCGTGCACCTTGTTGTATTCGACACGCAGATTGCCGATACCCGTACGTGCGCGCTCGCGCGTTTCGAGGTCGATCAGGAACTGCCCGCAGTTCTCCGAAATATCACGCAACTCGTCGAGCTCCGCGTCGTAACCGTGAGCGATCACGCCACCGTCGCGCACCATCGCGGTGGGTTCGGGCGCGACCGCGCGCTGCAGCAGCTCGACGCAGGCTTGCGGCGGTTCGAGCGCGGCGTCGATGCGCGCGAGCGAATCGGCATTCGCGGATACGCCTGCGAGTTGTGCGCGCAATTCGGGCAGCGCTATGAACGTGTCGCGCGAACTGGAGAGGTCGCGCGGACGCGCCGACAGCAGCGCAAGACGTCCGGTAATGCGTTCGATATCCGAAATCTGCCGCAATGCGCCACGCAACGAATCGACGTTCGATCCCGGCGGCGCGTCGAGCAACGCGCCGATTGCCTGCTGACGCGCCTGCGCCACCGCCGACTCACGCGGTGGATGATGCAGCCAGTGACGCAGCAAGCGGCTGCCCATCGTCGTGCAGCATGTATCGAGCAGCGAGCAGAGCGTAGGCGATTCGGTGCCGCACAGCGTCTCGGTGAGTTCGAGATTGCGGCGTGTGGCGGGATCGAGGCTGATATATTCCGATTCGTATTCGACTTTCAGACTATGCACGTGGCGCAGTTGTTGACCTTGCGTCGCGGCCGCATATAACAGCAGCGCGCCGGCCGCGCCGCACGCGCAGGTGAGCGAATGCGCGCCGAAGCCGTCGAGGCTGGCCACTTCCAACTGATCGCACAGACGCTGCGTGCCCGACGTGACGTCGAAGTGCCAGACCGGCACGCGGGTTAGGGCGCCTGCATTGACGGGCGGCGTCCAGCTCGCCGAGTCGGACGCGTTGTCGGCGACGAGAATTTCGGCGGGACGAATGCGTTCGAGCGCGGCGGCGACCTGGTCGGGCGCGACTTCCGCGAGACGCAGCGCGCCGCTCGCAAGATTGAGCCACGCGAGCCCGATGCTCGTGGCAACGCCACGGCGATTGTGCGCAACGCACAGCGCCATCAGATAGACGTCGCTCTTGTCGGAGAGTAGTGCTGCGTCCGTGAGCGTGCCCGGCGTGACGACGCGCACCACTTTGCGCTCCACCGGACCTTTCGACGTAGCCGGATCGCTGATCTGCTCGCAAATCGCGACGGACTCGCCGAGCTTAACGAGCTTGGCCAGATATTGCTCGACCGCATGATGCGGGACGCCCGCCATCTTGATCGGATTGCCCGCCGACGCACCGCGTTGCGTGAGTGTCAGATCGAGCAGGCGTGTGGCTTTTTCCGCATCTTCGAAAAAGAGTTCGTAGAAGTCGCCCATCCGGTAAAACACGAGCGTGCCCGGATGTTCCGCTTTGATGCGTAAATACTGCTGCATCATCGGCGTATGTTGTGTGCCGTCGCTGGCCGCTGCGGTTTGAATGCCCATCCTCGGTGTCTTTTTGCGAAAGCTGTACAGGGCGTGAGTTTAACCCGCCCGCGCGGCGAGCGGGCCCTGGCTGGATGGCCAACCGTCGTTCTGGCGTTAGGCGGCGCGCATACGCAGACGCGTCACGCCACGTCACGTCGGATCATGCCGATTCACTCTTCGACCATCGCGCGCATGTCGGCAGTGCGCGCGTTCGCCGCGCTGCGCCGTTTCGCGAGCCACATCATGAACGTGTCGAACACCACGATGATCCATTGCGCCGGCATTTTCGCCGTGAGCAGCAACGCGTACGCGCCGAGCATCAGCAGCACGGCGAGATTCTGGTTGAAGTTCTGCACCGCGATCGAATGTCCGGCCGACAGCAGCGTCGCGCCGCGATGCTGAAGAATTGCGTTCATCGGCACGATGAAAAAGCCGGAGAGGCCGCCGAGCACGATCCATCAGCGGATAGGCCGAGCAGGATGTAGATCGGCGCGACGTAAGAGCCGATATGAATGCCCGAGCCTGCCGGAAACAGATCCTTGTTGTAGAACGCCATCGCGATCGCCACGGCACCCGTCAGAATGCCCACCGGCAGCACGCGCAGCGAGTTGCGCAGCGGAATGAGCGCGGCTGCGGCCGAAGTGCCCACCGCGATGCCCAGCCCTGTCACGCCCTGCATGACGGCCGTTTTCGAAAGCGACAGTCCGAGATTCACGTTCGCCCACTTCAGCACCAGCAATTGCAGCGTGACGGCGCCGCCCCACATCAGTGTCGTGACCCACGTGCGATCTGCGCGAGCTTGTCGGCCCACAGCACGTTAAAGCAGTGATAGAAATCGCCGACCAGTTTCTTCGGCTCGACGAGCCGGTTCGGATAGCGCGCGCCGGTGTCCGGAATGAAGATGTTGATCGCGGCGGCGATCGCGTACGTGACCATCACGGCGAACATTGCGAGGTCGGTGGAAGAGCGGATCAGCGGCAAGTGAGCATGCGCGACGAATTTGTCCGCGAACGTGCTGATCAGCGCACCGCCCACCATCGTGCCGACGATTGTCGAAAGCACCGTGGCCGATTCGAACCACGCGTTCGCCTTCACGAGTTTTTCCGGCGGCAGCTTCGGTGAGAATGCCGTACTTCGCGGGCGAATACGCGGCCGCGAAGTACGCAATCATCGGATGAACGCCGACGATCATCATCAGGCAACCGCTCGCCTTGAGCGCATTCGAGATGAACATCATTCGAGATGAACATCACATGACGCTTTTGCATTGCGTCGGCGAACGCGCCGACGAAGGGCGCGAGCAGCACGTAGGAAACGGTGAAGAAGATCTGCAGTAGCGGCGCGTGACCCAAGCGGCCGAATGAATCACGCTGAGCAATGCAATGGCGGCGATCAGCAAGGCGTTGTCCGCCAGCGACGAAATGAATTACGCCGCGATGATTGTGTAAAAGCCTTTTTTCATGAAGTGGATCGGAGGCGATGCGCGAGACGAGGCGCACGGTTGGGCGCGGAAAGAGACGCACGAAACGCAGCCGGCAGTTGCATGTGCCGGCGCGGCTTCCCGCTTTGTAGCACGAACCCACGCGCGGTGCAGGCTCGCCAACGAAAAGCGGCCGAAGCCGCTTTTTTATCTGCAGGTAAGCAGGCGATGCGTGCATCGCCGTGATGCTTACGCCGACGCCGGTTGCTGATGCGTGCGGCTGTAGCGCGAGAGGATCGCGACCATTTGCGCGTACACCTTCGGGTTGCCCGAGACGATTTCGCCAACGTGCAGGAAATCGGAGTCGCCCGTGTAGTTGCCGACGAGGCCGCCGGCTTCCGTGATCAGCAGGCTGCCCGCGGCGACGTCCCACGGGTTCAGGCCCTGTTCGAAGAAGCCGTCTAGGCGGCCGGCCGCAACGTTCGCCAGATCGAGCGCGGCCGCGCCCGGACGACGCAGGCCCGCGCAGGCTTCGGTCATTTCGGCGAACTGTCGGCCGTAGGCTTCGAGGCCGTCCGTTTCGCGGAACGGGAAACCGGTGCCGATCAGGCCGTCGGCGAAACGGTCGCGCTTGGCGACGCGAATGCGGCGGTCGTTCAGGTACGCGCCACGGCCGCGCGAAGCGGTGAAGAGGTCGTTGCGGGTCGGATCGTAGACTACGGCTTGCGTCACGATGCCCTTGTGCGCGAGCGCGATCGACACGCAGTAGTACGGAAAGCCGTGGATGAAGTTCGTGGTGCCGTCGAGCGGATCGATGATCCACTGGTATTCGGATTCGTTGTCCGACTGGCCGGATTCTTCGGCGAGGATGGCGTGATCGGGGTAGGCGGTCTTGAGCGTGTCGATAATCGCCGCTTCAGACGCTTTGTCGACCTCCGTGACGAAATCGTTGTGCTGTTTCTTGCTGACCTGAATCAGATCGAGGTCGAGCGACGCGCGGTTGATGATCTGGGCTGCACGGCGCGCGGCCTTCACAGCGATATTGAGCATGGGATGCATGAGACTGGATCCTTGTGCCGGGGCAGCACGGCTGCCAACCGGAAAATGAGCGCGAATCTGCGCTGATTGTGCGCCATGAAAACGGCGCGGAAACAGCACGGAACGTGCGCCGGCTCGAGACGTGGAGTCTGATGCCCGGTGCGTTCCGCCGACGGAGACGAATTGGATAAGAACGAGGTGCCAGACATCCCGGTGAAGAAAACTGGACGCGAATGGAGATATTTTACCTGAGTTTTCCCTGAATCCGGTCGCGGCGGTCGGCTTCGCGGCGCGGTGGAGTTTTCATCCGCTCGGGTTTCGTATGCATTTCTCGGGCGCTTCGTGAATCACGGCCACGCCGGGGTCGGCCTTGGCGCGGGTTGACACTACCATACACGTTTCCTCAGCTTGCAGAACGTCATCGTGGAACACACTCACCATTCCTCCGATCCCGCCGTCGCCGAACTGCGCGGCGGCTTCACGTCCACGCGTTTCGTGCTCGTCGAGCCGAGTCATCCCGGCAACGTGGGCGCGGCGGCGCGCGCGTTGAAAACCATGGGCTTTCGCGTCTCGTGCTGGTGTCGCCGCGCGTGCCGCACGTACAAAGCGATCCGGAAGCAATCGCGATGGCGAGCGGTGTGTACTGGTCGATTGTGTTGACGGCGCGTCTGCGTAAATACGGCCCGCCGCAATGGACGCCGCGGGCGGCGGCGAGCGTCGCGCGCAACGAGGCGGTGCACGGCAAGATCGCGCTCGTGTTCGGCAACGAGCGCACGGGTCTGTCGAACGAAGACGTCGAGCGATGCTGCTTCGTCCGGTTGCGGCGCTGGCCGCTACCGCGTCATCGGGCGAGGCTGCGGGCCCGCGCGCCGCGAGCGATGAAATCGAAAGCATGTTCACGCACCTCGAAAGCGCGCTCGTCGCGCTGGAATTTCTCGACCCGGCCGATCCGAAGAAGCTGATGCCGCGCCTGCGGCGTCTGTTCGCGCGTTCGGGACTTGAGCGCGAAGAAGTGAACATCCTGCGCGGCATCGCCAAACATATTCTGCTGAAGACGCGGCGGGACGGGGAAGCCTAGGGATTCACGGGACGCTTGCGGCAGCAGGGCAGACCTTTCGCGCAGCGTGGACATCCGGCAGGTTTAGCTCAATCACCCTACAATCCACAAGACATTCTAAGCAAAGCTGCCGCCGTGCTATGCGGCAAGCACGCCGCCGCGCCCCGTTTCAATGACGCGGCTTTTTGTCCCCAAAAACACAGTCCCTACCATGTTCACGAGACTTCGCGAAGACATCGCCACGATCCGCGAGCGCGATCCTGCCGCCCGCAGCGCTTGGGAAGTCCTCATGTGCTATCCGGGTCTGCACGCGCTCGTGCTGCACCGGTTTGCCTATGCGTGCTGGCAGGCAAAGCGCCGCTGGCTCGCGCGCTTTGTCTCGCAGATGGCGCGCTTCATGACCGGCATCGAAATCCATCCGGGCGCAACGGTCGGGCGGCGCGTGTTCATCGATCACGGCATGGGCGTCGTCATCGGCGAAACCGCACAGATCGGCGACGACTGCACGATCTATCAGGGTGTCACGCTCGGCGGCACGTCGCTCACGCGCGGCGCGAAGCGTCATCCGACGCTCGAACGCGGCGTGATCGTCGGGGCGGAAGCGTGCCACGGAGCGCAGCGCGTTCTGCGCGTACGGCATCACGCCGAATGCCTACGATCCGGTGTCGCTCGCCATTCACGGGCTGATCGACCATGCCGCCACGCAGTCGAAGCGGATCGATGAAATCGTCGACGCGCTCGAACGTCTCGGCACGACGCTCGAAGGTCTGCAAGGCGCGGACGCGGCCTTGCTCGACTTGCGGCGTTTGTCGGCGGCGATTGCGGGGAAAGTGGAGGGCGCGCCCGCGGAGCTGTGCTAAGCGTCGAGCGGTGGCAGCAGGCGTGCGTCGAGATGTGCGCGGTTAGCGCACGTGGACGCACGCGCGATCAACGTGCGTGACGAACGTAAGCGATAAGTGACCGGACCGGCGCGCGTGTAACGACGCCGCGCGCAGATCCAACAGCTTCAATCGAGCGGTAGCGCTCGAATCCCTTCAGCGTCGATTCTCAGATAACCGCCACGGCGCTCGCCATGGTCGAGTTCCCAGTCCGGCAGAACCCAACGCGTGCCGCCCGGTTCGCGATGTCGCGCCGGCCGGTGCGTGTGACCGTGAATGATGGTCGCCGCTTTCGCAGCCTTGAACAACGTCGCCACGCCTTTGGCCGTCACGTCGTATTTCGGCGAGACAGGACGCTGGCGTCTCTGTTCGCTCTTCGAGCGCATGTTTTCCGCGAGCTTGCGACGCCACCGATACGGCCACGCCAGAAAGAGCGCCTGCGCCGCGCGATTGCGCGCGAAATTGCGGAACGCCTGATAGCCGCGGTCGGCAGTGCACTGCGCGTCGCCGTGCGCGAGCGCAATGCGCGTGCCGAAGGCGGTGATCACGAACGGGTCGGGCAACCAGATCGTGCCGGCCGCGCGCATGAAGCGCTTGCCGAGCAGAAAGTCGCGGTTGCCGTGCATGATGTAAAGCGCGATGCCGCGCTCGGAGAGCGTATGCAGCAGCGCGGCGATACGCGCGACGAACGGTTCGACGAGCATGTCGTCGCCGATCCAGTACTCGAACAGATCGCCGAGAATGAAAACGGAGTCCGCCTGTTCGGCAGTGACGCGGATGAAATGCTCGAACGCGGCGACGGTGTGCGGAATCGCCTCGCTCAGATGAATGTCGGAGAGGAAAAAAAACAGGCGTGCGGCGTGCGGGCGTTTGCCCTCGCCAGGCACGTCCGCGGCGACGCTTCGCAGCGGCGTTTCTTGCAGCATTGAAGGTGCCTGATAAAGATTCTGGTCGCGCCGGGTTTAGTCGACGATCACAACTTTTCCGATCACGACGTCGTCGGCCGGCACGTCCTGATGGAAGCCCTTCGAACCCGTCTTGACCTTCTTGATCTTCTCGACGATGTCCATGCCTTCGACGACCTTGCCGAACACAGCATAGCTCCAGCCTTGCGGCGTGGGCGACGAGTGGTCCAGGAAGTCGTTGTCGTTCACGTTGATGAAGAATTGCGTGGTTGCTGAATGCGGGTCGTTCGTGCGAGCCATTGCGATCGAACCGGTCACGTTCTTCAGGCCGTTGTTCGCTTCGTTGTTGATCGGCTCGGCCGTCGGCTTCTGCTTCATGCCCGGCTCAAAACCGCCGCCCTGAATCATGAAGCCGTCGATCACTCGGTGGAACACCGTGTTGTCGTAATGGCCGGCTTTCACGTAGTTGGGGAAGTTCTCAACCGACTTCGGTGCTTTTTCGGCGTCCAGTTCGAGCTTAAAGACGCTGTGGTTCGTATGCAGTTCAACCATGATGGAATCCTTTGATGAAAGGAATGGATAAAAGGTGCGGCGAGCCTTCATGTTTCTGATGGCGGACCGCACTGGGGCGTGGATGCTGCCTTGGCGCCCGCGCATATTGCCTTCGTTTCGCTGCACCCTTACGAGCCGCTCGAACCGGATGCGTTGCAATGCCGGGGCGCCGCCTGCGGACGCGAAGGGATACGATGAAATGCGATCAGGCGCGTTGCAGGGCCATGCAAATTACTTGCCGACCACCGTGGCCGATTCGATCACGATGGGCTTTTGTGGCACGTCGCTCATCGGGCCGCGCGTGATGGTGGGCGTGCCTTCGATTTTCTTCACGACGTCCATGCCGCCCGTGACCTTGCCGAACACCGCGTAGCCGTTGCCGTCCGGATTCGGATAGTCGAGGCCGGCGTTGTCCACCGTGTTGATGAAGAACTGTGCGGTGGCCGAATTCGGATCGCTCGTGCGTGCCATGGCGAGCGTGCCCACGCTGTTCTTCAGGCCGTTACGGTTTTCGAGCGGAATCGGCGCGCGCGTGGGCTTTTCGGCGAAGCTTTGCGTATAGCCGCCGCCCTGGATCATGAAGCCGCGAATCACGCGATGGAAAATCGTGCCGTTGTATTGGCCGGCCTTCACGTAGTCGAGGAAATTGGCAGCCAACTTCGGCATTTTTCAGGATACAACTCGACGAGGATGTCGCCTTCCGATGTCTTGAGCAGAACGGACGGATGCGCGGCCTGCGTGCCGGACTGGGCAAAAGCGGATGCGTTTGCGATCAGGGCGGCGCTGCCAAGCGCCCACATCAACCATTTCATGAAGATCCTCAGGGGGAAAACTTAGTGCGGCGCGCGCAACGCGATTACTTCGACGGCGCCATGTAGGGCGGCATGGCGAGCGAGCCATTTGCGCCGCCGTATTGGAAGCTCGGCGTTTGCGTCATGCCCGACGTGGCGCGCTGCGTGTAGTCGTCGGTATTCGTGACAGCGGCTTTTTTCACGGGCGCCGTTTTCGACGGCGAAACGATTTTCTGGATGTCGGCGATGCGTTGCGCGGTGGTGGGGCCTGCTTTGCCGAGACCCTGTGCGTGGCGATACGCTTCGTTCGCCATGCGCAGATAAAGGTCGCCGAGATTCTCGTACGCGAGACCGTAGCTCGGATTTACCTTGGTGGCGGTTTCGAGCGCGGCGCGCGCTTCCTCGTAGCGGCCGTGTTTTGCGTATAGCGCGGCGAGGTTGTTGTATGGCTCGGGCAGCTCGGGATACGTTTGCGTGAGCTCGGTGAAGGCGGCGATCGCTTCGTTGTCGCGATTCAGATGCGCGAGCACGGTGCCGCGCTTGAACTTCGCCTGCGCGTCGCGCGGGTTCGAAGCGATGCGCGCGTCGAGCTGCGTGAGCGAGGCCTGCCAGTTTTTCTGCGCGATTGAGGCGTCGATTTCCGGCGTGTTGTCGCGTACGGCCGGGCCGCTCGGCATGGTGGCCGCCTTCTGTGCGAAGGCCGCGATGCTGGGCAAGACCACGAGGGCGGACGTCGCCGCGGCCACCGCGAAATTCGACACGAGGCCACGCGAGACGCGGCGCCCGGAGGCGGTGCCGCACGTGGCGCTCTGCGCCGTCGCGGCCGGGGTCGCAGCGCTGCGCGCGCGGCCGCTGGAAGGTTTTTTCATAGGCTCGAGTCTGAACTGAATGTTATACTTCGAGCCATTCTAACAAAAAGGTCTGCGCGTTCCGTCGAACCGCAAACTGTCTTTTCGCCACTCGTGGTCGTCTCCGCCATGATCGCAGTCTGACCGCCGCACTAGGTGCGCCGGTTTGCTGTCCTGATGCACATTCGCGCAAAGCATCCGCAGTAGTGTGGCGCAACGCGAACCTAACACATTGCGGATTTCTTTCGGCCACGCACCGTTCTCTATGGAATCACTGCGCATCTACAACACGCTCGCGCGTGAAAAGCAAACTTTCGTGCCGCTGCAGGAAGGCGTCGTGTGGATGTACGTCTGTGGGATGACCGTGTACGACTACTGTCACGTCGGCCACGCGCGGGTGATGGTCGTGTTTGACATCGTGCAGCGCTGGTTGCGCACGCTGGGCTACGACGTGACCTACGTGCGCAACATTACGGACATCGACGACAAGATCATTCGCCGCGCCGTGGAGAATGGCGAGACGATCAAGTCGCTCACGAACCGCTTCATCGACGCGCTGCACGAAGACGCGGACGCGCTCGGCATCAAGCGCCCCGATCTCGAACCGCGCGCAACGGATTTCATTCCTCAGATGCTCGGCATGATCCAGCAGCTCGAGGCGAACGGTTACGCGTATCAGGCGGCCGACGGCGACGTGAACTACGCGGTGCGCAAGTTCGCGGGCTACGGCAAGCTCTCGGGCAAGTCGCTGGAAGATCTGTGCACGGGCGAACGCGTCGCGGCGAACGACGCGAAGCAGGACCTGCTCGACTTCGTGCTGTGGAAACAGGAAAAGCCCGACGAACCGGCCGACACCGGCTGGGACTCGAAGTACGGCCGCGGCCGTCCAGGTTGGCATATCGAGTGCTCGGCCATGGGCTGCACGCTGCTCGGCGATCAGTTCGACATTCATGGCGGCGGCCAGGACCTGCAGTTTCCGCACCATGAAAATGAAATCGCCCAAAGTGAAGCCGCTACCGGTCAAACGTTCGTCAATTACTGGATGCACAATGGCTACGTGCAGATCGACAATGAGAAGATGTCGAAGTCGTTGAACAACTTCTTTACGATCCGCGAAGTATTGGCGCAGTACGATGCCGAAGTCGTCCGCTTTTTCATTGCGCGCGCGCATTACCGGTCGCCGCTCAATTACAGCGACGTTCACATCGACGACGCACGCAATGCGCTCGCGCGTCTGTACACCGCGTTGAAAGACGTAACGCCGGACACGGCCGCGCTCGATTGGAACGAAGCTCACGCACAGCGTTTCCAGGCGGCCATGAACGACGACTTCAACACACCGGTTGCAGTGTCGGTGCTGTTCGAACTGGCAACAGAAGTAAACCGCACGCGCGACCCGGCGCTGGCCCGTCAACTGTGCTCGCTGGGCGCCGTGCTCGGACTGCTCGAACGTGATCCACGTGCATACCTGCAGCAGGCAGCGGGGATAGCCGCCGAAGGCGCGCTCACGCCCGCCGCGATTGAAGAGAAGATCGCCGCGCGTGTGGCCGCCAAGCAGGCAAAGGACTATGCGGCAGCAGACCGGATCCGGGCCGAATTGCTCGAGGCCGGCGTTGTACTTGAAGACAAACCCGGCGAGTTGACCGAATGGCGGCGCGCGTGAACGCGCCTTGCATTTCCCTCTGATCGACTCGCCAGGCAGGAGGCAGGATGGCATCGGCCACGAAGACGCCGGCTAAACGAGCCACGTCTCAGATAAAGTCGGCGCAAGCGCCGGCTCGCGCGGGCAGCGCAGCGGTAAGGAAAGCATCATCGAAAGCAGTCGGGGTGACGGCGAAGAATGCAGCGGGTGTCACCGGCGCGGCGGGCGCGGCGAAAAAGACTTCGGTGAAGAACGCGGTCAAGCGCGGGCTCAATGGCGCATCCGCGCACACGCCGGCTGCGAAGCGCGCGAAAGCCAGCGGCGTGTTGTCCGCTGAACTCACGGGTGACGTGCAAGAACTCGCGCGCGTCACGGTCGACGGTCACGACGACGAAGTCGTGCGCAAGACGCGCGCATCGGCGAATGCGGGCGAGGCTGCGGCGATGGGCGAAGTGGCGGTGCCCGTGCAGATCGGCGGACTCACGCCGGAAATCACACGCCCCGCGTATTGGGACAAGGCGTGTGCGGACCTCGTCAAGCGCGATCGCATTCTCAAGAAGCTGATTCCGAAATTCGGTCCGGTGCATTTGCTAAGCTGCGGCGATCCGTTCGTCACGCTCGCACGCTCGGTGGTCGGCCAGCAGATCTCGGTTGCTTCGGCGCAGGCGGTGTGGGCGAAAGTCGAGGCCGCATGTCCGAAGCTCGTGCCGCAGCAATTCATCAAGTTCGGTCAGGAGAAGCTCACGGCGTGCGGCTTGTCGCGGCGCAAGGCCGACTACGTGCTCGATCTCGCGCAGCACTTCGTGTCGGGAGCGCTGCACGTCGGCAAATGGACGTCGATGGAAGACGAGGCGGTGATCGCCGAGCTCACGCAGATTCGCGGCATCGGCCGCTGGACCGCGGAGATGTTCCTGATCTTCAACCTGTCGCGTCCGGACGTTCTGCCGCTCGACGACCTCGGCCTCATTCGCGCGATCAGCGTGAATTACTTCAGCGGCGAACCGGTCACGCGCAGCGAAGCACGTGAAGTCGCGGCGAACTGGGAACCGTGGCGCACGGTCGCAACCTGGTATATGTGGCGCAGTCTCGACCCGTTGACGGTCGACTACTGAACACTTTGGGCCGCCGCTATGTGGCAGGTTTCACGAGGAAAACACACTTGAGCGGCCCGCCGTTTGCCCGACTGGTAGACGTACGGCAGGAAGTCAGACGGAGCAGGGCCGTTTTATGACGCTATCAATCTGTTAAAATTAATAGCTTCTGGATGGTTTTGTTATCGGTGTGCGCGGTTAGAATACGCGCTGCCGGTAAGTCCAAGGATTAAACCAATGAAAACCACTTTTCTGGATTTCGAACAGCCGATCGCTGAACTCGAAGCGAAGATCGAAGAATTGCGCTTCGTGCAGGGCGATTCGGCCGTCGATATTTCGGAAGAAATCGAGCGGCTGTCGAAGAAGAGCCAACAGCTCACCAAAGATCTGTACGCGAACCTCACGCCGTGGCAGGTTTCGCAAATTGCCCGTCATCCGCAACGCCCGTACACGTTCGACTACGTGAACGAGCTGTTCACCGACTTCCACGAATTGCACGGCGACCGCAGCTATGCGGACGACCTGTCGATCGTCGGCGGCCTCGCGCGTTTCAACGGCCAGGCCTGTATGGTGATCGGTCATCAGAAGGGCCGCGACACGAAGGAACGCGCGCTGCGCAACTTCGGCATGCCGCGTCCCGAAGGCTATCGCAAGGCCGAACGGCTCATGCGTCTTGCCGAGAAATTCAACCTGCCGATCTTCACGTTCATCGACACGCCGGGCGCTTATCCCGGCATCGGTGCGGAAGAGCGCGGCCAGTCGGAAGCGATCGGCCGTAATCTGTACGTGATGGCCGAACTCAAGACGCCGTTGATCGCCACGATCATCGGCGAAGGCGGTTCGGGCGGCGCGCTCGCGATCGCCGTGGGCGACAGCGTGCTGATGCTGCAATTCTCCACGTACTCGGTCATTTCGCCGGAAGGCTGCGCGTCGATTCTGTGGAAGAGCGCCGCGAAGGCGCCGGAAGCTGCCGAAGCGCTTGGCCTCACCGCGCATCGTCTGAAGGCGCTCGGACTGATCGACAAGATCGTCAACGAGCCGCTCGGCGGCGCACATCGCGATCTGAAGGGCATGGCCGCCATGCTGCGCCGTGTACTGGCCGATTCGCTGCGCCAGTTCCAGGGCATGAGCATCAACGACCTGCGTCAACGCCGTTTCGAACGGCTGATGTCGTACGGCAAGTTCAAGGAAACGATGCCGGGCGCCTAAGCTCGCGCGCGTTCTTTTTCGTCCGTTAGCGCTCAAGCGCGAGCAACGTGACACTCACCGCCGATTCACACGCCGACCGCCTCGTTCTCGAGGCGGTCGGCATTGCGCTTTCTGCGGTATCCGCCGACGCGCGTATTGCGATCGCCTTCAGCGGCGGGGTGGATTCGAGCGTGCTGCTCGATGCCGCCGTGCGCGTGGCGGGCGCGTCGCGTTGCATCGCGCTGCACGTGCATCACGGTTTGAGCGCGCATGCCGACGCGTGGCTCGCTCACTGCGAGAAGTTCGCGCGGGAGCGTCGCGTCGAGTTCGCCGCGCAGCGTGTCGACGTGCCGCGCGATGCCGGCATGGGCGTCGAAGCGGCGGCGCGCGAGGCGCGCTATCGCGCGCTCAAGGAAATGTGCGCGGCGTATGGTGTAGGGACGCTCTGGATTGCGCAACATGCCGACGATCAGGCCGAAACGGTGCTGTTGCAACTGCTGCGTGGCGCAGGCCTCGCGGGTCTCGCGGCGATGGCGTCGGAGCGCGTGTCTCCCGGCGCTTCCGTGACGCGCGTGCGGCCGCTGCTCAATCTACTGCACGCGCAGCTCGAACACTACGCGCGCGGCCAACGACTGCGCTGGATCGACGACGAATCCAACGCGGACACGCGCTACGCGCGCAACGCGCTGCGTCATGAAGTGACGCCGGCGCTCACCGTCCACTTTCCGGGCTTTCGCGATGCGCTCGCGCGGACGGCCGCACATGCGGCTTCAGCGCAGCGTCTGCTCGATACACTCGCGCGCATCGACATGAAAGACGTGTCGCGCGACGAGGGGGGCGCGCTCTCGCACGAAGCGCTGCTCGCATTCGACGACGACCGCGCACTCAATCTGCTGCGTTACTGGATGCGCACGCTCGGCTTCGCGGCGGCGTCGAGCGCGCGTCTTTCGGATGCGCTGCGGCAGTTGCGTGAAGTGGGCGACGAGCATCAGTTGCGCATCGATCATGCGGGGCAGACGCTGCGCAGTTATCGCGGACTTGTCTACTGGGAAGCGGGCGGCAGCAGCGAGCCCGCGGACGAAACTGCGCTCGCAGCTCGTAGCATTAGCGAACTGTCGTGGCAGGGCGAGTCGGTCTGGCATGTGCCGCAATGGCGCGGCACGTTCGTGTTCGCTCCTGTCGACGATGTCGCATCGGCCGCCGATGCCGTTCCGCGTGAAGTCTTGCAGCGCGCGATGCTGCGCGCGCGCTCGCGCGTGGGCGGCGAGCGCATGCGCGTGGTCGATGCGGCGTCGGCACCGAGCCGAACGTTGAAGAATCTTTTTCAGGAGCGCGGCGTGCCCACGTGGAAGCGCGACGTGCCGCTGCTCTATGTCGGCAACGCATTGCTGTTCGTGCCGGGGCTCGGCGTGAATCGCGCCGTTCTGGACGATGCGGGCGGTGTGGATCGCGAGGCAAATGCGAACGCTGCGACAGACTCAGCAGGGCCGCTCATCCGGATCATCTGGCGCGAGGACATCCTGCTCGCCTGAGTGACCTAGCAGCCGGAATTATCCAGACAGTGAACCATCCAGACAGTGAACCCGCGCGAAGAAACGGAATCGAGGGCAATGCCCCGTTTCCGGAACGTTTTCGAGCGGTTTGCGGCCCCTTTTTGCCCCATTTGCGCATAGCCAGAACGCCGTCCCGGCTTGTCTTTTCGCGCCCGATCGGGTAGGTTACGTATTTGCCCGACTCGTTTTCGCCATCGCTTTTGTCCGTTTGCCGGTTTGCGATCGTGATCCGTCGTCCGCTCAACCATCAGCGATCATCCTGGGCAAATCCGCGCGTGCTGTATTTACGCCGCCATACATTTTGCCGTCGTTCACAAGACGTTGCGCTCCTGTGCTTTTGTGCGGTTGTCTCCAGCGCGCCAGCGCGGCTCTTATCCTCCAGTTCAGAACGACAATGGCACTCATCTTACATAAATACGGTGGCACCTCGATGGGCTCGGTCGAGCGCATCAAGAACGTCGCCAAGCGCGTCGCGAAATGGCATAAGGCTGGCCACAAGATAGTGGTCGTGCCGTCGGCGATGTCCGGCGAAACCAACCGCTTGCTCGGTCTCGCGAAAGAAATCACTTCCCAGCCGAGCCCGCGTGAACTCGACATGATTGCCGCGACCGGCGAGCAGGCAAGTTCGGGCCTCCTCGCGATTGCGCTGCAGGACGCCGGTGTCGACGCGGTCAGCTATGCGGGCTGGCAAGTGCCGATCAAAACGGATAGCGCGTTCACGAAAGCGCGCATAAGCGATATCGACGGCGAGCGCGTGCTGCGCGATCTCGACGCAGGCAAGGTGGTCGTGATCACGGGCTTCCAGGGCATCGACCCGGAAGGCCACATCACCACGCTCGGCCGTGGCGGCTCGGACACTTCCGCCGTGGCAGTCGCCGCCGCGTTGAAGGCTGACGAGTGCCTGATCTACACGGACGTCGACGGCGTCTACACGACCGACCCGCGCGTGGTTGAAGAAGCGCGCCGGCTCGATCGCGTGACGTTCGAAGAAATGCTGGAAATGGCAAGCCTAGGTTCCAAGGTGCTGCAGATCCGCTCGGTGGAATTCGCCGGCAAGTATCAGATGAAGACGCGTGTGCTGTCGAGCCTGACCGATCCGCTCATCCCGCTCGAAGCCGAAATGAAGTCGGGCACCCTGATTACTTTTGAAGAAGACGAGACCATGGAAAAAGCAGTCATCTCGGGCATCGCGTTTCAGCGCGACGAAGCTCGCATTGCCGTGATGGGTGTGCCGGACAAGCCGGGCATCGCGTATCAGATCCTCGGCCCGGTGGCGGACGCCAATATCGACGTCGACATGATCATCCAGAACCAGAGCGTGGAAGGCAAAACCGCGTTCACGTTCACGGTGGGCCGCGGCGACTATCAGCGCGCCATGGAAATCCTCACGAACCAGGTGAAGGGGCACGTGCAGGCGGAGCAGGTGCTCGGCGATCCGAAGGTGTCGAAGGTGTCGGTGGTCGGTGTCGGCATGCGCTCGCATGTGGGTATCGCAAGCACGATGTTCCGCACGCTGTCGGAAGAGGGCATCAACATCCAGATGATCTCCACGTCGGAAATCAAGATCTCGGTGCTGATCGACGAGAAGTACATGGAACTTGCCGTGCGCGCGCTGCATAAGGCGTTCGATCTCGACCAAGCGTAAGTATCGTCCGGTTGGCCTGTTTCGAAGAAGCGGGGCGCTCTTGGGTATCCCATTTTCGTTGGCGTTTCTTTTTTCTCAAGTGCGCGCCGGGTCAATGTGAACAAAATGCGTCAGCGATGACAAAACTGGCACAAAAAGTGTTCGTCAGGCATTGACCAGAACGGATCGGCCCGCTACTATTTTAGTTTAGTCGCGCTGACTCCCTGCGCGACCGAAAGTTTGGGAGACGTGGCCGAGAGGTCGAAGGCCCTCCCCTGCTAAGGGAGCATCTGGGCCAAAACCTGGATCGAGGGTTCGAATCCCTCCGTCTCCGCCAGCAGTGGCGGCTGAAACCCCAAGAGATCACGGTCTCTTGGGGTTTTTGTTTTGCGCGGCCGTTTTTTCGACGATTACATTTGATTTGCCATCTTATCTAACGCGCCGGAACTGCAGAAATTTGCGCTCTATAAATTAAATAAAAATAAATAAATAAACGGTCGATTTTCACCAATCCATGTCAGTTGTAACGAGACGTAACCAAACCCGCCGGCAGCGATGTTATGCATCAGTTATTACAAAGTTGAAATATGCGCGTCGTTCCCTTGCGTTATATTTTGCCCAACAAGGGTGATTAATGAAGTCCACTCGCTTTGTTCCGCTTCTGATCGGAGTTCTTACGTTGGGCGCGTCGGGTGCTGCCATGGCCGGCGGTCTGAATGTCGGCGTCAACATATTGGTATTCCGCGCCGGTGTACGTGGCGCCTGCGCCGGTCTACGCACCGTCGCCGCCCGTCGTGTATCAACCGGCTCCGGTGTATAGCGCAGGCCCGGCCATCGTGATCGGCTGGCATGGTGATCGTTATTGGGACGGCCGCCGTTACTGGGCGCGCGACGACTGGTATCGTCATCATCCTCCGGGCCGTTACGACTACGGCCGCGATCACTACGATCATCGCTGCGGCTGGCATTAAGCCGTCGAAGATCGTTGAAGCCGCAAGCATAAAAACCGCCTGTAAGAGGGCGGTTTTTTGTTTCCGCGTAGCGAATGCATCGCATGACGTGACGATGCTGAAGGCATAAACCTGTTCGGCGACACCTGCCACACCGCCCACCACCGCACTAAACCCGTATCTACACGCACGATCTTTGCCGTCACGCCGGCCGCGAGATCCGATAGCATGCCGATCTGCTCAATCGTCAGATTGCGTCTAAGCAGCGCGTTCTATTCGCCAAAGTCGGGGATCTTGCCGAAGCTTTTGATCCGCTCAAAGCGAGCGTCCTGATTGCTCCCGCCGAATTGCCGTTCACGCGCACACCTTGGCGGCACGGCGAGATAACGTTCGCTCGCTTCGAGCGAAGCCTTCGCAAGCCCATCGTGTCGTAATTGAAATCGCGCGCTCGGCGCCGGGATAGCTGAGCGCGAGAAGCGATGCATCGGCGTGAAGAGCGGCTGCGCCGCTTTTACGAGGCGCAGAAAACCTGGAGGCGGAAGCGTCGTGTGCGATGCGGAAGTTTCGCGCATCGAGCCTTCGAGGAAGTCGCCCACTCGCCCGCCGAACACGGGGCCAACTGCGGCGCGCACGAGTTTATTGGGTAGAAGTCCCTCACATCGTTTTCAATCACCGATCGACCAACAAGGCCCCCATGACAACTGGCTTGCGACGGGTTTCAACGCTTCGTGCACCTCGGTGCGGCGTGATTCATAGACTCTCGCGTGTTGGCCAGGCGGTACTGCCTCGATTGGTCCCGTAACGGCAAGCGGCGCGCACAGCGCAATCTCGCAGCATGCCTCATATTCAGCATAACCGCCTTGCTCGTCGCACCGCAAGCGCATGCCGTCTACGCCATCGCTCAATACGGCGAGCCGAAATATCCCGCGAATTTCAAGCACTTCGACTACGTCAATCCGGATACACCGAAGGGCGGCACGCTGGTGCTGGCTAATCCGAGCCGTCTCACGGGTTTCGACAAGTTCAATCCGTTCACGCTGCGCGGCAATACGGCGCCGGGCATCGATCTGATGTTCGAAAGCTTGACCACAGGCAGCAGCGACGAAGTGGCGTCCACCTACGGCCTTCTCGCCGACGACATCGCCATTGCGCCCGACGGGTCTCTCCACGACTTTCCACATCAATCCGCGCGCGAAGTTTTCGAACGGCGATCCGGTCACGGCGGACGATGTCAAGTTTTCGCTTGACACGTTGAAGAGCCCGCAAGCCGCACCGCAATTCGCGTCGATTTTCGGCGAGATCACGCGAGCCGTCGTGGTCGATCCGCACACGATCCGCTTCGAGTTTCACCAGCGCAACCGCGAGTTGCCGCTGCTCGCGGGCGGCATGCCGGTGTTCTCGCGCAAGTGGGAAATAAAACCCGACGGTAGCCGTATTCCGTTCGATCAACTGGCGTTCGAAAAGCCGATTGCGAGCGGCCCGTATCTGATCAATCACTACGACAACGGCCGCACGATCACGTACCGGCGCGATCCGAATTACTGGGGCGCGGCTTTGTCCGTGCGGGTCGGCACGAACAACTTCGATCACATCGTCTACCAGCTCTATTCCGATAGCACGGCGCGGCTCGAAGCGTTCAAGGCCGGCGAGTACGATGCGCTAGTCGAATACGTGGCGCGCAACTGGGTGCGGCGCGACATCAGCAAGAAATTCGATAACGGCGAGCTGATCAAGCGCGTGTTCCCGCAGCACAACGGCACGGGCATGCAGGGCTTCATGCTGAACACGCGTCGGCCGCTTTTCCAGGACGTGCGCGTGCGCAAGGCGCTCGATCTCGCGCTCGACTTCCAGTGGCTGAATCGCCAGTTGTTCTTCAACCAGTACGCGCGTATCGACAGCTTCTTCGCCAACACCGATCTGCAGGCGAAAGGGCTGCCGTCGCCGGGCGAACTCGCGCTGCTCGACCCGTGGCGCGCGCAACTCGATCCTGCCGTGTTCGGTCCGCCGCCGAAGCAGCCTGACACCGATCCGCCCGGTTCGCTGCGCGCCAATCTGCTGCAGGCTCGTGCGCTGTTGCAGCAGGCCGGCTGGACCTATCGCGACGGCGCATTGCGCAACGCCAAAGGCGAGCCGTTCCAGTTCGAGATTCTCGACGACTCGGGCTCGTCCGCGCGCAGATGGAGCCGATCGTCGCGACCTTCATCCGCAATCTGCAAAAGCTCGGCATTACCGCGACGTTTCGCGTGTCCGACTTCGCGGTGTATCAGAAGCGTCTCGACACCTTCGATTTCGACACTACGACGATCCGCATGCCGGACGTTCAGGTGCCGGGTTCGGAGCAGATCGACCGCTTCGGCAGCAAGGCCGCGGACACGCACGGCTCGGACAACATGATCGGGCTGAAGTCGCCCGTCGTGGATGCGATCCTGAGCGCGCTCGTGCACGCGCAGACGCGCTAGCAACTGGTGGACGCCACGCACGCGCTCGACCGTGTGCTGATGCATGGCTACTATGTCTTGCCGCACTGGTACAGCGCGACGCATCGCGTGGCATTCAAGCGCGGTCTCGCATGGCCGCAAACGCTGCCCCTGTACTATTCGGCGGGAGGCTGTATCACGTCGACGTGGTGGTTCGCGCAACCGCAGGCGGCGTCGCAATAGCAAAGCGTTTGCCGCTGCCACGTCCATTAATTCACTGTCTTCGCACCGGAAACGCCGACCATGTGGAGCTACATCTTCAAACGCCTGCTATTGATGATCCCGACCTTGCTCAGCGTGCTGACGCTCACGTTCGTCGTGATCCAGTTCGTGCCGGGCGGTCCGGTCGAACAGATGCAGCACGAATTGCGCAAAGGCGCGGAGAACGGCGCGCCGTTCGGTTTGCGCTCGCACACCGGCGTGGACGCGCAACTGAAGGCGCTCTACGGTTTCGACAAACCGCCGCTCGAACGCTATGGGTTGATGCTCAAGCGCTTTGCCACGTTCGATCTCGGGCAGAGCTATTTCCGCCATCAAAGCGTGTGGTCGCTGATCGTGTCCAAGCTGCCGGTGTCGATCAGCATTGGCCTGTGGACCTTCTTCCTGACGTATCTGATATCGGTCCCGTTGGGCATCGCGAAAGCGGTGCACAACGGCTCGCGCTTCGACATCGCCACGAGCCTCGTGGTGTTGATCGGCTACGCGATTCCCGGCTTCGTGCTGGGCGTGCTGCTGCTCGTGCTGTTCGGCGGCGGCACCTTCCTGCAGCTTTTTCCGCTGCGCAATCTCACGTCGGATAACTGGGCGCAGTTGAGCCTCGGCGGCAAGATCGTCGATTAACTGTGGCACATCACATTGCCGATTATGGCGTCCGTGGTGGGCAGCTTCGCCGTGGTCACGATGCTCACGAAAAACGCTTTCCTCGACGAGATCCGCAAGCAGTATGTGTTGACGGCGCGCGCCAAAGGTCTGTCGGAGAGAAGGGTGCTGTGGAAGCACGTTTTCCGTAACGCGCTGCTGCCGCTCATCGTCGGTTTTCCGGCGGCGTTCATTGGCGTATTTTCACGGGCAGCCTGCTGATCGAAACGCTTTTCTCGCTAGACGGGCTCGGGCTGCTCTCGTATGAGTCCGTCGTGCGGCGCGACTATCCGGTCGTGCTCGACACGCTGTGTCTCTTCACATTGATCGGGCTTGCTACCAAGCTGATCTCCGACTTGTGCTACGTGTGGGTCGATCCCCGCAATCCAATTCGAACAACTGGAGCGTTGATGAATCGAGCCCGCCTTTCCACCGACGCGGCCGCGCGCAACGAACCGGTTCGCGCGTTCATCTCGTCGTCGCCCGCGCGGCGCGTGTGGCAACGCTTTCGCCAGCAGCGTCTCGGCTACTGGAGCCTGATCATCTTCGTGGTGGCGTTTGCCGCGAGTCTCGCCGGCCCGCTGTGGTCGAACGACAAACCGATCGTCGTGCGCTACGACGGCCAGCTGTATTTTCCGCTGTCCAAGACGTACGCCGAGACCACATTCGGTGGCAACTTCCCGACGCCCGCCGATTATCTCGACCCGTATATCAAACATCGTTTCGACGCGCCGGGCAATTTCGCGGTGTATCCGCCAAACCGCTACTACTACGACACGCTCAACTTCGAAGGTGCCGAATCCGGCACCGCCGTCGCGCGACAACTGGCTCGGTACCGATGACCGCGGCCGCGACCTGTTCGCACGATTGCTGTACAGGTTTCGCGTGTCGGTGGAATTCGCGCTCGTGCTCACGCTGATCGGCACGGTGTTCGGCATCGCGGCGGGCGCGTCGACATCGTCGGGCAGCGGCTGATCGAGATATGGAGCGCGCTGCCCGAGCTGTACCTGCTGATCATCTTCTCGTCGATCTTCGAGCCGGGCTTCATCCTGCTCATCGTGCTGCTGTCGCTGTTCGGCTGGATCGGCCTGTCGGACTACGTGCGTGCCGAGTTTCTGCGCAACCGTCAGCAGGACTACGTGCGCGCCGCGCGCGCGATGGGCCTGTCGAACTGGCAGATTATGTGGCGTCACGTGCTGCCGAACAGTTTCACGCCCGTCATTGCATTCCTGCCGTTCCACATGAGCGGCACCATTCTCGCGCTCACGAGCCTCGATTTTCTCGGCCTCGGCGTGCCGTCGCCCACGCCGAGCCTCGGTGAACTGCTCGCGCAAGGCAAGGCGAATCTCGACGCGTGGTGGATTTCGCTGTCCACGTTCGGCGTGCTCGTCGCGATGCTGTTGCTGCTCACGTTCATGGGCGACGCGCTGCGTAACGCGCTCGACACCCGCATCTCCGATGCGATGCGCGCCGGAGGCAATCAGTGAGCACGATCGGGAAGAATGGCGCTGCTGCGCCACTGCTGGAACTGGAGCGACTGCACGTGTCGTTCGGCGACACCGTCGCCGTGAAAGACGTCACGCTTGCGATCGGGCGCGGCGAACGCGTGGCGCTCGTCGGCGAATCAGGATCGGGCAAGAGCGCGTCACGGCGCTCTCGGTGTTGCGGCTTCTGAACGACGCGCAGGTGAGCGGCGCGATCCGCTTCGACGACGAAGATCTGCTCGGCAAAAGCGAGCGCGAAATGCGCGGTCTGCGCGGCTCCGACATCGCGATGATCTTCCAGGAGCCCATGACGGCGCTCAACCCGCTCTACACGGTCGGCGACCAGATCGCCGAGACGGATCGTCGTGCATGACGGCGTGAGCGCGACAGAGGCCCGCAAGCGGGCCGTGGCGCTGCTTGGGCGCACGGGTATCATCGAGCCGGGCAAGCGCGTGAACAGCTACCCGCATCAGCTCTCGGGCGGCCAGCGGCAACGTGCGATGATCGCAATGGCGCTCGTGTGCCGTCCGCGGTTGCTACTCGCCGACGAACCCACCACGGCGCTCGACGTGACGATACGCGCGCAGATCGTCGATCTGCTGCTCGAACTGCAGCGCGACGAAGCCGACAAGCGCGGCATGGCCGTGCTGCTCATTACGCACGACCTGAACCTCGTGCGTCACTTCGCGCAGCGTATCGCGGTGATGGAGCGGGGCGTGCTCGTGGAGAGCGGGACGGTCGAGCAGGTTTTCGAGTCGCCGCAGCATCCGTACACGCAGCGCCTGCTCGCGAGCCGGCCGGAACGCACGGTCGTGCCGGTGCTGCCTATCTCGCCGGTGCTGCTGGAGGCGCGTGACGTTTCCGTCGACTTCAGGACGAAGCTGCCGGGTTTCAACGGCTGGTTCCGCTCCGGGCGTTTTCGCGCGGTGGCCGACGCGAGCGTGTCGGTGCGGCAGGGCGAAACGCTTGGGATCGTCGGCGAATCGGGTTCGGGCAAGTCGACGCTCGCGATGGCGCTGCTCGGCCTGCAACGTACCGCGCACGGCGAAATCGAGTTTCAGGGCAGGGCGCTCGGCAGCTACCGCAGTGCCGAGCAGACCGCCTTACGTTCGAACATGCAGGTCGTCTTTCAGGACCCGTTCAGTTCGCTTTCGCCGCGCCAGACGATCGAGCGGATCGTCTGGCGCTGCATCGCCCGCAGATGAGCCCGCAGGCGCGCCGCGACAAGGTCATTTCGGTGCTACGCGAGGTCGGCCTCGATCGCACGGTGCTGTACCACTATCCGCACGAGTTCTCGGGCGGGCAACGTCAGCGCATCGCGATTGCGCGCGGGCGCTGGAGCCGCGCGTTCTGATCCTCGACGAACCCGCCAGCGCCCTTGATGTGTCGATCCAGCAGCAGGTGCTGAAGCTCCTCGCCGGGTTGCAACAGAAGTACAACCTCGGCTTCGTTTTCATCAGTCACGAGCTGGCCGTAATCAGGGCAATGGCTCACCGTGTCGCGGTCATGCAGAACGGTTTGATTGTCGAAAGCGGGGAAGTTGAGCAGATTTTTGCGACGCCGTCGCACCCTTACACCCGAAAGCTGCTGAAAGTGGCCCTTGAGTGGCCCTTGCCCCTTGATTTTTCACCTCTTTCACCAATTGGGTGCGTGTCTCAATTGATTTTTTCTATTTTTTTTGACACGTGAATACTTATTGGCTAGCATCGACCAAAATTTTTCCGTAGACCCCTGATTCTTTAGCAAAAACTACCGACCAATGCAGCACAGAAACCTGACCCAGGCTTGTATGCGCGCTGTCGCCGGGATGTTCATTGGCGTCTTGATGGCAGCAGTTCCTGGCGTTTTCGCCGACGAAGTAAGCAGTTTTAATCAGAATGCCTCATATTCGGCCCTCCCCAGGTTGAATTCGCTGTCTTCCCCTGTTTCGCAGGGAGTTGCTCCCGAGAGCGATGGCGGCGCCAAATCGTTCCTTTCCGGCATGGCTGGCAAAGCAGGCGACGTCGTCATCGGCGCGCTGAACATGATCGGCGTTCGCTACCGTTGGGGTGGCAACACGCCGGATTCCGGCTTGGATTGCAGCGGCTTCGTCCGCTACGTCTTCCAGGACACGCTGGGCATGGCTTTGCCGCGCCGCGCTGAGGAAATGAGCCGCGTGGGCGAAAAAGTTCGCGTGAGCGATCTGAAGCCGGGCGATCTAGTGTTCTTCAATACCATGCGCCGTACCTTCTCGCACGTCGGCATCTATATCGGCGACAGCAAGTTCGTGCACTCGCCGTCCACCGGTAGCACGATCCGTGTCGACGACTTGGACAGCGGATATTGGGAAAAGCGCTTCATGGGCGCTCGTCGCATCGAAACATCTTACCAGGACGGCGAAGATCTGCGCAAGCGTGTGAACGCGACGATCGGCGGCAAACAGTAAGTTTCCTGCCGCCTGTGTCGGCTAAGCCCGATAAAAAAGCCTGCTTCTTTTGAAGCAGGCTTTTTGCGTCCGGTTGCAATGGCCGGTTGCGCTTGCTGATTCGAATATCGCAGGAACGGCAGATGCGATAACCACGCCGGCAGGTGCAACCGGCGCGTCATTCATCCGGTAAGCTTCAGACCGCCGCCCGGCTTGCTGCGAGTTTGCGCTGCAGCTCCGCCATCATTTTCGCCGCGGCTTCCTCACCCGCGAGAATTGCGGCGTTGCGCTGCGAGAAATCGCTGCCGCTCATGGCCGCCAGATTCGGCCGGATCACGATATCGGCGTACTTGTCGAGTTCATAGGCCTTGAGCGTCTGGCCCATGATCGTAAAGGTCTGCATCAGCACGTCGAACGAACTGGCCGTCAGCCCGCTTTCCGGACGCTGCGAAATGTTCACGGCGATCACGAAATCGGCGCCCATCTTGTGTGCGAACGACGCCGGCACCGGGCTCACGAGGCCGCCATCCACGTATTCATGTTCGCCGATCTTCACCGGCTCGGAGATCGACGGCGCGCTGCACGACGCGCGCACGGCAATGCCCGTGTTGCCGCGCTGAAACAGGATCGGCTGACCCGTCTTCAAGATCTGTCGCCACCATACCGAGCGGTTTCGCCATCTTTTCGATAGGACGATTGTTGAGCGTCGTGTTCAGATAATTCTAATTCTGCAACGCGATGCCTTGCAGGAAGCGGCGCGTGCGAAACGGCATCGCCCAGCTGATGGACGCTTCGTCCATCGTCAACGCGAGCTTGTTGAGCGCGAAACCGTTCATGCCCTACGCATACAGCGCGCCGACCACCAAGCCCGCACTCGTGCCGGCCACGAGATCGATCTGGATGTTGCACGCCTCCAGCGCCTTGATCACGCCGATGTGAGCAAACCCGCGCGCGGCACCGCCGCCGAGCGCCAACGCTAAGCGAAGCGGGCGCTGCGGTATGTCGAGCGGCGGCAGATTCGCGGTCGGCGTTCCGGCGACGGGCGCGCTATCGGTTCTGCCGGTCGTGGTCGTGGAGCACGCGGCCAGCACGGCGGATGCGGCGGCGGACACAGCCGCGAGCGAAAACTGGCGGCGGGCAAGGCGAGGGGATGACGATTTCAACGAGTTCTCCAGCAACGGCACGGGCGACGCAAGCGGCATCGGGCCGAGTGCCGCGATCAGGCGCAAGGTCGAATGTCAGACAGGATCGCCGGGGGGCACACCAAGCGATTCCATGCGCTGTGGTTTGATCCGTATCCGCAGCGCGCGCACATTATAAATCAAAGGCTAAGGCGCGCGGCTGCGCCGTAATGAAACGTTGCATAGGGCGCATTCGAGTGTCGCGCAGGGCGCTCGAAGCACCGCTCGCGGCTGTGCCGGGCGCGTCGTTAGCCATTCGGACGAGGGCAGGCGAAACGCGCGCGGAAGGTATAATTCACTTCTCGTATCCAATTCCTTCGCGTTCATGCGTGGCGCAGTCAGTCCGATGAACGCGCTTCGCTGCCGCGCCTCAGGCCGAATCGCGCTTGAATAACGCCTTGGTGCCGGCACCTTGTCTTCCGAGTAATCGCTAATGACTACCTCAGTTCGTACCCGTTTCGCACCGAGTCCCACCGGCTTCATCCACCTTGGCAACATTCGTTCCGCGCTCTACCCGTGGGCGTTCGCGCGCAAGATGAAAGGGACGTTCGTGCTGCGGATCGAGGACACCGACGTCGAGCGCTCCACCACGCAATCTGTCGATGCCATTCTCGAAGGCATGCAATGGCTCGACCTCGATATCGATGAAGGCCCGTTCTACCAGATGCAGCGCATGGACCGTTATCGCGAAGTGCTGAAGCAGATGCAGGACGCGGGCCTCGTGTACCCGTGTTACATGTCCAAGGAAGAGCTCAACGCGTTGCGCGAGCGTCAGCGCGAAGCGGGCGAAAAGCCGCGCTACGACGGCACGTGGCGTCCGGAGCCGGGCAAGGTGTTGCCGGAGCCGCCGGCGGGTGTGCAACCGGTGCTGCGCTTCCGCAATCCGCTAACGGGCGTGGTAGTTTGGGACGACGCCGTGAAAGGCCGCATCGAGATCTCGAACGAAGAACTCGACGACCTCGTGATCGCACGCCCGGACGGCACGGCCACGTACAACTTCTGCGTGGTGGTGGACGACCTCGACATGAAGATCACGCACGTGATTCGCGGCGACGACCACGTGAACAACACGCCGCGTCAGATCAACATTCTGCGTGCGCTTGGCGGCGAGCCGCCGGTGTACGCGCACTTGCCCACCGTGCTGAACGAGCAGGGCGAAAAGATGAGCAAGCGCCACGGCGCGATGAGCGTGATGGGTTATCGCGACGCCGGTTATCTGCCGGAAGCCGTGGTCAACTATCTGGCGCGGCTCGGCTGGTCGCACGGTGACGCGGAAATCTTCTCGCGTGAACAGTTCGTCGAATGGTTCGATCTCGAGCATCTGGGCAAGTCGCCGGCTCAGTACGACCACGACAAGCTCAACTGGCTCAACGTGCACTACATCAAGGAAGCCGACAACGCGCGGCTCGCGGAACTCGCAAAGCCATTCTTCGCGGAACTCGGTATCGACGAAGCGGCGATCGCACAGGGCGCCGATCTGACGGCGGTAGTGGGGCTGCTGAAGGATCGAGCGTCGACGGTGAAGGAAATCGCGGAGAACGCCGCGATGTTCTATCGCATACCGGTACCCGACACCGAGTCGCTCGCGCAGCACGTGACCGAGGTGGTGCGCCCGGCGCTCGCCGATCTAGCCAACGCGCTCAACACCGCGGAGTGGACGAAGGAAGCGATTTCCGCCGCGCTGAAGGCAACGCTCGCCGCGCACAAGCTGAAGATGCCGCAACTGGCCATACCGGTTCGTCTGCTGGTGGCGGGCACGACGCATACGCCGTCAATCGACAGCGTGCTGATGCTGTTCGGGCGCGACGTCGTGGTCGGCCGTATCGAAAAAGCGTTGGCTTAAGCGCATTCACCTGTGCTTTTAGCTGGTTTGCATGCGACTTGCAAAAAAAGTCGCATACAATTGCTCAAATGGTATTTACAAAGCACAATTTGGCTTCTAAAATCTTATTGTTGTTCTGCAAGGGGGTATAGCTCAGCTGGGAGAGCGCTTGCATGGCATGCAAGAGGTCAGCGGTTCGATTCCGCTTACCTCCACCATCAGAGCAGTGTGAAGTTGTTCCGAAGTCTGGAGCTCGTAGCAAAAAAGACTTCATAAACCGCTGCAACGTAGTTTAATTGTTTATCTTCGCAATTGACGAAACGAAATAACTAACAGGTTAGCGTGAGTTGTGAGTTAGCAGCGAAATAAAGGCAGATCTGAAGATTATGTCCCCTTCGTCTAGAGGCCTAGGACATCACCCTTTCACGGTGAGTACAGGGGTTCGATTCCCCTAGGGGACGCCAAAACATCGGCGTCGTTCGGTAAGCAGTTGAACGGTGCAGCGGCATCAGGCAGGCAGTTCGGTGAGTCAAGGCTCACTGGCAGCATGAGTCGCGATGCAAAAATCTGGAGCGGTAGTTCAGTTGGTTAGAATACCGGCCTGTCACGCCGGGGGGCGCGGGTTCGAGTCCCGTCCGCTCCGCCAGATTGAAGAAAGCCCACTTCGAAAGAAGTGGGCTTTTTTTATTTCCAATCCCGCTTCACCTAGGTATGCTCCGGGACAAACAGCCATTACCAGCGCGTGCAGCCTATTCTACCGTTGAACGACTCACCTTCGTCGTGCCCGCCATGTTCGATCCAACAGAAGCTCCGTTACCGTTTCATCTGCGTCAGGCGAGCATGGACGATTTCGAATTCGCCGAGGCGTTGACGCGCAACAACATGGGCGGCTACTATCGCCGCCATCATCTCGTCTGGCGTGCCGATCTGTTTCTTGGAAGCTGGCGCGAGTCGGAGAATTTCATTCTCGAAATGGAGAGCACGCCGATGGGCGTGCTGCGCATCACGCAAGAGGGCGACTCGCTCCACGTTCGCGACGTGCAGATCGCCGAAGGCTATCGGCGGCTCGGTGCGGGCACGTATCTGCTGGATATTTCACATCAATGGGCACGTGAACGCGGTCTGCGCGAGCTGCAGTTGCGTGTGTTCGTCGACAACCCGGCGGCGCGTCTTTATCAACGCAAGGGCTATAAGCTCGCTGGCCCGCGTCTCGCACAGCTCGGCGCGATTCGGCATCTCGCGCGGCGCGTCTAGCGACGCTTGGCCATCGCCGTTCATCGCACTGCGCTTCGTTGCGCCGCGATTCATCGACCGGACTAATCGGACGACGACTCCGTGCGCGGTTGCGCCGATTCGTCATCCGATTCCATGCCGTCCTAGTCGTCCGATATCCTGTGATACTCCGATCCGCGCTCGATGAACGCACGCGGGCTCGCTCCGAACGCACGCCGGAACATCGCCGAAAACGCGCTCTGACTTTGATAGCCCAACTCCTGCGCGACATGAGACAGCGGGCCGGCCCTAGCTTAGCAGCGGAATCGCGCGCGCAAGAATCGCCTGCTGACGCCACTGCGAAAAACTCACACCCAATTCCTGGCGGAACAGACGCACGATCGTCCGCGTACTTGCGCCGACACTCGACGCCCATTGCTCGAGCGACTCGCCATGCGTCGAATCTGCGATCACCGCCTCGCACAATGCACGCAGACGTTTCTCGTTCGGCATCGGCACGGAAAGCGGCAGCGGTTACGAACGCGTGAGTTCGTCGAGTGCGAGTGCGCCGAGCAACTTCTCTCGTTCAGGCGAAATATCGGACGTATCGGGCGCGGCAATCACTTCGCGCAACAGATCCGAGACTTCGACGACGCGCGGCGTATCCAGTCCCGCCGGCACCATGCTTTCGGTGATGTAGAGTAGAGCGTACGCAAGAATGCATCTTCGACGGCGAACACTTCGTGCGTCACATGCGGCGGGACCCAGATCGCGCGCGAGGGCGGCACGGTCCACGTGGTGCCCGTCGTCGCCACCCGCAGCATGCCGCGCGATGCATAAGCCACCTGAGTCCACGCATGCGTGTGTCGCGCGATGCGCCAACCGGAAGGCATCGGACGCGAGCGCACGCGAATCGGATGAGTGTCGTTCGGCTGGAATTCGAGGGGAATAATGGCGAAGCGAACAATGCCTGACGGATCGGTTTCTGCAAACGAACTCATGACGATGACCGGAAAGAAAGACGAGCGCCTGGACGTCGCCGGAGACCGCCACGCGACCCCGTGCGCGCAAAATGCAGAGGCACGCACAAGCGTGGGAGGAGCACATGTGGAACCCGAATGCCGGCCCGGCCTCTCATTTTAGGTGTAGTGCGACTTTCGACGTTGCATAATGTCCCGATCGTCCCGACCGAGGAGACTTTTCATGAGCTTTGCAACCGCCGACCTGTGCGACAGAGGATCAACTGGCGCTCGGCACATTGCGTGTGATGGAGCCGGTCTTTCACCTGTTCAGCCGCAGCGAGTGTTTCAGCGGCGAAGCCGTCAAATTGAGAGTGTTCGAGGACAACGGTCTCGTGCGCACGGTGCTCGAGGAAAAGGGCGCGGGCCGCCTGCTGCGACAGATCGACGCCGGCGGCAGTCTGCATTGTGCGCTGGCCGGCGCCAATCTGTCGCAGCAGGCGGAACAGAATGGCTGGGCGGGCATTCTGTTGAACGGTTGCGTGCGCGATACACTCGAACTCAACGAGATCAACGTAGGTGTGGCCGCGATTGCGACGAATCCGCGGCGGTGTCAGCGGGTAGGCAGCGGAGAGCGCGACGTCGCGGTGCAAATGCCCGGTGCATTGGTGCATCCGGGCGAATGGATTTACGCCGATAGCGACGACGTACTGGTCGCGAGTGCTGCGTTGAAGTGAGCGAGCGAAGTGAGAAAGCATTGACTGCAAGGAGAACACACGACGATGCAAACGGTTTTTGTATACGGCACGTTGTGGGCCGGCGAAGTGAGCGACATCAGCGAGGCTGCGGCGCGTAACGAGATCGCGGTGCCGAATCTGTTGGGCACGGCTTCAGTGAAGGGACATCTGTTCGATTTCGGTCTGTATCCCGGGCTCGCCATCGACGAAGCGGGTGTCGACGTGATCGGCAATGTCTATGAAATCGACGACGCGCTCGTCGCCGTACTCGACGAAATCGAAGCCGTGTATCCCGGCAACGAAGAGCTGTTCATCGCTCGCGACGTGATGCTGAAAGTGGACGGCAACGTCCTGAATTGCCGCTTCTATCCCGTCGCGCCGGATGCCGTGAAAGGGCTGCCGGAAATCCGTTCGGGCGACTGGGTCGAATATCGCAGCACGCGCTAGGCACTCACGCGCACTTAAGTGGTACTCGAGCGCACTTAAGCGCATCCCCACACTCGCGCGCACGGCACGCATCGCGGCGAAGAAAAAACGGCCCGGCAAGCTTGCGCCTGTCGGGCCGTCCGGTCGGTCAGTCTTGCGACCCAAGCCGCTCTTTCATCGCGTGCATAATACGTGTGTACTGCGTGGCTGGCGGGAGCGGGCCTAGTACCCAGATCTCTTTGTACAGCGGTAGCGTCAGGAAATCGGTGAACGTTTCGGACGTCGACATTTCCTCGAAGATTTGCGCGGCACGGTCGTAGGGTTTCGTGTTGCCGCCCACGGCTTCCTTTACCTTCACGAGTTCCTGCGCCGACAGTTCGCGCACGAGTTCGGCCGTCACCTGCGGCCATCTTCGAGCTTGCCCTTCGGCGAGCGGATCCACTGCCAGACCTGTACGCGCGAAATCTCGGCCGTCGCGGCATCTTCTATCAGGAGGTTGTGAATCGGCACGCAGCCATTGCCTGCGAGCCACGAACCTAGGTAGTAAATACCGACGTTGATGTTGTTGCGCAAGCCCGCTTCGGTGATCGGCGTCTCGGGACGGAAATCCATCAGATCGGTTGCCGTGACGAGCACGTCGTCGCGCTGCTTGCCGATCTGATTCGGCTTGTCGCCGAGGACCTTTACGAACTCTTCCATCGCGATCGGCACGAGACTCGGGTATGCGACCCAGCCGCTGTCGTAACCGTCGCCCGCATCGCGCGCCGCCCATTGCCTTTTCGTTTGCCGCAGCGTCGTTCTTGATCGGAATCAGCGCGCTCATGCCGCCGATGGCCGGCGCGTTACGGCGATGGCAGCAGCGCGTACGCGCGCATGAACGGCGACGTCATCGTGATCTGCGAGCGGTCGGCGAGGCAGAAATCGCGATCGCTCTTGAACTTCTTGATCGCCGAGAAGATGTAGTCCCAGCCGCCGACGTTCAGCCCCGAGCTGTGTTCGCGCAGCTCGTACAGGATCTCGTCCATTTCGAATGCGGCGACGATCGTCTCGATCAGCACCGCCGCGCGGCACGCCGACCGTTTCCTGCGCGGCGACGAAAATGTCGTTCTACAGACACGCTTCCAGATGGCTTTCCATCTTCGGCAGATAGAAATAGGGTGCCATGCCGCACGCAACCTGCTCGCGTGTGTTGTGAACCATGAAGAGCGCGAAATCGAAGATGCCGCCCGACACGCGCTTGCCGTCCACCTTCACGTGCTTCTCGTCGAGATGCCAGCCGCGCGGACGCACGATCAGCGTCGCGACCTTGTCGTTCAGTTTGTACGACTTGCCGTTCTGTTCGAGCGAAATCGTGCGGCGCACCGCGTCCTTCAGATTGATGTGCCCCGTGATCTGGTTGTCCCAGCTCGGCGCGTTCGAATCTTCGAAGTCCGTCATGTACGAATCCGCGCCCGAGTTCAGCGCGTTAATGATCATCTTGCGCTCGACCGGCCCGGTGATTTCCACGCGACGGCATTGCAGATCCTGCGGCAGTGGCGCGATCTTCCAGTCGCCTTCGCGGATGCTTTTTGTCTCCGCGAGAAAGTCGGGGCGCTCGCCGGCGTCGAGGCGTTTCGTGCGTTCCGCGCGAGCCTGCAGCAACTGCTGGCGACGCAGCTCGAACGTGCGATGCAGCGCCGCGACGAGTTCGAGCGCTTCGCGCGTGAGAATCGCTTCGTAGCCCGGCTTGATCTCGGCCGTGATCTCCATGCCCTAGGGCAACGACAATGATGACTGCGGGTTGGCCATGCTTTCTCCTTGGTCGGTCAGATTGCAAACATGCAAATGTTGAGTTGAGGTGATGTGCGTCGCGAATATCCGTGGATTGCCGTCATGCGCCAAGGCTGTGGCGCATGCGGCTGCCGGCGGGCTTTCCGCTGGACGCGTGGATGCTAGCTAGCTAAGCTGCTGAGAAACGCGTGCAGTTCGCTCATGCTCGTGCCCGTACCATGCGGCACGACGCCCAGTTCTTCGACGGGTGCGTTGAGCCGGTTGAGCCAGAAAGTGGTGAAGCCGAACCACGACGCGCCCGCCATATCCCAGCCGTTCGACGAGACGAAGACGATCTCGCGCGGCTGCGCGTCGAAGGCGCGCGTGGCGAGCGCGTAAGCGGTGGGCGAAGGTTTGTAGGCGCGCACGGCGTCGACGGAAAGCACGTGGTCGAAGAGGCCCGTCATGCCAGCGCTCTTCACGGCGATGTCGAGCATCTGCGGATTGCCGTTCGAGAGGATCGCGACGCCGGGCCTTGCTTTCGACGCATGCAGCTGACGCAACGCGCTCACGGCATCCCGAAACGCGGACAGACACGCGTATTCGTCCATCAGGCGTTTTTCGGTGGCGCGGCTGAGCGTCAGCTGAAGTTTTTTGCGGTGAAGCGCAGCGCGTCGAGCGTGATGTCCCAGAACGGCCGGTAGTGCGCGTGGCTTCCGTTCGCGACGGGGCCAGCGGAATCGGCGAGCGTGCGCAACTGCGTGTATTCGATCTGCTTCAGGCACCACAACTGCGAGAGCGCGTCGCCGTGGCCCGGAAAGAGCTGTTCCGCGGCAGCCATCACCGAATGCACGTCGAAAAGCGTGCCGTAGGCGTCGAAAATCACTGCTTTTGGGAAGAGTGTTTTTGTGGCCGACATTGCCTTGCGCTCTTGCCAGAGGTCAGGATGGATTGTATTAGTGCGGCTTAGCCCTAAAAAAAGCTAAAGATCACTTGATCTTTTACTTTCATCCACCTAATCTGACGCCCATCATACCCATTCCCGCGTTTTGCGCTTCGGGACCCTTCATGGACGCCTCATGGACCGTTTCAAGCAGATCGAGACTTTCGTGACCGTTGCGGCCAAGGGCAGCCTGTCCGCCGCGGCGCTCGCCGAGGGCGTTGCGCTCGCCATCATCGGCTGCCGGATCGACGCGCTTGAAGAGAGCGCTCGGCGTCAAACTGCTGGTGCGCACCACGCGCAAGATCACGCTGACCTTTGAAGGCTCGGCCTTTCTCGAAGACTGTCAGCGCGTGCACGACATGCAGAACGCCGAGGCGAGCGTCTCGGCAGGCGGCATGAAGGCGAGCGGCCATTTGCGACTCTCGGCACCTGCGAGTTTCGGCCGGCGCCACGTCGCGCCGCTCGTGCCGGCGTTCACCGTTGCGTACTCGGACAGGTCGATCACGCTCGACCTGTCCGACCGGCTCGTCGATCTGGTCAACGAAGGTTTTGATTGCACGGTGCGTTTGGGTGAATTGCCGGATTCGTCGCTGGTGTCGCTCAAGCTCGGCGAGAACCGGCGCGTGTGCGTTGCGTCGCCCGACTATCTGGCGCGGCGCCCCGCATACGCTCGCCGATCTCGCGCATCACAACTGCCTCGCGTTCGGCGCGAGCGCGAACCAGCAGCGCGGCTGGGTGTTCCAGCAGGGCGACAAGGTGGTGTCGATCAAGGTGTCCGGCACGATGGAATGTTCGGACGGCGCCGTGCTGTACGAATGGTGTCTCGAAGGCTATGGCCTCGCGTGGCGTTCGTGGTGGGAAGTCGGTACCGACATCGCTGCCGGACGCCTCGTGAGCGTGCTCGACGAGTTCGCCGCGCTGCCCATCGGAAATCCATGCGGTTTTTTCCGCAGCGACGCCATTTACCGCTGCGCGTGAGACTCTTCCTAGATTTTCTTAAGCATACGTATGGCCATCCGGCTTACTGGGGCTTAGGCGGTTTTCGCCTTCATGTGCACACGACGCGGACGGACCCTAAAACCCCGGTGCCGCGATTCCGGCGAACTACAATCGATTCAATGGCTTATACGCCGGGCCTCGCTGGCACTGACGCCGGCTCTCTCAGGCGGCGACGGAGGGCATCATGTTCACGCACATCCTCATTCCGACCGACGGTTCGGACCTGTTACGCAAAGCGATCAATGGCGCCATCGACCTCGCGCAGGTGGTCACCGCGTACGCGTGTCTGCCGCAATATCCGTACTCGTCGTTTTCCGACGTAGTGGTCGAACCGCCTTCCGAATTCCTGCAACGCAGCGAGCGCGAAGCGCGGGCGCATCTGCGTGAAGTGGAACTGGCGGCGCGCCGCTTCGGGCTCGCTTTCGACAGCCGCACGAGCGTCCATCCGGCACCGTTCTCGGCATCATCGAAGCGGCGGAAGAGGGCGCGTACAACGTGATTTTCATGGCGTCTCACGGACGGCGCGAGCTGAGCAGTCTGCTGATCGGCAGCGAAACGCAACGCGTGCTCACGCATACGAAAATTCCTGTGATCGTCTATCGCTGAAGCTGACGCTGACGCTAAACGCGGGGTTCAGGCGGCGCACGCATCGACGGCCGTAAAAAACGCGCCGGCGATGAAGCCGGCGCGTCCTGTCGCTCGCCGCACGTTTGGCATGTTCCGCGCGCAACCCCCGCGCGCGGTGCGACGTGCCAGCTTTCTCTCCACCACTGCCGCACTCGAAATTTCGCGCTGCCGGACAAGAGGCGCATCTCCGGCCAACGCGGCTCCTCCTACGACGTCCGGCTCTTCCGGCTTGATTGTCGCAATGCCGGATAGTCTGTCTGTCGTTTTTTCTTGGCCTGACACGCCGGCGTCGATGAGAATTCCCGCGACCGGCTTTAACGTCCGCTGCGGGAATCCGTCACGCGTCTCGTTGATTACGCGACTTATTACGCGACTTTCTTGTCGAAGAACTGTTCGTCTTCCGTCGAACCGTGCAGCGCGGTCGTCGATGCTTCGCGTTCGACAGTTTGCGTTATGGCGTCGAAGTAGCCCGTGCCCACTTCGCGCTGATGTTTGACGGCGGTGAAGCCCTTTTCCGCCGCGGCGAATTCGGCCTGCTGCATCTCGACGAACGCCGTCATCTGGGTGCGTGGGTGCGGGCATAGCCGTGCGCCAGGTTGAATATCGAGTAGTTCAGCGCGTGGAAGCCGGCCAGCGTGATGAACTGGAACTTGTAGCCCATCGCGCCGAGTTCGCGCTGGAATTTCGCGATCGTCGCGTCGTCCAGATTCTTCTTCCAGTTAAACGACGGCGAGCAGTTGTACGACAGCAACTGATCCGGATATTCCTTGTAGATCGCGTCGGCGAATTTCTTTGCGAACTCGAGGTCCGGCTTACCGGTTTCGCACCAGATCATGTCGGCGTACGGCGCGTAGGCGAGGCCACGCGAAATAGCCTGTTCCAGACCCGGCTTCGTGCGCTCGAAACCTTCCGTAAGCGATCCAATATCGACGTCTATCCAACAGCACTCTGAGCGAGGGGCATAGGTGTTCACCTATTTGTGAGGTGGACACCTATGGCTGACAAAGACTCGGAGCGAAGAGTAGTTCGGCAAAGATCTG
>CALNWS010000002.1 GCA_940747215.1 uncultured Paraburkholderia sp. | reverse complement strand
CCAGCACCAAGCAGTCCTCCGCATCCTGATCATGATCACCTTCACCATATAATCCATTGCCCGCGCAACGCCACCTTCCAAACTGATCACGGTCGCCAAAACGGCCTGATCACCATCACCGAAATCCCGCACCTACGCATAGTAGTATACACCGGCAACTGGGGCAAGCAGGTGCAAGCGCTCATCGAGGCGGGCCGCCGTGTCATCTGATCGACAGCCGCGGCCACGGCCGCAGCACACGCGACACGCGTCCCTATTCCTACGAACTGATGGCGTCCGACGTAGTGGCCGTCATGGATGCGCTGCGTATAGACAAAGCCGCGCTGGTCGGCTGGAGCGACGGCGCGTGCGTCTCGTTCGTGCTCGCCAGCGAGGCGCCGGAACGCGTGATGGGCGTGTTTTCTTCGGCTGCAATATGGATCCGACCGGCACGGAGGACTTCGCGCCCACGCCGCTGATCCAGCGCTGCTTCAGCCGCCACTCGGCGGACCATGCGCAGCTGTCGCCGACACCGGACGACTTCGACGCGTTCGTCGCCGCCGTCAGCGAAATGATGAAGACGCAGTCCAACTATTCCGCCGACGATCTCGCGCGCATCCGCGTGCCCGTCGTGATCGTGCAAAGCGAGCGCGACGAGTTCATCAAGCTGGAGCACGCAGAGTATCTCGCGCGCTCGATTCCGGACGCGTCGCTTGTGCAATTGCCGGACGTCAGCCATTTCGCGCCGCTGCAAAAACCGGGCGCTTTTCAACCGTGCCGTGCTGGATTTCCTGCGCGGCACCCACCTGTGAGTTGCGCGGTTTTCCACGAGTGCTACAAAACCCCTAATTTTTCACGATGTGGCATGGCCGCTTGCTTCGTAAAAAATCGTGGTGCGCGGCACCAATCCGGCATTTCACAATGTCGCCCCACGTTGCACATCGCAAAAATAAGCACACAATTCATTGATTTATATAAATAATTTTTGTTCGAACGAGCCATCTAACAGCTCATTGCGCGGCGAGTCGCTGACGTAGACTCTTTTACAAGAGCCGACGGTTCATGTGACGTAGCCAGAGGGTGTTCCAGAAGATGGGATAAAACAGCCGTCCCACCCGAAGCATGAAGCCGACGCGACGCCAGATTTTTAATTGGCAATTGGGAGAGTAAAAATGAAAGCTTTCGCTTTGGATCGACCTAGGGAGCGTTCTACATTCTGCCAGGCCAGGACGGCTGGGAGACCACCTACGGCAACGAAACGCTGGGTGAATTTTCCAGCCCGAAGCAAGCCGCAGACGACCTCGCACGCGGTCTGACCTGCTCGTATCTCTCGGAAGGCGACGACACGTCGACGCTCGAAATTCCGGAAAAGCTGAGCGACTGGGAAATCGTTCACGCCTAAGGGCCGGCATGACGGCTCGCCACGCGATCGTAGAAACGACGATGATGCCCGAAGGCCCCATCGTCATGCTTGCTGCTGCGGTTTTGGCCTGCGTGGTTAGAACGTCAAGCGACCGAATCGACGATCTTGTTCAGCGTCGCGCTCGGGCGCATGACGTTGCTCGTCTTCTCGACGTTCGGACGGTAGTAACCGCCGATGTCCACCGGCTTGCCCTGCGCTGCACCCAGTTCGGCAACGATCTTCGCTTCGTTCTCGGCCATGGCCTTCGCCACGCCCGCGAACTGAGCCTGCAGTTGCGCGTCTTCGGTTTGCGCGGCCAGAACTTCCGCCCAGTACATCGCGAGGTAGAAGTGGCTGCCGCGGTTGTCGATACCGCCAACCTTGCGCGCTGGCGACTTGTCGTTGTCGAGGAACTTGCCCGTTGCCTGATCCAGCGTCTTGGCGAGAACCTGCGCCTTCGGGTTGTGGTACGTGTTGCTCAGATGTTCGAGCGACGCGGCCAGCGCGAGGAATTCGCCGAGCGAGTCCCAACGCAGGAAGCCTTCTTCGACCAGTTGCTGAACGTGCTTCGGCGCCGAACCGCCCGCGCCCGTTTCGAACAGACCGCCGCCTTCCATCAGCGGAACGATGGAGAGCATCTTCGCGCTGGTGCCGAGCTCCATGATCGGGAACAGGTCGGTCAGGTAGTCGCGCAGCACATTGCCCGTGACCGAGATCGTGTCCTTGCAGGCGCGAATGCGTTCGAGCGAGAACTTCGTTGCCTCGACCGGCGTCAGGACGCAAATGTCCAGACCATTCGTATCGTGATCCTTCAGGTACTTCTCGACCTTCTTGATGAGCTGCGCGTCGTGCGCGCGAGCCGCGTCGAGCCAGAACACGGCCGGCGTGTTCGTAGCGCGCGTGCGGTTCACGGCGAGCTTCACCCAGTTCTGGATCGGCGCGTCTTTGGTCTGGCACATACGGAAGATGTCACCCGCTTCGACCGGCTGCTCGATCAGCACCGCGCCACTTGCGTCAGTAACGCGAACCACGCCGTCTGCCGGGATCTGGAACGTCTTGTCGTGTGAACCGTATTCTTCGGCGGCTTGTGCCATCAGACCGACGTTCGGTACCGTGCCCATCGTAACCGGGTCGAAGGCGCCGTGCTTCTTGCAGTCTTCGATCACAGCTTGGTACACGCCCGCATAAGAGCGGTCCGGAATCACGGCCTTGGCGTCGTGCAGCGCGCCGTCGGCACCCCACATCTTGCCCGACTCGCGGATCATGGCCGGCATGGACGCGTCGACGATCACGTCGCTCGGCACGTGCAGGCTCGTGATGCCCTTGTCCGAGTTGACCATGGCCAGATGCGGACGCTGTTTGTATTGCGTCTTGATGTCGGCTTCGATCTGCGCGACGGTTTCAGCCGGCAGGTCTTTCAGGCACGCGTACAGGTCACCGATACCGTTGTTCGGGTTGAAGCCGACCTTGGCGAGCGCGTCGGCGTGCTTCGCGAGCACGTCCTTGTAGAACACCGACACCACGTGACCGAAGATGATCGGATCCGACACCTTCATCATCGTGGCTTTCAGGTGAACCGAGAACAGGACGCCCTTGGCCTTCGCGTCGTTGATTTCGACTTCGATGAAGCTGCGCAGCGCCTTCTTGCTAATCACCGATGCGTCGATGATCTCGCCGGCCTGCACGTTGGTCTTTTCCTTCAGAACCGTCTTCGAGCCGTCGGCAGCTGTCAGTTCGATCTTGACCGCGCCGACCGCTGCGATCAGCGCCGACTTTTCGCTGCCGTAGAAATCGCCGCCGCTCATGTGCGCGACGTGCGACTTCGAGTCGGCTGTCCATGCGCCCATCTTGTGCGGATGCTTGCGCGCGTAGTTCTTCACCGACAGCGGCACGCGGCGGTCCGAATTGCCTTCGCGCAGTACCGGGTTCACCGCGCTGCCCTTGATCTTGTCGTAGCGAGCCTTGACGTCTTTCTCGGCGTCCGTCGTGGCGACGTCCGGATAGGCGGGCAGCTTGTAGCCCTGATCGCGCAGTTCGTTGATCGCGGCCTTCAGTTGCGGCACCGAGGCGCTGATGTTCGGCAGCTTAATGATGTTCGCTTCCGGACGCGTGGTGAGTCCACCCAGTTTGGCCAGATCGTCGGAACCCTTCTGTTCCGCGGTCAGGTAGTCCGGAAATGCAGCGATGATCCGGCCAGCGAGCGAAATGTCACGCGTTTCAACGATCACGTCGGACGAGCGCGTGAACGCCTTGACGATCGACAGCAGCGAATAAGTCGCTAGAGCAGGCGCTTCGTCGGTGAGGGTGTAGATGATCTTTGGCGGTGTGGACATGTTTGATGCTTTGCTAGAAGAAGTGATAGACGGAGCGTTCGTGGCGCTGAGCCCGCGAGGTTGCGCGTAGCAACCGGGCGGCAAATCGGAGCGCAAGACCACAGCACTAATTTTACGGCCCAACTTTAAGTATATGCGTGTTTTCCTCTACCCGCTGCTAAACAAACATATCCCCCGAAACTCGCCGAACAGGGTCGAGCTCCGCCAGATAAGGCTTTCAGCCAAATGCTTTATGTTATGTCTTAAGTGTTATATCTTAAGACATATGTCTTATAGATGACTTAAGGGAGGAGCGTAAATTTGTGAATGAGAATTATATTCATTAACATCCGGCGGCACCTTACAGTTTCATTTTCGCCTTAACAATCACCTGCTCGTCGACGTCCGCGTCGCTCGCCCGCATCGAAGGCGAGCGCGAGCGGCAACGTCGACCAGCCTCAATTCGAACAACATGCAGAAATCCTTTGTCGCAGGCCGCGCAACTTTTGCGCGCGGCCACCGTCGTGCCCCGTCGCTGCTGAGCGCGGGCCTGACGTTGTCCACGCTGTCGCAGTCGGGTTGGGCGCAGGTTGCGGCGCGCGACGCGTCCGCCGCGACGCTGCCCGCCGTGAAAGTGTCGGCGGCGAAAGACGCCGCCGTCGAGCAGTCGACACCGTGAGCGCGGGCGCGCCCGGCACGCGCAAGCTGGCCGACACGCTGAACAGCTTCAAGATGGACGGCCAGACTTTTCCGTCGTGGGACACCGATCTTTCGCTCGAACCGTTCGAACAGGTTGAACTGCTGAAGGGCCTGTCGGGCTTCATGTACAGCTTCGGCTCGCTGGGCGGCATCGTCAACTAGTCACTACGTGCTCAAGCGTCCTACCGATACGCCGTACCGCAGCTTCACGGTCGGCTACAAATCGGCCGGCGTGTTCAGCGAAGCCGTGGACCTAGGCGGCCGCTTCGGCTATCGTCTGGATCTCGTGAACGAAGACGGCAACACCCCGGAAGATCACGGCCACCTGCGCCGCTAGGTCGCCTCGGTCGCGTTCGATTTCCGCATCACGCCGGATCTCGTGCTGAGCGCCGACTCCTTCTACCAGAAGCGCAAAACCAACGGCACGCTGTTCGGCCTGATGTTCGGCACAGATCTCCGCATTCCGGACACAAGCACGGTGACGCGCTCGCTCACGCAGCCGCAGAACTACTATTAGACGGAAATGGCGTCGGTGGGCGCGGGCCTCGACTACCGCATGTCGGAGAACTGGCACGCGAAACTGAAGTACCGCTTCGCGAAGGAAAACCGCACGAACTCGGATAGCCTACTGCTCGTAGAAGACAGTGCGTGCAACTACTCGAGTGCGTGCAACTACTCGAATACGCTGTACGCGGCCATGACGCGCTACTTCTACCAGAACGTCGACGCGATGGTGGAAGGCAAATTCAACACCGGTTTCATCAAGCACGACGTGGTCGCGGGCGCGAGCTTCGAGACGCAAACCAGCGAGTACAGCAACAGCACGGGCTGGAACAACGGCTACGCGCTCGGCACGGGCAATCTGTACAGCAGCACCTTGCTGACAAACGACGAAGTGAGCATCGGCTCCGAGCTCTATCGTCAGCAGCGCACCACGCAGGCCGCCGTTAACGCGAGCGACACGCTGCAGTTCACGTCGCGTCTGTCCGCGCTTCTCGGATTGCGTTACACGCAGTATCGCCAGCACGTGTACGACCCGACGCAAGCCGTGACGTCGCAATACAGCGCCGATCCGGTCACGCCGACCGTCGCGCTGATGTACAAAACCGATCCGTATTCGACGGTCCACGCGAGCTATGTCGAATCGCTCGAACAGGGCGGCTCGGCGTCGAACACCGACGCGAATTTCCCGGCCACGTTCGGTCCGCTGAAGAGCAAGCAGTATGAAATCGGCTTCAAGACGGATCACAGCAAGTGGGGCACCAACGTCGCGCTGTTCCGCGTCGATCAGGGCTACAACTCCACGAACACCGCGAAGTTCTATGTGCAGGACGGCACGAAGCGCTACACCGGCGTGGACGCGAGCGGCTGGCTCGCGCTCACGAACGAATGGCGCGTGATGGGCGGCGTGATGTGGCTCGACTCGAAGGCCGTGGACGTCGACGATCCGCTTATCGACGGCAAGCGCATTTACGGCGCGCCGTGCTTCACGGTGACGGGTCGCGTGGAATACAACCCGTCGGTATCTGCGTCCGCTGACGCTGGCGTTCGGCGGCAAGTACGTGAGCAACCAGGCCGTCAATGCGGACAACACGCAGTTCGTACCGGCCTACATGACGTTCGACCTGAGCGGCCGCTACGAAACGAAGATTGCGGGCAAGGACGTGACGTTCCGCGCCGGCATCAACAACCTCTTCAACCGCCGTTACTGGACGACTGCGTGGGGCTTCCTTCGTATCGCCGTCGCCGGTACGCACGGCCGTCGCGAGCGCGACAGTGCAGTTCTGATGTGAAAAGAGACACCTTGCAGTTCCAGCTGAAGGCGCCTCTTCTTTACGACTCTCGACGTTTCAACACCGACGTATGCGGCTTTTGCCGGAAGCTGCTGCCGTCGCGCCCCGATGACGGCCGTCGAGACACGCGACACAATGCTTTTCAGCGTCGCGCACCATAAAGTGAACAACGGTCGCGAAACGTCGAGCGTACGCGCCGTGTGCTGCAAGGTTTCCTCGCGCACGCGCACCATTTCGAATGCGGCACGGCTGCGCGCGGGCAACTGGTCGAGTGCGTGATAGACGTGACGCAGCGCGTCGCGCACGATCAGCACCGCTTAGGGCGACGGCTCCGGCGAAGGCACGTGCAAGCCGTCGTCTTCGTCGGCGTGATAGGTGTTCTCGAGACTCTGGCGGCGCAGCGCATCGATTAACGCATTGCGCACCATCCGCGCGACATCCGCCACGGGCTGCCGCACGGCGTCCTGATCGCGAAAGTCGACGAGCTTGATGAAGACATCGTGCATCGTGCACGATGTCTTCCGCTAGACACGTGCAGTTCACGACACCCCGCGCGAGATTGACGAGCATCGGCCGGTTATCGATCAGCACGTCGAGCAACATGCCGCTGCGCCAGACACCTCTGCCTGCCGGGCGCGCCTGCTCTGCGATGCGCGCCTGCTCGCGGCTTCGGCAACCGTCGCCGGCATCGCGCCCGGAAGCCCACCGGCAAACACTTCAGCCATACATTTCGCTCCGTTCCTCACTGGACAGAGCCACAATCTAGCGCAAACGAGGATGATTCTCAATAAAGCCATGCGACGAAGTGGCCTATTCGCTCTCATCCGTCCGAATCGCACGGTGCGTTAAAGGCGGGTCGGGACCGGTTCAACATCGTGAGCGAAGCGTCGCGAATCTGGTAAAAGGGAACGACGCGCCGTGCCCGAACTGCGAGCCGGCGGGCCGAACCGAACCCGGATCAAACCCGATTGAACCCGGTTGAAAACGCCAACAAGCTGAAGTCCCCTTTGTGGAGTGATCGATGGCACAAGCCTATCTGCAGGTGATCGCGCATTATTTCGCCAAGCCCGGCAACGGCGAAGCGGTCCTCAAGCCGCTCTTACGGAACTCGCCGCGGCCACGCGCGGCGAACCGAAAACCTTTACTACGAATTTTTCCGCTCGCCGCTCGACCCGGACCATTTCGTGATCCTCGAGTAATACAGCGACGCCGATGGCCTCGCCGACCATCGCGAAACCGAGCATTTCCAGAGGCTCGGTTTTGGCACCATCTTCAAACCGTACCGACGATGCTCGTCGAATTCGGTGCGGCACGGCGACTCGGCAGCATCTTGCGTGCACAGTTTCCCGCGCTGACGCGCCTGTGCGTAATCACCGACGCCTTTCTTAACCGTAGCGGCCTGCTCGGCGCTGGCGCTCGCCGATCTCGCGGCGCACGGCTGGAGCGTGACTGTCATTCATCGACGACGTGATCGCCGATCCGCCCGAACACATCGTGCTGGAGGCGACCGGACGCGCGCGCAGCGCCGGCGTGGAGATCGTGCTGGGACTCGGTGGCGGTTTGTCGATGGAAGTCGCCAAGCTGATCGCCGTGCTCGCGCCGCAGGAAGAGCAATCGCTCGGCGACATGTACGGCGTGAACAAGGTAAGTGTGTCGCGTCTGCCGCTCGTGCAGAATGCCGACGACGGCCGGCACGGGTTCGGAAGTCACCGCGGTGTCGATAGTCACCGTCGGCGAGGCAAAGAAAATGGGCGTCGTGGCGCCACAACTCGTCGCCGACGTCGCCATTCTCGACGCCGAGCTCACGCTCGGGCTGCCGGTCGCGGCCACGGCGGCCACGGGCATCGGCGCGATGGTTCACGCCATCGAGGCGTACACATCCGCGCATCTGAAGAACCCGGTTTCCGACATGCTCGCCGTCAAGGCGCTCGAACTGCTGTCGCGCAATCTGTTGCCGGCTTGCGAGGACGGAAGCAATCGCGTGGCGCGCGAAGCGATGCTGCTCGGCACGACCTTCGCGGGCTAGGCGTTCGCGAATTCGCCGGTGTCCGCGGTGCACGCGCTCGCGTATCCGATCGGCGGGATTTATCACGTGCCGCATGGTCTTTCGAACGCGCTCGTGCTGGCATGTGCTGCGCTTCAATGCCGGGCCGGCGGCGCACCTGTACGCGGAAATCATGTTATTGAGCGCTTTTTCACATTTGGCGTACAATTTGCAGCACTGTCCTCATCAAACGTCGTCTTGCGGGGACATCATGAAGACTTTCGCCGGGCGGACCGCCATCGCTGTGCAACCTCCACGCTACTCGCACTCTACGGATGCGGATCGACACTCAGCACACTAGGCACCGGCGGGCTCGGTGGGACGTCGGGTGGAGGGGCGGGGACTTCTGGTATGTCAGGCACCTCCTCCTCAACACCTCTCGGCAACATCATCACTCAGGCCGGCAACCCGGTCACCGCCGTCAGCACGACCGTCGCCGACACGGGCGGCAAGGTGACGGGCACGTCCGTCCCTCTAGCGTCGATGGTTCGACGACGGCCAACTTCGGCGCCGCCCTCACCGACCTCGGCAACGGCGTCAAGACGCTGAGCAACGGCACGGCCGCCGGTCTCGGCACCGTCGGCAGCTCCACGAATCCGCTCGGCCCAACGCTCACCTCCACTCCGGCGTGGTGTCCAACGCGGGGGCCGCGGTGACGGCCATCGGCGGTGTCGTATCGAGTCTCGGCAGCGGACCGCTCGCGCCGCTGTCGCCGGTGACGTCGACACCCGGCAGCGTCGTCGGCGGTATCGGCTCGGGCGTCACCGCCGTCGGATCGGACTTGAACACGGCGCTCACCAGCGTAACCCGTCCAGCAGCTCGAGACGCAACTCAGCTCCGCCATCAATCCGATCACCACAGCCGTGTCGAATACAACGCAAACCGTCGGCAACGTGACCGGCCTCGGCTCGCCGCTCAACACGCTGCTGAGCACGCTCGGCAACGGCCTCGACGCAGCCGGCGTGAAGGTATCGGGCGAGACGGGCGATCAGATCGGTAAGGACATCGGCGGCGTGGTCAGTCAGTTGGGCAAAACCGTCACGAGCACGGGCGACCTCTTCACCGGCGCGACACCGGCGCGACGACAAACCCGCTCGCGCCCATCACTGGCCTGCTCGGACCGCTCGGCAGTCTCGGCGGCACGTCGGGCTCCGGCGGCCCGCTCGCGCCGGTCGTCAACCTGGTGGGCTCGCTGTCGATCAGCGTAACGGGCGGCGTCGGCGGCACGGCAACCACCACGGCCGGCGGCACGCAAAACGCCGGCACCACCAATCCGGTGACGGCGCTCGTCAGCGGACTGACCGGTGGCAACGCGAGCAATTCGGGCTGCGGCAGCGCGGCGAAAAATCCGCTCGCGCCGGTGACGAATCTCGTCGGCGGTTTGCTCGGCGGTGTCACCGCAGCAGGCAGCAAATAAGCGCCACGTCGAGGCGCTGAATCAGCACGGGCGTCGCGTCGCCACGCTGACGCAACCGCCGCAGCACGTTCTTGCCCGAGAGCTTAGGCAGATTCAGATCGAGCAGGATGACGTCGTAGTGACTGGTGCGCAGCAGTTGATCCGCCGCGTCGCCGTCCTGCACCGCGTCGAGTGCGAAGGCTTCCTGCTCGAGCATCTTTGCGAGCCAGTGCGCAAGCGTGGGGTTGTCTTCAACGAGCAGAAGCTTCATGGCGGGAGCGGCGAAAGTCAGGCCGTCGATTGTGCCGTAAAACAAGGACCTTGCGCGCGTACAGCGCGGTTCGTGAAGGACTGTGTGGTGTTTCGCGCAAGTCCTCGCGCGGTTCTCGGGTTAACACTCATGCTTTGCCGATGAGCCCGAAAGCTGGCAGAAGGTTTCCGATTTTTATAATCCCCGTCATTCACCAGCAAAGCGCCGCATGTCGAAGCACGCGGCGACCAGAAGAACTTAAGGAAAACCTGAGGAGACTGCCTCATGCGTACCTTGCGCCAGATTGCCGCCGTATCCGGTGTTGCGTTTGCTCTTGCCGCCGCTTCAACTGCCGCTCACGCCGAAAAGCTCACCATCATGGTGGGCGGCGCGACGAAGATCATCTACCTGCCGGCCAAGCTGACCGAACAGCTCGGCTACTTTAAGGACGAAGGACTCGACGTCGATATCCTGTCGCAACTGGCCGGTGTGGACGCGGAAAACGAACTGCTGGCGGGCGCGGTGCAAGGCGTCGTGGGCTTCTACGATCACACCATCGACCTGCAGAGCAAGGGCAAGGAAATCTAGGCGCTGGTGATCTTCGGCTAGGTGCCAGGCGAAGTGGAAATGGTCGCGACGAAATCGGCGGACAGCTTCAGGAGCATGGCCGCGATGCGAAGGGCAAGACGCTCGGCGTGACCGGCCTCGGTTCGTCCACGAGCTTCCTTATGCAGTATCTCGCGCAGCGCGCAGACGTGCCGTCCACGCAATACACGCTGCTGCCGGTCGGCGCGGACAACAGCTTCATCGCCGCGATCAAGCAGAGCCGCATTGAAGCCGGCATGACGACCGAACCCACGGTTTCGCAACTGCTGAAAACCGGCGATGCGAAGGTGCTCGTCGACATGCGCACGATCGAAGGGACGCGCGCCGCCCTCGGCGGCACGTATCCGGCGTCGAGCTTCTACGTGCAGCGCGCATGGGCCGAATCGTACAAGGACGAAGCGGCGAAGCTCTCGCACGCATTCGCCAAGACGCTGAACTTTATCGCCACGCATAGCGCGGACGAGAGCGAGGCCCGCCGATGGCTCAACCCGTTTCACGCGATACGCCTGCAATCGAAATGCGCAACGTGTCGTGCCGTTTCATTTCTCCGGACGGCAAAGCGACCATTGCGTTGCGCGACTTCAGCATGTCGGTGGCGCGTGGCGAATTCGTCGCCGTGGTCGGCCCGACCGGTTGCGGCAAGTCCACTACGCTCAGCATGATCACCGGTCTACTCAAGCCCACCACCGGCGAAGTCCGCGTGATGGGCCGCCGGTGGACGGCATCGATCCGCGCATCGGCTTCGTGTTTCAGGTCGACGCCGTGTTTCCGTGGCGTTCGGTGCTCGACAACGTCGCGGCGGGTCCGCTGTATCGCGGCCGCTCGAAATCGGCCGCTTACGACGAAGCCAACAAATGGCTGCACCGCGTGGGCCTCGACAAGTTCGGCAAGCACTATCCGCATCAACTCTCGGGCGGCATGCGCAAACGCGTCGCGCTCGCGCAGACCTTCATCAACAAGCCCGAGATTCTCTTGATGGACGAGCCCTTTTCTGCGCTCGACATGCAAACCCGCACGCTGATGCAGGACGAGTTGCTGCAACTGTGGGCGGGCGTGGGCTCGGTGGTATTCGTCACGCACGATCTCGAAGAAGCGATTGTACTCGCCGACCGCGTGTTCGTGCTGACCGCGCGCCCCGCTACGCTTAAGAAGGTCTACGAGATCGATCTGCCGCGTCCGCGCGTCACGTCGGAAGTCCGCTACGACCCGCGCTTCATTGAAATCTCGCGCGACATCTGGCACGACCTGCGCGAGAAGTGCAGATCGGTTAATCAAGGAACGGCAAACATGTCCACCACCCCTCAACAGATGATGCCTCCGGGCATCGAGGCCGCCTCGCTCGCGCAGGTCGAACGTGTGGCGCAGAAGAAAATCCGCCAGCGACATGCGCTCGTCATCACGCTGCGCATTCTCGTGCTGGTCGTCGTGCTCGGCGGCTGGGAAGTGTCCGCGCGGCTGAAATGGATCGACCCGTTCTTCTTCTCGATGCCGAGCGCGATCTTCGATCAGATCGTCGACTGGTTCGTGAACGGCACATCGCAAGGTCCGCTTCTGCAGCAGGTGTAGGTCACGCTCGAAGAAACTGGTTTGGGCTTCATCATCGGTTCGGTAGCTGGCGTGTTCTGCGGCATCGTGCTGGGCCGTAACAAGCTGCTCTCCGATGTCTTCAGTCTTTACATCAAGATCGCCAACTCCATTCTGCGCGTGGGGTGCTCGGCTCGGTGTTCGTGATTACACTCGGTCTCGGCATGGCCTCGAAGGTTACGCTCGCCGTGGTGATGGTGTTTTTCGTCGTGTTCGCCAATGCATTCCAGGGCGTGCGCGAAGCAGATCGCTACATGATCGCGAATGCGCAGATTCTCGGCGCGTCGCGCCGCTAGGTGACGACTTCCGTCGTGATTCCTTCGGCGCTGAGCTGGATTCTCGCGAGCCTGCACGTGAGCTTCGGTTTCGCGGCGATGATCGTGCTCGCCGTAGTCGCGCTCGCTGCCGATTATCTGCTGACGGCTGTCGAGCAGTGTCTTCTGAAATGGCGGCCCGCTGCGATGTAATAGCGATTCGTCGACGCCCTGCTGTCGATTCGAACAAGCCGTTCGGTACTCCGGCCGAACGGCTTGTTCTTTATGCATTCAGCGGAAAAAAGCAATTGTTCTTTCAAACCTGCAACGCCGCGATGACGAATGGCATACGTATAAATGCATCATTACGATCGCTACGCATGGCTAACTTAATTCGGATTGCGATTCATGACGCAGCGCTTCAACACGGTTTATCGCCGCTTTCCATTTTCGCATTCAGGATGGCTGATTAGCACTTGAAAACCCTTTAATACGCGTCGTTTACCATTCATGGCAAAGACGGTTTGCTGTCTCTGAATGTCACTGAATGTCCCCCAGACAGGAATGCGCTGAATACAGAACAAGGGACTCGCAACCGCCTTCGCCCTGCATCGCGTCACACCCACGCGACGGGACTTCCGCAATAAGGCGCAGCGATCGCCGCGCCGGCAGTTTGAAGGAGATGGACATGAAGAAGGCTCTCATCATCGCGGGCGGATTGCTGTTCGCATTCGCCTTGCAGGCGCAAGCTCAGGATGCCGATACGCAAACCAGTGCACAGAACCAACCGAACGCGGCCGATTCGGTAGGCGGCCAGCCCTCCACGATGTCGATGTCGGATGGTCCGGCCGCGCCGCAAGGTCTGACACGCGCCGACGTTTATCAGCAACTGATCCAATCGCAAAAGAACGGCGAAGCGGCGCGTCTTCAGGACCTCTTCAAGGGAGGCAATTAAAACGCTGTTTGCGAGTCATTGAGACGCCGTTTCGCCAACGCGGGGACGAAGCGATGCGGCGTTCCACGAATGCGGACGCGCAACGGCATGGGCTTTTGTCTCAAATTCTGCAACAAACATTACCTGAAGTGGCGATTACTCTCGCCAGGTCGCAAAACTACAATGTAACCACTGGTTACGAACAACAACGTTCGTAGCAACATAAAGACCGAACTGGAGGTAGTTCATCATGAAATCGCTCATTCAGGCAGTCGTTATCGCAACTGCTCTGGCCGCACCCGTCGCTTCCTTTGCACAGTCGAACCAGCTCGTCAGCCGCGCTCAGGTTTGCGCCGAACTGGTTCAACTGGAAAAAGCAGGCTATCAACCCGGCCGCGCCGATCCGTATTACCCGGAAGACATTCACGCAGCACAAGCGCGTGTCCGCTGAAAACGGCACGGCACAGGCGGCAGCACAGACTGGTTTTGGCGGCGTCGCGAACGGCTCGTCGCAATCGGGCAGCGCAGCCGTGCCGATGAACGGCCGCAACTCGATGTATTTCGACAACTAAGTCGGAGAATGAGTCGGCAACTGATTCTGCCGACCGGGCCGCTCGCTTCACGCGAGTCAGCAAGCAGTACACGGCATTTCTCGAGGCCGTCCCCACTACAGAAACGAACTGGCCCGCGATCGGTGAAAACCGGTCGCGGGCCAGCGTTGCATTCGATATCTCCGTCATCGGAATCCCGATGGCTTCGCCCGGACATTCACGGTTCGGGCGCTTTTCCCCAGCTCATCGACGGCGATTCCGTGCGGATCGCCGGCCGGCAATCATTCGCGCGCGATCAGATCGCCCACCTAGCCCCGGCCGGTGACGAGACAGCTCGACAGGAAGTTTTCGCCCTGACTGGCCGCGCCCACTTCGCCGAAGCCCTTCTTCAGCGCGTCCGATTTGACCAGCGCCGCGCCCTGATGGCACGTTATCGTCCCCATTTCTCCCGCCTGCGCGCGCATCAACGCGCGATCCGCCAGCAGGTAGCCAAGCAGTAGCACCACGGCAATATTGAACACTTGTCTCATGGTTTGTCTCCTTTAAGAAGAGACTAACGCGAACCACGCAAGCTATGTCCTAGGGGTTTCCCGATCGGAAACTATTCAATGCAATGATGCCAATCAAATCGAGCGGTTTTTTCCGCTGCTTCGGCTCGGATGGAAACGGAATTCGGGTTTGCCCTTGCATGACACACGGGCTGATCTCGGCAGCGTCATCGGTCAAAAGCCACTCAGAAGCGCGCTTCGATCTGCGCGATCCGCTCTTCGACTGCACGCCGCACGCGCGCATTCGACGTGACGAGCAGCAGCGATGATCCGATGATCCGGTACACTTGGTTGCGCGTCGCCTTCGAGACTTTCTGCGGATCAGGCCACGCGCGGTTGTCCGCAAGAAGGATCAGCGTGTCGAGACCGATCAGGATCGGCCACAAACATGCGAGACGCAGCTGCACGGAAAACGCGGGAATCGCGAGCGTGTAGTCCAGCGCCTCGCAGAAATGCGCGATCGTTTTGCGCAGCAGTTCGACCAGCAGCGGCCGCGTACGAACGGAGTTGTCCGGGTTCAGCAGATCGCGCGCGCCTAGGCCGTACTGATCGAGCATGCTTTGCGGCAGATAACAACGGCCGATGCGCAGATCCTTGCCGCAGTCGCGCAGCACGTTGGTCATCTGCAGCGCCTTGCCGAAGCGCACGCCGCGCGCCGCCATCGTGTCCGGCTTTTCCTTCAGCGTGCCCGGCATGTGCGCGTAAGTCATCGTCGTCCAGAATTCGCCGACGCAACCGGCCACCATATACGTATAGCGATCGAGCTTACCATATTCGCGCAACGCGGCGATCTGTCCGGAGCATTCGTCGGGGAACGTGCGAAGGTCGAACTCCATGCCCTCGGTTAGCGTCGTGACGATGCCGCGCACTGCGTTGCGATCGCCTTCGCTCAACTGCGCGAGCACGTCGAGCGTGGGTCCCACCGATTCGAGCAGCACTTTCTCGTCCGACACCGTTTGCTGCTCCGCCACTTCCGCCGACAGACGTTCGAGCAGCGCGCTGTCGTTCGATGCGCCGTTCACCTGCTCGCGCAGCGCGAGCAGCAGCGCGAGCCGCTGTTCGGGCGAGATCAGCGACGTATCAGCGATCGTGTCGGCGGCACGCGCGAGCAGATACGCGAGGCCGATCGGATCGCGCATGCCGGCGGGCAATACGCGCAGCGTGAGATAGAACGAGCGTGAAACGCCTTTCAGGAGCGGACCGAGCAGGAAGGCCCGAGTTTGATTCGGCATGAATTCGGTTGGTCTGTGTTGTGATCGGATCATGAGCACGGCGTGGTCGGATCATCAGCGCAACGCGCGCATCAGGTTCGCAGGAATCGAACGCTGCCGAATTGTATACGGCGAGCCGTGCAAGCGGCGCGGAATGCTGCTTCAGCTCGTCAAAACCCACGCGGCGCGCACGCGTTCGCCAAGACGAACGCGGCCAGATAGAATCCCCTGCATCCACAATCGAAAGTGCCGCATCCACGGTTAGGAACGGCGATTGCTAATCCACCATGTTTAAGCGAGAAACGGTTGCGTGAGAACCGTCGCTTTCCGCACCTTGAATGACACATCATAATGACTATCCATGAATCTCAGACGTCGTCCCGAGTCAATGTGGAAACGGGTGTCCCAGGTCTTGACGAGATTCTCGGCGGCGGCCTAGTCCGCGGCGGCGTGTATCTTCTAGAAGGCATGGCCGGCGCGGGCAAAACCATCCTGTTGAGTAAGATTGGTTTTCATCGTGTAAACTAGGATGAGAAGGTGCTGTACATGACCTTGATCGCCGAGTCGCACGACAAGCTGTTGGGCCACCTCAAAGGCCTGAGTTTCTTCGACGAAAAAGCCGTCGCTCAGCAGATGCTGTTCGTCTCCAGCTATCACGAGCTGATGCAGGACGGCCTCACGGTTTCCTGAAGCTCATCGCGTCGAGCATCTACGATTACCGTCCGAGCCTGATGATCATCGACGGCTTTCGCAGCGCACGTGAATTCAGCGAAACGGAGCTGTCGCTCTCCAAATTCATCCACGAACTGAATGAACGCGCTGGTCGCGGCGATGGACTGCACCACGCTGCTGCTTGCGCCGCTGTCCGGCAACGAACCGCATTCGGAACACACGCTGGTTGACGGTCTGATCGAACTGAATCGCTACAACGACAGCATGCGCCGCGCGCGCGAGATCGAAGTGCACAAGATGCGCGCGCAATCATCTGATGGGCAAGCACTTCTTTCGCATCGCCGAAAGCGGCCTGCTGATGTTCCCGCGCATCGAATCGCAAGGCGCCGCGCAACCCGGCGCGGCCGATCTGAAAACGCGCCTCGGCTTCGGCCTGCCGCATCTCGACAATCTGCTCGGCGGCGGCTTCGCCGCCGGTTCCAGCTCTTCGATATGCAGCACCGTCGCGCGGCTGCGTGCGCGCAGCGCGTCGGTTTCGTTGGCGACGCGCACGAACGTGCCACTCGACTGTTTGCCCGCCATCACTTCGGCAACGCGTGCGGGATCGAGCGGCGTTTCGATCAGATAGTCGGCTTCGAGCGCGTCGTCGCCGGGACCGTGAGCTTGCGCGTGGCGTTCATAGCGTGCTCAGATCGGGAAAGCGGCACACCGGCTCGCGGCCATCCCAGTCGCGCGAGGCCGCGTAGATCATGTCGAAGAGTTTGCCCTTCGGCCCCGCGGTCTCCGACAGTTCGATCACCGTGCCCGGATGATTTTCCGTATCGAAGTAGACGAAGCGGCCGTTGCGCCCCACTTCGCCGCTCATCGCCACCTCGAAGCCCTGTTCCTGCAGGCGCGCGAGGTCGTCGTCGAACGACGTAGTCCAGTACGCGTTGTGCTGCAAACCCGTGTTGTCCGTCGCGAGAAAGTCGCGGTACATGGATGGCGCATCGTTACGCGTCTGGATCAGTTCGACCTGCAACGGCCCGGAGTTCGCGAGTGCGACCGAATGTGCACCTCGTACGTTTGCCCGCGATACGTGTAGTTCTCGATGGGCACGCGTTCGTTGTAGAACCACGGGCCGACGCCGAGCACGCGGCTTCAGTAGTCCATTGCAGCCTCGATATCGCGCACCACGTACCCTGCCTGACGAATCTCGCCGAAGAAACGACTCATGAAACTCTCCCGATGCTGCCAGTTTTGAAAGACGAGCGACGCCCCGGCGCTGCCCCACGCGTTGCCCGAAGGTCTAACTTGTAGAGATGCTTTAAAGGAACCCGGTTGAAATCCAGGGAATCGCGGCGACGAGAATCAACCCGAGGATCAGTGCGCCCAGCCGACAATCGGCCGGATGCCCGCGTCGGGATTGATCTTGCTGATCGCGTAGTGCACCTCGTTGACACCGGCAAACCGCGCAATTGGAAACAGCAGCGGACCGAACAGCACGATGGCGGGAATGCCTTCGAGCACGCTGCCGAGCATCACGAACACGACGATCGACACCGCGAGGAAACCGTACGAGCCGCCCGGCATCGAGCCCATCAGCCCGGCGAGATCCTGCGAAAAGCCGGATTGCGTGAGCGCCCACGCCATCGCCGTCGCGCAACCGATGATGAAGAGAATCGTGCCCGACAACGTCGCGGCATCCACCAGCATGCGGCCGAGCCTGCGCCATTCGAAGCGCCGGTACACGAGCATGCCAACCACCATCGAATACGCAATGCCGATGGTCAACACTTCAGTGGCCGTGGCAATGCCTTCGACCACCGCCATGCGGATCACGAACGGCAGCGCCAGCGCGGGCAGCGAAACAAAGAAAAGCCGCGCGATCTGGCGCCCGGCTGAAGCGCGGCGCGCCCGTCAGATCTTCCTTGCGATAGCGCCACCATACCACCACGCAGAGAATCAGCGCGAGTACGGCACCGGACAGCATGCCCGCCGTGAAGAGCACGGAGATCGAAAGTCCAGTGACCGGCCGATCAGTTCAGCGCCGCGTTCGAATACAACCTGTCGCGCACGCTGCTGCTATATTTCAGCGCCGCCTATCGTCCAATCACGACGACGCGAGTTTCACGCTACGCGGCGTGAACGTGACCGGCCTGCCGGTGGCGTTCTTGGAGCGCCGGTCAAAGGCGTGCAGATGGACTTTATCGAACAATTCTAGCGTATTGCCCGGCGATAGTTGAGCGCGCAACCATGCTGCATAACATCGTGCTAAAGCACAAGGGGCGTGGGTTTCCAACAACAATAAAGCATTGTTCATACCAATAATTATCACGCATCTTATACAGATGCGATTTAACAATTTCGACAATAAAAACTGAGTGGTAATGGCAAGCAGGAGTACGGTGTTTTAACGTTTGCTTTTGAATCTCGATGATTCTCCATACCGAATTACACTGACAATTCGAAGAAGCGTTATTTATTTTTTCTATTGGTGTAGAAGCTTTTATAAATCAAACGCTTCCGGATTGTTAATCGCGTGTTTGAAAGAAAAAGGCCGACACAAAGTGTCGGCCTGAAAAGACTCTGGCATCCGAAGATTGCATGCCAGAACCTGAGAGACGGTGATCAGTCAAATTTGCTTGACGGGTAAAAAGTGAGACAAATCTACCGGAAAGGAACTTGGACACTTCGCAGTGAGCTCAAGCGGAACGATTGTTTAAAGCATTGGGTTCCACGTGAAGATATTAAACCAGAAATCTTGAAGAAGCATAAGTACCAAGCGAATTTATTGTGGAGTTTTCTGAAACTTTGTAAGGATTGGTCAGTGGCAGCCGGAAATTTCCTAGAATATCGATTCACCATGTATCTATATCGTATCATCGATATGACTCACCTGATCCGCGTTTAATCGCCTGCGTTTTGCATTTAACAATTGCATTGGGCATTTGCATTAAAGTTTGCGGCAAAAACGCGTAATAGCCTCTTTCTTTCATCGTGGCACCCGCTGACGTATTCCGCCTGTTTTACGGCCGATCAAACTTGGATGCGTTCCTGACGAAATTTCTCCTTGTGCGATCGGCGCAGCGCGTTCGCGCTTCTGTTGTATTTCTGCCGAATTCTCAAAGACGGCATGATGAATCGCAATGCCGCTACCGAGAAAATCATCGCTGCCAAGGGCAGAAACGAGCTCATTTGGGAAAAGTCGACGTGAAAATGCGCAGAAAAAGGAGTGCGAGGCCGCCGCCATGCTCGGGCAGATGATCGTGCCGCACAATGGTTTGCTGCCCGCAGCAGTGCCGACCAATCCGCTGATCCATCACCGCGACGAGACCGTCGACGCTTCCGGCACGCCGATCATGGAACTGTTTCACGAAGCGTTCGGCGACGGCATTCATTAGCGCGACCGATTTGCGATGAACATTGAGCGCGAACCCAACGCCAATGGCGATCGCGTAAAAATCGTACTGACCGCGGTGCCCACCGCTGCGGTCCGAGCGCGTCGTGCACGCGGGCGCTATGCTTGCAGTTCTGTTCACCGAGGAGCAAACGATGAAACACCCGCATGGATCGATGATCACGTACAAACGGCCCGACGGCCAGCAGGTTCGGGGCTATCTGGCCGAGCCGGAGAAGTCGCAAGGCGCGCCGGGCATCGTCGTGATTCAGGAGTGGTGGGGCTTGAACGATCAGATTCGCGGCGTGGCCGACCGTCTCGCACTGGCCGGCTATCGTGCGCTGGTGCCGGACCTGTTTCGTGGCAAGTCGACGGTAGAAGAACAGGAAGCGCATCACCTGCTCGATGGCCTCAATTTCGGCGACGCCGCCACGCAGGACATCCGCGGCGCTGTGCAATACCTGAAAGAGCGTTCTGCGAAAGTCGGCGTAACTGGCTTCTGCATGGGCGGCGCGCTCACGCTGCTCACGCTGTGCAACGTGCCGGAAGCTTCGGCGGGCGCGGTGTGGTATGGCTTTCCGCCGCTCGAATATGTCGATGCATCGAAGATCAAAGTGCCCGTGCTCGGTCACTGGGCAACGCAGGATGCATTCTTCGCAGCGGAAACCGTGGACGCGCTCGAGAAGAAACTACAGGACGCGAACGTGGACCTGAAGTTTCATCGCTATCTCGCGCATCATGCGTTCGCGAACGAGACGGCAGCCGGCCCAAGCCGTATCGCGGGCACGCAGTTCGATCCGGTCTGGTCGCAGCAGGCGTGGGATCGCACATTGACGTTCTTCGGCCGCACTTTGTGGGAATAAGCGCAGCAAAAGCAAGCGCAGGAAAAGATTGAAGCGGCTCGGGATGTGCGACCGACTTGACCACGCGCATCCCGGCGCACCGAATATTCGAAGTCGTACCAGAGTGCCGCGTCCATCATCCACACGCAGCGGGCCGCGCCTGATTCCATGAAGCATTCCCTTGCAAAGCGGCCACGCAATTGGCGTGGCGGCACGGGCGCGTTGCCCTATACTCCTCTCACTCTGTAAGGCTACCTGATCGTCGTCATACCGACAATAGGGAGATTGCCATGCCAGTCGCGATGCGAAACGCAGCCCTTGCGCTGCTGACCTGCTCCACGTTTGGCTTCAGCGTTCCGGCCTCCGCCAACCCGCGTTGCGACGACGGTTGCCGCGCGCGCGGTCAACTGCCCGATCATCACGTCAGTCTCAAGCTCAGTGCACCGGCGTTTTCGAAACTGCTCGCTTCGAGCGATGCCGGGCAGCAACTCGCGCAAGTAGCCGGCACGCCCGCATGCGGCGTCGAGATCGTGTACTACCGGTATCGAACGATCGGCAGTGCGGGCGAACCCACTATCGCGAGCGGCGCGCTGATGATGCCTTCGGGACGCGCGGCGGCATGCAGCGGTCCGCGTCCGCTGATGATCTACGCGCACGGCACGACGGCGTATCGCAACTACAATCTGGCGGATATCACGCAGACCGATCCGGGCAACGTCGACGGCGCGGGCGAGGGCATCGGCGTCGCCGCGATTTATGCGGCGCAGGGCTACATCGGGTGGCGAGCAACTATGCGGGCTCGACGCTGTCGTATCACCCGTATCTGAACGCCGAGCAGCAGTCCACCGACGTGATCGATTCGTTGCGCGCCGCGCGCGAGTTGTTGAACGAAGCGGCCCGCCACCGGCACGCGCGGGACAACGGACAGCTTTTCGTCACGGGTTATTCGCAGGGCGGCTTCGTCGCGCTCGCGACGCACCGCGCGTTGCAGGCGGCGGGCGTGAAGGTCACGGTGTCCGCGCCGGATTCGGGTCCGTATGCGATCGCCACGACGGCGGACACCCTCATCAAAGGCGAAGTGAATCTCGGCTCGACGCTCTTTACCGTATTGGTGGTGACGGGCTACCAGCACTCATACGGCAACATCTATCGCAGACCGGGCGATTTTTATGAAGCGGCATTTGCGCGTGGTATCGAAGATCTGTTGCCGAGCGTCGTGCCGCTCGACACGCTATTTGCGTGCGGCAAGCTGCCGTCCACGGAACTCTTTAACGGCATTCCACCCGCGCCGCAATTCGCTTCGTTGACGCCGCCTGGCTCGCTGCCCGAAGCGCCGCCTGCATTGACGCCGCTATTTGCAGCAGGCTTCGGCAGCGACGCTCTCGTGTGCAACGCCTACCGTCTGACATTGCCCGAAGACGCGATGACCAATCCCGATGGCGCTTTTCCGAGCACCACGGCGGCGCTGCTGCCCGCAGCGAATCCGCAGTCGCCGTTACGTCAGGCGTTCAAGCGCAATCTGCGCAACTGGGTGCCGCGCGCGCCAGTGTTGCTGTGCGGGGGCGGCTTCGATCCGACGGTGTTCTTCTTCAACGCGTGGATCGAGCAGGCGTACTGGCAGAACAGAAACGTGCCGCCAGCGCTTGACTTCGGTGCTGGACGTGGATTCGCCCGTCGCGGGTCCGAACGACCCGTATGCGCCCATCAAACAGGGCTTTGCGAGAGCGAAAGCTAACGTGGCGAGTCAGGCGCGTGGCGGCCGGCGCACGAGATGGCGGCGCATCTGCAGTCTTGCAAGCTTATCACGGTGAGCTGGTCGGCCTCGTGCGTGGTGGCCACACGCGGCTTCTTCTCGAACTTCTGATGACGCACGCGGCGGCTTGGCGATCGCAAGCTCCGCGTACGATTGACTGGCGTCAGAACAGCGACGCTTGCGTCCAGCACAGCGACTTGACGCGCTACTTTGGTCCGCGCACCGGGCGCTGCTTTCTTCGCACCCGACGCTGCAGCGAGCGCAGTTGCATCGGCACTCGCACCCGCGTTCGCTCCTGCGTTTGCTCATTGGTTGCGGCTTCGAGCGACGTTTGCCCTGCTTCGAGCGAAAGCAGCAGCATCTTGTTCGCGAGTCCACCCGCGAAGCCGGTCAACTCGCCGGACGCGCCGATTACGCGATGGCACGGGGCCACGATCGAAATCGGGTTTCTGCCGTTCGCCGCGCCCACTGCGCGCACGGCATTTAGATTGCCGACCTGTTGCGCGATTTCCGAGTAACTGCGCGTTTGCCCAAAGGGAATGGTGAGCAGTGCGGCCCAGACTTTGCGTTGGAATTCCGTGCCCTGAAAATCGAGTTCGAGTTCGAGATCGAACATCTGACGCGTGCCGGCAAAGTATTCCTTCAGTTGCCGCTCGGTTTCGACGAGCACAGGCCGCTCGCTGTCTTCGACGAGATCGCCGAGACGCACGCGATTCGGCCGGTCGTGTTTCCACAAAATGGCGGCCAGCTTGTCGCCCTTCGCAACGAGCTTCAACTCACCGACGGGCGATTCCATCAACTTGTATGCGTATGTCATTGCAGTGCTCCTGACAGATTGGCGGCAGACACGATTCCGTCTGCGCACTTCGCTAGGTGCCTTGCTGCAAGCAAATCACGCTTGCTCGCGTATCGGCAGAACCGGTAGCGATATCGAACAGGATGATCCTCGATCGTTGAGCCTGCACGCCGAACCTTGCTCTCTCATTCGTCGCGCACAAGGCATGAAATTGGGGCAAAGCAACACTGTACAACCATTTGCGCTTTTTTATCCGACGTAGGGCGCATTCGGTTCAACGCAGAAGCGCCATATCGACGCGTCGAATAACGAGTCAGTAGAATTGAGTGCCGCCGGTCCATTGCGCAACGGCAAACCGACGCCTTTTCAACGACTGTGACGCGACGATACTTGATCAACTGCGGGCCGGCCACCTCGCCGGTTCGCGCCAATTGAAACTCGCCTGCGGCCTGAGCGAATTTCCGCGCGAGATTTTCGATCTGGCCGATACGCTCGAAGTACTCGATCTGTCGGGCAATGCACTCACCGCGCTTCCGGACGATTTGCCGCGCCTGCGCAAACTGCGCATTCTGTTCGCATCGAACAATCCCTTTACCGAACTGCCAGACGTGCTCGGGGAGTGCTCGCAATTGAGCATGGTCGGCTTCAAGGCCAACCGTATTCGCACCGTGTCGGGCCGCGCGCTGCCGCCGCAATTGCGCTGGCTGATTCTCACCGACAACGCCATCGAAACGCTGCTGCCGGAAATCGGTCGCTGCACGCAACGGCAGAAGCTGATGCTCGCGGGCAATCGTCTGCGTTCGCTGCCCGATGAAATGGCCGCGTGCACGCGCCTCGAATTGCTGCGTCTCGCCGCGAACGATCTGCGCGACTTACCTGACTGGCTCATGCGTTTGCCGCGGCTTTTGTGGCTCGCATCATATGCGGGCAATCCGTTTTGTGAAGCAACTGAAACGGCTGCGCTCGCGGACACACGCATCGCCGAGATTCCGTGGAACCGGCTCGAACTGCAACAGATGCTGGGCGAGGGCGCGTCCGGCGTCATCTATCATCTATCGTGCGAAGCTGCAAGGCGAGAGCGCTGACGCAGCGCGGCCGGTTGCGGTGAAGCTCTTCAAAGGCGCGGTGACGAGCGACGGTCTGCCAGATTGCGAAATGGCGGCGTGCATACGCGGCGGCGCGCATCCTAATCTGATTCCGGTGGCGGGCAAGGTGAGCGGCCATCCGGCCGATACGCACGGGTTCGTGATGGAACTGATCGATCCGTACTTCGGTAACCTTGCGGGATCGCCGAGCCTCGTGTCCTGTACAGCAGAATGAAGGATGCGTAATGCCGGCCACGCAGCGCCTGCATGCGAACACGAACAGGGTTAGACGATAGCCTCGGCCACGAGGAGAAGTTTGATGACGCAAATCATGCGCCGCCGCGTGCTGCTGGCCGGTGCGCTCAGCACAGCGGGACTCGCGGGATTCGCGGGCGCGTCGCGAGTCGAGGCGCGCACGGGCGGCAAGATGAAAGTCGCGCTGGTGCTGAAGTCGCTCGGCGACCTGTTCACCGCCGCAATGGAAAGCGCCGCGCAGAATTACCAGTAGCATTACGCGTCGCAATTCGATCTGACGATTCGCGGCACCGCGGCCGAGAAGCAGACCGACGCGCAGATCCGCATGGTGGAGGACATGATCCGCGCGAAGATGGACGCAATCGTGCTCGCGCTGACTGATTCGACAGCGTTCGCGCCAGTCGTTGCGCGTGCGATCAAGGCGGGCGTCATCGTGATCGACAACGCGCTCGACGACGCCGGCATTTCCGTGCCGTTCGTCGGACCGAACAATCTGAACGGTGCGCACCAGGTCGGCAATTTCTGGCTGCACGGCTGAAGGAAGGCGATCAGGTCGGCATCGTCGAAGGCAATCCGCTCGATCGCAACGCGCAGTTACGCACAACGGGTTGCAAGGACGCGATGAATGCGGCCAGTATGAAAACCGTCGCGATCCGAACGGGGCGACTGGGACTATGCGAAAGGCCGTGATGCGGCGGCAAAAATGATCAGCGAGTTTCCGCAGATTTGTGGCCTGCTATGCGGCAACGACAACATGGCGATGGGCGCGGTGGACGCCGTGCGCGACGCGGGTAAAACGGGCGGCGTGCTTATTACCGGTTACAACGACATCTAGGCGATCAAGCCGCTCATCGCCGATGGCCGCGTGCTCGCCACGATCAACCAGTTTGCCGAGCGGCAGGCGGTATTCGGGGTGGACATCGCGCTGAAAGCCGTTGCGGAACAGCGCAAGGAAAGCGAACTCTCGAAGGTGATCGAAACACCGCTGCAACTCGTGACCGCAACGAATCACTGAGTGCAGCGGGCGTTTTTCAACAGGCGCGCTCAACGCGCATCAGAAGCCGCCGTTCACACGCATTACTCGGCCTTCACCTTGCGCGGCTTCGTCGCCTTTTCGAGCTTGTTGTATTCAAATTCTGGCACCGACTTCAGCGCATCCTTCGTCGCGCCCGCGAGGAAGAGGTTGCCGTCGCGAATCTCGAAGTGGTCGACCGGAATGGCCACATAGTGCTTGCCCATGCCGAGGAAGCCGCCCACCGACACCCCGCGTACGTCGCCTTGCGGTCCGGTGAGATGATCACGTCGTAGATGCTGCCTGCTGCCGATCTTGTCGTTCAGATCGTTGTAGACCGATCGTCGACGAGCGCGCGGCGCACGCTCCAGCCTTTGAGCAGCGCATTCGTCTGCTCGACGGTACCGCCGAGCGGCTGCACCCTGCAACCTAGGCGAAAGCGCCTTGCGACGCGCAAATCGTGGCGAGGGCGGCAGCGCAGATCAGTGTTTTTGCTTTCATTGTTGACTCCTGGTTGTCTGTCGAACGAGTGATTCGTGCCGAGGAGACGAAGCAGCACGCGACGTGCCCAAGAGTCTGGAAACGCCGCCGCGCGGCGGCGTTTCAATCCGCATGTGCCTTGTCGAACGCCCACACGGCCGGAAAGCCCATCAGTTTGCACATGTCGGAGAACGGTAGAGCGCCGCTTCGCGCCTTCCGTACCCTTCAGTTGTTTGATTTCTCCGTACATGTCCTTCAATGCCTTCGCGACCGCGAGGAAACCCGACGCCGGATAGATCGCCAGCGAAAAGCCAAGCTCCTGCAATTGCGCGGGCGTGAGTTGCGGCGTTCGCCCACCTTTCGACGACATTCACCAGCAGCGGCAGATCGAACGTGCGGCCGATCTTCTCCGGTTCTTTGACGCTTTCCGGCGATTCGATGAAGATGACATCCGCGCCCGCTTTCGCGAACGCTTCGCCGCGGCGCAATGCTTCGTCGAAACCGAGCGACGTGCGCGCGTCGGTGCGCGCGATGATCTGGAAATTGATGTCCTGACGGGTCTCCGCTGCGACCTTGATCTTGCGCACCATGTCGTCGGCGGAATCACGTGACGGCCCAGCGTATAGCCACATTTCTTCGGGAATTCCTGATCTTCGAGCTGAATGCCCGCCACGCCCGCCTGCTGATAACCGCGCACCGTGTGAGCGATGTTCAGCAGGCCACCGTAGCCGGTGTCTCCGTCGCAGATCATCGGCGTGGATGTGCCGCCGCAAAATGCGCTCACGCGGTTCACCATGTCGGTGTACGTGGCGAGGCCCGCGTCCGGCAGTCCGAGATACGACGACAATCAGATACGTGAGCGTGAAAAGGCAGAAGCCGAGCAGCGTCGCCATGCCGACGCTTGTCGAATGTCCGTAGTAGAGCCAGCCGATCACCGCCGCGAGCACAGCCACGCCAATCAGCCCGTTCTTGCGGCCGATTCTGTCGGCGACCAGCGCGCCTGCCGATCCGCCGAGCGATATCAGCATGGTGTAGCCGAGAGAGGACGCCATGCCGAGACCCTGCTTCATGAGGAACGTCGGTACCCAGACGATGAAGCTGTAAATCACCACGTTCACGCCGATCTGAATGCAGATGGACAGCAGCGTTCGGCGAATCTGAGCGGGCTTTAAGAGTTCGAGGAGCGTGGTGGGACGCGTAGTGGCGCGCGGCGTGTCGGGCAGAGTCGGCAATGCGCCGCCCTGCGCCGATTCGGCTTCGGCGGCGCGCAGGATCGCGTCGGCCTCAGCGTAGCGTAGCGTTCCTTCGATTCGAGCCAGCGCGGCGATTCCGGCATCTTCTTGCGGATCACCCAGATCACGAACGCGCCCGCGCAGACGATTGCGAACATCGCGCGCCAGCCGATCGTCGGAATGATCAGATAGCCGAGAAACGTCGAGAAGAAGAGCGCGGAATTCGTGATGAGCGACAGATACGCCGACCATTTGTCGCGCACTGAGGGCGGAATGAATTCGCCCACCGAACCATACCCGACGACGATTTCCGCGCCGAGTCCCATGAAAAAACGGCACACGATGAGCCACGCCATGTTCGGCGCTAGCGCGCCCGCAATCGAGGCGAACCCGAAGATCGCGAGATTGAACTGATACGTGAACTTGCGGCCTTGCGCATCACCGAGCACGCTTGCGGTGAAGGCACCTAACAACATGCCGATGAACGTCGACGAGAGGAACGCGGCGTTCAGTTGCATCGTCGACCAGCCGCTTTTCGCGAGCGCGCCGAGCACGCCGCCCGCGAGATAGATGTCGAACGAATCGAGGAACATGCCGCCGCCGATCAGCCACAGAATCCGTCTGTGAAAGCTCGAAATAGGAAGCCTGTCCAGCCGTGGACCTGCGTTGACCGTGCTCAGCATGTCGTGTCTCCTGTGTCGTCGTGCGACCGTGTATGCGGCTTTATCTACGTGTGTCTGCTAGCTCTTTTCAATAGGTTGAAGCGATGTGATGCGAATTACCTGCAATCGTTGCGCAGCGCTGTGAAGTCAGGCCGGCGGATTCGAATTGTCCTTCTCGTATCGTTCGAGCACCGCCTGTTCAGCCGCGAGAATGTGGCAGCGCGTAATGGCTTCGATCCACGCTGCATTGCGCTGCTGCGGTGCCTGCACGGGTTCGATAACGAGTTCGATATGTTGACGTGCGCTGCGCTCGCGATCGGCGTCGTTTACGTCACGAACGTCTACTTGATGAGCGGCGTTTCCTTCATCGAGCGCAGCGACCGGTCGAGCCGCGCGTTGTCCGCTGCGGCGGTGATGATGGCGTGGAACTCGCCGTTGGCGACGAACCAGTCTTCACTCGATTGTGGGGTGGAAGGAGAGCGCGTGATGGCGAGCATGGCATCGGCCAGCACGGCGAGACGTTCGAGATCGGCCGCGCCGATTTTCAGCGCCGCGCGGCCCGCGAGAAACGGCTCGATCAGCACGCGGGCTTCGAAAATCTCCTTCGCATCCTGCAAGGTCCACGCTTTGACACGCACGCCGTAGTTCGGCCGTGTCTCGACCCAGCCTTCTGCCTCGAGTCGGCGCAGCGCTTCGCGCACGGGCGTGCGGCTCACGCCGAGACTGCGGGCGAGCTGCTCCTCGCGCAAATATTGGCCCGCGCCATACTCGCCGCCTGCGGGCGCTTCCTTGATCGCCGTGTTACACATTGTCGGTCGATCGGGACGGCGAAGTTGTATGCAAAGCGTGCTCTATAACCGCCATTGGTGCCTTTTTTCAAGATGTAACAGATTTATTGTATGCAAAGCACCGAAAATTCCGCTCCGTGATTTCCCTGGCCGTTTGTGTTCGGAGCGAGTTTGCGTCGCCGCGCACGCGAAGTGATCGCGCCGCATTCGCGCCCACACGCATTTCCGGACTTCCGTAGCGCGAACCTAGAATAAGCCGTTCAACGCGTCAGTTAACCGTTGCAGAGCGCGCTGCTGCCGACTCGCGTCGACGTTGAATCGCACGCTCGCTTATTCCAGGAGTCTTGCCATGAAACTGATCTCTTTCCATCGGCTCGCGGTGCGGGCTTTTTCGGGTGCGCTGATCGCGAGTGCCGCGCTGCTAACGTTGACCAGCACCGTCCATGCGCAGACAGCGACGCAATCGCAACCGCTTACGTGCGCCGAAGTGCGGCACCAGCTCGAAGAACTCGAAGCGGCCGGATACGACCCGTCACGCGGCGACGACAGCAACTATCCCGACGACATTCAAGAGGCCGAACGAAAAGTGGCCGCAATGCATGCCGCCGAAACGAACGCGATGACCACCAACACCGACCCGTCGATGCCGACAATGCCGATGCACTGACGTCAGTACCGATGTGTGTGAACCTGTGGACAGCGGGTTCCCGACAGCGGGTTCCCTTTGAGCGTCGGTCCAACCGGATCGACGCTCTTTTTTATTTCCGCCAGCCGCACGCATGACGAGGCGCGTTTATGCATCGCTCACTTCGCCGCTGCGAAGGATAAGTGACGCACTACGCGACGTTTCGATGAACCCATGGTGCGCAATGTGCTGCGGTTGGGCCGTGCTGCATAAATTGGCGCCGCGCGGTACTCTCTTGCGTGCGACACAGCCGTCGAAACGACCATCGTGCGGCGCAACTGCTTCAGTCCATTTCCTGCGCAGTCAATCTGGCCCGTTATCGTTTGCGATGAGGAAACCAAATGGCTCAAATGCTTTGCGACATTTGTGGTGTTCGACCGGCCATTGTCCGGCCTGCCTTGCTTCAGAACGGTCAACGCAGAATCATCGACGTCTGCGATTTTCATTACGCGCAACTTACCCGTCATCAACGTTCGCTTTCGCCGCTCGAGGCGCTATTCCGCGCGAGTCCGCAAGATCCGCTCAATCCCGGCCGCCCGGTGAAGCCGCCGGCACGAACGCCGGACATCAGGTGGAAAGCGCGGAGGCCGGTGCAATCGACCAGTATTTCAGCGATCTCATGAAGGAAATCGTGCAACGCGCGGCGGAGCGCGCGGTCCAGTTCGGCCGCAAGGAAGTGGACACCGAACATCTGCTATACGAACTCGCCGATCAGGCCGTCATCATTTCGATTCTCAAGAGCCTCGGCATTTCCGTTGACGAAATCCGCGCGTTCATCGGTGCCAACGCGCAGCGGCGCGATCCCTCCGAAGTCGCGCAAGGTCCGCTCGGCGTCTCGCCGCGCTTGAAGAGTGTGCTCGACCGTGCGTTCGTCGCTTCGCGTCAGCTTGGCCAAAGTTACATCGGACCCGAACATCTGCTGATCGGTCTCTCGCAGGTGCCGGACAGTCTCGCCGGTCATATGCTCACGCGTCTCGGGCTGAGCCCGCAGACGCTCGTGCAGCAGACGCAGCGCGCGGTCAGCACGGGCGCCGAGCCGCGCAAACCGGCCGAGCCGTCGCGTACGCCGCATCTGGACAAATACAGCCGCGACCTCACGGCGCTTGCGCGCGAAGGGCGGCTCGATCCGGTGATCGGACGTTCGAGCGAAATCGAGACCATCGTCGAAGTACTGGCGGGCGTCGCAAGAACAATCCGGTGCTGATCGGCGAGCCGGGCGTCGGCAAGACGGCGGTGGTCGAAGGTCTCGCGCAGCGCATGATTAGCGGCGACATTCCGGAATCGTTGCGCGACAAGCGGCTCGTCGAGTTGAACGTGAACTCGATGGTGACGGGTGCAAAGTATCGCGGCGAGTTCGAGGAGGGCGTGAAGCAGGTGCTCGATGAAATCACCGCGCAGCGCGACTCGCTCGTGCTGTTCGTCGACGAAGTGCATACGATCGTGGGCGTGGGGCAGGGCGGCGGCGAAGGCGGCCTCGACATCGAGAATACGTTCAAACCGGCGATGGCGCGCGGTGAGCTGAACCTGATCGGCGCGACGACGCTCGCCGAATACCAGAAGTACATCGAGAAAGACTCGGCGCTCGAGCGGCGCTTTCAACCGATGCTGATTCCGGAGCCGAGCGTGGTGCAGACCATCAACATTCTGCGCGAGCAGCGCGACCGGCTCGAAGCGCACCACAAGGTGACGATTGAAGACGATGCCATCGTCGGTGCGGCGGAGTTGTCAGACCGCTACATCACCGGCTGCTTTCTGCCGGACAAGGCGATCGATCTGATCGATCGGGCGGCGGCGCGCACCAATCTTTCCGCCACGTCGCGCCCGGCCGCGATTCTCGAAACGGAGGCCGAACTTGTGCAGTTGCGGCGCGAACAGGACTCCGCCGCGTCGCGCAAGCAGTTCGACCGCGCGCATTCGCTCGGCGAGGAAATCGCGCAGAAGGAGCACGATCTCAGCGAAGCAACGGATACGTGGAAAAAGCGTGTCGGCACCGACACGTCGCGCGTGACGATGGTGCAGATCGCGGAGATCATCGCGAAGCTCACAGGCATTCTGGTCGTGCAGCTCACCGCCGAAGAACGCGAACGGCTGCTAAATAACGGCTGCTAAATAATGGAAGCGCGTTTGCATGAACGCGTGATCGGTCAGGACGAAGCGGTGCAGGCCGTCAGCGACGCCGTGCGCCGTTCGCGTGCGGGACTGCAGGCGAGTCATCGTCCGACGCAGTGTTCCTGTTTCTCGGACCGACGGGCGTCGGCAAGACCGAATTTGCCAAGGCGCTCGCGGAAGTCGTATTCGGCGACGAAGGTGCGATCGTGCGGGTGGACATGAGCGAATACATGGAGCGCCACTCGGTGTCTCGGCTCATCGGGTCGCCGTCGGGCTACGTCGGTTATGACGAAGGCGGGCAACTCACGGAGCGCTACGCCGCCGTCCGTATAGCGTGATCCTGCTCGACGAAATCGAGAAGGCGCATCCGGACGTCTACAACGTGCTGCTGCAGGTTTTCGACGACGGCCGGTTGACCGACGGCAAAGGCCGCGTGGTGGATTTCAGCAATACGCTGATCATCGCGACCAGCAATCTCGGCGCTGACGTGATTGGCGGCGCGACGCGCATGGCGCCGGGTTTCCTCGGTGACAGCGCTTCGGGTTCGATGGCGAGCGGCGTAATGTCGGTCTTGCGTCAGCATTTCCGGCTGGAGTTTCTGAACCGGATCGACGACATCATCATCTTCAAGTCGCTTGGGCGCGATGAAACGCGTCATATCGTGAGGCTGCAACTGGGGTAGGTGGCGCGCATTGCGCGTGGCCAGGACATCCAGCTTCAGTTCGACGACACCATCGTCGATCATCTTGCGACGCAAGGTTATCGGCCGGAATTCGGCGCGCGCGAATTGTGCCGGCAGATCCAGCAGGTGATCGAGAACGCGCTCGCGAAGGAGATGTTGGCGGGGAAAGTGAGCGAAGGCAGCAAGGTGAGGTACCGTTACGACGAGGCGACCTCGCAGGTGGTGTTCGATCCGGTCGCCGCCTCGACTGATGCGGGCAGGCAACCGGAAGCCAGCCGTGCGCAAGGGCAGCCGCAACCGTAATCGCAACCGCCGGCGCAACAGTCGATTCAGCTCCAACCGCAGGAGAGCGACAAGCCGGAACGTGAGGCTTCCTGAGCGGCGGGGGGTTCAGGCGTTCACGCTTCTGATACGCACCTGAACCCCGCATACACGTACTGGTAATGAGCCTGGAACCAGTTGCGGAATTCCGGACGCAGCATGCAGCGCGCGGTGCGCGCCGAGCCGCCCTTCATGACGTAGTGTTGACCGTCGAAGAAGTTGGCCGAATAGCCGAGATAGAACGGAAACGCTTCGAATCCCGGCAGCGCGTCGAACATCGTCGAGGTCCATTCCCAGCCATTGCCGAACTGGCCTTCCACGCCGAATGCGCTGATGTTCTCCGGATGCGCGTCCACAGGTTGCGCGTCCCAGCTGCGGAAATCGAAATTGCCGGACTCGCCGTGCGGCGCGCCTTGCGCCGCACGCTGCCATTGCGCTTCTGTGGGCAGCGCCTTGCCTGCCCAGCGAGCGTACGCGCTGGCTTCGGCGTGACTCACGTAGACGGGCCAGTCGAGCGGCAACGGCACGTCGTCGAACATCGTGCGAAGCATCCATGCGTTGCTTCCAGCGTGCTGCGTCCAGCAGGCCGGATGCCCGATGTGCTCGGCTTCTTTCCACGCCCAGTCTTTCTCTGACCACCATTTCGGCTCGCGATAACCGCTCGCCTCGATGAACCGGAGAAACGCGTCGTTCGTGACCATGTGACGATCGATCTGGAATGCGGGCACGTCCACGCGCAATTCGCCGAACTCGTTATCCCAGCCGAAGCGGCCGCTTTCGCGCGTCATGCCGAGCACGGTGGCGCCGGCCGGCACGCCGATCATCTGCGAGAGCGCCTCGCGCGCTTCGCTATTCGTGACGACGGGCTCGCGCAGATTCGTGACCTTCTGTTCGAGCGGTAGCTGATGGAGCATGTACGCGAGCGTTTCAGCGTGCATCAGCCGATGTTCGATTGCGACGTTCAGCAGTTGCTCGGCTGTCGCGGCGCGCTCGGTGTTGCCGCCGAGTTCGGCGGAGTCGGCGAGCGCGTCGAGTTCGTGGTCGATCTGCTCGCGCGCCTGTTGCGCGTACTCGCGCACGGCTTCGAGCGACGGCCAGTCGGCGGGTTGATCGGTGGGAACGTCGCCGTCGACGGGATCGATGCCGAACGCGAACAGTTCATCCAGATTCGGAGCGAACGCGGGCAGCTCGCACAGACGCTTGTCGAAGAGATTACGGTCGAACGCTTCGAGATGGCCGATATAGAACACGACGCGGTGGCGTTCGCGGATCGGGCGTTCGTACAGGAATTCGGGTTTGACGATAGCGAACAGCGCGTCGGTGATCTGACGGGCGTCTACCAGACGTTGGACCAGCGGGTGATGCGGTGCAAGGTCACGATTCATTTCGCCAAGTCTCCTTGCGGGGAACAGACTAAAGACTGTACCTGTTCGCAGGAGCCGTGCCAAGCCAAAATGACGCCGGCGCGAGGTCGGATGCACCACCGTGTGGCTCGTGAGTAGACGCTGAGCGGTTAAAACGGATCAGACCTGCCGTAAACCTTCGATATCGACGATATGGATGTGTTTGCCTTGCGTGTCTATCAGGCCGCGCTTTTGAAATCTTGACAGGGTGCGGCTGACGATTTCGAGCGTCATGCCGAGGTAGCTGCCCATGTCTTCGCGCGTCATGCGCAGGTTAAATTCCGCCGAAGAATAGCCGCGCTGCGCGTTGCGTTCCGACACGTCGAGTAGGAATGCGGCGACCCGTTCGTCGGCGGAGAGGCTTTGCGGTATGCACAACTGCTGCATCGCGCAACTCGAACAGCGCGCGGCGGTTCGGGAAGCGGCGCGCACCGGCATCGCACGGCGGCGGCTGCTCGCCGGCGTGGAGTGGGAAGCGGTATCGGGCGCGCCGGCGGAGCGAGTAACAGCGGTAGGAGTGAGCATGTTCTGCAAGCCAAAGGTCGATGCAATGACCGATTGTCCCATTCGCCCTCTACTGGACTTCGCGGCAAAATGACGCGCGCTGACAGTTAGGGATCTTAAGCGATATCATCGCCTGCATGCCGGACGTTCGCTCACGCCTCTTTTTCAGGCGCTTTGCCCGCTGCCGACGGAATCAGCAGCACCGGCAGCGTTGCCTGACGCACGCAGCGCTTGGCCACGCTGCCGAGAATCAAGCGCTGGAAGCCGCGCCGGCCATGTGTGCCCATGACGAGCAGGTCGGCGTCGAACTCGGCGGCGGCTTTGAGCACGGCCGTGGAAACGTCGTCGAGCGACGATGCTTCGTCGACGACGATCTGCCCTTTCACGCCCGCCGCCTGCATGGCAGTGGCGAACGCCAAGCTCCTTGCCTTGTTCGACGAGACGATTGCGCAGAACGGACGGGTCGTAGCCCGGCGCCTTGAAATACATCGGCGTGTTCTCCACGATGTAAGGCGACCGCAGTTCGGCGCCGCTGGATTTCGCGAGCGCGAGCTCTGCATCGAAGGCACGGCGGGAGGTCTTGCTGCCGTCGACCGCTACGAGAATGCGTGTGACTCCACGTCTGTCTGATAGATCGGACGCCACGGCGCCCGAGCCGCACCTTGACGATTCATTACAAATGCAAGCGTAAATGATCGCTGAAAGAACTGCTGCGAACAGGGATGCACGTCAAGGTTTGGTGGGATTTTCGATGGAGAGGGCAATGAAGAGGCGGCGACGCGTCTGTTTGCGCGTCGCCGCCGCCAGATGTGACGGTTCCCGCTTCCCGCACGTCGCATGCGGGAAACGGTCACGTCGCGGATCGCAGTCCGCTCAAGCTGCCGCCGCCATCGGCCCGAACAGCGCGGTGCGCGTTTTCGGACTCACCGCGATGTACAGTGCAACCGCGCGCTCCACGTCGATCTGCACCGGCGGCCCGAGCCGGCTGATCTCGATGCCGGTTTTGCGAAGCAGCCGCTCGATCGACGTAGTCGTCAGGTGACGTAGCGCGTAATGCCCATCTGGTCGGCGAACGTGATGAGTTCGTGGATCGCATGCATGGTGACATCTGCGAAGCCAAACGTTTGCTCTTCGCCGGAAGTTTCAATGGCGAAGCGACTCAGCTCCCAGATATGCCGTCCAATGGGCGCTGCTTCGCCGTGGAGCAACTGCGGAAACGTATCCTTCAGCATGTTCGGCCCTTCGGTCGGCATCAGGCGCCAGCAGCCGCGCACGCGCCGGTCGTCGCCCTGAATCAGCATGTCGTAGCCGTCGATTTCCATACCGACGATGGTCGGAATATCCCAACCTAGCCGCCCGTGAACCGCGCGCGCAGACGGTACATCTCGTTGATGTCTGCATTGGCGAATTCCTGCCGCATTCCAATCCGGATCGTTTGCATGGCGCTCTCCTAGTGATGTAGGGGTTACCCCCAATACGCAGGAAAACTTATGCATTTTAAATTGTTTTGCCATCTACCTAGGTAGGTGTGGATGCCTATCGGATAACGGAAAATTCGAGACAAGCATCAGCCCTCAACCGATGTGGGAAACGAAAATGGAACTTTTTGAAAATCACTGGCTTCCTCAAACCAGCACCCAGAAGCGTCCAGCAGAGGCTTCCCCGGCAGTCGACCGCGTCCTGATCATTGCGTACCGCAAAAAGAAGAAAGAGAGCCAACGCCGTTTCTGGGCGCGCTTCGGCGTTACCCCGTCGCGTGGCAGCCGGTTCGAATCGGGCGCGGAAATTCCGGCTCCTGTCTCGATCCTGCTGGGTTTCTACTTCACTAAAACCGTGTCCGACGCCGATCTCGGCCGTGCCGAACGTCTGTATAGCCGCGACGCCGCTGCCTTGCCCAACCCGGGTCAATAAGCCCGAGCTGCGTCGCAATCACGGCTGCAGCACGCCGCGAATTCACACCGAATTTCGTCCTGATATTTTTCATGTGGAAGTTCACGACTGCTTCCGAACAATTCAGGATATGGGATATTTCCCAGGTGGATTTGCCGCGTGCTGTCCATTTCAGGCATTCACGTTCACGCGGCATGAGTTTCACAATAATGTCTGAGTATGGTTATTTAAATGCTTTGGACTGGTATCAATTACCAGATCGCGCAATAAAACCAGATTCGGCAATACGACGTCGATATGATGCGATGCCAGAATTCGTCGCTCGGGTTGTTGTCGTTGACGAAGCACATCATGCCGGCTTCCTGATTCGGCCCATGAATCGGCAGCATGATGCCTGCGCGCAATCCGTGCGAGCGCGCTTCCTCATAAATCGACTGTTGCGGAGCCGTGGTGAAAACGTCCGGCGACCAGATGAGCGGCGTAGAACGCGTGTCGCGCAATGCGACACCGTCGGGTCGATGTGCGCGAGGCCCTGCTCGTCGTAAGTGCGCCACCAGGTGGGCACATACGTGCTGCGCATATATAATAGGGCTTCTTCCAGCCACATGGTAGGACGCGGAAGCATCGCGACCAGCAATCTTTTGAAGCCCCACCGTTCAGCGAGGCCGGCAATGACGTCGAACCATTCCGCTTCGTTGGCGGCATTCTGGAGCGAAGCCATCTGCTCGATAAAATGTAATGTAGCGACAATTTTCTGCTCTCTCAGGCTCTGATACTGCTTGTTGCGGTTAATTCCAGTACGGGGTTCCGTCTGGCCGTCTAGTTTTCACAATTTAGCACCAAAATTTTATTTGCAAAGTCGTAATGCATTTTCAAATGGATTTCAGTTGACCCGAGCATGCAGTTTCGCGAAAGAATTGTCTTTTGAATTCCGATTTGCAGCCGATTCAATATGCACAGTTTCACAAAGCGGGCAATTCTATCGAAACAGGCGTTTTGAAAAATTTGTTTGGCGCGTTATCGGCGGACCACTCTAATTAACGTTTCTTTGCCAAAATTTCGGGCAAAAACCGACTTCCTGCCAATTCCGATTTAACTTTTGCTCGCGCATGAAGCGTACCAGCGAGCGGCACAACAGCATTGTCATACAAAAAAGCAGTGTCGCGATGCGCGAACTTCGCAAATTGCGCATGAAGGAAGAGTACGGACGCGCTGCGTCGCTGGTTTGACAATCCTGAAAGCGGGTGTTACCGTCGATCCGGTTTTTCGCGGTGTCCGTCATGGCTTTCCGGAAACCACCGGAACGCAGCCACCGACCCGGAAACACGCCGCTGCTTCCTCGCGCCGCGCTGGCTTCCGGCGACCGAATCCTCACATTTCCTCAATTCACGACTCGAACGAAGGCATGACCGATAATAGCCGCCTCTATCCCGATCCGTCCATTCGCGTATTCGATCCGCGTTTCAAATCGCTGATTCTCGCTTCCGCTTCCGTCGAGTGCCTGTATCAGGGCGTGCGCTGGTCCGAAGGGCCGGTCTGTTCGGCGACGGCCGCTATCTGCTGTGGAGCGACATTCCGAACGACCGCGTTCTGCTATGGGACGAATCGAGCGGCACCGTCACTACCTTCAGGCAATCGTCGAACAATGCGAACGGCAACACGTGTGATCGCGAGGGGCACCTCGTCACGTGCGAGCATCTGACACGGCGCGTCACGCCCACCGAGTACGACGGCTCGATCTGGTTCACGGATCCGACGTTCGGTATTGACAGCTTTTACGAGGGCTAGCGCCAGGAGTCGGAATTGACGGCGTGCGTGTATCGCATCGACGCTCAATCGGGAAAGGTGAGCATGGTCGTGGACGACGTGCTCGGTCCGAACAGTCTCGCATTTTCGCCGGACGAGTCGCTGTTCTACATCGTCGAATCTTGCGCGGCTCGCCGCGCAAGATTCGCGCGTTCGACGTCAACGGCGACGGTGCAACGCTATCGAACAACCGCGTGCTCATCGACGCAGGTCCGGGCACGCCCGACGGTTTTCGCGTCGACGTGCACGGCAATCTCTGGTGTGGCTGGGGCATGGGTACCGACGAACTCGACGGCGTGCGCGTGTTCAATGCGCAAGGCGAGGCGCTCGGGCACATTGCGTTGCCCGAGCGCTGTGCGAACGTGTGCTTCGGCGGCCGTCCTCGCAACCGCCTTTTCATGGCGGCGAGTCACGGCCTCTATTCACTCTTCGTCAACACGCAAGGCGTGCAGGGCGGTTGATCGCGGGCGGGTTTCAAACGCCGCTTTGACGACGCGCTTCACCGGATCTCATCAAAACGACGAAGCGCGTTTCACTCTGACTTCGATCAATAGCCGACGCGATACACGCGGCCCGTTTGCAGGCCCTCTACGCTGCGCGCATAAGCGAGCGCAGCGCGTTGCGCGGTGATGGGTTCGAAGCCGCGGAAGAACGGCGCGTACGCGCCGAGCGATTCGGTGAGCACGGTAGGACTCACGACATTGATGCGGATGCCGCGTGGCAATTCGATTGCCGCACCGCGCACGAAACCTTCGAGCGCGAAATTCACCGTGGTCGCGTTCGCACCATCGCGAATGGGTTCGTCGGCGATGATGCCGCTCTTGAGCGTGAACGAGCCGCCGTCGTTCAAACGCTGCGCCGCGAGCACGACGTTGATCTGTCCCATCAGCTTGTCGTTCAGACCGATCCGGAACTGTTCGACGCTCATTTCCTGCAGCGGGCCGAAATGCACTTTGCCTGTTGTGGTGACGACGCCATCCATCTTGCCGATTTCGCGGAAGAGCTTCTCGACGCTTTCCGGCTTCGTGCTGTCCACCTGATATTTGCCTCGCGTCGCGCCCACTTCGATGACTTCGTGCCGCGCCTTCAGCTCCGCGCAGACAGCCTGGCCGAGTGTACCGGTCGCGCCGATCACGACGATCTTCTTCATGTGCTGCTCCTTTCCGATGGTGAACGAAAATCCGATTGTGTCGGCTTACCGTCAGGAGAAAAAGGCTTGCTGGTACGCAGATCCTGCAACCCACGGTTTCGAATGACCGCGCTGCATCGAGCGTGGGCAAGCGCGTACAAAACATCGCGCGCGCCACTGCTCACGCGGCGCGCGCTCCTTAGATGCAGATCTTCAGACGTGCCTCGCAGCACGCGGTTACTTCACGCGCACGCGTTGCAACTCGATGAGCCGCGTCGGGCGCATGTGATTCAGCGCGTAGTGCACGCGGCCGCGTTCGTTAGGGCTGCCGAGCGTTTCGCGCTCGTAGTATTGATGTTCGACGGCATACGTGCCTTGCGGCGCGACCATGCCGCGGTCGATCACCGTGTAGCCGGGCACGAGTGCAAGCAGCAGATGATTGCCGCCCACACGGCTGTCGAAGCCGCCGAGTCCGTCGCTCGATTCGGGCACGCTGTTGCTGAGCGTGGCATTGGAGGTGGTGATTTCGTCCGGCGAGATCGGGCTGTGCCCCGCGATGCGAGCGGCTTCGAGATTCTTGCTGTCGGTGTCGACCGTGCTGTCGTGCGTGCGGTCGTTGTGAATCTCCGCCGAGCTCACGCCGGTGTTGGCCGGCACGTCCTTCACTACTGCTGGCTTGTTGATATCGCTGCTCATCATGTTTTTTCCCTGAAGAGGACATGGCCGAATACAGCAAAATCCGTTCCGCCCCGCACAACCGCCTGACTTGCCCGACCCGTCTCACACCTTCGCAACCCTTGCGCGCAACCAGTACTTTGCCTAGTCACATGCGAAGTACCGGGCCATAGAGCGAAGGATTTGGACTAGGTTTTTTCGTTTTTTTAATCGACACGTATTTACTACAGAGTCAAGAGTTTACTCTGACGAGCAAAGCGCGGTTAAATTGACACGATCTGTCCGGCTAAAAACCTATGGCCGGCAAGCTCTGCCGTGAACTACTCTAAACATTTTTTCGGGGCCGTCAGGGCGGGTGACACATGCATTTCGATGCTGCATTCACACATCGCGGCTATTTGTTAAATTGCGCGCCGGCGTGCGCGAGCGATGGCACTTGGCAACCTTATGTGGTCATTTCGCGCTCGAGCGACGGCGAACTCGTCGCCAACCGTTTTTTCCCACCGAACTCCGTTTTCCTGACGAAGGCGCTGCGATAGCACACGCGCGCGACTGGGCCGTGTGCTGGATCGACACGAGCAGCGTCACCATCTGATCGTTCACGCGAAGCGCGCGCCCTTATTATCTTCACGTCATACCGTCATGGCATGCCGCGCTACGCGGCACGATGCAAAACGCGGTAATCTTCTACGACTGTCACTTTGAAACGTGCAATTGCACGGAGCAGTCTCTCTATGCCTAACGTGCCTTCCCAGAACTGGGGTCTCGAACAGATCGTCGCCGACCTGCGCGCATCGCGCGAAGAATTGCATCGCACGCGGCATCCGCTCGGCATTCGCGAATTGCCGTCGCGCGAAGCGATCGTCAATATCGTGGCCGGTCTGCGTGCCGCGCTGTTCCCCACGCATTACGGTGCGCCGGATCTCACCGACGAAACCGTCGACTATTACGTCGGCCATACGCTCGAAAGCACGTTGCGTCTGCTCGCGGAACAGATCCGCCGGGCGTTGCGCTTTCTGCCCGAATACAGCGCAGCGTCCGAAGCCGAGATGAAAGAGCGTGCGTTCGAAGTCGCGCGTGAGTTCGGCACGCAATTGCCGGGTATTCGTGCGCTGCTCGTGAGCGACATTCAGGCCGCGTTCACGGGCGACCCGGCCGCGCAGCACATCACGGAAATCCTGCTGTGCTATCCGGGCATCTGGGCGATGACGCATCATCGTCTCGCGCACGCGCTGCATCTGCTCGGCGTGCCGCTGCTCGCGCGCTTCATCAACGAGATCGCGCATTCGGCTACCGGCATCGACATCCATCCGGGCGCGACCATCGGGCCGAGCTTTTTCATCGATCACGGTACGGGTGTGGTGATCGGCCAAACGGCGATCATCAGCGAACACGTCCGCGTGTATCAGGCCGTCACACTCGGCGCGAAAAGTTTCGCAGCGGACGTGGACGGCATGCTCGTGAAGGGCAATGCGCGTCACCCGATCGTCGAGAACGACGTGGTGATCTACGCGGGCGCTACCATTCTCGGACGCGTGACGATCGGGCGCGGCTCGGTGATCGGCGGCAACGTGTGGCTCACCCACAGTGTGCCGCCGGGCAGCAGCGTCTCGCAGGGCAAGGTGCGCGAAGGCGATCGCAGTGAAGAGGGGCGTTAGCGATGAGCCGCGCGGGCATGTGCGCTTCGCTCACATCGATGTTGGCGGATGCGCTCGCGAGTTCATTTGCCAATCCGCTTGCAGATCCGCTTGCGAATGATGCGCTGCGTCGAACATCCGGCATGCGCTGCGATGGATCGGTGCGCGTGCCGATCGTCTGACGAGAACCAGCCATGCCGAGCGGCCGCGTCCACATGCCTCGATGCGCAATTGCCGGAGTCGAGGCCACCGTGGCTGCTACCGCGCATGCATTCCCCCGTCATTCGCACGATCGCTTCGGAGTCGGCGTGATCGTGAGCAGCGGATATCGGTCGGCGAGCGGACGCGGTGTCGTCGAAGCGCGCGAGCGACGCCATCATGGTCAATCCAGGTGAAGTGCACGACGGCAGCCCACTCGACGAACGTGGCCGCGCATGGCGCATGTTTTACTTCGAACCTTCGCTAGCCGAAGAGACGGCGGTCGAACTGTTCGACATCGCGCGGCGCGAAATCGAACTGACGCAGCCGGTTGCGCATGACCTTCGTCTGAATCAACTGTTTGAGCGGCTCTTTGCAGTGGCGGTGGAATTGCCTGAAAAGACGCACGTGCCGGACAACCTCGTAAGTAAATGACGAAGCGCTGCTCGATCTGCTCGGCTATCTGCTGCGAACGCACGCGCGTTACAAGCAACGTCGCGCACTTCGTTGCAACGTCATGCGCAATCGTCCGTGATCGTGTGCGCACGCATGCGCATCGACGACGATCTCGCGGCCGACGTGAACATGAGCCGCTTCCTGTCGCTGCGTGGCTTCGCGCAGGAGATGGGGTTGCCGCCGCACGCGTACAGAATACAGCGTCGCGTGGTACTTGCTCGTCAGTTGATTGCGCGCGGTGCGACGCTCGCGGACGCCGCCGTGCAAGTAGGTTTCGCCGATCAAAGCCACATGACGCGAGCGTTCGTGCGGCTGCTCGGCGTGACGCCGGCCAACTACGCTGCGGCCATCCGGTAAAAGCGCAGCGCGTGTTGCGTTATCAAAGCGGCTCAGCCGATCTTCAGATATTGCCGCAACACGTCAGCCGGCGCGCCATGCAGCCGCATGTGCTCGCCTACGTACCAAGCGGCCGCCCACGACGCGGCCCCACGATCAGATCGCAGTGTCCGCTATTCCACAGGTTCAACGAATGTCGTCCGGCGGGCGATCCACGGCACGCCGAGTGAATTCGGTCAGTCCGCGAACAGATGCATGAGGCCGCCGCACGCAAAGCCGAATGCCGGCGCTGCGTAGATCGAATGACCTAGCCAGTGATAGGACACCGCAAGCAGCACAGCCCAACCCAACCGATACCCCACAATGCGTGAGCGTGCGATGTGTGATCCATAAACGCCGCGCGCGCGACCACCACGCCACTTCGAGCCAGTCGGGCGCCGTGCTGCCCGCCACGCTGGCAATGAACAAATGAAACTCAGTAAGATGCTGATACATGAAGCGAACCGCCGCCGATGCGTGCGACCACCGTCGCCGCGATGATGCCGGCTGCGAAACCGGTTGCGTGATGTGCTTTGCTGGATGCCATTGACGCTCGCGGCGCAGGCCGCATGAAGAACGAGGGCGGCTATTTTCGCAGATGCATCGATAAAAAATAGCCGGCTGCAAGTCTTAAAAAGTTGCAGGCCGGCGTGAGTTGTTACCGAGTGTGATTGCGCCGCGCTTACGTTGTACGGCGTCAGCGTGACGAAATACGAGTTGTTCGAATCGGAGCCGACGGCGATCTCGGTCGCGCTGCCGACACGTGACATGTGCACGCGCGACAGACGGCTGCCGAGACACTCGGCGATACGCAGGCGCGCGTGCCGAAGAGACATACATGAGCGGCACGGAGGCATCGCGTGCGGGGCCGGAAGATCCGCATGCCACGAGCAGGGTGCTTGTGGCGACGGTGGAAGCAAACAGCAAGAATTTTTTCATTGGGTTCGGTCGTCGGCGTCCCCGGTGATGCGCGGGAACTTGGGGCGCAAGCGAAGCGCGACGCGCTTCCAGCGCAACGTCGTGCTTCGCGACGAAACCGCTATCGTCTGTACCGTCGACGATGGCGGACGAGGCCAGTATACCCAGCGAGGTGTGGCGTCGTCACGCCCGCATCGCACACGCATCGAGTGCAAGAAAGCACGGAGCAAGCGCAAAGCAGGCACAATAAAAAACCCGCGACGCGATTGTGTCGCGCGCGGGTTGGACTGCAAGGCGAAGGGATGGCTCGCCCTGCGGATACCGCGGTGAGTCGTTGCTACAAGCTGTATGCGAACTTAGACGCGGTGACGCAGGCCGACTGCCGCCGCAACTTGGTTGCCGGTCGACGAAGGCGCGAGCATATTGATCGCCGCGACGTTCGCGCCAAAGTTGCCGAACTCGCCGGATGCGTGCTGATAGACACCTTCCACATACACGTCGGTGCGCTTGGAGAGCGAGTAGTCGCCCTGTAGCGACACCGTGTGCCACTTCGGATCGCCCGAACCGTTCGAGCCCGACATCTTGCCGTCGGTGAACGTGTACGACGCGGCGAGGCTCACGGCCGGCGTGAGTGCATACGGCCGTTCAACTCATAGTTAGATGCAGGTTGGTGCCGGCCACGCCGGGCAGCGTTGCGCCGCCGACGTCCACGCCGGTGATGCCGTCCAGTTGCGTGTGAGTGTATACGAAACCTGCCGTTGCCGGTCCGTATGTGTAATTCATGCCCGCGCCGAACGTGCGCTGCAGGTTCGGCGCGACGGCTGCCGTGCCGTCGCCTTGCGAGACCGCACCCGCCAGATTCGAGCTGCCCGACTTGTTCTTCAGTTGCAGATAAGCGGCCGCGACGCTCAACGGACCGTTGTCATACGAAGCGCCTGCGCTCCATGCGCGATTATTCGAGAACTGGCCGGCCGAATTGCTGAAGCCATACAAACCGCCGAACTTCAGGCCCGCGTAGTTCGCGCTCGTGTACTTCACGGCGTTCTTGATCGAGAACGAGTTGTCGAGGTTGTCGTTGTCGAACGGGTGAGCGGCCAGGTTGTTGCCATAGCCTGCGCCGGCTTCGGAGAGCGGCGCGAGATAGTCGACCACGGAGTCGTACTGGCGGCCGAGCGTCAGCGCACCTTACTGGTCGCTCTTCAGCCCGACGAACGCCTGACGGTTGAGCATCGTGCTGTTCTCGGAAAACTTGCCGTTGTTCAGGTTGAAGCCGTTTTCCAACGTGAAGATGGCATGCAGGCCGCCGCCGAAATCTTCGCTGCCGCGCAGGCCGAAGTAGATGTTCGACACCGAACCGCTGCCCTGCTGCCAGTTGCTATGGCCGCCTTGGTTGTTCGAGCAGACGAGACCGGCGTCCAGCGTGCCATACAGCGTCACGCTGCTTTGCGCGTGGGCGGAAATGGCGAATGCGCCCATGAGGCCTGCTGCGATGAAGTTTTTTCATGTCTGGATAACTCCGAAGCTGTAGCTGTGCATTGAGAATCGCATTTTGGTGCTGACTTCCGGTTGGCCATTGCCTAGCTTGCGTGAATTACGCCGGCTGTCTGACGATTCGCAGCGAAGTTTAAAGATGCCATTCGGATTATTAATCGCGTATCATAAAACAACGAATTCTTGATTCCGGAATTGAATGGGAATTTGTGTAAGTGTGGGTAAATAAAGAAAAAATACGTATGTGATTGGGGGGCGCGCGGCGTGTGTCAATAAGTGCGTTGTTGTTGCAGTGCGACGATGTTCGTAAGGCTTACAGGGCGTGCTTTTGCGCGACAGTACGGCACGCGCGATGGTTCCATTCCACTTCTCGCAATGCACCCTTCCAGCGGGTATTGTCATCAATAGCCATTAGGATTTTACGATTCAATCCACCCTTGATCAAGGGTCTTTTTCATCTTTTATATGCGGCCTTCGGGTCGCGTTTTTTCGCCATTTTTACGCGATCTTAAATGTTCGACTAAATGTGGAAATAAATTATTGCGGCTATCGGAATGGCGCTTTGAAGGTCGCAATAAGAAAACCGGTTGAAAACACTCGAAGTGCGTAGCGAGGCTTATCCGGATGTCATAGATGCGCGGTCGCGATGGGCGAGGCAGGTAGAATCCTGAAATCCGATCAGTATTTTTGCCTTGCCGACGCAAGTCTTCCGCAAGCAACCCATGAGCAATCCGTGAGTAACCCTGCAATGACCGATACGCCTTCCTCCTCGCCCGACACCGAACTCGACATCACGGCAGAAGACCACGACGACACACAGTCCGAAACCGTGTACGAAGATCGCCTGTGTCGCGACGACGGCTGGGCGATCGAAATGATCAAGGACGGCGAAGCGGAACCGGCGCTCGTCGGCCCGTGGACGATGGGCCGCAACAAGAAAGACCCGAAACCCCTCGACACCTCCGCGTTCAACACGCTCGTCAAGACGGCCTCCGAAGTGCTGCGTCGGCACGAACAGTAGTTGCGCGCGCAGCTTCACAAATCGCTGCGCGTACCGGGCGCGGACGGCAACGACGAACTCGACATCACGCTCGACATCATTCCCGACGAAGACGAACCGTACGCGCTGCTCACCGCGCTCGACATGTTCGGCGAACAGATCGCACAGGTTCAGGTACCGCCCAGCTTCAAGCTGAGCAAGGCGAGCGCTTCGGCGTGGGTCGAAAACGATTTCCGTCGCCCGGGCTGACGGATACGACGATGGAAGGCATCCGGCTTTCTGGGGGCCGAATGAAATATTGCTAAAATCTGTCAATATACTTTCATATTCGCTTCATAGAATTCTCGCGTCATAGCGGCGCGAGCGTGAGCCATGCGGTTTCCGGATCAGTGTGCGTGCCTGCTGTGAATCCATCCACACTACTTACTGAAAACTGGATCACGACAACATGGCCGAGCAACTGGATCACGACAACATGGCCGAGCTGCTCGACCCTTCCCGCCGTAAAGCCCTGAAACTTTTCGTCGGCGCGCCGATGCTGCGATTGGGCGGGCTCGCCCACGGCCTCGATGCTGACCGCGTGCGGCGGCAGCGAAGATCTCTCGACGCCCGAGAAGCCCGTGGCGAACTTCGTCTCGGCGGCTTTCGGCGCGATGGTCGCGCCGTCGCTCGCCGACGCCGCCGCGATGGCGAAAACCACGGTCGCTTCGTCGCTTACCGTGCAGATGAGCAACGGCAGCAGCCGCGCTTACAAGTTCGCCTATCAGCCGTTCTTCGTGACGGGCGACATGGTGCCAAATATCAAGGGCGGCACGATCCTCACGGGAGGCTACGTCGACATCGACAACCAGCCGATCATCGACAAATCGGTGGCGGACGCGGAGCGTCAGTTCTATTCGGATTGCCCGGACGGCATGTCGCTCATCCGTCTCGATCAGCCGACCGTGAAGGGCCTGAAGGGCAATGCGGTGTTCGCGGTCGTCCAGTTCGAATACACGACGCGCGACCAGAGCCTGAAGTCGATGTACGGCCAGTTGCCGTAGCCGATCGCGGTGCTCACGCTCGATCAGGATCCGGCCACCGGCAAGCTCACGCTGGTGGGCTACTCGAACGTGGATACGTCGTCGGCGCACGGCTTGTGGATCACGTGCGGCGCGAGTCTGTCGCCATGGAACACGCATCTGTCGAGCGAAGAATACGAGCCGGACGCTACCACGATTTCGAGCAACAGCCAGTTCAAGGGCTTCAGCCGCAGCCTGTATGGCAACGAGACGACGGCGAATCCGTATCACTATGTGGTTCATCTGCCCGAAGTCACGGCCAATCCGGACAGCACGGACACGATAAAAAACACTACTGCCTCGGCCGCATCTCGCACGAGCTGATTCAGGTGATGCCCGACAAGCGCACGGTGCTGATGGGCGACGACGTCACCAACGGCGGTCTCTTCATGTTCATCGCGGATCGCGAAGCCGATCTCTCGGCGGGCACGCTGTACGTCGCGAAGTGGACGCAGGTGTCGTCGAGCGGCGCGGGCTCGGCCACGCTCTCGTGGATCAACCTGGGCCACGCGACCAGCGCCGAAATCGAGGTGCTCGCGAACCGTCTGACCGCGGCCGACATCATGGACGTCGCGACCAAAGGTCCGGGCGACGCCACCTACACGAAGATCAACTTCAACGGCACGTTCAACTGGATTCGCGTGAAGACGGGCATGACACAGGCCGCGACATTCCTCGAGACGCACCGCTGCGCGGCGCTCGCGGGCGGCAGCATGGGCTTCACGAAACTGGAAGGCACGACGGTCAACGCGAAGGACAAGGTGCTTTACTCGGTGATGTCGCGGATCGAGAAGTCGATGTTGAAGGGCAACGCGGCGTCCACCGACGTGGCCGTGGATAAAACCATCAACGCAGGCGCCGTCTCCGCGCTGAACCTGAAGGGCGGCCAGCGCGACCGCGGCGGCGTGGCGATCAACAGCGACTGGGTGCCCATGGACATGGCCGCGCCGGTCGCGCTCGTGAGCGAGGATCTGTCGGCCGCCGATGCGCTCGGCAACACGGCTAATCCGGACCGCATCGCCAATCCGGACAACCTGAAGTTCTCCGAGAAGCTGCGCACGCTCTTCATCGGCGAAGACAGCGGCATGCACGTGAACAACTTCCTGTGGGCTTACAACGTCGACACGAAGACGCTTGCGCGGGTGCTGTCGTGTCCGTCGGGCGCGGAGTCGACGGGTCTGCACGCCGTGGACGAAATCAACGGATGGACGTACGTGATGAGCAACTTCCAGCACGTCGGCGATTGGGAAAGTCCGTTGCACAACAAGGTGCAATCGACGCTCGATCCGCTCGTGCGCGCCAACTACAAGGACCGCTTCGGCGCGACGGTGGGTTATCTGACCGCGGACCCGGCTGCGATCAAACTGTAAGTAGCTCTGGCTGGATCACACGAGGCGGCGCGGCGCATCGTCACGCGTCGCCACGAGTTCGCCGATTCAACCGCGTCAACTGCGCTTGCAGAAGATCGCGGTGATGAGTGGCGCAACGTGATGCACGATGGCCGTACTGCCGCGCCTAGGTCAGCGCGGTCCGCACCTTACTCGCCGCCGAACACCACCACGCCGTACGCCGAGCGGGCGACCGGTTCGCCGTCGCCTACGCGGAACATCGGATCGTCCTTCTCGTAGCCGACCACCGCAAACACGTGGAATCCAAACGCCGTCAGATCGGCGCCCGACACCGGCGAAAACGCATTAATCGAATTATTCTCCACGCGCGTGGGTTTCGGGTCGATCAACTGTTGCTGTGCGAGGTCGGCGATGAACTGATAGCCGCTTTCATTGCAGGTGAGGGGCGTATCGAGCGCGGCGGCGTGTGCGCCGAAGGGCAAGGCGGCGGCAAGTGTCAGGACGACGGAAGAAAGAAAGCATTTCATAAGCAATGAACCGCGGACCGTATTCGATGTAGTGTATTCGCAACGCCCAGCGACGCGTCGTCGTGGTTCGAAAAGGCGTTGCGTATCAAGTAGATCCGGCGCAGCAAGGGCGACTAGATTCGCGCTTTATCCGCATTCAGCAAAACTTGCAGGGTGGTCACCACACGGCGGTAACGATTTAGCCTTCAGAAAACGTTAAGGGAGAAAGCAAGGTTTTGCGTTCCCGTATATATTTCCGGGTTATGAATTCGCGACCCAAACTCCAATGAACGTTGCGCCGCCCAGAACCTGGGACGCGCGGCTCGCCCGCCGCCTCGTCACGCTGCTAGTGAATACGTGGGTGACGCCTAACCATCTCACTACGCTGCGTCTCCTTATCGGTCTCGCAGGCGCGCTGTGTCTCGCGCACGGCGAGTTCGCCTGGACGAACGCCGGCGCGTTCCTCATCGTGCTGTCGAACTTCGTCGATCATACGGACGGCGAACTCGCGCGCATCGGCGGCAAGTCGAGCCGCATCGGTCATTTTTACGACTTCGCGTTTACGACTTCGCGTGCGACGCGCTCGTCACGGTCATGCTGTTCGTCGGCATGGGCGTCGGCACGGGCTCGCTGCATATGGACGGACTCAAGGTAGCGCCGGGCTGGCTTGGCGGACTTGCGGGCGTCGCGATCGCACTGATCTTCTTCCTGCGCATGCGCATTGAGGAAATGGCGGGCAAGGCAGGCACCAAACAGGCGTTCGTCGGTGGATTCGAAACGGAAGACGTTCTGTATCTGCTGCCCATCGTCACGCTCACGAGCGTCGTGCTGCCGTTCGTCGTGGCGGCTTCGATCGGCGCGCCGCTCTTCGCGGCATGGGTTGTGTTCGGCTACTGGCGCATCGCGCGCCGCACCGCTAGTCCCGTGGTGACTGCGTCCGCTGCGAGCGAAACTCCTCAGATGTGGGCGAGCGAATGAGTATGCACGCCCAGGACGACGTGTTCGCGCCGGTTTCAATGGATCGCCCCGCAGCTTCGCTCGCCGCCGCGCGGTCCGCGTAAAGATTTCGACGATCAGGGCGCATTCCTGTACCTCGAAGATTTCCTCGCGCCCGAAGTCACCGCGCAGCTCATTCACAGCGCGCGTTCGCTGCTCGACGAAGTGAACCGCAACTATCTGCCGGGTCACAAGCAGGGCGGCAGCGTGAGCCGTCACACGATCGACCGCCTCGCGCCGTTCATCGCCGAGTTGTATCGCTCGAAGGAACTGATCGGCTGGCTGGAACAACTGAGCGGCGACAAGCTCCAGGTCTCGCCCGCCGACGATCCGCACGCATACGCGCTGTATTACTACACACGGCCGACTACACACGGCCGGACGACCACATCGGCTGACATTACGATACGTCGTACTACGACGGCCACCGCTACCCGCTGCTGCTTGGCGTGATCGACGACTCGTCGTGCCGCCTCGAATACAAACTGCACACGCGCAATCCGGAAGTGCCGGATCAGCCGGGCTCGGTGCAATATTCGCCGGGCAGCCTCGTGTTCTTCGACGGCGACAAGCTGCGTCATCGCATCACGCCGTCCGGCGCGAACGAGATGCGCGTGTCGCTCACGTTCGAATACGTCACCGATCCGAACATGCGCCCGTGGCGCCGTTTCATCTCCAACATGAAGGACGCAATCGCGTACTTCGGTTTCCGTCAGGTTTTCCGTCAGATTCTCATTCTGCTGTCGATCGGCACGGCGCTCTTCGTCGGCCTGCTCGCGTGGCAGGGTTTCGGCTCGGTCGCCGCCACGCTGATGGCAGCCGGCTGGGGCCTCGTGCTCGTCGCCGCGACGGCGTGCATCACGATCTCACGATGCGCGACGCGCTGTTCGCGCGCTGGATCGGCGAGTCGGTCAAAATAGTCTTCTTCCGGCGGGCCAGATCGGCAGCCCGGTGGTGATGGTGCGGCAACTGTCCCAGCGCGGCATGCGCATGCGCGACGCCGCTGCTGCGATCACGGTCAGCACGACGGCGCAGGCGCTAGCCCAGATCGTGTTCGCGCTCGGCGGGTTGATGCTGTTCGGCGCATATGCGGCGCACGGCGCGCTGCACGATCTGCAAACCGCCATGCTGATCGCCACGGGCGTGCTCGGCGCGATGATCGTCGGCTTTTTTACTATGCGCAGCGGCGCGGCCTGTTTGCGCCGGCTGCTCGGCGTTGTGTCGAAAGTGTTCGGCAAGCGCGACTGGTCGTCGCTCATGACGTGTGCCGAGGCCGTCGACGCCGCCGTGCAATCCATGTATCGCGAACGCGAACGCGGCCGCGTCGCGGCGAGCTTCGCGTCCCGTCGACTGGATCGACGCGCTGCTGCTCGAAGGTTTCGGCCAGGCCATTCGCGGCACGGTCTTCATGATCGACACTTACTTCGGCAACCTGAAAGAAGGCGTCAACTTCAAGCAGCCCGATCTCGCCGCCGTGTTGTAGCGTATTTCGGTAGCGTATTTCGGATCAGGGCGCGAAAGACTTCTACTAGGGCAAGACGGCTGACCTGATCGCCGAATCCATGCGCGGCCACGGTCTCATCACCAAGGCGGATCTGCAGCAATACAAGGCGGTGTGGCGTCAGCCGATTCAGGCCGACTGGAACGGCTATCGCGTCTACACTGCACCGCCGCCGAGTTCGGGCGGTATCGGCCTTGTGCAGTTGCTGAAGATGAAGGCCGATCTCGCGCCCGACTTCAAGGACGTCACGCTCAATTCCGCGCAATACGTGCATCTGATCGCCGAAATCGAGAAGCGCGTGTTCGCGGACCGTGCGCAGTATCTCGGCGATCCGGACTTCTACAAGGTGCCGATCGCGCAGTTGCCCGACGACACCTACCTCGCGAAACGCGCTTCGGAAGTGAATCCCAACACACCTTCGGACACGAAGAGCGTGCAGCCGGGTCTCGGCACGTCGATGCCGGAGAAGGCGGAAACCACGCACTTCTCAGTGGTCGACAAGTAGGGTAACGCGGTGTCGAACACGTACACCATCAACGGTTACTTCGGTTCGGGCGTGGTGGCGGATCGCACGGGCATCGTGCTAAACGACGAAATGGACGACTTCTCGGCGAAGCCGGGCGTGGCGAACATGTTCGGCGTGGTGGGCAGCGACGCCAACGCAATCGTGCCGAAGAAGCGTCCGCTGTCGTCCATGAGCCCGACCATTCTGACGAAGGACGGTAAGGTGTCGCTCGTCATCGGCACGCCGGGCGGCTCGCGCATCTTCACGTCGATCTTCCAGGTGATCAATAACATCTACGACTTCAACATGCCGCTGCCGGACGCCGTCGCCGCGATGCGCTTCCATCATCAGCTGTTGCCGCCGAACACGATTTTCTGGGAGCCGTACAAGCCTATCGACGGTGAACTCGCCAAGCAGATCGAGGCCAAGGATTATACGCTGAAAGGCTAGGATTTCAGCGGCGACGATCAAGGTGAATGGCGACAGGCCCGAAACCGCTGCCGACCCGCGCGGCCGTGGCGTAACGCGCGTGCCCGGCGCTTGTACCTGGTTGCATGACCGGTAACATGGATGACATTTGCCGCTTCGATAATCGAGCGGACCGCGTCGCGTTCGTCGCCGCGTGCCTTACTATTTTCTGTTGCTAGGAGAGCCTCAATGAAAGAGCAGGATCTGAGACCTGATGGTGAAGTGATGGCCGACGAGCGGCAGCGCAGGTTCGAGGAAGATCTCATCGATGCCTACGACGAAGAACTCGAAATGGAAGTGGACGACCGCATCATCGACGGTGCGGACGGCTTCACGCAGGAGCATCGCGAAGCGCGCAAGATGTATTTCCGCGAACTGTTCCGCCTGCAAGGCGAGCTCGTGAAACTGCAGGACTGGATCGTGCAGACGGGCCACCGCCTCGTGGTCATTTTCGAAGGACGTGACGCGGCGGGCAAGGGCGGCGCGATCAAGCGTATTACGCAGCGTCTGAATCCGCGCGTGTGCCGCGTGGCCGCGCTGCCGGTACCGAACAACCGCGAACGCACGCAATGGTATTTCCAGCGCTACGTGTCGCATCTGCCGGCCGGTGGCGAAATGGTGCTGTTCGACCACAGGTGGTACAACCGCGCGGGCGTCGAATGTGTGATGAACTTCTGTACCGACGAAGAGTAGTACGAAGAATTTTTCCGCTCGGTACCCGAGTTCGAAAAGATGCTCGCGCGCAGCGGCGTGCAGATTCTCAAGTACTGGTTCTCGATCACCGACGAAGAGCAGGAAATCCGCTTTCAGAACCGCATCCACGACCCCCTCAAGCAGTGGAAGCTCGCCCCTATGGGACCTCGAGCCGACGTCTCTGGGAAGCCTATACGCAAGCCAAGGAGGTCATGCTGCAACGCTCGCACATTCCCGAAGCGCCGTAGTGGGTCGTGCAGGCCGTGTACAAGAAGCGCGCGTCTGAACTGTATCAGCCATCTGCTGAGCCAGGTGCCGTATCACGAGATCGAGCATCCGACGATCGAACTGCCGAACCGCGTATTCCACGACGAATACAGCCGCCAGCCGGTGCCGGCTTCTATGATCGTGCCGGAAGTGTATTGATCTGCAAGTGAGCTGACGCAGCGTGCCGTTGGCGCTGCGCTGCGGATGACAAAAAAGCGCGGCCGGTTATCGAACCGGCCGCGCTTTTTCGTTGATGCCTTTGCTGCTTGCTGCCTGTCACTTGCTGCGTGCCCGAACTTTGCAGTCGAGGCACGCAATCCAAGCATTTGGACCAATCAGAACACCATGCGGAAGACCAGTACAGGCCGGCCGCGAGTGCGATCGAAACCGGCAGCGTCAGCACCCATGCGAGCACGAGGCTGCGCACGGTGCCCCATTGCAGGCCCGAACCGTTGGCGGCCATCGTGCCCGGCCACGCCCGACGAGAGCACGTGAGTGGTGGACACCGGCAGGCCGTACATGTCGGCAGCGCCAATCGTGAGCATCGCCACGGCTTCGGCGGATGCGCCCTGCCCGTACGTCAGATCTGCTTGCCGATCTTTTCGCCGACTGTCACCACGATCCGCTTCCAGCCGACCATCGTGCCGAGGCCGAGTGCGATCGCCACGGCCACCTTCACCCACGTCGGAATGAACTTGGTGGCGTGGTCGGTTTGCGCCTTGAAGTTGTTGATGACCTTGGCGTCTTCTTCCGAGAAGGCCGGTTGCTTCGCCTTGCCCATCAGACGGATCGCTTCGGAGGCCACGTACATGTTGTTGCACACGTTGTCGACGATGCCTTGCGGCACGTTAGCCATCGAACCCGATTCGCTCACCTGACGGCCGATCAGATCCGTCAGCTGCTGCAGCGCGGGCACCGTGGCGGGCGTGAGCTGCTTCGTGTGCACGTAGGCTTCGACGTCTGCACGCGGATTCACCGAAGGCGCCGCGCCTTGCGTGTACTTCGCGAGCGTCGTAGAAGTCTGCTGCGCGACGGCGAGGAACGTCTGCATTTCCGACGGCGTGACGGCCTTGTTCAGAGCATACGGTCGGCACCGTGCCGATCAGGATCAGCATGATGAGGTCCATGCCCTTCTGGCCGTCGTTCGAACCGTGGGCAAAAGAAACGCCCGTGCAGGTCAGGATCAGCAGGCAGCGGATCCAGAACGGTGGCGGTTCGTTGCCCTTCGGCTCGGCGTACAGCGCGGGGATGCGCACCACGGCCAGATTCGGCGCGAGCGAATGCGTGTAGATTACGGTTGCGACCGCGTTGGTCGTGTCGTGCGTGTCGTGGAAACCGTTCACGAATTCAAAACCCAGCACGATCAGCAATGCAATGCCGAGCAGAAAATACGGGAGAGCCGAGCCTTCGCGGACAGTTGAAAGTCGTCCAGCAGATTGACGGCGCAATACATGGTGCCTGCAATGACGACTGCGATAAAAACGAGGAGGCCGATGTTGTGCCCCTTGCCGCTCGCAGTACCTAGTTGCGGATATGAAAGTTCCGGCATGACGTGTGCCTCAGAAAAAAGTTTATCGCGGAGCTTCCGATCCTGCGTGGCGCGTGTGTCCAAATGATGACAACCGAAAGCTGCGCGTAACGCCCAAGGTTGATCCCGAGGGTGCCTGAAAGCGTTGCACGTCGTGGCGAAACGCGTCGCGTAGGAGATGGCGAAAACGGATAGTCAGCCATCCGAATAAAGCTGAGGTGAGTGGCTTGTGATTCGCGTCTCGCGAAGATAACTTCGCCGCGCGCACGGCCGCCTGAAAATGTGTTATCGACTCGTGTCACGTCCTTCTTCGCGTGACCGAAAGCGCGCGGTCAGCGTGCGTGGTGTTGAGCGCGCCTGAACCGCACAAACCCGTGCGAAACGCCAGGATGCGACCGCGAATATCGGTTTGGCTTTTTTGCTAGTCTGATCAGACGAAGCTTTTGAAGGGGTCTGAATGAACCAGCAGATGCCGGATACCAGCGTCGCCGGGCCAGCGGCAGTGGATGACCCAAAAGCCGGGTCTAAAGGGTGACCCGAAAACCGAACCACCGGCCAAGCCGGCAGCCGCACCGTCGACGCAAGCAGCGTTCGCGTCGTACGCGGCGCCGCTCGTCGATCATGCGATCGACCACGCCCGTGTGGTGCGCGACGACCCGTCTCCCGAAGCGCTGCACAAATTGCGGGTTTCGCTGCGCCGGTTGCGTTCGCTGTGGTGGGCCTTTGAGCCGCTGCTCGAAAAAGGCGAAAACTCCCAGCAGCGCGCGATCTACAAGTACCTGGCGACAGCTGCGGGCAACACGCGCGATTGGGACATCCTGATCGATCTTCTGAGGCACGAGGACGACGAGGCAGGTGGCTTGGTGCCGAAACTGCAGGAAGTCCGCGTCAAGCGCCCTGGCGACCAGCCGCGAGACGCTTCTGAACGCGGACGTCAAGCATCTGCTGCGTGAAGCGCTTACGGGTGCAACGAAAGAGCTCAACACTTCGCATGACCGCGTGTCGCTGCGCAAATTCGCCGACAAGCGCGTCAAAGCCTCGGAAAATCCCTGAAAAAGCGTATGAAGTGTGCGAGGGCAGTGAGACATGCTGCACGGCGCTCCAGCTATGCATCGTTCCATGACGTCAGAAAGGCGGGTAAGAAGCTGCGCTACCTGCTCGAATTTTTCGGACCGGTGCTCAAGGGCGGCCACAAAGAGACCGTCAAGCGTTTGAAGCAGATCCAGAAGCGTTTTAGTAAGCTCAACGACATCGTCGCGAGCGAAATGCTGCTGCGCGACAACGTGGCGTTGCTGGCGGGCTCCGGCACGGCCGATCCCGATGCGGCGCTGCACTAGCTCAAGCTCAAGAAGGAGCGCAAGCGCCGCATGCGTTCGGCAGCGAGACTGCTGCGCAAGCGTTGAGCATGTAGCACATGCATTGCGTTTTCTGGCGGCACGGTGGGTTCGATAATCGGCGGATAGCAGGCCGCACGAAAAGTAGATAAAACGCAGGCAGGCAAAAACATGAGCGATGCAATGCACCGGCTGCACGGTGCGAAGTATTTGCGAAGGAGGCAGTGCGCACGTGGGTACATCGAACGCTTTCGCTGCATCGGCGCATGCGTAGGAGTTGGCGCGTGAACTTCGCTGGCGCATCGCGGTACGTCGGTAATCACCCGTCGTTCGCCGGGCTGGCCGGCAGTCTGGTTGCGGTCGCGATGGCGGGTCTCACGCTGCTTACCCTCAGCAGCGGCCGCACCGACGCGCTCAATTATTCGCGCGACACGTCGCAGAATCTCGTCGCCATCATTTCAACGGACCTCGCGCGCAACGTCGAAATCTACGACCTGTCGCTGCAGGCGATGGTGGACGGCGCAAAGGATCCCGTTGCGTGGACTTTGCCGCTCGACGTGCGGCGTGCCGTGCTGTTCGACCGCTCGACCACGGCGGCCTATCTGGGCAGCGCATACGTGATCGGTCTTACGGGCGAGGTCGTCGCCTCGCAGCGCGGCGACGCGAATCCCACCGTCCGGTTCGCCGACCGCGACTACTTTCTCGCGCATCAGCAAAAACCCAGGAGCGGGCTCTATTTCTCGCATCCATTCCGCTCGCGTCTGCGTGACGGCAAGCTATCGGTCGGCCTGTCGCGCCGCATCGACAAAGCCGACGGCACGTTCAACGATGTTGCGCTGCTTGCGATCCGCATGGAGTATTTCCAGCATCTGCTCGATCGGATCAACACGGGGAAACTCGGCTCGGTGTTCATCGTGATGGACGACGGCACGTTGCTCGCGCGCAAGCCGTTTTCGCCGCGCGACATCGGTACAAGCATTGCAAAATCGCCGACCTACAAGGTGATGGCGTCGCACGAATCGGGCAGTTACGAAGACGAAGCGATCTCCACGGTGGACGGCGTGCGTCGCATGTACACGTATGCGCATGTGCCCGGCACGCCGCTGATCGCGGCTGTCGCGCCTTCCGTCGACGAAGTGCTCGCGCCGTGGCAGCACTGCAGCCGCATTACCGGCGTGCTCACGCTCGCGTTCGGCGCGGTGTTCGTGATCGTGTCGTGGCTGTTCGCGTTCGTCTTGCGCGCGCAGGACGCGCTGGAGCGTCTCGCCGCAACCGATCCGCTCACGGGTCTCAACAATCGCCGCGTGCTCGACAAACGGCTCGACGAAGAGTGAGTGGTGCCGCGCGCGTCGCTCGAAGCAGCCGCTCTCGGCACTCTTCATGGACATCGATCATTTCAAACGCTTCAACGACACGCACGGCCACGCAAGCGGCGATGAAGCGCTCATCACGGTGGCTGAAGCCATCGCGGCGACGGTGCGGCGTTCGATCGATCTGGTGGCGCGCCATGGCGGCGAAGAGTTCGCGGTGCTGCTGCCGGAGACGCCGCCCGAGGGCGCGCTGAACGTCGCCGAAAAAATCCGCCGCAAGGTACAGGCGCAGGACGTGATTCACAGCGACGGCGTGCCCGTCTCCGTGACGGTCAGCGTCGGCTGCGCGACCTGTGTGCCCGCTGAAGGCGCGAATGCGCTCGATCTGCTCGCTGCCGCCGACCGTCAGCTTTACGCCGCGAAAGCTGCGGGCCGCAACTAGGTGAGTTCGGCGGCGTGGGCGTCGAACTCGCTCGTGCAGGATTTGCCGTTGTGAACGTGACGCACGTGTAGAAAGCGCAGTGGCAACTTCACGCGCTTTCGCCGCGACGTGGCGCGAAGCCGCGTAATGTGATGGCGCCGTTCGCGGTGTCGCGCCGTCTGCTGGTGCACTTTCCCGCGATGGGTTCGGCGGCGGCATCGCACTCGGGTTCGACCGGGAAGCCGCGTTTTTGCCAGGCGTCGAGCCCGCCGCGCAATGCGCGGATGCGCGTATAGCCGTTCAGACGCATGCGCTGCGTGATCTCGACCGCGGTCGTGCTATCCGGACAGATGCAGTAGATCACCATGTCGTACGCGCGCAAGGCACAGTCGACTTGGTCGGGCGAGTGCGGATCGAGCGCGAGTGCGCCCGGAATCGGCTGCTGCCTATACGGCGTGTCCGGTGCGTCCCGTGTCGCCGCTTGCGGCCTTGCATCGAACACCTTGGGTTGTGCAATGCGTCGGCCGCCGGTGCCGGGCAGCGCCGCCGTCAACGCTTCGGAACCGGTCGAGACCATGCGCTTGCGATCCCGGCACCGCTGCTGAAGCCGGTACGCCAGATAGATCAACGCGGCACCCACGAGAATGTCGATCACTGTGCCGTCACGCGCCCTGAAGAACGCGAGCAGCATATGCAGTTGCTGTTCGGCTGCCGCGCCGCCGAACAGCCAGAACGTCGCCCATGCGGTGGCGCCGGCAAAGTCCCAGATAGCGTAGATGCGCGTATCGATGGCCGTCGTGCCCATGAGCGGGGCGGCGTGATGAGCGCGAGTCCCGGCACGAACTTCGAGATCGAAACGAGCGGCATGCCGAAGCGCTCGAACATCGCGCGCGCCTTGTCTACTTTGGAATCGACCGCAGGCGACAGGCGACTCAGTGTGCCGATCAGCTTACGCCCGTAGATACGGCTGGCCGTGAACCAAGCCGCATCGCCGATCAATGCGCCCACCACGGCTGCCGCGAGGATGTGCCAGAACGACAGCGTGCCCGCCGCGATGGCCGAGCCCGCGAAGAGCAGAATCGGCACGCCGAGCCGAGTCAACAGAACGTTGACGAACACAACTGCACCGCCCCATGTCGCTATCGCCGATGCCGGAAACCCGATCAATTGAGACGCTCCTGTTATTGCGGTTGGGCCGCTGGTTTCGTCGATGCAAAGTGTGTTCCCGGTGGATGCCTTTGCCGTTACCCGATGCGCGGTGTCGCGGATAAGACGGGTATGCGGGCAAAAATCCTTGCGATCAGCATACCCGATGCCGTCAGAGGCCATACAATGGCTGCCGCGCATAGAGTTGCGCGCCTGCAATTTCGTTCAAGACCGGCGCTTTCGCGGTCCTTACTCTGCGCACTACTGCATGAACGGAAAGGACATCATGAACTCGCGCTACACAGGCTATCTCTTCTGTGCGCTGGCGATGGTCGGCGTCGGCAGCACGGTGGTGGTCAGCCGACCGATTGCGGTCGGCTTGCCGCCTTTCACGGCGACGGTACTGCGCTTCGCGATTGCGTTGCCGCTCTTCGTGCTGGTGATGCGCCGGCGTGGCGTGCGTTGGCCGCGTCTTTCGCGACGCGACGCATGGCCCGTAATCGCGCAGGGCGGCGCGGGCAGTGTCGGCTATACGGTGCTGCTCATCAGCGGCATGAAGCTCGCATCGGCCGCCGACGCCGGCGTGATCGCCGGCACGCTGCCCGCGGTTTCTGCTGTCGTGGCGATGATCGCGCTCGGCGAACGGCCCGGCGTTGCGTTGCTCGGCACCATCGCGCTTGCCACGACGGGCGTGTTGATATGCACGGTGCATGTCGACGATATCGCCGGGCCGCAAGCCCGGCATTCGCTCGTGGGCAACGCTTTGGTGTTCGCGGCGATCGTTTGCGAGGCGCTTTTCATTTTGCTGAACCGCAAGCTGCGCACGCCGGTCGACCCGCTGCCGCTGTCGGCGCTGATGTGCGGCGTTGGACTCATGGTGGCAATCGTGCCCGCGTGCCTCGAAAGGCCGTGGACGTATGCGCTCGATATCAAGGCGCTCGGCGGCGTGCTGTACTACGCGCTCGTGCCGACGGTGGCGGGCTTCGTGCTTTGGTATGCGGGCGCGCGCCGGATCAGCGGCGCGGAAGCGGGTTTGATGACGGCGCTTGTTCCCGTGAACACCGTGGCGCTGGCGGCGCTCGTTCTACGGGAAGCGGTGAGCGCCGCGCAACTGACAGGCGTGGTCTGCGTGCTGGGGGTGCCGTGCTGCTGGCCACCGTGGGCGAGATGCGCCGCACGCGCGCGGCAACCTGAAGCGCTTTCGACAAAGAACGAAGCGCTCGCAACGCTTTACGTGTTGCCGATCGCCGAATGCCCCGGATTGCCGACGATCGACAGAAACTCGCGGCGCGTGGACGGGTCCGTGCGGAACGTGCCGAGCATGCGCGACGTCACCATGCTGACACCGGCCTTGTGCACGCCGCGCGTGGACATGCACTGGTGCGCGGCTTCCAGAATCACGCCGACGCCTGCCGGTTGCAACACTTCGTTCAGCGTGTCGGCGATCTGCACCGTCATCTTTTCCTGGATCTGCAGACGCTTGGCGAAGGCGTCGACGAGCCGTGCCAGCTTCGAGATGCCCACCACGCGATGGTTCGGCAGATACGCCACGTGCGCGCGCCCGATGATCGGCACCATGTGATGCTCACAATAGCTTTCGAAGCGTATGTCTTTCAGCACGATCATCTCGTCGTAGCCGTCCACCTCGGAGAACGTGCGCGCCAGAATCTCGCGTGGATCGACGTGATAGCCCGCGTAAAACTCTTCATAGGAACGCACGACGCGCGCCGGCGTGTCGATCAGACCTTCACGCTCGGGGTCGTCGCCGGCCCAGCGCAATAGCACGCGTACCGCTGCTTCCGCTTCTTCCCGGCTCGGACGCTCCGTTGCCGCCACTTTCTTGCTTTTATCTGCCTTGCTGCTGGTCATCCGTTGCTCCTCTGGATCGCGCGTCGATCCTGTATGGAGCGCGCGGGTTCAATGAGTGCGGCCATTGTTCCACGTTTTGCGGCCCGTCGTGCCGATGTCCCTTTTCGCAGTCGGGCTGGGACGGCGGCTGCGTCTACTTCGGCCATTCGTCGGCGGCGTCGTTGAAGAGTTCGGCCACCACGCCAAGCAGCCACGTGCCGCGCGGATCGTTATGAAACTTGTAATGCCAGTGCTGACGCAGGTCGAAACGCGGCAACGGCAAAGGCGGCTCGACGAGCGTGATCGACGCGTGCTCCGATACGTATGCGAAGCCGATAGCGTGCGGCACCGTGGCAAGCAGATCCGTACGCGCGAGGATGAAGGGCAGGCTCATGAAGTGCGGCGTTTCGAGCACCGTGCGACGCTTGATGCGCTTCTTCTCGAGAAACTGTTCGAGCACTTCCTGGCTGCGGCCTTCGGCGCGCATTACCGCATGACCCGACGCGACGAACTGCGCGAGCGTGAGCGGCGCTTTCGAAAGCGGATGACCCGAGCGCATCAGATAGATGAAACGGTGCGTAAAAAGGCGCTGCTGGAAAAAGTTGTTCCCGGCGAGATCGGGAAAGTAGCCCACGGCAAGATCGACGTCGCCGGATCCGAGACCGCGCTCGACGTTCGAAGGCGGCAGCGACACCGAGCGCAGATTCGCATTCGGCGTGCGCTCGGCAAAGAGTTGCAGCAGACGCGGCAGAAACACGATCTCGCCGACGTCCGAGAGCGCGATGGAAAATGTGTGCGTGCTGGTCGCCAGATCGAAGTCCTGCACGTTGAGCATGCCTTTTTCGATGCGCAGCAGCGCGTCGCGCGCGGCGGGCAGGATCGTGAGCGCACGCGGCGTCGGCTCCATGCCTTTCGACGTGAGCCCGAACAGCGGGTCGTCGAAATATTCGCGCAGTCGGCCGAGCGCCGTGCTCACGCGCGGCTGGCTCACGCCAAGCTGCTCGGCGGCGCGGCTTACGTTGCGCGTGTCTTCCATCGCGACGAGATAAGGGATCAGATTCAGATCCAGTTGTGTCTCCGACATGCTTGTCCTGATTTGCGGCGTTGGACCGCCCGAAAACAGCCGCCGCCCGATATATGGCTTGAATGAATAAAGGGTAGCTTGGAATCACATCTGAAGATAGTACGCGACGAGCCACAAAGCGCCACGTCCGAAGACAAGCCTGTAATTAGTCCGGCATTTGCTTGCGCCAAAACCAAAACTTATGCTTAAGGGAAATCCCTTGCCTTGACAACGGAGTCCGAACGGCAACCATAATTGCCTTAGCATTCGCTAAGCGAATCCATGTTCATATAACAAACAAATTTGAAGCGAACGGAACGAAGGCACCAGCCCCGCACTTGTAAGCGCGAGCCGCCGCCAGCCGAGGCCGCGAACCGTTCGCATCGCGACTGCCCGCCACGTCTGCGTACCGTGCAGCATGCAGCGCCTCACCAGGAAATTCGACATGGTCAACAAGATTTTCGAATCACTTCAGTCGGCGGTTGCCGATGTCCACGACGGCGCAACTGTCATGATCGGCGGCTTCGGCACGGCCGGTATGCCGTCGGAACTGATCGAGCAGGGCGAGCAACGGCGACATCGGCCTCGCGGCGCTGCTCAAGGCGAAGCGTGTGCGCAAGATCATCTGCTCGTTTCCGCGTCAAACGGATTCGTACGTGTTCGACGCGCTGTACCGCTCGGGCGCGAGATCCAACTGGAACTCGTGCCGCAGGGCAACCTGGCCGCGCGCATCCGTGCGGCGGGGCCGGCATCGGCGGCTTCTTCACGCCCACGGGTTACGGCACGAAGCTGGCCGAAGGCAAGGAACGCGTCTGATCGACGGCAAGCACTACGTGCTCGAAGCGCCGCTGCACGCGGACTTCGCGCTCATCAAGGCATTCAAGGGCGACCGCTGGGGCAATCTGGTGTATCGCAAGACGGCACGCAACTTCGGCCCGATCATGGCGAGCGCGGCGAAAACGGCCATCGTGCAGGTGTCGAAAGTCGTGCCGCTCGGCGAACTCGATCCGGAAAACATCGCCACGCCGGGTATTTTCGTGCAGCGCGTGATCGAAGGCCGCAAGCCACTCACCAAGCCGAACTGGCATCCGCGAACGCCGCCTGAGGAGAATGAGATGAAGAAACTGACCCGCGATGAAATGGCGAAGCGCGTTGCCCAAGACATTCCCGAAGGCGCGTACGTGAACCTAGGTATCGGCGTGCCGATGCTCGTGGCCAACCACCTTGCCGCCGACAACGAAATCTTCCTGCACAGCGAAAACGGCCTGCTCGGCATGGGCCCGGCACCGGAAAAGGCGAAGAAGACGACGAACTGATCAACCAAGCAGCACGTCACGCTGCTGACGTGCTGCGCGTTTTTCCACTATGCTGACTCGTTCGCAATGATGCGCGGCGGCCACCTCGACTTCTGCGTGCTCGGCGCGTTCCAAGTCTCCGAGAAGGGCGACCTCGCGAACTGGCCACCGGCGCGCCGGACGCGATTCCGGCCGTGGGCGGCGCGATGGATCTGGCCATCGGCGCGAAGCAAGTGTACGTGATGATGGAACATCTCACGAAGCAGGGCGAAAGCAGGATCACCGCCGAATGCTCGTACCCGGTGACGGACGTGGGTTGCGTCGACCGTATCTACACGGACCTCGCGATGATCGACGTCACGTCGCAAGGTCTCGTGGTGCGTGAAATTTTCTCCGACATCGATTTCGACGCGCTGCTGAAGCTGACGGGCGTGCCGCTCATCGACGGCACGCAGGCGGCAAAGGCGGCCTGATCGCAGGCATGGCAGCTGCGGCGCGGTAACGGCACCGGAAACGCGGCGTCATCGATATGACGCCGCCGTGCTTGCCCCGTCATTTGCGGCGCGATCTGCCCAACTGACGCGTGCAGCCACGTCGTGTGCGGTACGCTATCTTCTGCTCATCAGGCAAGGCACCTTTCGCGAACCTTGCCGCATGGCTTTCCCATCTGCTTTTCCCGATCATCGACACATCATGCTCGACTCCAGCGGCCGTCTAACCGGCCTGATTTGCGGCACGCAGCCGATGAACGACATCTGGTCGCCGCGCGCCACGCTGCAACGGATGCTCGACGTGGAAGCCGCGCTCGCGCGTGCGTTCGCAGAGCGCCGTGGCCGCGATCGAAGCGACCTGCAAGGCTGAACAACTCGACGCCGACGCCGCGAAATTCGTGCATTGGGGCGCGACGAGCTAGGACATCATCGACACGGCGACGGTGCTGCAACTGCGCGACACCTTCAATCTGCTCGACATCGGTTTGCAAGCGACCTGCGACGCATTTGCCGTACTCGCGGCCACGCATCGCGACACGCCAATGATCGGCCGCACCTAGCTGCAACAGGCGCTGCCGATCACGCTCGGTCTCAAGTTCGCGCAATGGCTCGATGCGTTGCTGCATCATCGCGAGCGGCTCGACGCATTGCGCACGTGCGTGCTCGTGCTGCAATTCGGCGGTGCGGCCGGCACGCTCGCGAGTCTGTGCGATGCCGCGGTGCCCGTTACGCGAACGCTCGCTGAAGAACTCGGCTTGAACGTTCCTACGCTACCGTGGCACACGAAACGCGACCGCATGACCGAAACGGCGTCGTTTTTCGGCATGCTGATCGGCACGCTCGGCAAGATCGCGCGCGATATTTCGCTGCAGATGCAGACCGAAATCGACGAACTCGCAGAACCGGCTACGGCCGGCAAAGGCGGTTCGTCGACGATGCCACACAAGCGTAACCCGGTTGGCTGCGCGGCCGTGCTGACGGCCGCCACGCGCACGCCGGGTCTCGTTGCAACGGTGTTTGCGGGCATGGTGCAGGAACTCGAGCGCGCACTTGGCGGCTGGCAGGCCGAGTGGGATGCGTTGCCCGATCTCGCGCGTCTCGCGGGCGGCGCGCTCGCGAACATCGCGCTGATCGCGCAGGGGCTCAACGTGAACGTGGCCGGTCTCGCGAAGAATCTCGACGTGACGCACGGCCTCATTCTCGGCGAGGCTGTGATGCTCGCACTCGGCGACAGCATCGGCCGGCTCGACGCGCATCATCTCGTGGAGCGCGCCTCGAAGGCCGCGATCGCCGGCAAGACCACGCTCTTCGCCGTGCTTTCCAGCGACCCGGCCGTCACGCAACATCTTCCGGTCGAGCGTCTGAAAGAACTGCTCGATCCCGCTCAATATGTCGGTCAGGCGCACGCGTATGTCGACGCCGCGCTGGCACTCCACACCGCGCGCGCCGAGCGCGCCCATCACAAGGAGTAAACGACACGCCTTACGCCGCAGTCAACGGCACCGAGCTTCATTACCGGATCGACGCCGATCGTCACGGCAACGCGCCGTGGATCGTGTTGTCGAATTCTCTCGGCAGCGATATGTCGATGTGGACGCCGCAAGTCGCGGCGTTCGCGCGTCACTTTCACGTGCTGCGTTACGACACGCGCGGCCACGGTCATTCGGAGGCGTCGAAGGGCCCATACACGATCGAACAGTTGACGGGCGACGTGCTCGGTCTGATGGACACGCTCAAGATCGCGCGCGCATTTCTGCGGACTGTCGATGGGCGGTCTCACCGGCGTCGCACTGGCCGCGCGTCACGGCGATCGCATCGTGCTGTGCAATACGGCCGCGCGCATCGGCTCGCCGGAAGTGTGGGTGCCGCGCGCCGCGAAGGCCCGCAACGAAGGTATGCTCGCGCTTGCCGACGCGGTGCTGGCTGGTTCACGGCCCGAGGTACATGGAGCGCGAACCCGTCGTGCTTGCGATGATTCGCGACGTGTTCGTGCATACGGACAAGGAAGGCTACGCGTCCAATTGCGACGCGATCGACGCCGCCGACCTGCGTCCCGAAGCGCCCGGCATCAAGGCGCCGACGCTCGTGATCAGCGGCACGCACGATCTGGCCGCCACGCCCGCGCAAGGCCGCGAACTCGCGCAGTCGATTCCGGGTGCGCGTTACGTCGATCTGGCCGCCTCGCATATTTCGAACATCGAACAGGTGGATGCATTCACGAAGACCGTGCTCGACTTCCTGACGGAGCAGAAATGAACGACGAGGACCGCTACGAAGCCGGACTCGGCATGCGCCGCGCGGTGCTGGGCAGCGCGCACGTCGATCGCTCGCTCACGAACCGCAATGAATTGACGGAAGAGATCCAGAACTTCATCACGCGCTATGCATGGGGCGAGATCTGGACGCGCGATGGTTTGCCGCGTCACACGCGCAGCCTGCTCACTATCGCGATGACGGTCGCGCTCAATCGCAGCGAAGAACTCGCGCTGCATCTGCGTGCTGCGAAAAACAACGGCGTGACGCGCGAACATATCAAGGAAGTACTGCTGCAAAGCGTGATCTATTGCGGCGTGCCCGCGGCGAACTCGGCGTTCCATCTCGTGGACAAGCTGTTCCGCGAAGACGACGCGGCAACGACGAAACCATAATACCTGTACCTGCTTTTATGCATCGGAACGCGCGCCCGTCATACGGCGCGCGTTTTTCATGCGGCGCCGCTCGTGACTGCATTCAAATCGGACGCGACCTCGTCTTCGGGCAACTGCGCGCGCACGGCCCGCAAAACCGTGTCCTTCATCACGTCCTGCCAGTGCGCGAGCGCGGCTTTGTCCATAAGCGGTTCGCCGAGAAACGCGCCGAGCGTGTACTGGTTCGCGTTATAAAAATAGCCGAGCGACGCGATCATCAGATACACGTCGCGTGCTTTCACTTCCACGCGAAACACGCGTTGTGCCTGCCCCGCGTCCAGCAGTTTTTGCACCACCGAAATCGCATAGCCGGAGATGCCTTTCAGCTTCGACGATTTCTTCGCGTGCTTGCCCTGATGCAGATTTTCATTCGAGAGCAGCGTGACGAACTCGGGATGATCGAGGTAGTACTGCCAGACGAATTCCACCTCTAGGCCGTGAACGGGGTCCGCGAGATCGAGGTCGAGCTTGCTCCCGGCTTCGTTGAATTGCGTATAGATGGTTTTCGAGTACTTTGACGAACAACTGCTCCTTGCTGCCGAAATAGTAATAGATCATGCGGTTGTGCGAACGCGCCGCTTTCGAAATACTCTCGACGTGACCGCTCGCGTACTCCTGCTTCGCGAACACCCTGATGGCCGCTTTCAGAATCTTGGCGCGCGTGCCCTGCGCTTGTTTCGCCAGGCTTGCGGGCCGCAGTGGAACTCATGGCGGTCTCGGCTCTCTTGAGGTTGTCGTCGATCTGCGTGAGTCGCCGACGGCACGATGATGTCACAACGAAGCAGTATGGGAGTGCCGCCCGTGAATGCCGCGCTGCACCATCTTCATGCGTAACGGGAAACATTGCGCAGTCTATTTTGATCGAGTAGATTTCACTCAAGTTTAGTGTAGCGGATATTACACGAATGGTGAGTGACCGCAACATGGAATGAAGCGGAACGCACGAAAAGGCTGGTAAACAGGGACTTTTCGTGATCCGGGCAGGACCGATTGTAATCTCGTCGTATGGAACTCCCCATCATGACAGAACATGCGAAGGTCGATTTCGGAGCGGAGCGCGTAGATGGCGATACCGCCTCGACGCCGGGCCCCACCGTGCTAGAAAAGGCGGCGCACGCAGTGAGCGTATGGTGTCGAACAAGATCGAATGCAACGCGTGTCCGGTGTTGTGCCAGATCTCGGAAGGGCGCACCGGCGCATGCGACCGTTATGCGAATTCCGCGGGCCGGCTCATTCGCGTCGACCCTGTCGTGTTTCTTTCGCGCACCGCGCTCGCTTCTGAAACTGCGAATCTCGCCGATGCTTCGACAAGCAACGCAGCAACAGGATGTTGCCACCGTCGAATTCGGAAACGCCGCAACCGATACCTCGCCTGAAAGCACAAACGAAGCGCTTTTCGTGACCGGCATTGGCACCTCGTCCGCCTATCCCGACTACAAGCCCGCGCCTTTCATCGTGGCCTCGAAGCTCGACGACGTCGACATGGTCACGGTCGTCACCGAAGGCATTTTCAGCTATTGCAGTTTCAAGGTGAAGATCGACACCGACCGCTTTCTCGGCCCTGAGCAATCGAACGTGCGTTGCCGCGGTGAGATCGTCGGTCACGTTAGCGCGGCCGAGTACGGCTCGCAGACGCTGAGCCTCGGCAGCGTGCATCATCTCACGGGCGGCAGCAAGAAAGAAGGCCGCGTGACGTGCGACATGATGCTCGCGCTCGGCAACAAGGAAGCGGTGGAACTTTCTATCGACGGCGGCGCGAGTCTCGTGATTCGCGCGGGCGCGGCGCCTATCGTCGACGGTGTAGAAGAGCAGCGCATGCGCGTGGGTTGTGGGTCCGCGACCATCGGCATCTTCGCGAAGCAATGGTTCGGTCACGTGGACGAAGTGGTCGTCGTGGACGATCACATTACCGGCGTGCTGATGACGGAACACCAGGCAGGCCGCTGTCTCGGCATGACGGGCTCAGGGCTTAAAATCCGTGGACGCAAATCAACGCCGGGCCGCTATTTCCAGGTGGCCAACCCCGGCACGGGTTGGGGCGGCCCCGACATTCAGGATCCGTTCTCCATCGTCGAAGGATTCGATCCGGGCGTGGCCAAACCGGGCATGCGTTTGCTGATGGTATCGACCACGGGCGAACACGCACAGTGGTACGAACTCGACGACGATCTCGTTCCGCAGGTTGCCGCGATGCCCGACGCGGTGCACAGTATTGTGGAGCGCATCGGCGAAAACTGCGAGCCGTCGCTTGCCACGGTGCTATCAGCGGCGCGGGCGGTAGTCTGCGTGCGGGCGCTACGGAAAATCCCGTGCTGCTCACGCGCGCGATCAAACGCAAACTCGTGAATGTGACGTGCGGCGGTGCGCCGGTCTACGTGTGGCCGGGCGGTGGCATCACCGTGATTGGTGGACGTGTCGCGCATGCCGGACCGCTCGTTCGGCACGGTGCCTGCGCCCGCGATCGTCGCGCCGATTGAATTCACCATGACGTACGACGTTATCGCGATCTCGGTGGTCATCTGGGCGCGGTGCGTTCGCTCGAAAGCGTGTTTGCGAACGGGCCGGAGCATACCGAAGGCGCGCCGCTCGCACGGCGAACGCTCGTACGCAGCGCCGTCAATCCGTGGCCGCCGGCCATGCCGCCGATGCTCGGTTAACGTGAATCCCCGCCCACACGACACGCAAACGTGAACCCCACGCGAACCCAACTCGACGCAAGTCGCTGGCACTGGCAATACGGGCCGATCGATCTCGTGCTGAGCGCGGAACGGCGACGCGTCCGCAATGAACGCGGCCTACGCCGACGCGTGGTCGCGTTTCGCTGACCTCCTGCCGGAACTGGTGACCGAACTCGCGTCGTTGCGTCGGCCGGTGCAGGCCAGTTCGACGCCGCTCGACTGCCCGCTGCGCGGCCCGGTTGCGCGGCGCATATGAGTTCGCGTACCACGTGCATCGCGCGCGTTACATCACGCCGATGGCGGCCGTGGTGGGCAGCGTCGCCGACGAACTGATTTCGTCTTTCGCGCGCGACGGCGTGCGGCGCGCGTTCATCAACAACGGTGGCGACATCGCGCTCTTTCTGCGCGACGGCGAGCATTACCGGATCGGCGTGTTCGCGGATCTCGCGCGTCACACGGGCGGGAAACTGCCGAAAGATCAGTCGTTCGACGCCAACCTCACGCTGCACGCCAGCGATCCGGTTCGCGGCGTCGCAACAAGCGGCTGGCGTGGCCGCAGCTTCAGTCTTGGCATCGCCGACAGCGTGACCGTGCCTGCACGCGACGCCGCAAGCGCCGACTCCGCTGCAACGGTGATTGCCAACGCGGCCGATCTGGATCACGCGGGCATAGTGCGACGCCCGGCGTCGTCGCTGAAGAACGACAGCGATCTCGGCGATCTGCCCGTGACGGTCGACGTGCCGCGTCTGCCGCAGCCGCTCGTCGATTTTGCGCTTGCGCGCGGTGTCGATGCCGCGCAAAGTCTGCTGGATCGAGGCCTGATCGAAGGTGCCTCGCTTTTTCTGCAAGGGCGCGTGCGCGTCGCAGGCATTCAACATGACGGTGCCAGGCTCATGCCGCGCGCCCGGATTACAACGGAGGCTCCGTGTTCGAAATACGCCGCGTGCTGACGTACGTCGAAGACATTTTTCACGAGTTCGGGCCGCGCCCGCGCAGGCTCTCAAACGCGGCGTAATTGCTGCCGTTATGACGAACCCGTTCGCCGGTCGTTACGAAGCGAAAATTGAACACGCGATGGAAGCGCTCAAGCCCATCGGTTTCGACATGGCGCAGCGGCTGCTCGCAGCGATTGACGTGCCGCATGCGTCGATTGAAAGTTACGGCAAGGGCGCGATCGTCGGCTCGCGCGGCGAGCTCGAGCACGGCGCGCTGTGGCACGTGCCGGGCGGCCATGCGATGCGCGAGTTGCTGGAGAAGAACGGCGTGCCGACGAATGCGATCGTGCCGTCCACGAAAAAAGTGGGCGCGCCTTCCACCGCGCTCGACGTGCCGCTCACGCACGTCAACGCAAGCTATGTGCGCAGCCATTTCGATGCGATCGAAGCGCGCGTGTCCGATGCGCCGCGCGCGAACGAGATCGTCGTGATGGTGGCGGTCACGGCATCGGGGCGGCCATTGCCGCGCATCGGCGGCTTGCAGGTCGGCGAGATCAAGGGCGAAGACGGCCTGCGCTGAGCGTGCCGGCTGTGGTTTATGTGCTCCGCTGAGACTCGCTGTATTTGAAGTGGTAGTGTCCTGCCGTTGACGCGTGCGCGCATGGTGCCGCACGCGCTGCAACGATCTGCCGAGCATGCCGATGCGCGCGCCGCGCGAGGACGCTCTGCAAGTTGCCGAGGGTCGCAATGCTTTCGAATTTGCTGGTTCAACTGGTCAACGGACTCGCCGACGCGTTGACGCTATTTCTGGTCGCCGCGGGCTTGTCGCTGATTTTCGGCGTGACGCGCATCGTCAACTTTGCGCATGGCTCGTTCTATATGTTCGGCATCTACGTCGCGTATAGCATGGCGAGCCGTTTCGGGCATACGGCGGCCGGCTTCTGGCTCTCGGTTCTGGCAGCGGCGCTCGTCGTCGCGGTGCTGGGCGCGCTCGTTGAAATGATCGTGCTGCGGCGAATCTATCAGGCGCCCGAACTGTTCCATCTGCTCGCCACGTTCGCGCTCGTGCTGATTTTTCGCGACGCCGCGCTCTGACTGTGGGGACCGGCAGACCTGTTCGGCCCGCGCGCGCCGCATCTCGCGGGCGCAGTGGATTTTCTCGGCCATCCGCTGCCCACCTACGACATCGCGTTGATCGTCATTGGCCCGGTTGTGCTACTGCTGCTCTGGTACGCTCGTGCGCGCCGCCACGCAGGATCGAGAGATGCTCGGTGCGCTCGGCATCAACCAGTCGTGGCTGTTTTACTGGCATGTTCTTCGTCGGCGCGTTTCTCGCGGGGCTCGGCGGCGCATTGCAGGGGCCGCGCATGTCGGCGAATCTGTCGCTTGATCTGGAGACCATCGGCAATGTGTTCGTCGTGGTCGTGGTGGGCGTCATGGGCTCGATTCCCGGCGCATTCGTGGCGGCGCTCATCATCGCCGAGATCAAGGCTTTGTGTATCGGCATCGGGCATGTGACGATCTTCGGCATGGGCGTGTCGTTGAGCCGCTTCACGCTGGTCGCGGAGTTCGTCGTGATGGCCGTGGTGCTGGTGGTACGGCCGTGGGGGCTGCTCGGCAAGGCGAGCGCGGCGGTGAGCGGCATGGCTGCGCCAGAAACGCCGTTGCGGCCCGCGGGCAAGCGTCTGAAGTGGCTGGCCGCCGTCGCGCTGCTCGTGCTGATACTCGCGCCGCGCGCTGCGAACGCGTTCCCGTATATGCCCGTATTGCTGGTGGAAATTCTGATCGCGGTGCTCTTTGCCACGAGCCTGCATTTCATCATGGGACCGGGCGGCGTGCATTTGTTCGGTCACGCCGCGTACTTCGGGCTCGGCACATACGGCGCGGCACTGTTTCTCAAGGTGCTCGACCTGCCGATGGAAGCGGCGCTGCTGCTCGGGCCGTTGCTCGCCGTGGGCGGCGCGCTGATATTTGGCTGGTTTTGCGTGCTCCTTTCGGGCGTCTATCTCGCGATGCTAACGCTCGCGTTCGCGCAGATCTTCTGGTCGGTTGTGTTCCAGTGGGACGACGTGACGGGCGGCAGCAACGGTGTTCTCGGACTGTGGCCGTGCACGAGCTGTGGCCGTGCACGAGCCGCGACACGCCAGGCGTATTCGGATCGACGGGACTCGGCATGCGCAGCAGCAGCAGCAAAATATCGACGAGCCATGCGAGGCGCGACCGACATTGGTCAGCGCAACAGTCGTCGCGCCACGCTCCTTAGCGATTTGGATGCTTTCGTTCACTTCCACGCTGCGTCCGGAATGCGAAATGGCGAACACCACGTCGCCCGGTTCCATGAGACCGGCGTAAAGCCGCTGCAGGTGTCCGTCCGTGAAAGCCGTGGCGGCGATGTCGAGGCGCAGAAAGCACAGCGCCGCATCCTGCGCGACGAGTCCCGAGCCCGAACCCACGCCGAAGAAAAACACCCGCCAGCGCGCTGGACAGCGCCGCAATCGCGCTTTCTACCACAGCCGGATCGAGCGCGCCGCGCGCATGTCCGATTCCGTCGAACGCCGCCTCGCCCACCTTGTCCATCAGCGTTTGCACGTCGTCGTCGCGCGCGACCGCCGTGGACGCGTATGGCATCCCGCCCGCCACGCTCTGCGCAAGCTGCATCTTGAAGTCACGCACACCGCTTTCGCGAGACGCGACTCGAGCAGGTTATGGCCGCTCAGATTCAGCCGTCATCGATCGCCGCGTCGATCGCCGCGCGAATCTGCGGATGCGAATGACCGTAAATGCCGGCGCTGAATTCGGCGATGAAGTCGAGATACTCGTGCCCGCCCGCATCCCACAGACGGCAGCCTTCACCTTTTGCCATCGCGAGCGGAAACGGCTCGTAGAACAGCGCCGAACGCGTGTTGCCTCCGGGCATGACTTCGGCCGCGCGTTCTTACTGGCGCGCGCTTTTCGGATTGCGCATGGCAAACGTGCTCGTCGCGGCGTTGCTGCGCGTTTGCGTCTCTTTCTGCATCTGCGTTTCCAAAAGAATCGATGTCGTCATTCTGTGGCTTCCTGCTTCGCGATGTTTAACTATAGTCAACAATTCATTGTACAGCGAACAACAAATTACTTTCCGCAAGTTCAAATGTCGTTTCCCGCGCGCGGTCTTTCATCACGATCAGCGCAGGCAACTTGAAAAGTGCGCTGCCCGCGAGCAGCCAGCCCGCATTCGCGCTGGTGCCGGTCGACGCGATCGCCCACGTGGTGAGGAACGGCGAGAAGCCCCCCCAGAATCGTGGCGAGCGCGCCGCCGAACGCCACGCCGGTGGAACGCACGCGCGTCGGGAACATTTCGGCAAGCGCGGCCGGACCTGCGCCCGAATACATCGTGAAGACCACGTTCATCAGCAATTGCGTCCAGAAGAACGTCATGAAACTAATGCCGGACACGATGAACGCGTAAAGCGGATACGACAGCAGCACGAAGAACACGCACACGCAGCTTGCGAGCAAAACAGGGTTTGCGGCCGATGCGGTCCGACAGCACGCCCATTAGCGGCGCGAAGATCATCACCGTGGCAAGCGAGGCCGTGCTCGTCCACAACGCCTGCGAACGCGAGATGTGCGCATATTTGTTCGCGAAAGTGGGCATATACAACCACAACCGCAACCATGTACGAACTCACGGCCCAGAAGATCACGAACGAAAATGCGTGGAAGAGCGAGCGGGCGAGCTGCGCGCGGCTCAGCGCGTTCGCGCACGACGCTTCGGCCTCGTACGAAGGCGACTCCTGCACGCGGCGCCGTACATACATGCCGACCGGCCCGAGCAGCGCGCCAAGGAAGAACGGAATGCGCCAACCCCACGACGCAAGCGCGCCCGCGTCAAGCGAAGTGCTCAGAATCGCCGCGACGAGCGATCCGAGCAGCAAGCCCGCTGCGATGCTCGATTGCTGGAACGCGCCGAAGAAACCGCGCCGGTTCGCGCCGCCCCATTCCACGAGAAACGCCGCGGCCGTGCCCCACTCGACGCTCGCCGCAAAACCCTGCACGAGCCGCGCCGCGACGAGCAGCACAGGCGCCCAGACGCCGATATAGTCGTATGTCGGCAACAAACCGATTGCGACCGTGCTGGCCGCCATCAGGATCATCGTCATTGCGAGCGTGATATGATGACTGCGCAAGTCGGCGCCGCGGCCGAGCACGAGACTGCCGATCGGCCGTGCGACGAAGTCCACGCCGAACACCGCGAACGACGCGAGCAACGAAGTGAATTCATCCGTCGACGGGAAAAAGTTCTTCGCAATGATGGCTGCAAGAAAGCCGTACACTCCGAAGTCGAACCAATCGAGGATGTAGCCGACCATACCCGCGCCAATGGCGCGCCGCTGTTCGGCCCGTACCGATGCGGGCGAATGCGTGTCAAACGATGCTGCGTGAGATGAGCTGCTGTTCATGATCGCGTCCGGCATGTGAAAGAGGTGAAGTGGCGCAGTGGCGAAAATCAGAACTTGTGGCGAATGCCCACGCGCAATGCGAGCTGTTTGTCGTTACCCGAAACCGGCAGCGTGACGAGCGCCGCGTGCGCCGCCGTTTGCCTTGTCGTAGTTCGCGTTCAGATAGACGTCGGTGCGTTTTCGACAACAGATAGTCGAGCACGGCGTTAAATTCGTTCCACTGGTATTTCGACATACGCGAATAGCCGTAGCCGCCCGCAAGAATGAGATCCGGGCGCACATTGCCGTGCAGGACGACGTTGAAGCTCTGCATCGTCGACGCATTCGCGCCCGTTTCGTAGCGCGTGTTGGTGTAAAGGCCTGACAGTCCCACGATGCCGAAGTCGTACGAAGCGCTGATGCCCGCAGTGCGATAACGATCGACCACGACCGCCTTCGACGAAAACGCCACGTTCGTGCCGAGGAAGGTGCCGACGCCGAGGCTGCTGCCCGCCGTCACGCTGTAATCGTGAATGCTGGTGGTGGCCGCGTCGATGCTGAACGGCCGTGTTCGTAAGTCGCGCTCAGGCTGTACGCCACGCCGTAATTGTTCGACGTGGCGCTGAGCGAATTGAATGCATATTGCGCCGAAAAATGTAGACCGCCGAACGTCGGGCTCACATAGGTGACGACATTGTTCAGCCAGTGCCGGAAATGCGGTCGTGGTCGCCGGCATCGAATGCGTAGATGCCCGACCAGTAGCCCGAGTGGTAGCGGATCAGCGTCGTCGTCATCGGTCATACGTGCGGCCGAGCGACAGCGTGCCCAGCCGATCGCTCTGCAGGCCCACGTACGCTTGGCGTCCGAATTCGAGTCCGCCCTAACGCGACGCGCCCGTGTTCGGATTGAAGCCGCCTTCCAGATTGAAGATCGCCTTCAGCCCGCCGCCCAGATCTTCCGTGCCGCGAAAGCCGAAGTGGTCGCCCTAGCTGATGCTGTCGTCTATACGGTACGCGTGATAGCCACCCTGGTTCGAGACGAACGTGAGACCGTCATCGATCACGCCGTACAGCGTCACCGTCGATTGCGCATGCGCGATGGCGCTCGCCGCCATCAGCCCCATCGCGCTCCCCAGCACTTTCCATTTCATAACGATCTCCAATACCCGTCGTGAGGATTGTCGCGGCCGACAGGCGCCGTCCGCTTATCTGTTCTACGAACACCGTTTTATTGTTCACTGAACAAGAAGGAGTTATATGGCGAAAAGGAAACGCAACTAGGAAATTAACCAAGGAGCGGATCGTCAGCGGACAGCGGCGCGGTGAAGAAACCGTTGTGCGGCATACAATGAAACTCCTGTCAGGCCCGTCCCGACTGGCGTTACGGGCATGGGGTGTTTCATCGAACAAAACGGGTCACACGTGAAAAAACCAGCAAGCGCGGGGAAACCCGCTACATCGGCTGCAAAAAACGACGAAAGCGGCGAAGGTGGCTAGCACGGCGGCGAGCATCGCAACGAAGCTACCGGTGAAGAAAGCCACGGCGCGTGCTGCAGCCAACCCGCTCGCGGCGAAGCGCGCGGGCAGTGCAAGCGGCAGCACCCGGGGCGCAGGCGGTGCGGCGAAAAAGAAAGCGGCGGCAGCCGACAAGGCGCTCACGCGCGAACGCATCGTCGCAGTCGCGATCGAACAGAACGGCCTGACGGCCTGACGGCCTGACGGCCTGACGGCCTGACGGCCTGACGGCCTTCAGCCTGCGTGAAGTGGTGTGCCAGCTCGACGTGTATCCCACGGCCGTCTACTGGCACGTGCCTAATCGCGACGCGCTGCTCGCGGCCGTGGTCGAGGCGACGATGGCCGGTGTGACGCCTGAGATCGGCAAACTCAAGTGGCAGGACTGGTTCCGGGAGTTGTTCTGCCGTTACCGCAAGTCGGTGCAACAGCATCCGAACGTGGCGTAGCTCGTGGGCGCGCAACTTTGTTTTGAACGCGAGCCTGAGCCCGCTGCTGATCGACCGCATTCTCGCGGTGCTGCTGCAGGCCGGCTGCGCCGAAGCGCGTCTCGTCGATATGTATAACGTGGTGATTGCGAGCATGGTCGGCTTCGCGACGCTCGAATTCGCGCCGCTTCCCACCGACGACCTCGCAATCTGGACCGGTCAGCTTCAGGAGAAAGTGCACGAGATTCGCGCGCTCGAATACCCGACGCTCGCGCGCCACTTGCCCGCGCTCGCGAACCGCGCGTTCATCGTGCGCTGGCAAAGCGGCAGCGAAGTGCCGCTCGATTCGAGCTTCGAGACCTTCGTGGAAATCACGATTGCGGGCATGGAGCGCATGCTCGCGAAGTAAGGCGCTGAAGTAACGCCTGTCAGACGAAGGTCAGCAGACGGCGCGGGTTGTGTACGAGCAGCGTATTCGCCTCGCTCTGTGTGAAACCGTGCCGCAGCATGCGCGACACGATATTGGCGAAGATGTGCTGATAGCCGTGACCGCCGTAGTGCTCAAGCGCGTGCAGATGTCATGGCTGATCAGCACGCGTTCGGCGTGGCCGTGTTCGAACAGCGTGCGTATCATGCGCAGGCGCGCGCCGTCGTTGGGCATGTCGATGTCCGACATTGGATACGCGCTCTGCTCCCAGCCAAACAGATCGAACTCGATCACACAGCCCGAATCGGCGAGACGCAGCAGGCGTTCGTCGTCGAAAATCGTCCGGTCGATATGGCTGATAATCATAATCACGCGAGCGAGCGGAAAGCCAAGCGCCCGGATCGCATTCACGACTTCCTGCGGCTGATCTTCGTGACGTCCCGGATGAATGTTGAGCGCCGCGCCCGTTTCCTGCTGCGCAATCAGCGCGCCGTGCACGACGCGCTTCTCCTGATCGGTCCACGGCGACTGGCACCCGATCTCGCCGATAATGCCCGCCCGCACCTGCGTGCCCTAGGCATCTTCCGTAATCTGCCCGATCATCTCGCGCGCGAAATCGTCGATGCTGCGCTGTGCGTTCGCCGGGTCCTGATACTCATGCACGTAGTGACCGCACCTCATAACGACATGCACGCCCGTTTCGCGTGAAATGTGTGTGCGCCTTCAGGATCGGGCTTCAAACCACCGGTTGTCAGATCGACAATAGATGCGCCGCCCGCTGCGCGCGTCTCTGCCAGTTCCTCGACAGCCACGTCTTTCTGATCGAGCCGGTAGTTCTTCAACGACGGCACTTGCCCGTAGTTGATCTTCCAGCAATTGCAGACGTCGATTTCGGTCTGGTCGTGATCGGCATTTTCGACGAGCCGCGGCGGCACGAGATCGATCAGCAGATGCTCGTGCATCAGCGTGGCGCCGAGCGCGTCGGGCTCGATCAGACCGAGAACCGTCTGAATGCGGCCCTTGCGCGAAAGAGGTTCGTTCATGTTGCGGCGTTCTTCAGGGTTTGGAACCGGCGAGCCGCGCAATGAACACGAAGCTTACGCAATGAACACGAAGCTTACGTTATCCCCAAGTTGATGCGGTCGCGATGCGAGAATAATTTTTATTATACGATAAATAATAAACAACTGTTCCTTGGTCAAGAAAAGAGTTTGCCAAGGCAACATCACAGGAGACAGGCGACATAAGCAAACCAAAAGTGATCGTGACCATCGCGCCTACGGGCGGCATGGCGAGCAAGAAGCAGAATCCGCACTTGCCCACGCAGCCGGATGAAATCGCGCGCGAGTCTATGACTGCTTCAACGCGGGCGCGAGCGTGGTGGCCATTCACGCGCGCCGCCCCGACGACGGCGCGACCTGCGATCCGTTGATCTATCGCGACATCAACGCACGCGACATCAACGCACGCATTCGCGCGAAATGCGACATCGTCATCAACAATTCGACGGGCGGCGGCGCATGCACGGCGACATGATCGCGCAGGCGCCGAACCGGCTATTGGGAAATCCTGTGGGAAGAGCGCCTGAAAGGACTTGAAGCGGACACCGAAATGTGCCCGCTTGCGACCACCATCATCGCGAGTTTCGGCGACAAGGAATTGCTGATGCACACGTCGCCCGAGCGCTCGAAGCAACTGGCGGCCGAGATGAAGAGGCGCGGCATCAAACCAGAATGGGAAGTGTTCAGCCCGACGCATATCGTACAGGATGTCGCGGCACTCACGGCGGCCGGCTTCGACACCGAGCCGTTCTTCGTCAACATCGTGCTCGGCGCGCATCGCGGTTTCCAGAATGCGATGCCTTATACACCGCGTGTATTGCAGTCGATGGTGGATCTGCTGCCGAAAGGCAGTATATTCTGCGTGAGCGGCATTGGCCCGGCGCAATTGCCTTCAGCGATGAATTCTCTCCTGCTGGGCGGTCACGTCCGCGTGGGACTCGAAGACAACCTTTACTACGATCACGGCCAACTGACGACGAACGTGCAACTCACCGAGCGGATCGTGCGGCTCGTGTGTGAAATGGGTTATGAACCCGCGACACCGGAAGAAGCGAAGAAGCGCGCGAGATCATCGGCTTGCGCACGCCGGTGTGCGAGCATCACATGCTTCGAACGCGCGGGCTTCGATACATCACCAATGGTGATGATCGGACTCGCGCCGCTTCTTCTTCAACTCGATCGTCTCGAACAGCTCGTAGTCCTGCGTCGGCGTTTAATCCGTGCCGGGCGCGTGGTAGTAGTTCATCTTGATCGTCGTTTCGCCGCCCGGATGGCCCGGATCGTGGTCGAACACCGCGATGCCGTAGCCCGTGCCCGTGTCGCGTTGCGCCGACCAGATCGCATCTTCCACAGCATCGGCGTTGGCGCGTGTGAACGTGCCCGCCGCCGTACCCGGAACCGGACGGTTCGGCTTCGTGAAGATGCGCGCTTGCGGCAAACCCGTGCCGGCGTCCAGACCGTAGACGTCGAGCGGTGCGCTCGTGCCGCCGCCGAGAATCAGGTGGATCGTGCCGTGACTCGTGTCGAAGCTGGACGCACCAGCCAGCTTCAGAAATCCGCGACGCGAGACGATACTGGTGCCCTGTTCGGACGGTGAATCCTTGACGACTTTTCTGTTTGTCATGTCTGTTCTTGTACGGGGAAGTGGAAGAAGGCCGACTCGTACGTAAAGCAGATGGCGTCACGAGACCCGAATGCTTTATGAAAGCGTAACGGATGCGATGAGTGATCCTAGTCGCAAGGCGATGACAGCCGGATGAAAAGAGTGGGACGAAACTCAGCGCTTTTTCTAACGCTTTGCTTACGGAACAGAGAGAGGCGCGCGTTTAGCGCTTCGGTGGCTGGGGATTGTTCGCCGGATGCCTGTCGTACTTCGCGATACTCGTCATGCTTTTATCGTCGACGAGCTTCAGTAATTCGGTTTCTATATCATCCACGATTTCTTTCGCATAGACCTGATCGCCGTTCACGTAAACCGTGAACGACAGCAGATATTTGGCTTTTTTCACGGGGTTTTCGATCGTGTCGCGCGTCCACTGGTCAGTTCGCCGCCCGGCAGCACTTCACACAACTGGATGGTGGCCTCCTGGAGAATCTGGTTGCCGGCTGCGTGACCTAGGCTGTTGTTGATCGCCTTGAAACCGTCGAGGTCGATCAGCAACACAGCAAAGCGGTGGCTCTCGCGCGACGCGCCACGCGACGTGCGCTCGAGTAGCAATTCGCCAATGCGCGCGCGATTCGGTAAACCCGTGAGACTGTCCTGACGCGCGAGCCGGTGGCTGCCTTCACGCGCAAGCAGCAAAGCCACCCTATCGCGATTGCTGCGCAGCGCCGCGGTGAAAAAACCCGCCGCACGGAAAGGCGCCTGAAAAAGCAGAACGAGTTTGCCCGAGCCAGGTGAGAGCGCGGTGTCCCATGCAAGCAGGCCGAGAATAAAAGCGATCTGCAACATGACGAGTCGCGGCGTGCCCGCATTGCGGCCTGCGAGGCCACCTACGACGCCGACCGCGCAAACGTTGCCGAGCAGAAAAAGCGTCTGATTTCCGCTGATATTGCATAGCAGCGAACCGAAGCCGAAAAGCGCCGCCCACAGAATGCTCGCGAAAAGAAAAAGCGACGTTGGCGTAGGCAGGCCGGCCGCACTGCGACAGCAGCAAAGCCAGATTAGCGCGAGCCGGACGATGAGCAATGCAACAACGGCACTACCCCAAGTCGCATATGACGCTGTGGGATAGGGATAAAACGCAGTAGCGCACACGCTGATTTCGCAAACGGATGCGAATACGAGATGCGGTGCGCGTGAAAAGATTGGCGAGAAGAATTTGCCGATTTTCGGCGTTGAGTTTCTGTGCCGAGGACACGACCCATTTGAAGAAAGGAGACCTTGGTTCACTGAAAGCCATGACCTGCGCATTCTTTAATAGTTAGTGGATTGAAACGGGCACCTCACAATTATTACGTAAACACAACATGTCGGGTTGACTCGTTGTATTGATGTTTATTTCACGCCACGAATGACGGTCATTACGGCGAAGCGATTCCAGTTGTTGATCAACGTGATCGCGAGCGTGAGATCGAGCAGTTCGTCGTCGGTGAAAACGGCGCGCGCCGCGTCCCATGCCGCGTCAGGCACGTGGGTCTGCGCGATGAGCGTTACCGCTTCCGTCCATTCGAGTGCGCCACGCTCGCTGAAGAACGGCGACTCACGAAACGCCGTGAGCGTGGCGAGACGCTTGTCCGTTTCGCCGGCTTTCTTCGCGGCTTCCACGTGCATGTCGAGACAGAACGCGCACGCGTTGATCTGCGACAACCTGATCTTGACGAGGTACTTGAGCGCCGGTTCCAGCGGGCTTTTGTCGACGACCTTGGCCACGCCGAGCAGCGCCTTGATGCGGTCGGAAGAGAGGTCGAAAAACTCGATGCGGGTTTGCATGACGATTCCTTTGAAAGAGAGGTGGTCGAATGCGCGTCCCCCGAACCGTTCGAAAGATCGCGCTCCTGTATGGAATGAGTGTGTAACAATCATGTCCTTGTCATAAGAGCCAAGATCTGTCGATTTAACTAGTCCATCGAGATTTGCCATGAAGTGTCACGAACCCGAGCTGAAGCTCGACATCGACCGACATTTGCAATGGCCGATCTACCTGCAGATCTGCGAGTGCTTCAAGAGCGCGATTGCCAGCGGAACGCTGCAGCCGGCCGTTCGCGGCCTCGCGACCGAACTCAGCACCGCGCGCGGCACGATCGAAATGGCCTACCGGATTCTCGTGGACGAAGGCTATCTGGAGGTTCGTGGCGCGGCCGGCACGTTCGTGTCGGCGTCCGTTGCCTCAGTCCGTCACGAAGAGCCACACAGCGGCCGCTAAAAGCGCAGCGGCGTGCAAAGACGCGCATGACGTGAATCGCGCGAATCATGCAAAGCATCACGCGCAGGCAGCCGTGGACCCGATGAGCACGCCGCTGCGGCTGCGCCCGGGACTACCCGCACTCGAAGCCTTCCCGCAGAAGGCGTGGAATCGGCTCCTTGTGAGCCGCTTGCGCAGCGCAGGCATGTCCGCGCTCGCGTATCCTGACCCGCGCGGTTACGAACTGCTGCGTGAAAGGATCGCCACTTATCTCGCGTTGTCGCGTGGCGTGGAGTGCACCTACTCTTCGGGGACATCCCGATCTGGAGTTGCGTGATGCAAGCTCATGCCCTGCGTCTTTCTCCCGGCGATGATCTGCGCGCCACGCTCGATACGCTGGTGCCGTCGCTCGGCGTGCAGGCCGAGTTCGTCGTTCAGGGCATCGGCAGCCTGAGCGTGGCGCAACTGCGTTTTGCGGGCGTCGAGCATGCAACCGGGATACGCGACGACCTGGAAATCCTCACACTTGCCGGGTCGCTTTCGCCGGATGGCGGGCATTTGCATATGTCGGTATCGGATTCGCGCGGCACGGTGTTGAGCGGTCACGTTGCCCACGGTTGCATCGTCCGAACCACAGCGGAAATTCTGCTCGCGCTGTTGCCCGAGCATCGGTTTGCTCGTGAACTTGATGCGGTGACGGGCTTCGCTGAGCTGGTGATACGTCGCTAACGAAACCGCCAGCAAAATCACCTGCGCACGACCACCCCATCGAGCAACCTAAGCGTCTCCAGCGCGCCGCTCGCGAAACCCATGCCGCGATGCGGCGCGATGCCGGAGTCTTTCGGGTTTATGCGAATCACGCGTGGCCCCACGCTCTCGCTGAAACGGTGCACCGTTGGAATCGCCTTGCCCGCGCCTATTTCGATCACCACCGGCTGCTCGACCGACGCAAGCCATCTGTGCAAACGCGTTTCCTGCACTTCGGTGCGCGACGCGATCCAGTCGTAGTCGCCGAATAGCAGAATGTTCGGCCGCGCGAGCGCCCGCAGTGCGGACAGATGGGCAGCACGCCGATCAGTTTGCAATTGGTCTCGTCCACTACAGGTTCGAACGCTTGCGCCGACCAGATGGCATTCGAGCATGCCGCCGAACACTGCATCGCGTGAATGGAGCCGTGGCATTCCGCGACGCGCGTTTCGTCAAAGCCGGCCTTCTGGAACTGACCGTCCACGTTGCTCGTGAAAACGGCCGCGCCGCCGCGCATGTTTTCGGCCCAACGGCGCAATATCTGGAAGCCCGCATGCAGCACCGTGCGCCGGTAAAGCTGAAGAAGGTGGCTATAAAAGCCCCACCACAACTCGGGCGCACTCGCGAGCACGCGCGGATTTGCCATGTCCTGAAACGCCAGCAGATGATTTCTGAGCGCTGGATACGCGCGCCAGAATCCTTCAGCGCCGCGAAAGTCCGGCAAGCCCGAATCCACCGCCCATGCCTGCGCCTACCGTGACGAGCAAACCATCCGCTTCACGGAGCCACGACGCTGCACGCCTGAACTTCTCTTCTTCGTCCATCGAATCGCTCTTTCCCGAGACACGTGACGCACGCGATGCACGACCGATCATACGCCGCGCGTAGTCATCCCTTCGCGGCCGCACGCCGATGCCCGCTGACATGTGCGCCTGCATCGGGCGGCAGCGAAAACACGTCGAAAATCGCCATGACGCTCAGCGCCGCCACCATCAGGAAGGAACGCGACGCTGAAGTCGGACGGAGCCAATGTTTGCGCGTCGTGCCCATGCCACCACGCAGCGATCCGCAACGCGATCGCGCTCGCTGCGACACCCATGCTCATCGTCATCTGACTCACGGTACTCGATAACGTCGACGCACCGCTCATCTGCTCTTTCGGCACGTCGGCGAAACCTACGGTGTTGATCGCCGTGAATTGCAGCGAACACGCCACGCCGCTCACGAAGAGCGCAAGCAGAATCCACACGTAAGGCGTGGACGGTCTCAGCAAACTCATGCTCGCGAGCGTGACGGCCGCGAAGGTGCCGTTCACGACGAGCACGCTGCGAAACCCGAAGCGACGCAGGATCTGCGTGGTGACGAGTTTCGTCGACAGATTCCCCCGCGAAAACAGCGAGCGTCAGCAAGCCGGACTGGAACGGGTTCATGCCGAAACCGACCTGAAACATCAGCGGCTGCAGAAACGGCACCGCGCTGATCGATATGCGAAACAGCGAGCCGCCTGCAATCGCCACCATGAACGTCTTGATGCGCATCGCAGACAGATCGATCACCGGATGCGCACTGCGCCGCAAATGTAACCACGTCGCCATGCACGCAACGAAGTCAATGCCGAGAAACACGAGCGACGAATGCCACGACGTGTCCGCGCGGCCGATCGCTTCCATCGCATACATGACGGAGGTCCCCGCGATGCCGGTCAAGATGAAGCCGGGCGTGTCGAATGGCCGCCACTCCGTTTCGCGGTCGGCACTAATGAAGCGCCATGCCCGCAAGACCGAGCGGCACGTTCAGGTAAAAGATCCAGCGCCACGACGAATACGTCGTGATGAAGCCGCCGAGCGGCGGCCCTAGCACCGGTGCAATGAGCCCCGACCACGTGATGATAGAGATGGCGCGCATCAACTGCTCTTTCGGCGTGGCGCGCAGAACGGCAAGTTTGCCGACCGGCACCATCATCGCGCCGCCGATGCCTTGCAGAATGCGCGCGCCGGTGAATTCGACGAGGTTGTCGGTCATTCCGCACAGCACCGACTCGCCCGTGAAAATGGCGAGCGCGGCGGTGAATACAGCGCGCACGCCGAGCCGGTCGGCAACCCAGCCGCTGAGCGGAATGAACACCGCAAGCGTGAGCAGATACGACGTGATGCCGATGTCGTAGCTCAACAGGAACCAGGAACTGGTGCACGTGCGTGTTCGAGTTGAACACCTGAAAGCCGCCGAATTCCAGATCGTTGTTGCTGCGTTTGAAGTCGTAGCCGAACTGCACGAGTTGCGTCGTCTCCGTCGTGAACGGCAGACACCAGTCGTAGCGAAAACTCATCTGCGCGGAAATGCCGGTTTGTCCGTAACTGTCGGGCAAACGTGGCGTGCTCTGCGCATACACGCCGAAGAGTTCGATGCTATCGCCTCACGGCAGCGGCGCGATGTAATTCAGCGCGTGCGCCATGAAACGCGCGCGGTCCGGGCGTCCTTCAATGTCGGGATTGCCGCTGAAAAAATCGTTGTTCGCCGTGAATTGATACGCGATCCGCTGATCGAGATCGAACAGGTTGCCGTAGTCGATGCCCGCGAAAAAGCGGTCGAGGCCGAGATCGGGCACACCGGCGTTATCGTAACCCCCGCTCACGCGCAACGGCAGACGGTCTTCCGTTTGCAGCACGACGTCGGTCGTATTGGTCGCCGTGCCGGGCGCGAACACCGCGTCCACGCGACGATACGGATTCCCGTTGAGCACCGCGAGCCCCGACGACACCGCCGACTGCAGAATCGCACCGCCCGGTTCGAGCGGCATTTCGCGTTCGAGCAGTCCGCTGGAAAAGTAGCGGTTGCCTTCGGCGCGGACCTGTCCGAGCCGGAACTCGGTGACCGCGATTCGCACCACGCCTGAACTCACGTCCTGCTCGGGCACGTAGACGTCGACGAGCGGTTTGCCCGCCGCGCGATAGTGCTCCACCACGGCGCGGCGAATCTCGGCGAGGCGTCCGAATGTGAGCGGCTTGCCGAGGTCGCTGTCGAATGTCTGGAGGAAGGCTGCGTCGAGCACCGGCAACCCATCGGCGGTTACGCGATGGTCCGGCGCAGCGGTCATGACGACCGATCCCGCAGGCTCGAAGATCAGGCCCGCGAGCGAACTCACGGCGACCTGTGCGGATTGCGTTTCAGGTTCGGAGGACGGCTGCTTCGGCGGACGGGGCACCGTGGGCGGTGTGGTTTGCGGCGCGACGTCGCGATAGGACTGCGCCCAAACCGGCGAGGCGTGTGTCGCGGCGGCTACGAATGGCGTCGCGACGGCAAGCCGAAGCGCATGACCCGATGCAGGACCAGAAGCACAGCCGAACGCGTGCGCGCAGCGCGGCGCGCGTTCGGCTGTGAACCACTTGTGCCGCCTAGTGTGCAAGCTGCCAGCGCAACACGGGATGCGTCGCTCCTGTTGGCATCGCCCACACGCCGCCCGGACTGAAGTCGTAGGTCGGGCCGAAGTTTGCCGCGACGCTCATTTGCGCGGTGGTCAACCCTTGCGTTGTGGGAACCTGCGTGCCGTTGACTACGCCGACGCTTGCGCCGGTAGTCTGCGTGTCCCAGAACACGTCCGGTCCGATGGTGCCTGTGTTGTTGTTCGCAATGCCCGCCGCCGGTTGTCCGCGCTCAGGCGCGGTTTGCTGGATCACCGGACCGGTCGCGAACGATTGGGAGATCGTGCCGGAATTCATGCCGACCAACGCGCCGCCGCCCGTCGTGCAGGCACCGCTTCCGCCGCAATAATCCGGTTTGAAGGACACGCTTCCGGTCGCGTACGACTCGGTGATCAGCCCCGCATTCAATGCGGCCAGGCCGCCGCCTCCGCCCGCATGCGCATGAGCCGTGACATTGCCCGATGCATACGACTGCCGGATCACGCCCGTTTCCGAGTTGACGCCGACGAGGTCGCCCGCGTTGCCTTCGGACGCCACCGTCGTGCTGGTCGACGACTGCGTGATCGTGCCGTAGTTGATACCGGCCAGTATGGCGATGCCGCCATACAGACCACCGCCGCCGATGGTGCCTTGCACAGTCACGTCACGCACCACGCCCGCAGCGCCGACAACACCGAACAGGCCCGCGCCGACCTGATCCATCGGAGACGACGTGAGCGGTATGGTCACGCTGAGTTGTGTAATGCTGTGCCCCCATCCCGTCGAACTGGCCGGTGAACGGTGTCGCGACGCTGCCGATCGCCGCAGTCGTTACGCCCTGCGGTGTGGCTGCATTGGTGTCCTGTCCCAACGCGTAGTTGCCGGCGAGATCGAGCGCGACGTTCTGCAGATCGGCCGCCGTATTGACGAGCTTGTAGCCCGTGAGTTGCGTGACGAGTCCGCTTTCGGCGGGCGGCGTCCACGCTGCATTCGACAGTTGCGCCCCCGGCGTGTACGTGCCGTTCATGTCATAAAGCGCGCTGACCGTGCCGGTGCTTTTCGACCAGTCGAGCGTGCCGGCATTCGTCACGCCTGCGTTGTTGTCGATGCCCGCGTGGCGTCTGCACGTAACGTGAGATTGCCCGCGCCGCGATTGGCGACGGTCGTGCCCGACGCTATCGACACGTTGTGAAACGCGGCGAGCGTCAGCGCCGCGTTGCTGCGCCAGATCAGATTCGAGGCCACGGCTCAGATCGCCGCTCGCGCCACCCGCACCGCTCGTCGTCACATCGACGGAAGTGTCGTGATTCAGGCTGCGTTTCAATGCGCCTGCCGCGGTGGCGTCGATCGTAAAGGCCGGTGCCATGATGTTCCATTGACCCGCATGCATCGCCGCGCCGTTTTCAAACGCGAGTCGTGTTGCCAGCGTGTCGACGGTTCTGCCACTACCGTCTGCATTCTTTGCCGTGATGGCGCCGCCTTGCGAAACTTGGCCTGTGTCGGCCGTGAGTCACACGTGGCCGTCGCGCGTCGTCGTGCCCGTGGCGCGAATACGTGTACCGCCGCCCGCCAGCGCGTAGACGTTGCCGTCCGCTGCCTGCAGGCTGATTTGTGCGGCGCGTGTCGTGCCCGCATCGAGCACCGTGCCCTGACTGCCGGTCTGCACGAATACCTGTCTGCTGCTCGACGAATCCTGCAACAGCACGGAATCTCCCGCGGCGAATTCGGCCGTGCCGTTGGGCACCTTGACCGTGCCCGTGTTCAGTACTTCGTGGCGCGCGATCAGGAACACGTCGCCACCGCTCGAACTGAGCTTGCCGAGGTTCACGACGTCAGCTGTGGAATTGCCGGAGAGCGTCAGCGCGCTGCCGTTCATGAACGTGCAATTGCAGACGTCGAGTGTGGATGCAACGAAGCGGCCGCCTGTCGTCACGACACCCGACGCGCCCACGAACACACCTTGCGGATTGATGAAGTAAAGGCTGCCCGTCGCGTCGAGCCGCCCGAGAATGGCGGTCGGTGAACCGCCTGTCACGTGATTGAGCGTCGCGCCGGAACCGTTGTCGAACGTGACCTTGTTGTTCTTGCCGATCGAAAAACTGTTCCATTCGATCACGCCGCGCGTCGAGCCGGGCTGCGTAATCACGAGGTTGTTGCCATTGCCGGAAATCGCACCGATGGTGCCCTGTCCTGCGACGTAGTTGCCGCCTTGCGGCAGCACGCCGGCCGCGAACGAGACAGGCGCAACGAACAGCGTGACCAGCGAGAGACCTACGACGCCGGCGTAATGAACGCGTAGATGACTGCGTGATTGATGAAAGGCACATCGTGCGAGGTACCAGCGGAAGTAATGACACGTAAGCCATACATCCTCCTTCCCGAGCGTGCGGGAGCGCAACGCCACTTGACCGTCGATCACGATTCACGGCGGTTGTAGCTCAAAAAGAATAGCAAAGATGATGGCTCATCCACGCGTAGAACCTCTGCGTTTTGCGATATCCCTTCCTGAGTTTTCACCCGCGTTTTATGCGTTATTCGTGTTCGCTTCTATGCTTGGTATCACTGACAGATGACGCCGGATTACTGTGTCGTCGGCACTCGCAACGGGATGCGTGCCGTTCGCCGGTATCGTCCAGACGCCGTTCGCACTGATGAAGTCGTAGCCCGCGAAACTGTTGCTGTCGCTCATCTGCGCAGTCGTCAATCCGTTCGATGCAGGCAGCGAGCCGCCGCCTGTTGTCTGGCCCGTCGTTTCGATGTTCCAGTACACGTCCGACGCATGGCGTGCCGGAACTGATGCCCGTCACGCCATGCGTTGGCATGAAGCGCGGCGCCACTGCGCCCGTGGCGAACGACTGGCTGATCGATCCGTCGTTGTTACCGACGAGACCACCGCCGTAGCCTGTCGAAAAGGTCGGATTGACATTGCCCGTCGCGTACGACTGCGTAATCGAACCGGAAGGAGCGTTGTATGCGACGAGGCCGCCGTTCGCACCCGAACCCGACACCGTGGCGCTGCTTCACGAATGTTCGATGGTGCCTTCGTTACGGCCGACGAGACCGCCGAACCCGGTACCGTCCTGCGTCGGCACACTCGCGGTGTCCGAACTGTGTGCATAGGCAATCACGTCTTGGTTCAAGCCCGCGAGAATGCCGCTGTCACGCAGACTGCCGCCCACCGAGCTGTTCTCCACACCGACATCGCGCAACACGCCCGCTGGTCCCACTACGCCGAAGAGACCGCCGAGAAGTACTGCGTGAAGTCCGCGATCTGCACTGCACGTTGGCGTTGAGCACGTTGTGCCACTGACCGTCGAACTGCCCTGTGAAAGGCGTGGCCTGATTGCCGATCGGCCACGTTGTTCACGAGTTTGTAAGCCGTAATCTGCGTGACCTGTCCGCTGCCGGGCGCGGCGGCCCACGCCGAATTCGCGGGCAGCGTGCCCGCGCTGTAGGTGCCGTTCATGTCGTAGAGTGAGAGTGCATTGACGATACCCGTGCTGCGGGACCAGTCGATGACCCCGCGATTCGTGATTGAACCGCCGTTGTCGAGACCCGCCGCATCGGCGCGCAACGTAAGATTGCCGCCGTCCTGATTCGCGATCGTCACGCCTCGACCCGTCGCAAGCGAGTGATACGCGGCGAGTGTCAGCGAAGCATTGCCTTGCCAGTTGATGCCTGAATTAACATTGATGTCACCGCCGCTGCCGTTCGCGCCCGTGTTCTGCACGTTCACCGACGTGTCGTTACCGAGATTCGCGGACAACACCTGCGCCTCGCCGCTGTTCACGGTGAAAGCGGGTGTCGAGATATTCCATTGCGGCGCGTTCACCGTCGTGCCGCCGAACGGGAACACGAACGTATCCGCGCTCATGTCGACGGTGCCGCCTTTCGCTTCGATCGTGCCGCCGGGAACCACGGTGCCGCCGTTGCCCGCCTGTACGAAAACCTGCTTGCTGGACGAGGAATCCTGCAGCAGCACCTGCTGCCCGGTTGAGAGTTCCGCCGTGCCGTTCGGCGCGCTGACGGAACCCATGTTGACCACGCTGTTGCGCGCGACGAGGAACACGTCGTCGCCGCTCGACGAGATCGAACCGAGGTTGATCACTGCCGCGTTCGAGTTACCTGAGAGCGTCAGCGGGCCGCCATTCATGAAGGCCGTGTTGTCGGCGTCGAGTGTCGACGCAACGAAGCGTCCATTCGTGGAGATGGTGCCGCCGGGCCCGACGAGCACGCCTTGCGGATTGATGAGGTAGACGCTGCCGCTCGCCGTGAGCGAGCCGAGAATGACCGAGGGCGGGCCGCCCGTCACGCGATTGAGCGTCGCGCCGTTGCCGTTCGCGAACACCACGCAGTTGCCGCCGCCGATCGAAAAGCTGTCCCAGTTCACGACGCCGCGGCTCGTCTGATTGATGGTGACGGTGTTGCCGCTGCTGTCGATCGAGCCCGCGCCGCCGCCGAAATGCCTGCCTGCCGGCACGATGCCCGCCGCGCGCGCATGTACCGGCGCGACGCAGCACAGGACTGCCGCTGCAATGGGAAGGAGCGCGAAGAGCGCTTTGCGCTCACGTGCGTTTTATCTAGCTGATGTCACCCGACCATGGTTCATCGCACTTCTCCTCTCGCAAGTCGTTAGTATTTCCTGCAGCTAACAGCTTTCTGACAGACCGCGTGTCGACGCGATTATCTCAGACGAAATGTGAGGCCCGGATGGCGCGACGCCGCTTCCATATCAACGTATTGCGCCTAAACGTCCGCAGAAAATGCCAGCACCTTACGGTGGCGCGTTCGCCGCCCTATGATCACATTTCGATCACCTGACAATCGTCAAATGGGGAAACGAAACGATGTTGCGGTTTCTTGAATCCGCTCCGCATGTGGCGTCGGGACTTGGCGCCGAATAGGCGGAACTAAGTTTCTTCGTTATGCAGACTGGTCGCCCACTTCCGGCAGTGCCGGCGCGAATTGCTCGCGCGTTTCCGACCATTTCAGCATCGCGTCGAGCGCGGGACACAGCGACTTTGGGCGGCACTGTGGGATAGATCGTGCGCGACACGAGTCCGTCGTGTTCGAGGCGGCGCAACTGTTGCGTGATCATCTGTCCGATACCAGTCACCTGAGAACGCCACGACACCGTGACCATCGAACTGACTCTTCTTGCGTGGACGCTCGTGCTTGCACTGGTGTAGGTGCTATTACCCGCCGTGCTTCGCAACCGCGAGACCGGTGTGGACTTCAACGCCGGTCCGCGCGACGAACCCGGCCCGCCCGTCGGCAAACTGACGGGGCGTTTGCGACGCGCGCAGAGCAACCCCTTCGAAACGCTGCCCGTCTTTGCCATTGCCGTTCTGATCGCGCACGTGGCAGGGCGCGAAGGCACGCTGACCATGTGGGGCGCGTGGCTCTACGTGATTGTGCGCGTTGTGTACGTGCCGCTCTACGCAGCGGGCATTCCTTATCTTCGTTCGCTGGTCTGGGTCGCTTCGCTCTGCGGTATCGTCCTGATCCCGATCATTTAACCGGTTATCTCTGTCCATGAATTTACCGCCACCGCCCGTCGAAATCGAAACCGCGCCAAATCCCGAGGCCGCCATCATTCTGCTGCACGGCCTAGGTGCCGATGCCAACGACTTCGTGCCGCTTGTCCCCGAGTTGCGTCTCGCGAACGGTCCCGCCGTGCGCTTCGTGTTTCCGAACGCGCCTGAAATGCCGGTCACCGCGAACAACGGCTACGTGATGCGCGCGTGGTACGACATCCGCTCGTTCGAATCGATCGAACGGCAAGTGGACGAGTTCGGCATCGAAGCGTCGTGCAACACGGTGCGGCAACTGATCGCCGAACAGAATGCGCGCGGCATTCCCACGTCGAAGATATTCCTCGCGGGCTTTTCACAAGGCGGCGCGATGACGTATTCCGCGGGACTGACGCATCCTGAGGCGCTGGGCGGCCTTATCGTGATGTCGGGGTACGTACCCTCGAAATCGTTCATCGAGAGCCGTCTGGCGCCCGCCAATCGCGCTACGCTGATATTCGCCGCGCACGGTGCCTACGACGACGTGCTATCGATCGTACTCGGCGAAACCGCGCGCGACTTCGCGATCGCGCAAGGCCATCCGATGGACTGGCACGCGTATCCGATGCCGCATTCGGTCTGCGGCGAAGAAGTCGCCGCTCTACATACGTGGCTCGGCACGCGGCTCGCAGCGCTCGCGTAACACGCTGCCAGCTCGTTCATCAAGCGACACATCAACCCATGCCGCTCAAAGGGTTTGGCGGAAAAAGCCAGCCGCTTGCGCTATACTCAGCGCCATGCATCTGAAACCGACTTCGCCGAGCCTGCATCGTTGGTGGTGCGCTTGATTCCGGCGGCCCGTTTCTTCCTGCACATCGAAAACGTGATGCCGCCAGTCAAGGCGGCATTTTCGTATCTACGCGCCAAAGGCTGGCGGTGTCGACACAATGGAACACCTGCGCATGACACACGCGAAACAGCAAACCATCCTCACGGGCGACCGGATCACCGGCCCGCTTCACTTCGGCCACTACATCGGCTCGTTGCGCGCACGCGTGCAATTGCAGCACGAAGCGCAGCAGTTCCTTCTGCTCGCCGACACGCAGGCCCTCACCGACAACGTCGGCCGTCATCAGAAAGTGACGGAGAACGTCATTGAAGTCGCGCTCGATTATCTGGCCGTCGGCATCGATCCGGACAAGTCGACCATCTTCATCCAGTCGCAAGTGGCGGAACTCGCGGAACTCACGCAATATCTGCTGAATCTCGTCACGGTGGCGCGTCTCGAGCGCAATCCCACCATCAAGGAAAAGATCCGCCTGCGCGGCTTCGAGCGCGACATTCCCGCCGGCTTCCTGATCTATCCGGTGAGCTAGGCCGCCGACATCACCACATTCAAGGCCACGCGTGTGCCGGTGGGCGACGACCAGTTGCCGATAATCGAGCAGACCAACGAACTGGTGCGCCGCTTCAACAACACGGTCGAGAAGGAAGTGCTAGTGGAATGCGAGGCGGTGCTCTCGCAGGTCACGCGGCTGCCTGGCATCGACGGCAAGGCGAAGATGAACAAGTCGCTCGGCAATGCGATTACGCTCGGTGCGACGCCGGACGAAATCACGAAAGCGGTCAACACAACATGTACACCGGCCCGAACCATCTGCGCGTGAGCGATCCGGGTCAGGTGGAAGGCAACGTGGTGTTCTCGTTCCTCGACGCGTTCGAGCCGGACACGCAGAAAGCGGACGACATGAAGGCACATTATCGCCGCGGCGGTCTCGGCGACAGCGTGGTGAAACGCGCGTTGAACGAACGCCTGCAGGCGATCATCGAACCGATTCGCGAACGCCGCCGTCATTTTGAAAGCGACCGTGCCGAAGTGCTGGCCATTCTGCGTCGCGGCACGATGCGCGCGCGTGAAGTGGCGGGCGCAACGGTGGTCGAGGTCAAAGGCGCATTGGGCCTGAACTACTTCGGTTGATCCAATCTGCTGCGCGACGGCGGCTGCTTCAGCAATAAGCAATAAAGCGCCGTCACGCCGGTTCCATTCCGTGCCTTCGCTTCGCCGCACCGTTCTGCGGCAAAGCAAGGAACGACACAAACTCCGCAGCATTCTGCTGCTGCGTGCACGTCGCGCAGATGGCCGCCGCAAAGATCGTGACGATCTGAATCGCTTCGGGCAGCGGGCCGATCACGTCGATTCCGGCCAGGTGCATCAACTCGCTCAACTGCTGGAAACCCAGCTCCACCTCGCCATTCGCCACCAGCGCGCCAACCGGTACGCCGGGCGGTGCCTGAACGGCTTTCCGTTTGACCTCGTCGGCTATCTCCCAACGTTCGAACTAACGCAGCAGATGCGTGCCGCTAGGTCTGGTCGAATAGCCGATGCTGCACGCGTCGAGCACGGCCTGACGCACTGCCGCTTTGGTCGAGATGTCGGGACGCGGCGCGTCTGCGGCAACTGCAACCGCCACGCCTGAGCGCGCAAGCGAGACCTGGCTGCCGCGAATCACGTGGCTTGTGGTTTCGAGTCGAGAGATCGCGTCGGTGGCGAGTATCACGACGTCGAACGATTCGCCGTTTGCCACGCGCCGCGCCGCCTCCACGCCGCCCACCGATTCGATCGCAACCTGCCGCCGGGCAATGCGCCGATAGTCGCGCGCCAAGTCGGCGAGCAGGCTGCGCGTCGCCATCGACGAAATGCCGGCGATCTCGCGGCTCGTGCTTCGATCGTTCACGTGCGTTCTGCGCTTATCAATCGACGTAGCGAAGTCCGGCCTGCCGCAGCGGCTCGCGCATGTTGTACATGTCGAGTCCGAGCACGCCGGTCGCGAGCGTGGCGCGCTTGTCGCCTTCGTGGGCCTCGCGCGCCGCTGCCTTGTCGAGCACTTTCTGCGCGGATGCCGAAGGCACCACGACCACGCCATCTTCATCGGCGACGACATCGCCCGGCGTCACCAGCGCGCCCGCGCACACAACCGGAATGTTCACGGAGCCGAGCGTCGCCTTCACCGTGCCTTTCGCGGAAACCGCCTTGCTCCACACCGGGAATTGCATCTCGGTGAGCACGCTCACGTCGCGCACGTCCGCATCGATGACGAGACCGTTCGCGCCGCGCGCCTTGAAGCTCGTGGCCAACGGGTCGCCGAAATAGCCGTCCGTGCAATCGGCCGCATGTACGGCTTCAGCAGGCCGACGCGGCCCATGGCTTCGTGCACGGTGGCCGAGCCCAGCGCGCCGAGTTTTGCGGCGACCTCGCCGTCCGCGCGTTGAATGTTGCGATACACCACGCCCAGTTCATACATGATCAATGTCCCTTCTGTTCCAGTGCCGCGTTGAGCCGAGGATAAACGCGGCGTGTATTGCCTTCCGCGTTGATATGCGCGGCCTCGATGTAGCGCTTCGTGTCGTCGAAATAGTGGCCCGTTTCCGGATCAATGCCGCGCACCGCGCCGATCATTTCGCTCGCGAAGAGAATGTTGTCGACGGGAATCACACGCGTGAGCAGATCGATGCCTAGCTGGTGATACACGCAGGTATTGAAGAACACGTTGTTCAGCAGATGGTCCTTCAGCAGCGGCTTCTTGAGTTCCTGCACGAGTTCACGAAAACGTTCCCAGTGGTACGGCACCGCGCCGCCGCCGTGCGGAATCACGAAACGCAGCATCGGGAAATCGCGGAATAGGTCGGACGTGAGGCACTGCATGAACGCCGTGGTATCCGCGTTCAGATAGTGCGCGCCCGTCGTGTGAAAGCACATGTTGCAACTCGTGCTCACATGAACCATCGCGGGAATGTCGTATTCGACCATCTTTTCGTAGATCGGATACCAGTACGGGTCCGAGAGCAGCGGGCTTGTCCAGTGCCAGCCTGATGGATCGGGATTCAGGTTGATCGCCACGTTGCCGTACTGCTCCACGCATTTGACGAGTTCGGGAATGCAGGTGCCCACATCCACGCCTGGACTTTGCGGCAGCATAGCCGCAGGAATGAAATGCTCGGGAAACAGCTCGCTCACGCGAAAGCACAGTTCGTTGCAAATCGCGGCCCGCGTGCTCGAGATCTGATAATCGCTGATGTGATGCGCAATGAAACTCGCACGCGGGCTGAAGGTCGTCAGATCGAGGCCGCGCTCGCGCATCAGGCGAAGCTGGTTGCTTTCAATCGATTCGCGCAGTTCGTCATCGCTAATCTGCAACTCGGAGACCCTAGGCATCCCGGCAGGACTGTTGATGGCCGCGATCTGGCGGTTACGCCACGACTCCAGCGCTTTTGGCACCGTCGTATAGTGGCCGTGAATATCGATGATCATCGCGACTCCTGAACAGTTGAATCAAAGCCGGGCGGCCGCGCGAAGCGCACACCGACCGGCACGTCGTTGGTGAGCGGTATTCGGTTGCCCAACCGGTTCGCTGGTTCGCACACGCTGTGCAAGCAGCACCGCGAGCGCGGCGAGCGTCGCGGGCACGGCGAGCATTGCGAGAATCGCACCGAACTGCCAGCCGAGGCCGAGCAGCGCGCCGCCAATCGCCGAGCCGAAAATGCTGCCGAAGCGGCCCATGCCGAGCATCCAGCTCACGCCCGTTGCGCGCCACGGTCGGATAACGGCCCGGCGCAAAAGCGTTCAAACTCGTTTGCGCGTCGCTCATGCAGAAGCCCGCGGCAAACACCAGCAACGCCAGTGACGACAACGTGCCGATCCACGCGAGCCCCAGCACACAGATGCCGCCGCCCAGATAAGCCGCGCTGATCACGGGCGCGGGGCGCACTTTTTTCATCACCCACCCCCACCCCCACCCCCCACCCCACCAAAATTGCGCCGAGCGTGCCGCCGATCTGGAACATGGCCGTGACGTTCGCAGCCGACGTGACGGTGAGGCCCGCGTCTTTCATCAGCGTGGGCAGCTAGCCCGTCAGCAGATAGATGACGAGCAGGCCCATGAAGTACGTCACCCACAGTGCGAGCGTCATGACGCCATAGCCGTGCGAGAACAGCACGCCGCCGAAAATCAGCACCGAGCGCCAGCCGTGCAACGGAATCAGCCAGCCGGCCGCAAAGCCGATCAATGCCGAGCCGAGATTGAAGCCCGTGAACATGATCGTGATCATCAGCGAGCGCTTGCGCTGCGGCGCGTATTCGGAGAGCAGCGTCGTCGTGTTCGGCATCGCGGCACCGAGACCGATGCCGGTCAACAGACACAACACGGCCATCTGCATCGGCGAATGCGTGAAGGTCGTCGACACCGTAAACACGCCGAACAGAAACACCGACGTAATCAGCACCCACTTGCGTCCAATGTGGTCCGACGCGGGCCGGTAACCAGAGCGCCGATCACGAGGCCAAGCGGCGTGGCGCTTATCACGAGACCGAATGCGGGACACGAAATGGCCCAGTCGTGAATGATCGAAGGCGCGACGAAGCCCATGATCGCGACGTCCATGCCGTCTGCCGTCACGATCAGAAAGCACAGCACCACTAGTAGCCACTGGTGTAGGGCGAGATGGCTCTCTCGTCGATGAACGCCTTGATGTCGATGACCTTGCCGTTTGTCATGGGTTGACTCCTGTCTCCTTGCGCGGGTCTCGCATTGCGAATGCCCGCGTCATGTGTTTGTGTGTGCGTCTACGTCCGACGCCAGTGTTGAAGATGCACGGATGGCGCTTACTCTTTGCCCTTTTCCGCGTTGTCCCGGTCGAACTTTCCCGCGGCTTTTCCTGCTACGGAATACAGCGCGCCCGGCGCATTGCGCGTGCGTTGAAATGCTTCGAGCGTTTCGCCACGCATGGCAGCGTAGATGTGTAGATTCGATATGCCCGTCACGGCACCGAGTTTTTCGAGCATGAAAAAGATCACGCCGTAATGCAGAAGACCGCGCCAGTCGCGGGTGCGGATCAGTTCGCGCTCTTCTTCGCTTAAGGCCGCCGCTTCGAAACTCGCTTCGTTATGCTTGATGAGCGCTTCGCGATGAGCGGGCTCGACCATGCGATGCAGATAATCGTTGATGCGATATGCGCGCACGGCCGTTTCGATCGAGAACGGATACGTGCCTTCGAGTTTTTCGACGTCGGTGAGTTAAACGGCCATGCGTTGCCGATGACGCTCGACAATCGCCGGTTTGGTTTCGCTCTCTTCGCTTTCGTAAATCGCGGTCGCGATGCCCGCCATCGACGGCAGGTAGTAGCTGCGATGCTTGCACACCACTTTCGACAACAGCGCGCCGCGCATCGTCAACCACATGATCACTTCAGCGCCTTCGTAACCGCCGAGTTCCGCATATTCGGCGATCGTCATGTCGGCCAGTTGTTCGGGATCGTGTTCGAACAAATCGAGAAAACGCTGGTCCCACCCGGTATTGTTGAAGCCCACGCGTTTGCCGTACACCTGATGCGACAGACCACCCGTCGCGACGATCGCGACCTTCAGATCTTTCGGATAACTTTTGATCGCGCGGCGCAACGCCTGACCGAGTTTGTAGAAGCGCCGCGCGCTCGGCACCGGCAATTGCAGCACGCCCATCTGGAACGGCACGAGCTTCACGGGCCATTCGGGCTTGTGCGGACACAGCATCGAAAGCGGCGAGAAACAGCCGTGATCGAGCGCCTTGTTCTGGAAGAACGACATGTCGAATTCGTCGGTCACGAGCGACGTGCCGATGTGCGCGGCGAGTCCATGATGTCCCGCGATAGGCGGCAGATCGCGCGCGCCGCTGCCTTCGTCGGCGACGTGCCATTGCGGGCCCACGCCGAGCGTGAACGCCGAATAGTGATCGAAGAAAAATGACGTGACGTGGTCGTTGTAAATGACGAGCAACACGTCGGGCTGCCTTTCGGCGATCCAGTCGGTGAGCGGCGCGAAGTTCTCGAAGATCGGCGCCCACACCGGATCATCGCGCTTGTTCTTGTCGAAAGCGAAACCGATAGTTGGGGGGTGTGAGGCAGCAATGCCTCCAATGATCCGGGCCATACCTGTACTCCTTGAATTGCATCCTGCTCGCCGCCGCGTGCTGCGCGGTGCAGGCGTCTCGAAGTAAGGTATAAATGGGGCGACGATTGCGAGCAAGGCTCGGGTAAACCACGGCCGATGCAAAAACGCGCTTTTCGCATGGCCATGAACTGCTACGCGCAAAACTCGGCATGACGCCAAAGCCGCGCCCCGTCTGTGCTCCGTTGCGATGACGCGCACGCATCCGGCGGCCAGCAAACTTTTCCTGCCGCTCACAGAGCGATAAATAAAACAGATGGCCGCAGAGTGAATTGGCAAAGCGCTTGCTACCGCGCTATTTCGTCCGTTGTGACGCGTGCACGAAAGACTTCGTAAGGCGTCTGGATGCAACTCGTGAGCAACCTGTGATGCGCATTGCAACTCGAACGCGTGCATGCGCCCTTCGCGATGCATTGCTTTGAACTATCCGGTGATTACCCGATCCGTTCAGTGATGGACGCGACTCGTCGGCACGAACGTTGTAACCGGCGCGTCAGTTTCAACGCCGTTGCACGCTTCGTTTCAGTATCTGAGCCACGTTCGTTCACACGCGTTATTTCTCTTTGTCATCCACTGCGTATCGCTGTTCCGGTGCTCCGGCATTCGCCGGCTTCGATGCGCGCAACCGGAGAACCATTCGTGCGATACATCAAACTTCCCATCGGCTTTCTTTTTGTTCTGCTGCCAGGCTGCGCCACTTACAGAATGCATGAAGCACGAGACCAGAAAGGCGAGCTGGTTGGGTCGAACGTCGTCGATCTGATCCAGTCGGTCGGCATTCCCGACAAAACGATGAAAATGGTCAATACCGGCGGCCCGTCCGATCGTATAACCGCGCAATGGAACTTCTCGAATTCCGATTCCGCGCTCGATATGAATATCGTTCTGCTCGACGTGAAGGTGGGCGGCGCAGGCAAATGCAGCATGACGGCCACGATCGACCGCTGGGGAGGCAAGGTGGAGGCGGTGAATTTCCCGCAGGCGCATAGCGACAGCATCGGTTCCGACTACGGCGCGTGCAAGCCGCTCGTCGAAGAAGCGATCACGCATATGCCGCACACGCCGATCGACCCGAAGTACGACGCGTTCGCGCTCGTCGGCGCGGCGAAATGAACGCCGCATGTATGGGTATTCTGCGTGCCGGCGCGAATCGTTACATACTGCTTCGTGACACTGTGTGCGAGTTGAACCAGCGTGCTTCTTTTCCATCGACGATAAAGTCGTCTGCATGAAGCGGCAGCATGTCGTGGCCGGCGATCGAGCGTTTTGCGTTGGTACCGGCTACGATGCTTTTCAGATGCGTGTAGAAAAGTTCGAGCTGCCTTGCGTCCGTCGCCTTGCGTTCCAGTCGAAATGCTTTCTCGAGCACGCCGCGCGAAATATGGAACCGCTGCAGGCCGTACACAAGGCGAATCTGGAACGCAACCCCGTCACTGTTATGCGGCACAGCCGCCCACATGAGTGAATGGCTATTCATAGAGACCCCGTCACTATCGATCTTCTTGCTGAAAACTGATAACTCATGGTGGTACTTCTTTAAGTGCACGACGAGTTTTCAAAATTATGACGATCCTTGTTTTTGGCATTTCTACAACAAGAGTTTTATTGCGGCGCAGCAAAATAGGTTTAAACTGAATTGGGAGTGTGAACTCTCGCGCATAGCACGGACGTGCCGGGAGGGGGATATCGCCATGACGACATATGAGGCTTTACACGTGTCCGCTGCCCCGGTCCTGCATGTATTCGAGCAGGACGGCGGCTGGCATTGGGGCATTACAGTTCCGCGCCCGGCTGGGTCCGGGTTCAAGGTAGTGGCTTTCAGCGAGGAAACTTTCCCGGCTGAGGCAGCCGCACGCACGGACGGCGATCGCGTCCTGCGCGACTTTTCAGATCACGGAATGCGCATGCGCGCGCACTGAGCATTCAGGCGTGCTCACGATTCATTCAGCACATCTCGCCAGCGCATGGCGAGCGCGTCGGAACCCAGAATCGGGCGTCCGCGATTGTCGGTTGGCGCGAGTTGCGTCTGGAACGCGACGAACAGCGCCTGAAATTTGCCGTTCACTTCCACGAGCACTGCGCCGTCCTGATACACGCCGTTTTCCGACGAGTGATCTTTTTCCTTGATGCCGTGCGGCGGCTTCGGATTGCCCTGATTCATGTGGGTTTCGTACAAGCCGTCTTTCTGCGGCTCGAATAGCAAGCCGAAGCCATACACCGTCACGTCCTGCGTCGGCTTCCATGCGCGACGCTTGTCCTTGTACGGTCGGCGTGGGATAAATGAAGTCCACCGGCGGTGCCGACGTATCGAGCGTGAGCATGCCGTTCAGCAGCGCGTTGATGTCGTTGTGCTCGGTCGCGGTGTCGAGCGCGATGGGGACGCATCGTGCTCAGGTCCACGAGTTTCGAATCGTGCACATAATCGAGTTTCGGAAATGCCGACGTGCTTACGCCGGGCGCGAGTTTTTGCAGATCCGGAATCATCGGGTGGTCGAAGTATTGATCCCACGTGTACAACACGAGGTAACCAGCCGGGCCGGTCAGCGAGCTGACCGACTTCACGTTCGTGACGATGCGAAACTGCGTGCCCTTCGGACCCTCGCACACGATCACATAGTGTAGGTCGCCCTTGTAACCGTCGAGAAAGGGAACGCCGAGCGTCAGCTTGCATTTGAATACCACGTATTCGTTTTGCGCCATGCCGCTGTCTCCAGAAGTTGAGGGGACATTCTTTTGCGCCAGTGTGGCACACTTTAGAATGCGCTCACGGCAAGCACCGCGCTCACTTCGCCTTCACTTCACGATCAGATCGTCGAGCCGGCGATCGACGATGCCCGCGGGCTCCAGGTGCGCGGTCACGTCAGCGGCCGGGAACAGCGCCATCACTGCTTCTTCGGAACGATCGCTGATCGTGTGGCCGTCCGCCACCGGAAGCCAGCCGTCCACTTCGACGTGATACTCCACGAACACGCGGTCGCCGCCGTCACGCGTGCGAATATCGTGAACGGCCCGCACGCCGCTCGTGCCGAGCACGGTCGCCTTGATGCGCTCGCGGTCCTCCGCGCCCAACTCGCGATCGAGCAACTGGATCAGCGCATGCGCCGCCATGCCGCGCGCGTTCCACAGCATGTAGCAGGTGATCGCGAGCGCGCCGGTTGCGTCGGCGCATGTCCATCCAGTATAGCGTTGAATCAGCAGCGCGAGCAGCACCGCGAGATTCACGGCGACGTCCGTCACGTAATGCGCGCGGTCGGCGGCAATTGCCATAGAGCCCGTGCGTTTGACCACATAGGTTTGCATCGTCACAAGCGCGACCGCAGCCAGCGAACTGCCGACGATCACCCAGATGCCCACGCCCATTTCCGTCACCGCTTCGGGCGCGATGAGGCGCTGCACCGATTCGATCGCGAGCTCTATGGCCGCGCCCGCGAGCAGCAGCGCCTGAACGAAAGCCGCCACGGCTTCGGCCTTGCCATGTCCGTAACGATGTCCGCTGTCCACGGGCTTCGCCGCGTAGCGCACGCCGGTAAACGTGACGAGCGAGGCGAGCACGTCGACGAGTCCGTCGGCCGCCGAGGTGAGCAGGCTGATCGAGCCCGTCGCGATCCACGCCCACACTTTGGCGCCGACCAGTACGAAGGCCACGACGAGCGCCGTTGTCGCGGCAAAGCGCCGGAGAGTCTGGTTGGTCTGGTTGTCCGTCATGGGGCTATCTTGGGTACTTGATTCGTGCTTATTTCGCTTCTTTGCAGTTGTGATAGAACGCGTGAAAAGTGTCGATGGGCGCCTCGACCGCCAGCGGTTGCAACGGAAAGCATTGCGCAAGCTCATTCATGTCGCTGCACGCGGAATAGCGTTCGACAAAGCATGCCGCAGCATCGCGCCGCACGTTACCGCAGCGGTCCAGAAACTGTCCCCAGCGCGGTATGTTGCGGAATCTGTCTGTCACCTCGATGGCAGACGCAACGTAATATTTGGGAAAGAGCCGGGCATAGCATCCAGATTGTAGAGCCACGACACGCCCGCTATTCGGCGGACCGTTTCATGTTGCCCACGAACGTGGTTCACGAGCGAGGCCAACTCGGCGATCCGGCGGGCTCTACGTTCAACACTCAACGGCGCGTGTACGTATGAATCCGCCGGATGAAAATGCAGTCGGACGCAGCGAACGTCTGTCTTCTTCCAGCGCGTAGGAAAAGCAGCCAAACGCTGTGTTCGATGCGTGCGGCACGTCGAGATGTGCTCGCGAGAGATAGAAGCGATAGGTCCAGTCACCGGCGTCGGAAGCGCTTTCAGACGCGCGTTCGAACCCGTCGAGATACGCCTTCCATACGGGATGGTCCGCTTCAAGGCGCCGATCGCCCACGAATCGCACATAGAAATTCGTGTAATCGAGCAGCGCGGCCGTGAGCAGCAGCATCGCGCCGATTTCCGCAACGCGCCGGGCGAATCCGAGTTGCAGATCGAAAAATCCCTTCGTGTAAACCATTTAGGTTTCGTCCTCGGAAACGCTGTTATCCCGGCTCATTATCGGATTGCCGAAATGAACGATTAGCGTGATTCTGGCCTGATTTTATTCGAGAATCGTGGTTTTAAAGCCGTTATCAACGTAATGCACCGTTATTGCGCACGCGGTAACGAGCGCTGCCATCGACGAAAGCCGTCGTCCATGTGAGGCCGTGCCAGCTTCTGGATTTATTTTGGACGGACATTATCGGCAATACGCAGTCATACTCTGCTTTTCCCGCAGCGGGCAGGCCCCGGCCGATGCCCGGAAAACTTTCCCACAATCTGATCGATGCATGACCGGCGTGTTTCCGGCGACCAATTCCGCGTAGCGTCACGCGCGGTTCATGTAGAGCGCACTTTGTAATGAGCAACACCCCTGTCGTCCCGTTCGATCACGACAAGGCTGATCCCGGCGCCTTCGTAGGTGCCGCGCCGGCGTTTCGCCAACTGGTCCGCATGATCGACCGCGTCGCGCCGACCGATCATCCGCTGCTCATCATCGGACCCACCGGCTCCGGCAAGGAACTCGTCGCGCGCCGCGTGCACGCGCATAGCCGCCGTCAGGACGAACCGTTCGTCGACGTGAATTGTGGCGCGATTCCGGAAAATCTCGTCGAAGCCGAATTGTTTGGCCACGTGAAAGGCGCTTTCACCGGCGCGGGCGAAAATCGGCAGGGGCTTTTTCAGCAGGTCGGCAAGGGTACGTTGCTGCTCGACGAAATCGGCGAATTGCCACCCGCACTGCAGCCCAAACTGTTGCGTGTACTTGAAACGCGAACGTTCCGGCCTATCGGTTCGTCGACGAGTCTGCAGTTCGAAGGACGCGTCGTAGCCGCGACCCATCGTGATCTGCGCGAACTCGCACGCGAAGGGCTCTTTCGCGAAGACCTTTTTTATCGGCTCGCGGTTTTCGTGCTGGCCGTTCCCGGTCTCGAACAGCGCGTCGAAGACATTCCCGCGCTCGTCAGCCACTTCGCTGCACAGCACTCGCGCCAACTCGATTTCTCTCCGGCCGCGATTCGCCGGCTTTACCAGCATTCGTGGCCGGGACATATCCGGCAATTGCGCAATCTGATCAGCTAGTTGAGCGTGCTTGCGGAAACCACGCTCGTCGATGTCGATTCGCTCGAACCGTTTCTTGCCAACGAAGCCGTCGGCCCCGTGTCGCGCGCGAGCCTCGCGGACATGCTTTTGCAACTCGAAGAACGCGACAAACTCGCGGCCGCCTAAGACCTGCTGATCGACCGCGCGCTCGAACGCACGAGCGGCAACAAGAGCGCAGCGGCGGTGATGCTCGGCGTGGGCCGCAAGACCGTCGAGCGGCGTTTTTGAAGTCGCGCGAGGAACATCATCGCGAAGCGCGGCAGTGTCTCGAGCAAGCCAGCACGCTGATTGAGGAATCGCGTTTTGCCGAAGTCATTCCGCTTTTGCGCCACTGTCTCGACGTGCTGCAAATGCCGAACGAACAGGACGCCGTGTGCCGGCTTCAGTTCGATGCATACCGTCTGCTCGGCATGAGTCTGCGCAGCATGCACGGCTGGCTTTATGCTGAAGCCACCGCGTGCTACTCAGCGGTGCTCGCCATCGGAGAAGGTATTTGCGAGCCGGCGGAAATCGCCGCCATCCAGTTCGGCATCTGGACGATGCAGCTCACCACGCTAAAACTGAAGCAGGCGCGCTCCAGCATGTGCTCGGCGACAGCGAAGAAGCGCTCGCCTGTCTCGTGCGCGGCAATTTGCTCGGCGTGGGACGCAACGACACGCAAACGGGTTCGCAGGGCATCGACCTCGCGAGTCTCGCGTTGACGTTCGAAGGCTTCGCCGCCTATCAGATCGGCGCATTCGGCCAGTCTCGGCGCGCGATGGAAATGCTGATCCGGTGCGCGGCCGAACCCGGCACGCACGCGTTCGCGCATGCGGTGAATCTGCAGGGCGCCGCTTGGCTCGCCTGTCTGTTCGACGACGCGGAGCGCCTCAGCACGCTCGCGGGCGAACTCGAAGCAGTGTCGATTGCGAACGGCTTAGCGTTCTATCGCGGCGTGGGACAGGTGTTGCGCGCGTGTCATCTGAGCTGGCTCGGCCAGTCGGACGAGGCGGAATCGTCATGCTCGACGGCTTCGACAACCACGTCGTCTGCAATGGCGGAGCGCTGTTCTATTCGTTCAAGACCTGGCAGCACGGCGAACTGCTGCGCGCGGGCCGCGCGCAAACCTGCGAGTCGTTGCTCGCTACCGCAATGACGAGATGCTCGCACGCTAGGAGCGCGTGTACCTTGGCGAACTGCTCGTCACGCGTGCACGCGCACAATGGGCGCTAGCGACGTCAATGCGGTGGAGCTCGGCCTGCGTACCGCGTTTTCCACGGCGCTGGCGTTCGGCTCGGTACCGGCGCGCGTGGACGCCGCCCGCTATCTCGCCGACCTGCTGCGCAGCACCGGCCGTCACGCGGAAGCCATCGACACGCTCGAACGCGGCCTTGCGTCTGCCTACTGCCGAGCCGACCATTCGCGTGAGCAGCGCGATCGACCTGCTCGCTGAATTGCGGCAAGAAGCGCCGCTGAACACCCAAGTTCAGGGCCAAACCTGGGTTCGCCTTGGGTTCGTCATTCCTCGGCGAACCTTTTCCTTGTTTTCTCATCTTCATCTGACCTCGCGAGACCGCTAGCCGCGGCCTCGTGCGCTTTTTCGCCATTGGCTTTTACGGCCGTTCGCTTCTATTGGACAAAAATGGACAGCATCGGGGTGGACGAAATCGTCCACCCCGAATCGCGGACTTGGACGGGATAGTCCAGGTTTTCGATTGGTCATTTGCGTCCACGCCAAGCCGGTCGGCGCATCGGAACGCAGGCACGATCATTGCTGTTAATTATCCATTGCTGCCGACCGGTCCGGGCGTCGGCAAGAGTGCCAGATCGAACATAACAATCGTCGACTGAGCCGGGGAACCTGAGAGGCCAAAAAGACCGCGCGCTGTGGTGCGTTCGAGAGATCGCCCGTATCGGCCATTGCGGCCAGCGCTCCAGATTCACCGCAGACGCGCCGATCGCCAACGGCGACGCTCGTCGCCGGCAAAGAATCATTCGAGAGCTGTGCTGTTGTTGTAGTTTCAGTCGTGACTGCCTTTTGTGCCGATACGTCGCGTGCCGAATGCGTCCGCAGAGACCACCGGCTGCGATGTCTGACGCCGATCTAGCGAGAAATCTCCGGCCGAGAATCGGAATCCGCTGCGGGTCGCCGCCGTTTGCTTCCAGACCTAGAGATGGAGCAGCGGCGGCTTGCCTTTCAGGATCGGTACCGGTGAGGTGCGTGTGGTCTGATTGTCGTTGCATTGCATGGTCGCGCCGGGTTTTCGCGCGGAAGGATTCATCTTTTCCCACGCTACGTGGCGCGGATTGTCAGCGTCGCCGCGAGCGGGAGCACACTGGTTATCCACGGGTTTCAAACAATGCACCACCACTTTTTCGAAAGCGAACTCGTTCATCTCAAACGTGTCATGGCGCTGCGCGCCGCAAGAACCATTTTCGCCGACCTACTGGCGCGAGCGCGTCGAGCATCTGAAGCTTTATCCGCAGGCACCGCAGTACCGTTTCCGGATCGACCGGCTCTCGCAACTCGTCACCGATTTGAGCGGCGCGCCGGTGCTCGCCGCGTAAATCCGAAGCCGCTGATTCAGCCTCATTCAGAAAGACGCCCGAGCGGCGCGCCGCCGGTCACGTGCTAGCTTTGCTCGGCCTGCCAGCCCAGACCGAGGCTCTTCTGCAGCGAGACGAAGTCCTTCAGCAATTCCGCCTGCCCTGCCACCACGTTCTGCTGCGCGGTGAATTCTTCACGCTGCGTGTCGAGCAGATCGATCAACGTGGACACGCCCGCCGAATAGCGCTGGCGCATCAGCGTGGCCGAGTGCGTGGCCGACACCTCCACCTTCTGCAACGTGACCACGTGATCCCGCTGATGCCCATAGCGCGACAGCGATGAATGCGCGTCCTGCAGCGCGCCGAGCACGGCCTTCGTATAGCGCGCCTCGGCTTCGTTGCGCGACGCTTCGGCGGCATGCATGCTGCCTAGCGTGCGACCGAAATCCAGCGCGTTCCACTGCAGATACGGCGCGCCACTCCAGCTGAAATTGCTCTTGCGCACGAGGTGTCCCGGATCGCCCGCGCTGAAGCCGATGTCCCCGAGCAGCGTGACCTTCGGAAAGAAATCCACCACGTGTTCGCCGATCTGCGCGTTGCTCGACGCTGCGCAAGCGCGAGACGCGTCTGCTCGTCGCGCAATTCGATGTACGCCTGCGCGACTTCGGCGGTGAGCGAGACTTGCGTGTCGGCGAGATCGGCGTCCATGGCTTGCGCATCTGCCGACGCCGCTTCGATCGCGCGGCGCGTGCCGCCGAAGAGATCGATTTCCTAGGTCGCGTCGAAGCCAGCGGTGTAGAGCTGCAACGGTCCGCGTCCTGCGGACGATGCGCTGTTCCCGCCGGACGAATCCCCCGACGACGAATTGCCCGAGCTGAACGCGCTCAGGTCGGGAGAACGCATGTGCAGCGCGGCGGCGTCGCCCGAGACTTTCGGCAATACGTTGGCGCGTTGCGTCTGCAATTGCGAACACGATTCACGTAGACGCGCCTGCGCAATGTGCACGTCGGGACTGTGCGCCAATGCGGTAGCGATGAGGTCGTTTAGTTGCGGATCGTTGAACGCGAGTCACCACTGGTTCGGCGCGGGCGTCGCCGCTATGCCGGAGGCCGGCGTGCGAACGAAGCTCGCGCTGTCGCGCGAATGCTGCGCGACGCTCGGCGCACCGTGGTTCGGGGCCAACCGTGCAACCCGACAGCACAGACACGAGCGCGGCAGCGGCCAGCGCGATACACGAAAGATGGTTGAACATCATGTGAAGATCAGAAATCGTTAGTAGACGTCGACGCGGACATCAATGTCCGGCGGACGATGGCGGCGGCGCATTCCTGCGCGGCGTTTTCAGAAGCAGTGCGAGCGGAATGCAGGCGAGCAGCGCGATGCCGAGCAGATAGAAAGTTTCCGAGTAAGTCATCACGACGGCCTGTTGCTGGATCTGCACGCTGAGTTGTCCAAGCGCGCGCATCTGCGAGTAAGCCATGTCGCCGGTACGGGCGAGCCAGCCTGCCGCGTTCGCCGATAGATGCTCCTGACCGATCAGCGAATTGGCACTGAAGGATTCGCTGATCATCGCCGTGTGGAACGTCGTGCGCCGGTCGATAACCGTGCCGATGATCGCGAGTCCGATCGAGCCGCCGAGATTGCGCGCCATGTTGTAAAGACCGGCGGCGTCGCCGGAATCTTCACGCGACACGGCCGCCATCGACGCCTGATTGAGCGGCATCATCGCGAGCATCTGCACGGTGCCGCGAATCAGTTGCGACCAGATGAAATCGTGGCCCACTCTCTGTGCGGTCAGTGAAATGTCGAGCATGCAACTGATTGCGTACATCAGCAGGCCGGTGATCACCAGTACGCGGAAATCGAACTTGCCGAGCAGACGCGGCAGAACCGGCATGATGAGAAACGCGGGCAGCTCGGAGAGCAGCATGATCGCGCCCGACTGCTCGGCGTTGTAGCCCGCCACCACGCCGAGAAACTGCGGCAGCAGATACGACACGCCGTAGAGCGCCGCGCCCACCGTCGAGACGATCACGATCACACTAGCTCACACTAGCGTAGTTCGGGTTGCGCATCAGGCTCAGGCGCACGATCAGCTTCTTCGCCGTCATTTGCGAGGCCGCGATCAACAGTATGCCGAACACGGACACGCAGGTGAGCGATACGATCATCGACGACTCGAACCAGCGCTCGCGCTGCCCTTCCTCGAGCACGAAGGTGAGCGAGCTCAGGCCGATCGCGAGACCGACGATACCGAGCCAGTCGGCCTTGAAGAACGCTTCCCAATGCGGCTTGTCGGATGGCAGGCCGACGATCAGCAGCGTCATCAGCGCGAGACAGGTCGGCAGATTCATGAAGAAGCACCAAAGCACCAGCTCCAACTGATGTTCTTCGCGAGTCTGTCGCCACAGGAGCGCGTACAACGCGCCGAAGGAACCACGTGAACGCTATGTCTAGCACCATGCTCAACGGACAGCACGCCGTCGTGACGGGCGGCGGCAGCGGCATCGGCGCGGCGGTGGCCGAAGCGTTGCTGCAAGCCGGCGCACGCGTCACGCTGATGGGCCGCAACGCGCAACGGCTCGATATGCAGCGCGAAAAACTCCGTGTGCTCGGCGAAGTGGCGTGCATCAGCGTGGATGTGTCGCAAGAAGCGTCGGTCGAAGCCGCATTCAAACAGGCCGGCGACGTTGACATTCTCGTCAACAACGCCGGTCAGGCACAGGCCGCACCGTTCACGCACACCGACATGGCGGTCTGGCAGCGCATGCTCGACGTGAATCTTACCGGCGTCTTTCTTGGCACGCGTGCCGTGTTGCCGCGCATGCTCGAACGCAACTACGGGCGCATCGTCAACGTGGCGAGCACGGTGGGACAGATCGGCTATGCGTACGTTGCCGCGTACTGCGCGGCGAAACACGGCGTGATGGACCTCACGCGCTCGCTCGCGCTCGAAGTGGCGACGAAAGGCGTGACCGTCAACGCAGTGTGTCTTGGTTATACCGAAACGGAACTACTGCACGCATCGCTCGAAAAGATCACCAGCAAAATGTCGCGCACCGAGAAGCAGGCACGCGAGGCATTGCTTCGCTCGAATCCGCAGCGGCGCTTCGTGAGTCCGCAACAGGTCGCCAATAGCATGTTGTGGCTGTGCCAGCCGGGCTCGGACGCGATCACCGGTCAATCCATTTCCATCTCGGGTGGGCAAGTAATGTGAACAAGCCGTCGAATACGAAGAATGCTGCGGCAGCGGACACGAAGCCGTCGCGCAAAGACGTAGCGAAACCCGCGTAGAACGTCGTGAATCTGGAAATGAGCGCCGATAGTCACATGGGCCTGCGTTTATGGCTGTGCATGCTGACCACCACCAACCTCGTTCAGGCCGAATTGCGCAAGCGTCTGCGCAAAGAATTCGACACCACGTTGCCGCGTTTCGATCTGATGGCGCAACTGGAACGTCATCCCGAAGGCCTGAAGATGACCGAACTGTCGCGCCGTCTCATGGTGACGGGCGGCAACGTCACAGGCATTATGGATCAGCTCGAAAAAGAAGGGCTCGTGACGCGCGACAATAATCCGAACTATCGCCGCTCGATCAGCATGTGTCTCACGCCTGCTGGCCGCAAAGCGTTCGACAAAATGGCGGCCGCGTACGAGCAGTGGGTGGTCGAAATGTTCGGCAGCCTGAGTCTCGACGAAAAATCGCGCACGCATCAGCGCCTCGGCAAGCTCAAGCAACATCTGCTCGACAGTCTGAAAACTGATCGCATCGCTCACATCGAAAAGCAGGAGACACGCATGACCCAATCGAAAGCCGCCGCTCTCCTCGCCGGCAACCAGTTGACGCTCGCCGGTTACGAAGCGCGTCACTTCGGCTGGTCCGTCGCGAACAAGGTTGTGACGATCACGTTGAACCGCCCCGAGTGCAAGAATCCGCAGACGTTCGAGTCGTATGTGGAGTTGTGCGATCTGTTCCGGCGGCGATGTGCACGACATCATCGCGCCGTTGATCGATCTGCCCATGCCTGAACTGCTACTGTTCACGCGCATGACGGGCGATCTCGTCAAGGCGATGCGTCATTTGCCCGCAGCCTGTAATCGCCGCCGTGGACGGCGTGTGCGCGGGCACAGGCGCCATTCTCACGATGGCCTCCGACATGCGCCTCGGCACCGCGCGCAGCAAGCTCGCGTTCCTGTTTTCGCGCGTCGGCCTTGCCGGTTGCGACATGGGTGCATGTTCGATTTTGCCGCGCATCATCGGTCAGGGGCGCGCTTCCGAACTGCTCTTCACTGGACGTTCGGCAAGCGGCGACGAAGGCTATGCGTGGGGCTTCTACAACCGTCTGTGCGAACCGTCTGCGCTCGTCGAAGAAGCGCACAAGCTCGCCGACGATCTCGTTGCAGGCCCGACCTTCGCACACGGCATCACGAAGAAAATGCTGCATCAGGAATGGAGCATGAGTATCGACGAAGCCATCGAATCCGAAGCGCAAGCGCAGGCCATTTGCATGAACACGCGCGATTTCGAGCGTGCGTACAAGGCGTTCGCCGCGAAATCCCGCCCGGTTTTCGAGGGAGACTGAGTTGAACGCACAGAGCGAAATGGATGGGTTACGATTACATCATCGTCGGCGCGAGTTCCGCGGGCTGCATTCTTGCCAACCGGCTGTCGGCCTCGGGTCAACATTCCGTGCTGCTACTCGAGGCGGGTGGCAAGGACAGCTCGTTCTGGTTCAAGATTCCGGTGGGTTTCACGAAGACGTACTACAACGAAACCTATAACTGGATGTACTACAGCGAGTCGGAAAAGGAACTGGACAACCGTCCCATCTATTGTCCGCGTGGCAAAGTGCAGGACGGGTCCGGCTCGATCAACGCGATGATCTTCGTGCGCGGTCAGCCTCACGATTTCGACGACTGGGCTGCAGCGGGCAACAAGGGCTGGTCGTTTCGCGACGTGCTGCCGTATTTCTGCAAGCTCGAATCACATCCGCTCGGCAATACGGAGTATCACGGTGCCGATGGCCCGATCCGCATCTCGCCGATGAAAGGCACGGTTCATCCGATCTGTCATGTGTTTCTGAAAGGCTGCGATCAGTCTGGGTACAAGCGCAACGACGATTTCAACGGTGCGCGCAATTCGAAGGCGCCGGCATTTACGACGTGAATACGCGTAATGATCAGCGTTCGTCGAGCAGCTTCGAGTATCTGCATCCGGTACTCACACGCAGCAACCTGACGGTCGAACGCGACGTACTGGTGATCCGCGTGCTGTTCGACGGAAACCAGTGTGCCATTGGCGTAAGCGTTACGCAGAAAGGCACTACTCGGCAATTCACGGCGAATCGCGAAGTGATTCTGTCGGCAGGCGCAGTGGATTCGCCCAAACTGCTGCAACTCTCCGGCGTGAGTGACAGCGCATTGCTCGCGAAGCATCGCATTGCGATGGTGAAAGAACTGCCGGCGGTAGGCCAGAACCTGCAGGACCATCTGTGCGTGAGCTTCTACTATCGTTCGAGCATGAAAACGCTGAACGACGAAATGCGTCCGTTGCTCGGCAAGTTGAAACTCGGCTTGCAGTACATGTTTCCGCGTAAAGGACCGCTTGCGATGAGCGTGAACCAGTCGGGCGGATTCTTTAAAGGCAGCGACGATCGAGATCACGTCGAATCGCGCCGAAGACGCGGCGAAGATCCGGATCAATGCGCTCACCACGGAAAAGGATATCGACGAAGTTATTCAGGGTTGCGAACTGGTGCGCAAGGTCATGTCCGCGCCGGCGTTGAAAGCAATCACGGTCAAGGAAATCTCGCCGGGTCCGCAGGTGAATACGCGCGAAGGCTTTCTGCAGTACTTCCGCGAGCAGTCGGGTTCGATCTATCACCTGTGCAGATCGTGCGCGATGGGCGACGACCCGCGCATGTCGGTCGTGGATGCGCGTTTGCGTGTACATGGCATCGAAGGTTTGCGCGTGGTGGATGCTTCGATCTTCCCGAACATCACGTCCGGCAACATCAATGCGCCGACCATGATGGTGGCGGAGAAGGGCGCGGAGATGATTCTTGAAGACGCGGCCACCGAATCGACCCGTATACCCCGCGAAGCAGAACTCGCTGCCGCAGCCTGATATTGTCTGAGTCTGCTTGACGTAAAACGGACCCGGAAAGACCCATAAGCCCGGGTCTGTTTTCATTCTTGAGGTTTCAATCCTCGTCTTCCATCGGCGCGAATTCAGACGAATCCGCTGCGCGCTCGGTGAGCCAGATTTCCTGTTGCATCCTGTTGCAACCAGTCACGAAACAGCGCGACATGAGGCGGCTCGTCCTGCTCCGTGCGCGTGACGAATCAGTATGACTGGTGCCCATCCGTATGCACTTTCAATACCTGAACGAGCTGACCCTCCGCCAGTTCGCGCGTGATCATATGGCGGTCGGCGATACACACGCCGAGGCCGTCGATGGCCGCGCGAATCGCGTGGTCGAGCAGATCAAATTCGTAACCGCCACGCGTGTCCACGTTGTTGATATCCGCCGCCTTAAGCCAGTGTTGCTAGGTGAGGAAGCGCTGATCGGCGCTTGCGAGCACGTGCAGTAGCGTGAACTGGTTCAGATCGATAGCTTTGCGGCTCGCCTGACGCGCGAGCAACGCGGGCGCGCGCACGGCGATATGCCACTGCTTGATCAACAGACGATTGTCGAGCCCGTGCCATTCGCCATTACCGAAACGGATTGCACAGTCGAGCACACTCGATTCCGCGAGGCTGTCTTCGAGTTGTGTCGTCAGGCTCAGTTCGAGATGAGGATGCGCGTCGCGCAAACGGCCAAGACGCGGCATCAGCCAGCGTGTGGCAGAGGTGGGCGGTGCGTTGATACGCAAGCGGTTGCGATGCGTCTTTTCCTGCATGCTGCGCACCGTGAGTTCGATACGGTCGAACGATTGCTGCAAAGCCTGTAGCAGCACGCGGCCTGCCGCAGAGAGCTCGAGGTGATGATGGTGACGTTGCAACAACGTTTCACCCAGTTGAGCCTCGAGTTGACGCACTTGTCTGCTGACCGCGCTTTGCGTGACATTCAGCATTTCAGCCGCGCGAGTAAAACTGCCGGTGCGTCCGGCTATTTCAAAGGCTTTGAGCGCGTTCAGCGCAGGCATTTTGCGTTTCAAGATGGTCAACCGGGACGTGACGCGCAGGCGCGCGGTATTTTACAGCGGTGTTTCCGTGATGTTTCTGCGGCATGTTCTGTCGTGTTTCAGCCTTAGTACGCGATGCACACCGATTTGCTCTCGGTATACGAATCGATGATTGACCGGCCATGTTCGCGCCCGATGCCGGACGCTTTGAAGCCGCCGAACGGCATCGCCGGATCGACCATGTTGTGCGTGTTGGCCCACACGGTGCCCGCCTCGAGACCGTCGACGAGACGCAGCGCCTCGTCGAGCTGATCCGTCCAGACGCTCGCCCCGAGACCATATTCCGACGCGTTGGCCTCTGCGAGTACTTCGTCGAGACGTCGTAGGGCATGGCGACCAGCACCGGACCGAATACCTCTTCCTTAACGACGGAAAGTGGCTTGCACTGACGGTTCGCAATCACGGTGGGGCGCACGAAATAACCGTTTCCATCCACACTTGCCGCACGCGAAAGAATCTCGCCGCCTTCCGCGCCGCCTTGCTCGATCATGCCGACCACCTTGTCGCGATGACGCGCGGAGACCATCGGTCCCATTTGCGTGGCCGCATCGAAGCCTGAGCTGAGCGCGATGCTGTCCGCAATCTGAGCGATACCGTTCACCACATCGTCGTAAGGGAGCGCGCAACATACAGGCGCGAGCCCGCCGTGCACACCTATCCGTGATTGAAAAAGATGGCGCCGGCCGCGCCTTCGATCGCCTTGCGCGGATCGCAGTCGTAGAGCACGATGACAGGGCTTTTGCCGCCCAGTTCGAGCGACGCACGCTTCAGATCGTCGGCACACTGGCGGCCGATAATGTGGCCCACTTCCTTCGATCCCGTGAACGTCACCTTGTTCACCAACAGATGTTTGACGAGCGCGGCACCGGCCGTTTCTCCGCGACCGGTGACGACATTGAACACGCCCGCAGGGAAGCCGGCCTCATGCGCCAGTTCCGCGAGCCGTATCGCGGTAAGTGGCGTTTCTTCAGCAGGTTTCAATACGATCGTGCAACCGCATGCGAGTGCGGGCACGATCTTCCACACGGCCATTAGCAGGGGGAAATTTCATGGAACGATGGCGGCCACCACGCCCGCCGGAACGCGCTTCGTGGAGGCGTTGTAGCGCGTACCCGACGGAAACGGAATGGAGAGATCCATTGTCGTGCCTTCGATCTTCGTCGCCCAGCCCGCCATATAACGCAGCTATTGCACGCTACCGGCTACTTCGGGCATCTTCGAGAAGTCGAGCAGTTTGCCTTGATTCAGCGTTTCGAGCGTCGCGAGTTCTTCCTTATGCTGTTCGACGAGATCCGCGAGCTTCAGCAGCAGATGTTCTCGCGCGGCGGGCGGCATGCATCGGATTCGAATGCGGTTCGCGATGTTCTGACTGCGTGATCGATGTCTTTATCCGACGCATCCGGAATCTGCGCCAGTTCTTCACCCGTGGCCGGATTGAAGACCGCAAAGGTCTTGCCTGCCGCGCTCGTGCATTTCTCACCATTCAGAAACATGGTGGACGGAATCGAAATCGTGTTCTGTTGCATATGAGTGCCTCCGGTTCGTCTTGCGGGTGAATTCGGGTTGAATGGGTTGCGTTGATTTCAGTGAGCGTTATTCAACAACGTGCTTCGAGTACTTTTAGCCGTGGCCAACGACACTGCGCACAACAACGTGGCTGCCGTGCTCAGTGCATAGAAAAAGATGAATCCATTGCCGAAGAAATACGGCGTGATCGAGATGGCTGCGCCGGTCACCATGCCGATGTGATGGGCCGCGCCGGGACAGCTTGCGCGCCACGCAATGCGCTTCTGGTTTGTGTGGTTCATGAGTTCCGGTATCGTCAGGCAGTCGAACAGCAAAAAGAGGCTTGCGGCCGGCTGCGCCACTGTAGGTGTATCGATAACGACGAGTGCGATGATCGACATGGCACGAGCGGCATAACGCACAATCAGCAAGGCATTGCCGCGCATGCGATGGCCGGCCGACGCCAGCGCGAATACCGCCGCGATCGCTAAAGCCGCTTGCCATGCAGGCTGCGCGCCATTCAGGCCGCACAGGGAATAAAACTGGAATGCGCGAGAACGCCGCTGGACATGCCGGCCAGAAATGCGAGCAGTGCAACAGGTGTGCGCGTTGACAGGTGATGCGGCTGGCTACTTTCGCGCAAGGCAATAGAGCGTGATTCCGCGGTCCGCAGGTAGCGGATCAGAAGTAACACGCCCGCCGCCATTGCCAATGCCGCTACGCCCGTGCCTTGCTCGCTCTGCTTCAGATACGCCGGCAACGTGTTCATCGCGCTCATCGTCGTCACGAGTGCTACTGCGCTTGCCGCCAACGCATGCAGTCCCGCCACACACGACATCAGCAGCGGAACGGCCATCATGACCATCAGCGTCAATCCGCTCATGCACAGCGCGGCGTTCTGCCGGCTCAATGTGGACAGGGCCAATAACGCCGCGGCGCCGCCGCCAACGAGCGCACAGGCGGCGCACGCCATGCTCATATCGCGCACACGCGCTACGCTCACATCGCGAGACATGGCGAGCGCGGCGCGCATCGGCGATTTAACGCTTGCAGCAGCCATGATCGGCCGCCTTGCCGTCTTCCACGCTGTGCTAATTGCGGCCGCCCGGCAAATCCATCGTCGGATTGGCGGAGAAGAAGTTGTTCGGCTTCAGCATGAAACCCGCGTACTCGATCGGCATGATAGGAAAGTCTTCAGGCTTACACACGTGCGTATGACCGAAGCTGTGCCACAGAACAATGTCTTCGTTCTCGATGTTGCGGTTCGCGGCGGTATAACGCGGCAGGCCGTCGCCACCCGAGTGCTGGTTCGGATAATCGCCGCTCGCATAGCGCTCGGCCGGATCGAACGGCGTCACCCACACGTGTCGCATGGCGAAACCGCCACACTGACGTACTTTCGAATTCTCGTCCGCAAGCATGAGCGGGGAGTCGTTTACGATCAGCTTGTAGCCCGGATTCGCGCCGACGTTATTTTTCACGTTCGGGTTGGTGATCTTCCAGTAGCGTCCCATGCGGCCATTTGCCATGCGTGCAGCTTCGATCTCCGTTCTGAAGACCTGCTTCGTCGTGTCGAATACGTTGCCGTACGGATTGTTCTCACCCATTGGGCGCGGTACGAATTCATGCTCGCTTACCGAATTGCGCTCACCGTCCACCATCATGTGCATCCGCGCATTGAAGAAGTGCTGGTGTGTCGGGCCGCCGAGGTTCTCCGTAATCACGACGCCCCACGGATACGTGCCGCCATCTTCCACGGACGAGGTTTGCACGATGCCGGTAAGTTTGCATTCGAGCTGGATCGTGCCGTCCTGATACAGATACCAGTAGAAGCCATAGTCGTAATTGCCGACGGTCGCGAAGAACGAAATGACGAGCCGGCACGAGCGGCGCATTTCAAACACGCCGGTACGGAATTCGTAGTGCTTCCACAGCGTGCCGTATTCTTCTTCGTGCATGCACACGGCGTTCTTCATGACGAACGCATTGCCGAAATCGTCCGCGGAAGGAATGTCGAAATAGCGGATCGTGCCGAGACAGTCGCAACCCAGTTCGAGTTGATTTGCAAGTTTGCCAAGACCGTACTCGCCGGCGTCGAATGCGCTTTTCCAGTAATGGTTCGTGGTCGAATCGGAATAGGGCACACACATCTCCATCATGCTCGCACGATAGATGATCGGCCGTGCGCTCTTGCCGTCGTCCCATGAAAGCTGATGCAGCACGAGCCCTTCACGCGGCGTGAAGCCCACGCGGAACGTCCAGTTTTGCCAGCTCACGTGCCAGCCGTCGATCTTGAAGCTCGGGCCGTCAGGCTGATTGATCGAAAGCGGTTTGAGCGTGTCGCGCGGCTCGCCGAGACTCGGCGTGTCGTAGTTGTGTTTCGCGCGCGGAATCGGAATGATGCGGCCGTCGTCCACGAGCTCGATTACTTTCTTTTCCAGCAGATCGACCACGGCCACGACGCCTTCGATTGGATGTGCGTAACCGTTATCCGTCACCGACTCGCGGTAGTAGCTCACGCACCGCACGAGGTACCGGCCATTTTCATTTTCACGATCGAAGCAGCCTGCCGAGAACGGATCGATCTGCACGCTCCAGATCTTTCTCGGTAAGGCCGCGTTTCATTACTGCTACGCGCCATGCGTCGTCATTCTTGACGATCTGTTCTGCGCTCGTGAAGTCGTCGATCATTACCGGCGGCTGGCCGTACGGCGATTGATCGAACGGCATCACTTTGCGCGACGCGATTTTCTTCTCTCTCAGGTCCACAGCGAATTCGATCGTCGCACCTTTCGTGCGATCGATTGCGAGCACGAAAGCCGTGCGCGAAAGTACTCTCCGGTTTTAAATGCGACGACTTCCGCCTTGGATGGCTCGCGCAACTCGACCATCGGAAAGCGTGCTCGTCCAATTGCTCCGCTGCTTTCACGAGATCGCAGGCCAGTTGCATTTCTTCGCCACTCAGCGGATCGGGCGGATGAACAGCCTGGTGCGAGGCGGATTGAACGGCTTTCGTGGCATTCGTGTTCATAAGATTCCCGTATGGAGTGTGCTGAACCGGACAGCGTGCTCGACAGCCTGAATGGCGAGTGGCGAACGCTGAGTCGATGGCAAATCGTAGGAACCCGATAATATTTTCGCACTTGCGTATCGCGCCAAATGAACGATAAAGTGCGCCAGAGGAATTCATTTCCCTATTGCCTGGCGAAGACCTGAGAGGAGACGCTCAGCATGAAAAAAGTCACGCTTAACGGCAGCTTTCCCATGATCCGCGCGGCGGTGATGGGACCCGTGGTGCGCGCGCTCGATGCTTCCGGCGCCAATTGCGATGCGCTACTGGACGAGTTCGGCATGAGCCGGAAACTGCTGTCGAATCCGTATGAAACTCTTTCGCTCACGCGTTACGTTGCAGCATTCGAGCGCGCGGGCGAAGTGATCGGCGAGTCGTCACTCGGCTTGCGGCTTGGCAGCGAACTGCAATTGACGGAACTCGGTCCCGCAGGACTCGTGTTTCTACTATCTTCGTCAACACTCAATGCTGCAATGCGGAAGTTCTCCGTTGTGCTGGCATCGTGGCAGAACACAACGATGTGCGAGCTTTTGCGCGACGACGAATGGCTGATCTGGACTTATCAGATTTCGGTCCGCAAATCTGGCCGCGTCGGCAGGATGCGGAGTACAGCCTGTCCACGATGTGTCACATGATCCGGCTCGTGTGCGGCGCGCGTGGAATCCCGTCGAGGTCCATTCGAGCACGCGGCGCCCGCGGACTTTAAACCTTATACGCGCATCTTCCGTGTGCCCGTGCGCTTTCAGCAGCCTTTCAATGGTGTGATTCTGCGTTTGCAGGATCTGGATGCATCGCTCAAGAGTGCGGACACGCAGATGGCGCGCATGATGGAGCGCTATGCAACGGACCTGATCGCGCGCGATGCGATCCCTCACGGCATCGTCGAGCAGGTACGCGATCTGGTGACGCGGCGGCTCGCGCACGAAAAGCTGATCGTCGCGGACATTGCAAAAGATCTCGGTCTTTCGCATCGCTCTTTGCAGCGGCATCTCGCGGAAGAAGGCACTTCCGTGCGACAGATTCTGCGCGAGGAACGTCAGCGCAGCGTGGGAAGGACTGATCGAACGGGAAGGGCTCACGAACGCAGCCATTGCGCGCGCAGTGGGTTATGCGGACGCAACTGCTCTCTGGCGTGCGACGCGCAACTGGAAAAAACAATAGCGATAAACGCGCAGACAAGCTTTCATTGCTGAAAGAAATTTCCGGCGAGATAGATAGTTCAGGTTCCTAAGTTTCAGGTTCCTAAGTATTTGCCGGATGCACGACGAGATGTACGTCGAATGCGCCGTTCAGAAGGCGAGCGCGGACGTTGCCTCGGCATTGGCGCAATTTATCGAAAATTTGGCGCGGTTCGCGAAGTCGCTTTATTTTTTTAGCTACCTGCTATGCGCTCACACCGAACATCGAACGTCGGTCAACCGGGCGCCTCTACCAGCGATACCAGGGTTCAGGCGGATTACAGACTGGCCAACAATAGAGGCAGCGATGAATGAACCCCTTTCTTCGGCCACGATGGTCGACGCGGAGAACACCGTGGAACTGAAGGGCAATACGCTGGGTTTGTGGCAAATCGTGTTTCTCGTGATTTCCGCGGCAGCGCCGCTTACTGGCATGCTCGGCGCCGTGCCGCCCGCCATCAGTCTCGGCAACGGTGCGGGTATTCCCGGCGCTTTCGTGATTGCAGGTCTCGTGTTGTTGATCTTCAGCGTGAGCTTCGCTTTGATGAGCCGTCACGTGGTGCGTGCCGCGTACATCACAGCAGGATTGGGCAGACCGCTGGGCATGGCCGGCGCGCTCGTCGCACTCATGTCCTATACGTTTATCTAGATCGCGTTGTACGGCCTGTTCGGTTTCTTCTGTACAGTGATTCTTTCGCTGCTATTGCATACGGCCATGCCATGGTACGGCTATTCGCTGATCTGCGTGGCCGTCGTGCAATTCACGGGTATTCGCGGCATCGATCTGAATAGCCGGCTACTCGGCGTGCTCATGTGTCTCGAACTCGGCATTCTGTTGCTGCTCGCTCTCGCGATCGTCGTGCATGGTGGCGGCCCGAATGGACTGACGCCCGCGCCACTCTCGCCGCAACATGTATTTAGCGGCCATCTCGGCATTGCGGTGATGTTCGCATTCGCGTCGTTCATCGGCTTCGAAGCCACCGCGATTTACGGCAAGGAGTGCCGCGATCCGAAAGTAACGGTGCCGCGCGCAACGTATGTATCCATGATGCTGATTCTCGTATTCTTCGCATTCGTTACGTGGACGATTGTCTGCGCATACGGTTTGAACGACGTAGTTGCAGTTGCGACGAAACAGCCGGGCGACTTCTGGTTCATCCAGTCCGACAAATATCTGGGCGGCGCCGTGACGACGGTCATGAGCTTTCTTCTGCTCAGCAGTATTTTCGCGAGCCTGCTGTCGTTTCACAACACGCTGGTGTGCTATATCCATGCGTTGAGTCTCGAAGGCATCCTGCCGCAAGCGCTTAATCGCATACATGAAAAATATCGCTCACCGTATGTGGCGAGTTATGTGCAAACCGTCTCCGTGTGCGTATTGCTTGGCGTTTTCATCGCATCGGGCAGCGACGCATTCAATATCGTGTTCAGTTGGAGTTTCGCACTCGGCACGATCGGCATCGTGATGCTGCAGGCGGTGACGAGCTTTTCCATCATCGCATTCTTTCGCAAGACGCGCAAAGACACGCGGCTGTGGCATGCATTCCTCGTGCCGCTTGCGGGCGGTATCGGGCTGCCCTATATCGGCGTGATTCTGGTGCACAATCTCGATGCGCTCAGCGGCTCCGATAGCCCGATCGTCAAATCTTTCCCGTGGATCGTCTTTACGGTTGCGCTGACCCGCGTCGTAATCGGACTTATTCTGCGCAGCAAGCGGCCGGACATCTACGCGCGCTTCGGGCAATAGGCCACTAACAGGCGCGGCGAAAACACGGCTGCGCACTCCACCCGTTCCACTGTAGCGATCGACTGCCACCGTTCATGCATGAACGGTGGAGCAGTGCTATCGTTCGTCCTTTGTTGTAGTTCAAACTACTTCAAAAGAATATGGCAGACACATTCGTCAAGCACTCGGCGCTGGCACTGGCCGCGTGCGGCCTCGCGATGAGCGCACACGCGCAGTCTTCGGTGACGCTCTATGGCACGGTAGACGCCGGCATTGTCTACACGAACAATCAGCAGACCACGCTCACCGACGGCAGCACACAAGGTCACGCGAATTATCAGGTGGCGGGCGGTAATCTCGTGCCGCGTCGCGCTGGGGTTTGATGGGTACCGAAGATATCAGCGGCGGCACTACGGTGAACTTCGCGCTCGAGAACAGTTTTCTGATCGGCAGCGGCACGATGCTTCAATCGAATACGCTATTCAACCGCAATGCGTGGGTTGGCGTGAGCAATCCGAAGTACGGTGCAATCACATTCGGACGTCAGTACGATCCGTTATCCGATTACCTCAGTACCTATGCGTCGAGCAACAACTGGGCGACGCTCTACGGTTCGCATTTCGGCGACGTCGACAACCTTAACGAAGCGTTCAATTTCAACAACTCGGTCAAGTACATCAGCCCGACATTCGGCGGCTTCACGATAGGCGGCCTGTTCAGTCTCGGCGGTGTGGCGGGCAATTTCTCGCAAAACAAAGGCTGGGCACTCGCGGCGAATTACACGCAAGGCCCGCTTTCGCTGAGCGTCGGTTACCTCGAACTGAATCAGCCTTTGCAGGCTGCATTGGGCGGCACCACGAGCTATATCGGCGACCTGAGTTGCGCCAATGCCGACGCGTCGTACTGCCTGTTGCAGGACGCAAGCAAGGTGCGGATTTTCGGAGCAGGGGGATCGTACGCATTCGGCAAGGCGAGTGTCGCACTGACCTACACCTACCCATACGCGCTATTCCCAAAGCCAGTACTTCGCGAATGCGAAAGCGCCGGCCGGCGCGGATATTTCATTCGATATCGCCGAATTGAATACCATGTATTCAGTCGCGCCGGATTTGCAGCTTGGCTTCGCCTATATCTTCAACGACGCGAAACCGGCAGGCAGCAGTTCGACGCGCGTGCATCAGATCAATCTCGGCGCGGTGTATTATAGCTTGTCGAAGCGCACGGCCGTTTTATGCCGTGGCAATTGGACAGAAGTCGTCCGGGGCAGGGCTGGGCATCGACACGTCGACGGGCGCAGCGCAAAACCTCGCGCAGATTCCGAATCTCTTTCTTGAATTCGGATAGCGACCGGCAACTCGCGGTCGTGCTGGGATTGCGGCACAACTTCTGAGTCCAGTCCGCCTCGACGAACTGCGCGTGACGGCGCGCGATTTCGAGCGCGGTGGCCGAGAGCTTCGCGATAGACAGCCAGTCGGCCTCGCGCGCGCGGCGGTCGAGCCACTTGTGCGCTGTCTGCACGTGGAACGCTGCATCCGGCCAGTCTTCGTTGAGGTAATAGGCACCAGGCTGCCGCATGTGAGCCAGCACAGCTCTAGGCGGTCTCGTGGACTCAGATGATGGCGTACATCACTCATGGCGACCGCTCGCTACTGAAATTTGCGGATTGGTGAGGACGCTAAACGGCCGTCCTGCGTTTAGATTAAACAATATCACGCAGAATTCAAACGCCGCAATTACTGACCCAACCCTGGCGCACCGATGCCACAAGTCTCAAGCCGGAAGCGGCACAGGTGCCAGGGGCGTTACAACGGTACCGTCCGTCGAGTCCCGCTTCGCGTCACGACAGTGCAGACCGCCAACTCCCCGCTAGGCGCCCGCTAGCGCGTCGCCACGATGAAAAGCCGCGGGAACGGCAGCAACACGGTGCCGTCGTCGAGCGCCGGATAGGCTTTTGCCACTTCGTCCCGGTAGCGCGCGAGAAAAGCGACTTCGTCGGCGCCATCCAGTTTCGCCAGAAACGGCCGCAGCGCGCTGCCCTTGAACCATTCGACAACGGCATCCGCACCGCCCGCGAGCGGGTGATGATTAGGTGGTGCGCCACACATCCACGCGCGTGCAGAGCGGCTTGAGCAGCGTGTAATACCAGCCGGCACCGTGCCGCATGGTGCGCTCCACGCCCTTGAGCGTGTCCGCCCACGAACCGTCCACGGCGATTTCGCGCAGCAGACGGTGCGCAGGTTCGTCCAGATTGTCCGGCATCTGCACGGCGAGGCTGCCGCCCGGCGCGAGTTTCTCCACGAGCGACGGAAAGAGCTGCTCGTGGTCCGGCACCCATTGCATGACGGCATTCGCGAGAATCAGGTCGTAGGGGCCGGCGGCGCCCCACGTCGAAATGTCCATGACGTCGAACTGGAATGGCGGCAGGCGTTTCTTTGCCGCCACGATCATGTAAGAGGAACTGTCGATTCCGCTCACTGCTGCGCCCGGCATGCGTGCGGCCAGCGCCTCGGTGGAATTGCCCGGTCCGCAGCCGATATCCACGGCGAGCCGCACTTCGGTTACCGGTACCGCCGCGAGCAGATCCTTCACCGGACGCGTGCGCTCGTCCTCGAACTTCACGTACTGCTCGCGTGCCAGTCTGTTTTCGATGTCATTTCCCGCTCCTGTTTTGCCGATTTTGAGCCCGATTTCGAGGCTGATCCTGAGGCTGAATTCAAGCCTATCCGTACATTCTCTTTGGCAACCGGGCTCACATAAAATGAATTTATCTTTGCGATTGCTGCATTTTTCTGATGAAAATCGACACCCTCGGTGTACAGGCCTTCGTGGCCATTGCGGATCGCGGCAGTTTCCAGAGTGCGGCCGAATCGCTCCACGTCACGCAGACGGCGATCACGCAGCGTCTGCGCAAGCTCGAAACCTATCTTGGCGTGACGCTGATCGAGCGCACCACGCGCTCCATGGCGCTCACGGAAATCGGTCTTGGCTTTCTTCCGCAGGCACGGCGCCTGCTTGGCGAACTCGCCGACACGCTCGTCGAGATACGCGAAACGGTTGTCGCGCGTCACGGCGATGTGTCGATGGCGTGTGTGCCTACAGTCGGGGTGCAATATCTGCCGCGCATTCTGCAGGCGTACGCCACGCGTTATCCGCATAACCGTATCCGGATTCCCGACCACGCTTTGTCGGCGGTGGAGGCGGCCGTGCTCAGGCGCGAGGTGGAATTCGGCATCAACATACAGGGTGAACATCATCCCGATCTGACGAGTGTGCCGCTCACCGAAGACCGCTACCGCTACGTGCTGATCTGTCACGAGGACCATCCGCTCGCGAAACGCAAACGCATCGCGTGGCGTCAGTTGCAGTCGTATCCGCTGATTTTCGCGGGCGAGGTGAGCGGCAATCGCGCGCTGCTCGACATGGCGCTCGAAACGAGCGGTGTGTCGCTGCGTTCGTTCTACGAGGTCCAGCGTAGTTCGACAGCAGTCGGCCTCGTCGCACAGGGTGTGGGCGTGGCCGTGGTGCCGGCGCTCGCGTTGCAGGAGGGCGCGCGTATCCCACCGTACGGACGATCGAACTCACGCGGCCCGTGGTCTCGCGTACGCTGGTGCTGGTCACGCGGCAAGACGGCGCAGCTATCGCCCGCGGCGCAGGCGCTGTACGACATGATCGTCGGGCAGCGCACGCTCGCGAAGTGACCTATCCAGTTGCAAGGCTTTTCAAGGCGATGCAAGACAACCTAGGGCACGCAGGCACCGGTCTTGCCCGACGCCCTGCGTTTCCCGCACACTGTGCATGAAGCCGCGACTACAACCAACAGGCCTGTCAAACATGCTCCAGATCCTCGGGAAGGCGTCATCCATCAATGTGCGCAAAGTGCTGTGGACGTGCGCGGAACTTCGGTTACCGTTCGAACAGGAAGACTGGGCTGGGGCTTGGGTTTCCGCCCGCTCGACGATCCCCTGTTTCGCGCGCTCAATCCGAACCTCATGGTGCCCGTCATCAGGGATGGCGAGTTCGTGTTGTGGGAGTCGAATTCGATCATCCGTTATCTGGCCGGCCGCTATTAGCGCGACGCACTGTTGTATCCCGCCGACGTCTACGCTCGCGCACGCTGCGACCAGTGGATCGACTGGCAGGCAAGCAAATTGAATCGCTCGTGGAGCTATGCGTTTCTCGCGCGCGTGCGTCATTCGCCGGCGCATCAGGACGCGGAGCAGGTCGCGCTTTCGTGGAGGAACTGGGAGCGCCATATGGCGATTGTCGAAGGACAGTTGCAGCACACCGGCACCTACATCGCCGGGCGGCATTTTTCGCTCGCCGACATTCCCATCGCGCTCTTGATCAACCGCTGGCTCGAAACGCCGCTCGAGCACGCGCATTTCGCCGCGATAAGCGCGTATATGGAGCGTCTCGCGGAGCGCGAAGGCTATCGCGAGTATTGCCGCAGCGGCACGCCGTAAGTGTGCACCTCGAACCCGCCGAAACCCTGATACGCCCGCCGACGCTTACAGAATCCCTCGTAATACTTACGGTTGCACGACTGCATGCGCGCCGCCGCGAGACACGCCTACAATGCCGCATTCGCTACACGGCTCAAGGCTTCATCATGCGGTTATTCAGGTTCCGGTTCTGCTGGCACTCTTTTTCGTGCTCGACGCGAGCGCCGAAATGACGGCCGCCCAGTACAAGAAATGGGCGCACGCCGACAACAACTCGGTGTACGCCGCCTACATCACCGGCACGATCAACGCGCTCGGCTGGGCCAATAGCGATCTGGTTTCGAAGAAGCGTCCGCCGCTTTTCTGCCCGCCCAACACGCTGCCTATCGGCAATCAGAACGTTTATCCGCTACTGGATGCGTTTTTCAATAACCATCCCGGCATTTCCGACGATTTCCCGATCGGCTTCGCGATCCTGCGCTCGCTGCAAGGCAAGTTTCCCTGCTGAGGCTGCCGCCTCCGTCAAAGCGCTTAAACCGCTCGTTCCGCAGCACGTCCAAAGTCCTTCGCAACCACGTTTTCCACGCCCGGCAGAATTTCGAGGACTTCGAAATAGCGGTCCCAAAAGGGCGTTTCGCGCAAGGCTTCGACCACGGTTTCGTACACGCTGTGGTTCGTCACGTCGAAAATCCAGATGTCCGTCACTCGGGCAGAGTAGAACTCGATATCGTACGAACGCATCGTCACTTCGTTCGCGTGCGCTTTGAACGTCGGTTCGACGTGCTCGGCAAGCGCGCTGGCGTGCGTCGGCGGGTAGGTCGAGCTAGGCGCGTGTCGATTTGACGAGCATGAATACGGTCATAACGGAGGCTTCGCGTGCTGAGGTCATGGTGATTGGTTCCTGAATGAGGGTGTCGGTTTAAAGTTCGGGAGCGTGTGCGGCTCGCTTGCCTTGCTTGCCGCTGCGTCCGCCGTGAAAACAGATTTAGAATACGAGTAATCGCTCGTGTTTAAACCCGCTTTCAGCCATGGCTCAAACACCCGCGTCACAGCGTCTGAAGCCCCGTAAATCACCGATTCAGCGGCGTTCGGCACAAACCGTCGAGGCCGTTCTGGAGGCCGCCGCTCGCATTCCGGAGACGCAAGGCATCGCCGCGTGAACGACCAACGCGGTCGCGGAGCGGGCCGGCGTCAGCATCGGCTCGCTTTATCAATACTTTCCGAATCGCGATGCGCTTACTGTGGCGCTGATCGAGCGGAAACCGCGCAGCTGCTCGCGGACGTGGAGGCGGCCTCGCGCGAGGCAGGTTCACGCGACTGCGTGCGGACGATGGTGCGCGCGGCGGTCGCACATCAAATGCGGCGGCCGGTGCTCGTACGTGTGATCGATTTCGAGGAACGGTGTCTGCCGCTGGATGAGCGGCATCAGCGCGTCGGGGAGGTGATGCACGGTGTGGTGCTCGAAGCGCTCACCGTGAATGAAGCCGGGCGCACCCGATCTGCCGGACGCAGGCTGGGTGACGCGCCATCTGATCTCGATCGTGCGGGGCATGACGGATGGAGCAGGCGAGCACAACGAACGCGACGCCGCCGCGCTGGAAGTGCGCGTGATGCGCGTGCGGTGGACGGTTACGTCGCGCAATCCCGGCGTGACGGCGCAGCGTAGCGTGGAGGTATTGCAAAGAGGTACAGTAGAAGCAGTAGAGAGCGGAGCACGAATGGCTCCGCCCAATAACGTGTATTAAAGCTGCACGAGCTTCGGAATCTGCACGTCGGGGTTCACGTCCGCGTCGTAATCCACGCCCGCGATTTCGAAGCCGAACAGACGCAGGAAATCCGTCTTGTAGCCGCTGAAATCGGTCAGTTCATAGATATTGTCATTGGTGACCTGATTCCACAGCGCCTGGACCTTGTCCTGCACTTCGGGATCGAGTTCCTTGTAGTCGGCGCGCAGACGGCCTTCGCCGTCGATATGCGGCTTCGCGCCGTAGAGGCTGTCCTTGTACAAACCGTACACCTGCTCGATGCAGCCTTCGTGCGTGCCTTTTTCCTTCATCACCTTGAAGAGCAGCGAGAGGTAGAGCGGCATCATCGGAATGGCAGAGCTCGCCTGCGTGACAACCGCTTTCAGCACGGCCACGCGCGCGTCGCCACCCTTGGCCGCGAGTTTTTCACGGATGCCCAGCACCTTCTGGTCCAGATCCTTCTTGGCTGCGCCAATCGAACCGTTCCAGTAGATATCGTGCGTGATTTTCTCGCCGAGGTACGTGAAGGCGGTGGTTTTCGCACCGTCGGCGAGCATGCCCGCGTCGGCCAGTGCGTCGATCCACATCTGCCAGTCTTCACCGCCCATTACGACGACCGTCTGGTCGATCTCGGCCTGCGTGGCCGGTTCGAGCACGGTTTCCTTGATGACTTCCTTGTCCGTGTCGATGCCGCGCAGGTTCACGGCTTTGCCGATCGGCTTGAGCACGGAAGTGAAGGTTTCGCCGGTTTTCGGATGCGTGCGCTTCGGCGCGGCGAGGCTGTAGGCCACCAGATCGACCTGACCGAGATCGCGCTTGATGACCTCGATCGTGCGCGCCTTCGCTTCGTCCGAGAACGCGTCGCCGTTGATGCTGGTCGCATACAGGCCCTTTTCGTCGGCGAACTTCCCGAAGGCCGCCGTGTTGTACCAGCCCGCCGTGCCGGCCTTGGTCTCGCTGCCCGCGCGCTCGAAGAACACGCCGAGCGTGGCGGCGTCGGAGCCGAACGCGGCGCTGATGCGCGCGGCAAGGCCGTAACCGGTGGAGGCGCCAATCACGAGTACCTTCTTCGGGCCGTTGGCAATGGGGCCTTGAGCCTTGACGTAATCGATCTGTTCCTTGACGTTGGCCTCGCAGCCGGTCGGATGGGTAGATACGCAAATGAAGCCACGCCCGCGCGGTTTGATGATCATGAAGCACCTCTTGTTTGGAATTGGTGACATTATAGTGGGCTTGGCCTGTTTGCCCGAATGCCGCGAACCGAAAGCGGCCGCGGCGGGCAAAAAATCGGCTTGCGTGCTGCATCTTGGTAGGATTGCGCCTTTCCCGGCAGATGGTAAAGCAGCGTGACGTGCCTCACCTCCTCGATTTTCGCGGCCCTCGACCGATGGCTGACCCATGGGCTGACGCTCGCGAACCCGCTCGTCGCCAAGGCGCTCTGGCATCTGCGGCATCCCACGCGGCGCGGCGTGCTGAAGGCGATCGCCGCGTTGCCGCTCGTTTTCATGCTGTACGTGCTGCTGATCCCGTTCACGCCGAGCATCGGCGATATCCGCAAGGCGAAGATCGAGCAGCCGGCGCAGGTGCTGTCCGCCGACGGCAAAGCTGTTCGCCGAATTCAAGCCGTCCAACCGCGAATGGGTGCCGCTCAAGGAAATTTCGCCGAACGTCGTCAACGCGCTGATCGCGACCGAAGATCACCGCTTCTACCAGCATTTTCGGGCTCGACTGGCGGCGCACGGCGTCGGCGGCGCTGCGTACGTTTTCCGGCGACCGCCAGGGCGGCTCGACGATCACGCAGCAACTCGCGCGTAACCTCTATCCCGACGAGATCGGCCGCGCGCCCACGCTTACGCTCACGCGCAAGCTGAGAAAGAGGCAGTTACCGCGTTCAAGATCGAGGCGCTGTACACGAAGGACGAAATCCTCGAAACCTACCTGAATACGGTGCCGTTCCTGTACAACGCGTACGGCATCGAAATGGCCGCGCACACCTTATTTCGACAAATCGGCGTCCGACCTGAACGTGCTGGAAAGCGCGACGCTCGCGGGCATGCTGAAGGGCAAAAGCTACTACAACCCGGTGATCAATCCGGAGCGCGCGCTGGACCGGCGCAATACGGTGCTCGGTCAGATGGTGAAATACGGCAAGCTCACGCCCGCGAACTACGAGACGCTCAAGCGCAAGCCGCTGCGCCTCGATTTCGAGCGTCAGACGGAACTGCCCGGACCAGCGCCGCACTTCGCGCAGCAATTGCGCAAGTGGCTCGCCTCGTGGGCCGACCGCAACGACTACAATATGTATTCTGACGGGCTCGTCGTGCGCACCACGATCGATTCGCGTCTGCAGAGCATGGCGACGCAGGCCGTGGTGCTGCAGGGCAACCAGTTGCAGGGCATCGCGAATGCGGCGTGGGGCGCGCGCTGGCTGTTCGAACGGCAAGGACCTGCTGCAAACCTTCCTGCGCGAAACGCTTGATTATCGTGCGGCCAAAGATTCGGGCCTCACCGACGAAGACGCCCTGAAACGCATCGCATCCGACCGCGATCTGGTGAAGTCGGTCTGCGAGACGAAGACGCGCGTGCAGGCCGATTTTCTCGCGATGGACCCGCGCAACGGGGCAGATTAAGGCATGGGTCGGCAGCCGCGACTTCAGTCAGGATCCGTTCGATCATGTGCAGCAGGCGCGCCTTCAGCCGGGCTCGACGTTCAAGCCGTTCGTCTGCGCGGCCGCCTTCGAAAACGGCGCGAAGCCCGCTGACACGCTGGTCGATAAAGCCGTCGAAATCCCGCTTGCAGGCGGCGAAATCTGGCGTCCGGGCGACGAGCATGCGCGCGATTAGCCTGCGCGACGGCCTTGTATACTCGCGTAACCAGATCACCGCGCAACGGATGGAACAGGTCGGGCCGAGCAAGGTCGTGCGACTCGCGCGCGCAATGGGCGTGCGCGACAGCGAACTCGACGCGGTGCCGTCGCTCGCGCTCGGCACGAGTCCTGTCACGCTGAAGGAAATGGTGTCGGCGTATGTATGGCACGATCGCCAATCTCGGCGGCTATGTGGAGCCGGTCATGGTCACGCGCATCGAGAATCGTAAGGGTGACGTGCTGGCCGAGTTCGAGCCGGTCGCGCCGGAGCAGGCGTTGCCGGTCAGCATCGACCGGAAGCTCATCGACGTGATGCGCGATGTGGTGAGCCGCGGCACGGGCGCGACGATTCGCATCGCTTACGTTGAAGCTGCTGAGTTCGAGCGAACACGGCGCGATCGTTGCAGCGCCCACCTTCGGCCTTGCCGAATCCTTGGGCGGTTCGCGCCGCTGGGACTATCGCTTCACGTGGATTCGCGACGCCGCCTTCTCCGTCTACGCGCTCTTACGAGCTCGGCTACACCGGCGAAGCGCGCAACTTCATGAAGTGGATTGCGGAGCGCAGCCGCCGTTGTGATTCGGACGGTTCGCTGCGTGTGATGTACACCGTCGATGGCGAAGCGCCGCCCGAGGAAACTGAAGTGCCGACGCTCGCGGACGGCAGCGCGAGCGTGCCGCTGATCGGCAATGCCGCACGCGACCAGACACAACTCGACGTGTACGGCGCGTTACTCGATGCGGTCTATCTGTACAACAAATACGGCACGGCGATTTCGTACGAAGGCTGGCGTAACGTCACACGAACCGTGGATTACGTGATCGAACACTGGCGTGAACCGAATCACGGCATCTGGGAGTTCCGCAACGGTTTGCGTCCGCTGCTTCATTCACGCCTGATAGTGCTGGGTCACGGTAGACCGCGCACTACGGCTCGCGGAAAAGCGCTCGCTGCCCGCGCCGCTCAAAAGCTGGTTCGAAGCGCGCGATGCGATTCACCGCGACATTCACGAGAACTTCTGGAACGAGAAGCTCAATTCATTCGTACAGACACCGCAATCCGACACGCTCGATGCGTCCGCGCTGATGATGCCGCTCGTGCGTTTCATCGGCCCGACCGATCCGCGCTGGATCAGCACGCTCGACGCGATCGGCGGCGAATTGCGCGTCGATCCGCTGATTTTCCGCTACACACGTGGTGAAACGTTCGACGGTTTCGCCGGCATCGAAGGCGGCTTTAGTGCATGCTCGTTCTGGTATGCGAAAGCCTTGGCCCGAGCGGGCCGCGTCGACGAAGGACGTTTCGTTTTCGAAAAGATGCTGGCCTATGCGAATCACGTCGGCCTCTTTTCCGAAGAAGTGGCAACGAGCGGCGAGGCGATCGGCAACTTCCCGCAGGCACTCACACATCTTGCACTGATTAGCGCGGCCTACCAACTCGATCGCAATCTGGACAAGGTTCACATTCCCTGGACGTGACGTTCGCCCGGCTTGCAAATTTCTTCCGGATTGGGCGTTCAGCGACCAGTCTGTAACGACATCGTTCAAACCAGCCGCAAAAGGCCGGACACCCACCGGAGGAGACAGAGATGGAGATCGAAGCACGTACCATGAAGTGCGTGACGGTTCGGCTCATTCCGTTCCTGATCGTGTGTTATTTCATCTCCTATCTCGACCGGGTCAACGTCGGGTTTGCTGCACTGCAAATGAACAAGGCGCTGGGCCTTTCTGCCAGCGCCTTTGGTTTTGGAGCGGGTATTTTCTTTATCGCGTACTTTTTCTTCGAAGTGCGCTCCAATCTGTTGCTCGAAAAATTCGGCGCGCGGCGCTGGATTGCGCGAATCATGTTTACGTGGGACATCTTGGCCGGCGCGATAGCCTACATCCCGCACATTGCACAATTCACGGGACTTTCTCCCGCGCACGTGTTTACGGTTTACGCATTCTGCTCGGCGTGGCCGAAGCAGGCTTCTTTCCCGGCATCATCTTTTTGCTGACTTTGTGGTTTCCGGCCGCTTATCGCGGCCGAGTAGTTGGCTATTTCATGGCGGCCATTCCGCTTTCGACGGTGATCGGCGGCCCGGTTTCGGGCGCGCTGCTGTCGATGGACGGCATGGGCGGCCCGCCGGCTGGCAATGGGTCTATCTGATCGAAGCGGCGCCCGCGTTACTGCTGTCGATCTGCGTGCTGTTCTATCTGACCGACAAGCCCGCCAACGCCACTTGGCTCGCCGCCGACGAGAGCGAGTGGCTCGTTAGCCGTTAGCAGAAAGAGCGCGAAAATCGCGAGGCAGTGCATGCGTTCAGCGTGAAAGAAGCGCTCTTCAATCCGCGCGTGCTCGCCGTCGCGCTGATCTACTTCGGTGCGATGCGAATGCAACCAACTATGGCCTGAGCTTTTTCCTGCCGCAGATCGTCAAGGCGTTCAGTCTCACGAACGTGCAGACGGGCTTCGTGACGTCGCTACCGTATATCGTCGGCGTGATCAGCATGGTGTTCTGGGGCCGTCATTCGGATCGTAAGCTCGAGCGCAAGCGTCACGTCGCGATCGCGCTTTCGATTGCGGGCTTCGGCATCTTCGGTTGCCTGCCGCGTTTCTCTCGGGCGCGGCGGCGGCCAGCGGCATCGCCGCGGTCAATTCGCTCGGCAATCTGGCGGGCTTCTTCGGCCCGTATGCGATGGGTTGGATCAAGGACAGCACGGGCGGCTTCGGCGCGGGACTGGTGGGCGTGGCCGCCGTGCTGTTGCTGCATCACGACGTGTCGCTGGAATCGTCGGCGGGTGACATACCGGAACACGGCGGCGCGATATTGAAGAGCGCGTGAGCGCTACGGTTACGCTGCGCGAGTCTCGTTCATTGAGCTTTGGCAGGCACCCGCTCCCGCCGACTTGCGGGAACGGGCGCATGAGCGCGAGCTTGCCGCGCGCGCCTTTTTGCCGCTGACCGCTACCCGATCCGCCCGCGTCCGCTGGCGCGACATCGTCGGGCGTCGGTGTCGGCGCTAGCGCGGGTTGCGCGTTGCCGCGCGCTTCGCCATCAACCGCGCCGTTCAGGATTGAGTTGGCCCGCGCGGCGTCCGCAGCCGACGCACCCGCCGTGGGCGCGGAAGCCGTCATTGAGGTTTCCGGCACAATCGCAAGAGCCGAAGGCTCAGTCGACGTGACGACCGGCGCCTGCACATCCGGCTTCGCGGGCTTCGACGGGAACAGTTGCTGGAACCACGTGCGCAGCCTGTCGGTATGCTCGGCGAACCAACCTAGCTGCTGCATATCGAACTTCACGCGCGTGTCGATCAGGCGCGAGCGCTGCGCGCGCTGGAAGAAATCGCCGACGATCGGGCGCGCCCTGCCCCCAGTAGTCGCTGCTCAACGTCACGCGGCTGTCGTTGAATCCGACCCACGCGCCCGCCACGAGTTGCGGCTGCGGATGAACCAGCCGTCCGCGTTGCCCTGCGTCGTGCCCATTTTGCTGGCGACGTCGCCGCGCACGCCAAAACGGATGGCATCGCGTTCAAGGCCCATGTGTTCTTGGCCGTCCTCGGTGCGTCGAATTACACGTATGCGTGCGCGACGCGCTCCGAGGCCATGCCTGACTGGATCGGCAGCCTGATTGACGCGCTGGAATCCCAGGGCGGCGTACCCGAGCTGCTGGTCCCCGACAACCCGAAGGCACTGATCACCAAGGCGGATCGTTACGAACCGGTGTTGGGCAACACCACGCAGGACT
>CALNWS010000001.1 GCA_940747215.1 uncultured Paraburkholderia sp. | reverse complement strand
CCACTGATCCGGCTGTCCAAATTCCCGCGACCACTTCTGGGAGAAACCCAAGAAGCTGGGATATACGCCCATAAAAGTAACCAAGACTGTCAATACTCGTTTCCCGTTGAAGAACTTCCGACTTTTCACCACAATAGTGTATCATTGGTGTATAATTGTCAGTGACTGGAAATCACCAAGTCCGTCACAGGTAATTGCCAATGCTTCGTCGAAGGGAGAGCAGGCATAAGCACCCAAAGCGTGGGATTCGTGATGGTCAACAATATTCGACCCTTCCACGCAGATCATTGGACGTGACAAATGCATCGAACTCATTACGCTTTCCGGCGTCGTTGATGAGCTTGTCGTCTATACGCTTACGTGGATGCGGTAGCCTTTCCGGGTACAGGTGGGCCTCGTCCAATATTCGGTCGAGATAGAGATTCAGGTGTCTTTGAGCATTAAAACTCGCATTCCAGCCGTACGCAACATGGTTAACATCAGCCAAATTTACACGGCCTTCCTGAAGCACATACTGGATTGCATTTGATGGCCAGATTTTGTGATCCTTGACTCGCGTAAAGCGTTCTTCGCTAGCAGCTGCAATAATTCGATTGTCGCTGACAAGGCAAGCGCCAGCCAGATCATTGTTGGTTATTCCAAGTATAAACATATTATGGGCTCCATCATTTAGATCTGAAGTTTGCGAACCTGACTAGGTGTGTGGCAAAGTGACGTTGAAATCGCTTTGAGTCACATTCCCCCCGTTGCTTACGGCGAAAGCTGATCGAAGATCAGCTGCTTGGAGAGGTGCACTTCCTCGACTTGCCAAGCTTGTCGCGAAGTGACTGATTATTTTCGTGAATCTTTTTACTAGACCGTCGGGGATCACGTGTGAACGCTTACCGGGTCACGCCAGTGCATTTGTCGAGCCGTCATCCGATCCGCTTGGTGAGGAATGTCATCGCATGTGGATCTTTCGCATCGCCGATCGTCGCGAGTTTCACATAGCCGCACCGAAGATAGAAGGCGGGCGCCTGGAACGAATATGTATGCAGCCACACATGCGACGCCCCTTTTCCTTGCGCCCACGCTTCAGCATGCCGTAGCAGTCGTTCACCGAAGCCATGCCCTCTAAAATATTCGTCGATGTGAATCAAGTCGATGTAGAGTTGATCATACGACAGACTGCCGGTTATGCCGCCGATCACGGTTCCATTCGCACCGGCGATCGCGGCAACTTCGAGCGCACATCCATCGTATGGACAGCCCCGGTCAGCTGCATGACACTTCAGGCGTTCGAGCAGCAGCGCCTGCAACCTGACGTCGGGCCTCTCCACGAGCCGCACAGAAACGTCCGCTTCCTGCGCCGGTCCCGTGGACGTTATCAATGCGCCCGGCCTCATAACGCTGAAAAAATCGCGTCGCAAAGCGTGCGCGCACGTGCATCAATCGTTGCGTCGTTATCCCGGACTGAGATCCCGAAACCTGCACCGAGATATCGATCCGACACGCCGATTGATACGCCGATCGAACGCCCAAGCAAATCGTCGGTCTGGGTGAGTGAAGGAAGCACTCTGAGCACTGGATCGCCTGCGTAATGCCGATGGAACACCGACGACGATTTCCCGCGATCGCCAAGCAGGCGTAATTGCGACATATTCCGGTAGTAATGCCGGCCCGAATCGTCGAGCGTCTTCGAACCAAGCGTCGTTGCGAGACGCTTCGCCTGTTCGCGTTCCGAGCAGGTTATCACCAGCACCGTTGCGCAATCACCCTCTTCGTCGTTCAATCTGCGCGGCTGGATCGGGCAGTCGTCGGGCAGCTCAAGCCGGCTCAGCAACGCTGATTTCGCGCGACGCGTCGCGGCAAGCACCCGATCGAGCTTCGTGATTTGGGCGACCGCCACCGCGCCAGCAAGTTCTGCCATGCGCAGATTAAGCCCGAACAGAATGTCGCCGTTGCCCGTGTCGCGACGCAGCGGAAACCAGCCTTGGTCCTGGAACGCATATGCGCGCTGGTACAGATGCGTATCGTTGGTGATCACGAGTCCCCCTTCGCCCGACGTGATCACCTTGAACGGATTCAGCGAGAACGCACCGATATTGCCGATTGTGCCCAATCGCCGCCCCCGAAAGCTGCCGCCACAGGCCTGTGCGACATCCTCGACGATCTTCAGCCCGTGATGCCGTGCGAGCGCGCATAGCGCATCCATATTGCACGCCGCGCCCAGCATGTGAATGGGCATGATTGCCTTGGTCCTGTTCGTGATCTTGCGTTCGACATCAGCCGGATCGATCGTCAGTGTATCGTCGATTTCCGCGAGCACGGGCGTCGCTCCGCTCAGAACGATGCTGCCGATCGACGCGACGAACGTGTAACCCGGCACGATCACCTCGTCTCCTGGCCCAATGCCAAGCGCGGCGAGACTCGTGATCAGGGCAGACGTTCCGCTGTTGACAGCGATCGCATGCTGCACATCGGCAAGCGACGCGAATGCTTCTTCGGTCTGCCGGACGAACGACGTGAAGTTCGGCACGTCGTATGCGAAACGCGTCAGGCCCCACGTATCGAGCACCTTGTTGACGTTGTTCCGCTCTTCATCGCCCAAAAAGGAATATCCCGGTCCTGCCATGTCGTTACCTCCTCTAATGAGGGAAGGTGCTTCAACCGCCGGCCAGCGAATCGGCCGCAAGCATCGCGAGCGCCATGATCGGAGCGCACGTGTTTGCCCTCGTGATCGACGGAATTACCGATCCGTCGATGATCCTGACATTGTTCAGGCCGATGACCTTGAAGTCCGGCGCGACCACTGCATCGTCGCCGCGACCGGCCCTGCAGGTGCCGACCGGATGAAACTGCGTATGTGCGTGCGCGCGGCAGAAGCGACGAATCGCATCGCTCCCCCGCAACCCGTCGAAATCCCTGCCTGCCGCGCCAGCGATCGCCGACAATCGGGGATGCCCGATGATCTCGCGGCAAACCACCACGCCGTCCCTGAGCACCGCGAGATCGCGCTCATCGGTCAAATAGGCAGGATCGATGTCGATTCGCAGCCGGCCCGCTACACGCCGTATGCCGACGCGGCCGCGACTTGCCGGTAAGCCAACCGACGGCCCGAGTGAAAATCCGCTGCCGATGTCGCCACTGCGGCTCAAGCCGATGATCGGCGCGAACACCAGTTGCGTCGACGACTGCTCGATCGATGCGGACGTATTCAGGAAGCCGCCGACTTCGCCGAGATTCGACGTGGGCGCAACGGACACGCTGTTTAGCGACCGGGCGGACAACGTCACCTGCGCGTGATCGTGCAAGTTCGCTCCGGCGCCTTCGAGCGCATGAGCGATCGGAACGTCCGCTGCGCGCAGCATCCTAGCGGGGCCAACGCCCGAACGCAGCAGAACGGCTGGCGAACCGATCGTGCCAGCGCATAGAACTATCTCGCGATCAACCCGGATCGGTCTTGCGCCGTCCGCGTTCTTGACGATCACTTGCCGCGCATCGCAGCCGTCGAATTTCAGCCGATCGACCCGACAATGTGTGAGCATCGTGAAATTCGATCGGGACAGCGCTCTCGCCAGACAGGTCTGCGCAGGAAACGAGCGTAGGCCGTCGCGCTGCATCACGTGGTATCGGCCAATCCCGGGTCGCGCGCAAACATCGACCATCTCGCGGCACGGTAAACCGAGCATCTGGGCAGCATCGAGGAACGCCTCACAGAAAGGATGCAGCGACTTTGGCCGCTCGACCGACACGATCTCGCCGCTCCCTTGCTCTAACCTGTCGAAGAAGCGCTGCAGGCTCGCCCAGCCCCATGACGGTGCAATCTCATCCTCCCACCGCGCGAAATCGTCCGGATGACCGCGAACGTATGCCATCGCATGCATCGCCGCTGAACCACCAACCATCCTGCCGCGCGGCCACGCTACGGACCGGTTTCCGAGTGCGGATTGTGGCTCGGTTCGATGCGCCCAATCATGCACCGAATCGATCAGCGCAGGCCAGCGGTTCGGCGTCAGCACGTCTTCGGAGGCAGACAGGTCTCCGCCTGCCTCCAGCAACAGCACGCTTGCCGACGGATCGTGCGACAGGTGATCGGCGATGATGCAGCCGGCCGGCCCCGCGCCGACAATCACGTAGTCGTAGACATGTGCAGAGATATCATTCAGTAACACGACGCACCTCCATCTATGCCGATAATCTGGCCATTGATAAATGCTGCGCCGGACGAAAACAGGAACATTACCGTCTCTGCAACTTCATCCTCCGTGCCAATGCGTCCAAGCGGAATGAGCGACGGCCAGGCATGCGCGTCGGCACTGTCAACGAGGCTTTGGTGGTACATTTTCGTATCGACCGGCCCCGGCGCGATGCCGTTCACCCTGATCCCCGCCGGCCCTGCCTCAAGCGCAGCTGCCCTAGTCAATGCCGCTCCCGCCGCTTTCGATGCGGCATAGATGCCGACACCCGGGAATACTGCCCGGACCGCATGAATCGAATGGTTATTGACAATAACGCCCTGTCCCGCATTCGTCATGTCGGCCAGTTGGAACCGCAGGTTCGCCCACAGGCCAAACACGTTCGTATCGAAACAATGCCGCACTGTGTCGACGTCGACCGTCGCAAGCGAGCCGGCGGCGGAAATGCCGGCATTGTTAAATGCGTATGCAACGTGGTGCTCGCCAGCAAGTCGTGCGTACTCGCGCTCGAGCGTCACATAATCAGTGACGTCGACTTGACGGTAGAAGCATTCGCCGGGGCAATCGGAGAGCGCATGCGCGAGTGCCTCACCCGAATGCACGTCTCGCCCCCACACATGAACAATCCAGCCAGCACGCGCCGCATGACGGGCGACGGCGGCGCCGATCCCCCGTGTGCCGCCTGTAATCAACAGAACAGGCTTCGTCATGTCACGTACGACTCCATAGGAAAACCAGCGATCCGGGCTGTCGAAGAAATCCGTGATAACGCCTCGGATGCAGCACGCATCTCGACAGGCGTCAGATCATTGACAAATGCTGCATCACCGAGACCGTGCATTAACGGCAAATTCTGATTGCCGTCGCGATGAATCGTAGTATCGCGCAATGCGTCGGCAACGAGCTGCCCGTCGCCAAAGCCGCGATGATAGATAGGAAGGCGAAGCTTTTTCGCAATATCGAAAATCCGATCGACATCAGCTTCAGTCAGCATGCCACGCTGCCTCGACAACAGCACCGAATACAGACAGTCAACTGCGACGGCTTCGCCATGCAGTAGCTCGTCGATATAGGTCATCTCGATTAACGGACTAAACGAATGTCCGTAGTCAACGACGCGACACAGATCACGTTCCCACAGGTTAGGCTCCAACTCTTCGGCCATTGCCATCGCAGCCAGATGGATGATTTCCCTGGCGAACGGATTCGATTCGCCGCCGGGCTCGAAGAATACCTGCCCATGCACGTCGAGCAGATCAATCAGACGTCGACTTTTGATCAGCGCTATCTTGAATACTTCAGCCAGACCGTTCGCGACGTGTCGGTCGGGCAGGGTGTCAAGAAAACCCGGATATACATAAGTGGCGACTGCAGGATGAAATGAACCGAGCCTGTTCCGGTAACCAAAATGATTGACCGCCGTTTTTGCAGCAACACTGACGTCGACCATACCGAGCAGTGTGGTTGGCACACGAATGAACGGGATGCCGCGACGATATAGACTACATGCGAATCCCACAACATCGCAGACAACCCCACCACCGATCACGACCGGTGGTGCTGAACGGCGCTTCGTATCGGACTGATTCAATATCGCCGCAATATGCAGCGCATTGTCGAGTGTCTTTTGCCCTTCATTCGCGCCTACGGGGTGGCAGCACGCGATGACACCGGCAGAGCGAAGCGCGGTTACGAACGTGTCGACATGCGTGCGCGGTAGCCCGTGGTCGACGAAAATACTTATCGCACCGCCATCGGCGAAAGACGCAATGTCCGCCGCCAGCTTCTCCATAGAATCATGCGATTCAATTCGATACTCAACCTGCTGTGTCGCGCAGATTTTGATTTTCTCCATCGAAATTCTCCATGTTTTCAAACACTGTCATTTCCAAGAAAATCAAAGAAATGAGCATCCGCCCGGATGAGAGAAATCAGTAAATCTTCACGTTCGTAGAACGTGATTTCGCACCAAGCCACCTTCAAGGGCCGTAATGAAACACCTATCGTCACTTCTGAGTATGTCCTTCTCTATCGGCTCCAATTCAAGCTGCTCCTGATGCACCTCTTTCTTCTCCTGAGAATTGAACGTACTTTTGAATCTTGCTGCTCAAACCGTTCGAGGCAGTAGCCCTTTGCTCAGAAATGATTGTCCTAAAATGATTGCCCTAGTAAGTCTTATTTTCAAAAAGATTAAATATATTAAAAATCTGTATGACAGTATGCTCTTTCAGGACGCCCAATCCAAATACCGCATCTTCGACGGAATGTTCATCAAAATATGCACATGGTCCGGCTGAACATTGAGTTCCACAACCTCGCAATCCATACCATCACACATCTGCTGGGCACGCCGTTTATGCCAGTCTGAAGTGTCAGCGCATCAAACCATAAATTCGCTTAGACAGTTGAACGTCATTTGGAGAAGATCGTTTCTTACTACAAGCCTGAAATAAGGTATCATTCGACTTCTTTGAAAGACTCAACAACAAGATTCGTGTCATCCAAAGATGGACATACGGACGGTGTGACAGATGAGTATCTGTGCCTGAAGATCTTCACCCGCATGCCTCCCCCGATATGAAAATACTGCGTTTTATCCACATGATTTCCAGAAGGCCCTGATAATAAATCAGATGTGCTGGATCTCTTTGAGTCACATTTCCCGCCACTTGCGGCAGAGACAGACCGAGTAAAACCGGCTGCTTGGGGATGGATGCGCACTTCATACCTTGCAATTTGCTGCAGAGCGCTTGATTTGCATTGTATTAACAATTTAAGGATACTGAGAAGAGTTTTTTTAGAGAAGGGTTTCAAATCTAAAGCGCAATACTTTCACCATCCGGTAATGTTCAAGAATGGTGGCAGAGGTCCACCTCATTACACATAAGTCAGTGATGTCCGATCTCGCGGGCAAACCTGATGCCGGCGGCGAAATCCATAACACGTTGCCGGCCCTGCCAGATAGTCTTGATGCCGGGTTCGCCAAGGCCGCCCGGCACGAAGGCTCAACGCCATGGAATGCAGCCGGGCCAGCAAAGCGGGTCCTGCAGGCGTCTTCTCGAAGAGCAACATCGCGCACATGGTGATTCTAGTTCTCCACCGACCAATACCCCCGATGGCAAGCTGGAAATCCGCAGCTTTCATCGGCGTCGTGCTGATCCAAGAGTCCGATGAGCAAAGCAATGGAACAGCCAACCGATTTAGCGCTGATGGCTTCAATTTGCAACAGCTTGAGCTGTATGAGGCTAACGTCGCACGTACAGTTCTAAAGAGGCGGCTGCGCCGCAGCCGCTTGGCAACAGGACGGGCTGAGGCGTGGTTCCACGTCGAAGGGACACAGTTTCTCCCCGGACGTAATCATGTACCGGCTCGAACTCGTGAAGGCCGTGTAGTGAAATGCGCAGGCGCGGCACACGTTCGTTGAACGCGTCTGCACTGTGTTACCTGCGCTAATGCGCAGCGACGAACGCACGTAGCGCGTCATCGCGAATGTCAAGCATGTCGAACAGGCCGAGCGCGCGCAGCGCCGGTAACGCCTCGACGATGTCGCGTTCGGCCTCAGCCTTCGCATCAGCCGATGCGACCGGATCACGCCAGACGCGCGCATTCGCGAGAAACGCGCCGACCGTTCCCTTGCGGACGGTGACACCGTCGATGTCGGCCTGGTTGATGTGCATGGGAAGAATATCTTCGGCGCGCATGGCGAAACTCCTTTAATTCAGGTGATAGATTGTGTAACGGCTTGCAATCCGCGACGCACCCAGCTCGAAATAACTGCAACCGAGAGCCAGTGTCACCGGGAAAATGAGGCACATCACTTATAGGAGAGCTGGCCGAAACAATCAACGGCCTGTATAAGTGTCGGAGCTGATCCACCAGCGTGGCCCGTGGCACAGTCAGCAGGTCGAACTGGCGACGCTCGAATGGGTCACTGGTTCAACAATCGTAGGCTGTTCGGTCCGATCGGCGATATCCCGCCGGCCGAAGCCGAGCAAGCTTACTACCAGTAGCCTAGGGACGTTGCGAAGGCGGCCTGACTCAAGCAAATCGGTCTCCCAGAAACCCGGGGCAATTCAGTAATGGAATGGGGCTAAACGGGGTACTGCGGATTAGCCTTAGAAGCTACCTCCGTCTCATGCGACAGCCGCGCCTGCGCATTTCGTATCTTCTCCAGCGTTTGCGGTTCGAGCCGCAATGCGATGCCTATCGCGAGCGCATCCATCACGCACAGATGCATGAGCCTCGATACGCTAGGCGTATTCGGATCGATGTGACTCGACACGTGCAGCAGCAAAGGAATATCGACGAGCCACGGCGAGAAGCCGCTGCAAATGCGCATCCGCAAACGCACTCGCCGCAATATCGAGTCGCAAAAAGCGCAGTGCTGCATCCTGTGCGACAAGTCCCGAACCTGAACCGATACCGAAGAAGTACACGCGACGCGCACTCGTCAGCGCGGCCAATGCTACACAATGCTACTTACCGCAACGGGATTGATTGCGCTGCGCGCCTGTGTGACGCCCTCGATCGCCGTTTCCCAAACCTTGTCAAGCAGCATCTGCGTATCGTCATCGCGCGCGACGGCCGTGAATGTATACGGCATCCCGCTCGCCACGCTCTGTGCAAGCTGCATCTTGAAATCGCGCAGACCATGCGCGCCTACTGCGCAGCAAAAACGCGTCACCGAAGGCTCGGACACATCCGATCTCTTCGCAAGCTCTGTGATGCTCGCGCGCATCGCAAAATCGACGTCGGACAGTACCATGTCCGCGACCTTGCGCTCGGCGGGCTGCAGTGATTCGAGCACGCTGCAGATATGAGGAATCAGGTTTGGTGCGGACACCCGTGCGTTCCTTTCAATGAAAGATGACTCAATTTGTAAGCACGTCCCTCTGTAAGCACGTCCCTCAGAACGTGTGTGGCAGTGCGTAAAAACGTGGTAGCACAATAATGTTGTGCAGATCGTCAGGCATTTTTCAGGGCAACAACACGTCGTAATCGTCGGCAGTTTTCGCTAAAGGAAGAGGCGCTGTGCCGCAGATCAGCGTAATGGCATCAGTGGAACAGGATATTCAAAAGGTTTCAGGACTGCGCTTCTTTGCCGTTTTTGACAACCGCATTTGCAGGGCCTCCGCACGAAGGCCCTTATAAAGGGCTTGCAGATGGTCTGCATGAGCAGCCCCACCCAGCAAGGCTTTTCGGACGTTCGGGGTCTTTTCGCTGAAATCCGGTTGCCGACGGGGCTTGCAGATGATTTTGCTGCATGGCCCGGAACGCCTTATCTGGCAACACCCGCTCGCAAAGCCTTGTCGCACAAGGGGCCTTCATGCGGAGGCCCGACCACATTTGGCCTCTGACCACGATTTAGCCGAATTGCTGATATGACTTTTATTTTCCTCCATCATAAGGTTGAAACCACCGGCTTTAGCCTGCAACGTCTGCAGTTGCTGAAGCTGCGTCACTTGAATCGCCGTCGCATTTGCATCAACCGCCGGCGCCGAGGCTTTCTGCTCATCGAGCTGTGCCTGAGCTTGTTGCTGTGCGCACAAACCACAAACTGATCGGGACTGGATGGTCCGCTCACAACCGGAATTTGCGCATACGCGGTGCTGATGGAGATCACCACACATGGCCGCTGCAACGTAGCTTTTCTCTCTTCTTGGTAAGATCCTTCCCGTTAAAAGATCAGTAGCGCACGCGCTGCTGGAACGTATTGTCGATATAGTAGACGTCGATTGCACGCGGGTTTTGCGCCTTCTGCCACTGCATGCGATCGAAGACGCTGACGGTGTGCTGATCGTCGTTCACATATGAGTCGATCGTGTACGAACCGACCGGTGCACCGATGCAGGCACGCATGCCTGAAGTGCCAGATTCCTACGGCGTCCCGGCGAAAACGTATCCGGTGTCACCACCTGTCCACACAGGGTAGTTTGCCGGGCTTCTTCTGCCCCTGCACAACATAGAGACCTGTCGCGGCTGGCTTGAGCGGATCCTGGCGCAACCGGTACGTATGGCCCACGCACGTTTCGCCTTCAGGCGGATCGGCTTTGGCCAGTGTCTCGACTTGATACAGCGCCTTGAAGTATTCCAGTGCCTGCGCCGCGCGGCCGCCAGGCTTCTTCATGCCCTTGAGGGCCTCGACGAAGGCTCGGCGGGCGTGCGCCAGGCAGCCGAAATGCGTCAGTCCTTCGAGTGTGCGCCAGGCGCCACAAAACTGTTCGCATTCTTCGTTCCGTATAAAAAAACCGTCGTTGATGCTACCAGCGACGGCGAAAACCGGCACTCACGAGAATAGGTGCCGGCCTGAGAGACTGTCTTCAAGGCCCATTTTCGACGCCGCCGTATTTGAATTGACCAAGCTCTTCTGATCACTACCGACCGAATGGCATTGATTCGGGTAATCGCTACGCGCATTCGACGTGCCACTTAGATCGAAGTGGCCGTGGTGATACCGCACGATCGAAAAGTAGTTCGCCTCAGACAGATGCAGCGCGGCGAGCGCGCCCACTGATAGCGCCGCGGCGCCGAGAGCAGTGCAGACGGCCCACACTGCAAGCTCGATGCGAGCCGATACTATGGCTGGATCGTTCCTCGCGCAGCACGTCGCGCAACTGCGCACGCATTCGTCCCGAAAGCTCGTCGTGCTGGCGAACGGCGATCTCGCCGAGCAGCTGGTCGCGCGCCTCGGAAAGCCGTCCAGCTTCCGCGAGCACGTCGGTAGCCGATGCGCTGAAGTCTTTGAGGAACTGGTCATACCGCGCCGCGAAACGCAGCAGCGTGAGCTCTCCATCGTCCTTGAACTGCTTGCCGCTGGTCTGCAGAAGCGTGGTCAGTTCCTTAACGTCACGACGCAAGTGCGAAGGCTCACCGAGCACAGCGCCAATCAGTTCCTCGCGGATCGTGTCGTCAGGTGCGCCCATCACCGCACCAGCACGTTAAAAACACTGTCCAGTTCCGACGTAACGCGGTTCGCAAGACGTTTGAGCGTGACCATCTGCCGAATATGTGCCTTTTCGGCCTCGGATGCGCCGTTCTCCATCGCCTCGGCGTTGAGCGCGACGTAATTCGCGCGGGTCGTCGCGGATCTCAATGATCGATCTGTCGAACCCTTTGATCTTTTCGAAGATCGGGTTCTCGTAAATCACCGCGTCCCGGTTCATCGAAAAAGCGTCGCTCCTCGAATGGAATTCGAACAGTTTCGCGAAGCTGCGACCGAGATCCTGCCGGCGATCAACCATATTCATGACAAACCGAATCTTGGATGACGGCACACCGAGGTCGGAAAGCGCGCGCAACGTCGCGATGGTGTCAACCTGCTGCTTCGCGCTCGACACAGCCGGGACAATGAACATATCGAAATCTTCGTGCGACCCGCCATAGCTTTGCATCAGGCGCACAAAGTCTTCCACGTTCGACACGCCTACGTCGACCACGGCGTTTTCCAGCCTCATCAGCTGGTCCTGCAGCTCGTCGAACTGGAACCCACGCAGCGCAGCTTCCTTTTCACGATCATCCGAATTGATCGATCCGATAGAGATTCCTTCGGTGTCGTTGAGGCGCGGCGCAAGCAGATGATGGACGACGGTGCTTTTGCCAACGTTGCCCGAAAAAATTGATGACAGCGATTTCCATGATGAAGCGCTCCTGTATTCGACTGGATTTAACGTGGCCGCACGATCGCAGCTGCTCACGGTCATTGCCTGGTTACGGCTCCATTTCAATGGTGGGGGCCTCGCTTTCGACGGCCTGCGATTGCGGATCCTGTCCACGCCCCGGCGTCGGCTGCTGTGCCGACTGGGCAAGCCCGCGTTGCTCGCGCTCGATCTGCTCGCGCACCGCTTCGATCGTCGCTTCGCTCACCAGGGGCATCGGAACGTCCAGCGACCGGTTAGCTGCGCGCGCCTCGGCCACGGCGCCTTCGAACTCCCCCATCAACTTCTCCTGCTGCTGCGGCAGGCCTTTGATCTCTTCGCACAGGGCCTCGCGCGCGGCCTGTTCCTTGATGCGCTCACGCGCCAGATTGAGCGTCTTCTGCTGCTCCTTCGAGTATTGCCAGTTTCCGCTGAGAAACCGCTCACGCGCCTCGTTGATTCGCTGACGTTCTTCCGTCTCACGACGGACGGTGGCCAGCGCCTCGCGGTCCTCTCGCGTAGGCAAACCCGGCACATCAGACGAGTACACCAGCCATTCATTGCGCCGGCGTTCGACGGTCTTCGGAACAAGCTCCTTCCCCGTCGCGTCGAACTGCCGCCGCTGCGCAGTGACAACCTTGCTGCCGCCCTTCTCCAGCTTGATCCGCTGTCCGGGCTACACACCGCTTTCGCTTGGCCTGCTCGGGCTTTGAACATGCTCACGTCATCCTCGGCGGCGAGAGTTATGTCGCGCTGGCCGAAGGGTTGCAGAATGCGCTTTGGGCGCTCGGTGGTGCACCACCGAGCATCGCAGCCACAGCCTGTCCGCAGCGTTCCGCAACCTCGAGCGTAAAGTACGACGCGACGACCTGACCTCGCGTTACGAAGCACTGTGTCTTCATTACGGGATGCAGCCTGCGTGCAACAATCGTGGCATCGCTCACGAGAACGGTTCCATCGAGAGCCCTCACGGCCACCTCAAGAGCACAATACGCGATGCGCTGCTGCGCGGCAGTAACGACTTCGCCGAGTTCGAAGCCTATCGCCGCTTCATTGACGAGATCGTCGGCCGCGTCAACGCGCGTAATGTCAAGCGCATTGAGGCCGAGCGGGCGCTGCTTCAGCCACTGCCGGCGCAACGTACCAGCGACCACGAGGAAACGCGTGTAATGTCACCTCCACCGGCGGCTTCGTCCTGCGCAAAGTCTTCTATACCGTCCCGTCACGCCTGATCGGTCATCGACTGCGTGTGCGGCTGTACGACGACCGGCTGGAACTGTTCCTAGGCAGCGCGGCCGCCCAGAGTCCAACGGCAAGCGCGGCCACGTTATCAATTATCGGCACATCATCCCGCGCTACGCCGCAAGCCCATGGCGCTGCTCAACCTAGTCTACCGCGACCAGATCTTTCCGCGCGAGGCATGCAAGACCATGGTCGAACTGCTCAATCTCGCGCATGAGCGCAATTGCGAGGCGCTGCTGGCACAGGCGCTCGAGCAGTGCCTGACCAACGCACAGCTACCTGATCTGGACGCGCTGTGTTCGCGTTTTGAAGCGAAGCCCGCGAGCATGCCGAAGGTATACGTTCAGGCGGCTGCGCTGAGCGACTACGAAGTCCTGCTTGACATGGAAACGGAGGTGGCAGCATGAGCCACGATTTCGACGCCACCCGCCTGTCGCTGCTGCTCAATGACTTGCGGCTGCCCGCCATCAAGCAGATCTGGTCCAGCTTTGCCGAGCGTTCCGACACGGAAGACTAGCCTGCGGCACGCCTGCTGATGGCACTGGCCGAACACGAGATCGCTGAGCGCGATCGACGCCGCATCGAACGCCACCTCAGGGAAGCCAGACTGTTGCCGGGCAAGACGCTGGAGAACTTCGATTTCGATGCGATCCCGATAGTGTACCGGGCGCACGTCTCGGCGCTTTGCGCTGGCGACGGCTGGCTGCGTAACGGCGCCAATCTGATTCTCATGGGGCCGCCCGGCGACGGCAAGTCACATTTATCGTCAGCCATCGACTGAGCCTGCTGGAGAAAGGCTGGAAGGTTCTGTTCGCCCGCACAACCGACCTCGTGCAGCGCTTGCAGGTTGCGCGACGCGAGCTGGCTCTCGAATCTGCCATCAACCGACTGGATCGCTTCGATCTCCTTATCCTTGAAGATTTCGCGTACGTTAGCAAGGACCAGGCGGAAACGTCGGTACTGTTCGAGTTGATCAGCGCACGGTATGAGCGGCGTTCGGTCCCCTTGACCGCAAATCAGCCGTTCGGCGAATGGACCAAGGTCTTCCCTGATCCGGCCATGACAGTGGCCGCGGTCGACCGGCTCGTCCATCACTCGACCATCTTTGAGCTTAACGTCGAAAGCTACCGACGGCGCACCGCCCTGCAGCGCAAGCAGCAGGACCCGGGACGCCCGGCCAGTTTCGCGACACCAAACAACGTCGGCGTGCCGCCACGCGCGGAGGAACAGCAATGACAAACAGCTCACATCCGAACGTCGTCGTTAAGCAATCGATCTCGCCGACTGACGCGCTGTTCTCATCCTGATTGACGCGCGGCGCGCGCGATGCTCATCAGCGTCAATCAACACCGGCATCATCAACTCACCGCGACATTCTCATCTTGTTTGTCGCGCCACATCATGCAGCTTGGCGAGCAGGCACTTGATGCACGCTGTTCCCGCCGGGGAGACTCGAACGGTTTCCTATCCTTGGCATCCGTGGCACGAAAAACAGGTAGTCGTGCGTAAGGCAACTGGAGCACGTACGGCATACGTGTATTGGTGGTGCGCTCTCGATAAGCGAGCTGTCGAAGGCCAGTTCATCGAAGTTCCGAAATGGATGCTGGACTTAGCCACTTGTGCGCCGATGCGTTTGGGCGGTATCGCGTGGGTTGATCTGATAGCGTTGCGAGCCACTCAGGATTTGCTTGGGGCCTCGCAGTCGAAGAGTGCAGAAGAAATCGGGCAAGCTCAGTCTTCTTCCCAAGGAGAGACTGATGAGCAACCGCCGATCGTTGAACCATTCCAGTCGTCCCTGAAAAATCCCCAAGGCCCGTGCTGACGTGCCTCTAAGGGCGAAACTGGATTGCCGGATACGGGCATATTAGAGCGTGTAAGCCTGCAATTTCTGACGAGGTCCGAACGGGTCCGAAAGCACGTGTGACAGAGTGAGACTTCTTCCGCCAACCGCTGCTTGAGCAGATAAATTTGAAGCATCCACTGGTGCGCCTAGCTGGGTTTATCGATTGGGCGCGTCTTGGCACAACGATGAGCGCAAGCTTCGTGTCCGTCGCCGGACGACCCGCGATGTCCCCGCGCTTGATTGCTGGTTTGCTCTATCTGCAACACGCGCTTGATCTGTCCGATGAGGAGGTCGTGTGGGAGGGTCGGCCTAGGCCACAGCGCCGGATCAACGGAATCCAGCGGGCTTGCATTCCACGAAATCTCCTCTTCCAGCGGGCGTACACGTTCCACGCGTAGCTCTGCAATTTTCCCTGAACAATATAACCGACCGGGTCCCAAACGTAGTTCAGCCAGCAGGTAGCCTCGTTGAAGTTCTGTTCCTGCAGCAGGCGCAGGAACGCCATCATTGGGTGTAGTAGAACAGCCCCCCCAAAATAGAGAGCGCAGGTACCATTAAAGTCCATCGGCTCGGTGGTAACACCGTTATCGATATCCACCGCTGAACATCGATGTATCGGCTTTGGAGTGGATACCAATCTGACCCATTTCGGCAAGATGCTCGCTCGCTTCGAAAACCGCTGATCAGCGATCACCTTCGACCGAAAGGACCGATCACGTTCAACCGGAACCCCCTGATCACCATCACCGAAATCCGCAGTCAGGGGTCGAACCGCTGGTGGAAACTGGCCTGTTTGCCATCCTGTTCGTATTGCTTGGCGGCTCGGTCGGTGTGGCAATTCTTGCGTGGGTCGAGCATCGGCGTGGTCGGAAGGATGCGAAGAGCGCGATGAAGCTGGCAGCGCCCGTCGCTAAAGCTGGTACAACCGTTTCGGCAAATGCGGCCCCCGCAGGCGCCTGCCAGTCACGCGGCGATGCACCTTGCCGCACCGCAGCCGGCAAGCAGGCCCGTCAAACGAAAGCCACCGATTCGCGCGTCTGAGATCGAGGGTCGTAACAGCGCGTAACCAACGCGACACCCTCCGTAACACACCTCTCCGCCTCGCATTACCCTATTACCCTTTCAGTTTCCCGCGCTCACGTGGGTCCATGCGCTAACATGCCGGCAGAATCACGTTCTCGCCGGCGAGCGGCCGCGCCTTCGCGCCGCGTCGCTAGCGTCTTGAAGGAACTCAATGCATGCAGTCTGATCGAATCGCCCGCGCGCGAACGGCGCTTGCGCCACGCGCTCTGCCCATCGCAGTTGCGCTTGCCTTGGCCACGCTGGTGGCCGGTTGCGCCGTCGGTCCCAATTATTCGCGCCCGGAAACCGACATCCCGGCGTCATACAAGAAAGCTGTGCCCGGCTGGAAGGTCGCGCAGCCTGCGGATCAGCACGATCGCGGCGACTGGTGAACCGTCTATCAGGATCCGCAACTCAACGCGCTCGAAGAGCGGCTGAATACGGCCAACCAGTCCATCGCTCAGTACGCGGCCGCTTACCGGCAAACGCGCGCACTGGTCGGAGAAGCCCGCGCGGCCTATTTCCCGACAATCGGCGCCTCCGCGGGCGCGACACGCTCGGGCAACGGCGCGTCGTCAACAGTTTTTCGACGACGTCGTCCGGCCGCTCGGGCGTCAACAACAGCTTCAACGTTCAACTCGACGCGACCTGGGAACCGGATCTCTGGGGTTCCGTGTCGCGCTCAGTGAATGCGCAGAAAGCTGGCCAGCAGGGCACCGCTGCCGACCTCGCCAACGCGCGTCTCTCTGATCAGTACGCGGCGGGCGTCGCCGCACGCTCCGACGTGATCCAAACGCAAACGCAGTTGCAGTCGGCGCAGGCTTCCTGATCGACAACGGCGTGCAGCGCGCTCAGGATGAACACGCCATCGCCATGCTGGTCGGCGAACCGGCTTCCACGTTCTCGCTGCCGCCCATGCCGCTTACCGCCACGCCGCCTATGGTGCCGGCCCAAGTGCCGTCGGCCCTGCTGGAGCGGCGTCCGGACATCGCGTCGACGGAACGCAAGGCTGCGGCGGTGAACGAGCAGATCGGCGTCGCCATCGCCGCGTTCTTCCCAACGTTCACGCTGTCGGCCACGGGCGGCTTCCAGAACTCCGTGTTCTCGCAATTGCTGACGGCGCCGTCGCGCTTCTGGACGCTCGGCCCGCAACTCGCGGCCACTATCTTCGACGCCGGTTTGCGCAAGGCGCAGACTGACGCCACACGCGCCGCCTACGATCCCGACGTCGCCACCTATCGCCAAACGGTGCTGACAGCGTTCCAGGACGTCGAAGACAATCTCGCCTCGCAGCGCATCCTCGAACAGGAAATCGTCGTGCAGCAGCAGGCGGTGGCGTCGGCGAAACAGGCGCTCGACATCGTCACGAACGAGTACAAGGCGGGCACGGTCGGCTACGTCAACGTGTTGACCGCGCAGACCACGGCCTTCACGGCCGAGCAGAAGCTCGAGTCCATTGCAGGACAGCGGATGGTGTCGTCGGTGGGTCTGGTGAAGGCGCTCGGCGGCGGCTGGGACGCGTCGCAAATGGACCGCGAGACCGGCGACGTCGCCGCGCCGGCGCCGCTTCCGGCGTCATCGGCGGGCCGGTTGCGCAAGGTAGGAGCGCGGGTGCCGGTGCAACGGTGAAGGCTCAGTAAGCGCTCCGGCTCGTACGCCAGTGGCAGTCTGAACAAAAAAGAGGCATCCCCGCATCCGCGGCCATGCCTCTTTTTCACATCCGTGTTCGCTACGTCAATGCACGAACGTCAGCGCAACGGTATTCGGCCCGCTCGGGCGGCCCAGCAGATTCAGCAGACCGGCGAGGTTGTCGCGCGCTTCAGGCGTGGACGTCGCCGAGCCTTGGAATGACGTCGAAACCGGCGAGACCGTGCCGCTGCCCGACAGCATGAGCGGCCCTTTGAGCGTGCTGAGATTGATGGTGGGCGACCCGCCTTCAGCCTGTATCAACACGCGATACGAACCGAGCGGCCGCACCACCGAAACCCGCGAGCTCACGTCGTTCAGCGTCACCGTGAGTTGCCCGAATGCCTCGCGATTGAAACTGCGCAAGTCCGACCATGCGAGACACACGTCGCCATGCAGATCGAGCGTGTTGAACGGCGCGCCGAGCCCGCTTAGCAGCGAAGCCGGCACGGCAATCGCGCCCGCCGTGACGTTTGCAGCGCGCGGCGTGGCGTCGACGGTAATCGGCTCCGGCATCGCATCGCTATGGCGCATGGCCATGCGCACGCGCCCGGTGAAGAGCGGCCAGAACGCCGTCGTCCATTCGATGCGGCCCGGCAAAAGCGTCGCCGCGCTCATGTCGGAGCCCGCGGCGAACATCAGCGTGGCCGAACCGTGCCACAGAGAACCGGCCGGATCGACGAGGTTGACGTGACCCGCCGTCTGCTTCGAGAACTGCGGCGTAATCCACGCTGCGGGCAGGAGCGCGAGCATCACGGCCGCGCTCGACAACACCGCGATCACAATCCAGGGAAGCGCGACGCGCAGGCGCCGCATCCAGTAAGTCATGCGAGATCCTGTGGCGACGCCGTCATTTCGCGGTGGACGGCTGCAGCGAGGCTGTCAAATCGACCTGACCGTCTTCCTTCAGCGCGGTGATGTGCGCCTCGGCAACCTGCACCTTGAACTGCTTGCGCGCGTCGTCGACCCACGTGGTCCATGCGGGAAACGATGCGTTCTTCATCTGGACCTGCACGGCATTGCCGATGATCTGCACTTGCGTCGCGGCCAGACCGTGATCGCCGAGCGACGCCGTAAGCGCGTCTTTCAGCGCGGGGCCGGTGGGTGCCACGCCTTGCGCCGCCGCCGACAGTTGCCGCGCCTCATTCGACTCCGCCGTCATTTGCACGAGTTGCCGCTGCAGGCTCGGCAGCGATTCCCGTAGACGCGAGCGACCTTCCTGCGCCGGCGCCCACAGCACCGACCACGCGATCACCACGGCGAACGCACCGCCGCCCCATGTCAGCAGCGCCTTTTCGCGATCGGTACGCTGGTCCCAGAAACCAGCCCAAGTCTGAGCGAGTTGAGCTTTCATTGTCCGTTCCTGATAGTCCACTTGCCGGTGTTGCTGTCGATCGCGCCGTTCAGGCCGTTGCGCGCGAGGCGCTTCAAGAAGTTGGGATCTAGCTTCACTTCGGGCTTGAAGGTGACATCGAGCCGGCGGTCGTGATAATCGAGCGCCACAATGCCGTTGACGGGCACTGGCGCGAGCGAGCGCGCGAGGCCATCGGCGAGCGAAAGGAAATCGTCCGGCGACAGTTCACCCGCCGTGACGCGCAGCTGCTGCAACTGGCGTGACATCTGATCGGGCGCGTCGAGCACGACCGTTGTTTTCGGGAACGTGTTGAGCAACGTTTCCGTCATCTGCGTGTTGATCGCGTCGCGCTGGCGCAACAGCATCAGCCACTGCACGTTCGCGCCGATGATCGCCACCAGCAGCGCAACCACCGCGAGCAGCACCGGCAGCCGCAGACACCGGAGCGTCGCGCGATCGAGCCGCCACGGCTGCGGGGCGAATTCGAACTGGCAGAGATCGAAGCGACATTCCAGTGCACGGCGCGCGAGTTGTTCAAAAGGCAGCGGGCTTGCGCCGTGCACGTGCGCGGCGAGCCGCGCCGGGCTCGTCGAGCCGAGACTCGGTTCGTTGCCGGGCACTTCCGTCAGCATGTAGAGCGAAACGTGCGCGGCGCCCGCGAGCGCGGTCAACGTCGCGTTCACTGCGTTGGCCGGCACGGCGAGGCCTTCGCCTTGCGCGCCACGCGCGATCGCCAGTTCCACCCGCGGCACGCCGTTGTTCACCGGACTGGCGACCGCGCCCTCCAGCAGTAACGCCGGCGCGGTTTGCACCACGGCACAGAGCACAGCGGCCACCATCGGCACGACGGTCGCAAGTTCCGGCGCCACCACGGGCGCAACGCCCGGCAGCGACGTCGTCACGTTGGCGGCGCCCGCGCCGACCAGCTCCGGCACTTCCTCGGGCACGTCGTGCGCAACCGCCTGCGGCAGGCAGCGCGTGACGGGCACGGCGCGCAAGCTGCGATGACCGGCTGCGGCAAACGCCTCGCAGATGAACCGGAACCAGCCACGGTCGATGATCGCAAGCAACTGCCGGCCGCCCGCGAGCGGTTGCGGATCGACCGCGATGTGGCAGGTTTGCGGGTCCTGGATCAGTTGATCCTCGACGATGTTGGGCAGCGCCTGACGCAGCCGCGGACCGCGCAGCAGCGGCAGCGTGGCGGGCATCATCAGCAGGTCGCGCGCGACCATCAGCACCGTCGACGTGGCGCGCGGCAGCAGCGCAAGTGCCGAGCGCCCGGCGCGCTGCGTGCGGCCCGACTTGTCGAGCAGCACGAACGGCAGCTCCGGCAGTTGCCATTCCTGCGATGGCACCGCCGGATCACGCGGCGGCAGAAGGACGATCAGCGTGCTCAAAGGCCACTCTCTCTTGGAAAGGCGTTGTTCATAGTTGGTCTTGTACCCGCACGATACGCGTAGTGTGAATCAATGCGTCGCGATAGACGAGCATCGTTCGATCGACCTCGGAGCGTTCGTGCTGAACATCGCCGTGGACGATGAAGTAGTTCGTGTTGACGTCGAGCTGGCTCTGGTCGATTGCAACCTGCTGCACGCCGGAACCCTGCAACGCGAGCTGCACGTCACCGACGTTATGGAAAAACACGGTCTTGCGCCGTGCGACGAAGCCCTGCGCCGCCGAAACGCTCATGCCCGGCACGACCACCGCGATCACTTCGGCGGATGCGGTGTTCATGTTGACCGGCGTAACGGTCGGCAGAACGGTCACGAAGGGCTGCAGGCGTTCGACGATTTCCGGCGTGTAGCCGGGAATGTCGAGGAGCGAATCGACGCTCGTCATCTGCAGCGGCGGGACGAAACTGTCGTTGTCGTCGTCGATGCCGGGTTTGTCGGTGAAACTGCCGCCGGTGGCGCCGCCTTGCACGATGGGATTGGCGCTCGTCGTGGTCGTGCCGCTGGTGTTCGTGACGGTCTGGAAGCGCGTGGCCGATTGCGAGAGGCTGTTGCGCATCTGCACGGCCGTGGCCTTGGCGAGCTGGCTATTCACGCCGAGCGACACGAGCAGCCGCTGATACGCGCCGATCTGCTCGGTGCTTATCTGCATGACACCCGGTGCCGGGCTTTGCACCAGATTGCGCAGATTGAATTTCGCCTGCGCATCTTCGATCGATCCTGACAGGTACGTGGCCGCGCCCTGTTCCGCGCGCACTTCACCGATCTGCCCGAGGAAATCCAACAGACGCGTCTTGGCGATGGGCACGCCCCACAGGCCGCCGAGATACGTGATGCCGGCGGACGTGTCGCCTTCCGAACGGAGAATCAGACGCGTCCAGTCGAGCGCGCCGCGCGCGACCCACTGCGCCTGCGAAAGCAGACGCTGGTTTTCGATCCGGCGAATCTGAACCTGCTGACGCCAGATCATGCCGGACACGAGAATGGCCGACAGCGAGACCACCAGCAGCGCGCTGATGATCACGACGCCCGACTGGCTTCGTTGCGGTTTTCGCCCGTGTGCGCATCCGCGCGCCGGCCTGGATTTACTTGTCGACCTGCCGACAGATGCCGAACGGGAGAACGAGAAGGGACACTGCCAAGACTTGGCAGACAGCGCGCATCGCGGAGACAAACTGGCGAACCTCATATCATTCTCCGACGAGAAAAACCCGCACAACTGGCCGCGTCAGCGAACGGGCTCCGATACTCACTTCGAGCCCAGTCACCGAGCGCGGCAGCGGCGCATTCCCCACCTGCGGCACCTTCAGATTATTGTCGTTCTCCGTTATCGCACTTGGTACGTCTTTCATCTGCGTGGTCCAGCCAACCTTCGGCACGTAGAGCCGCGCGGAAATCGCGCCGACGCCGCCCATCAGCGGGATGGCGGTCCAGCCATTGCCTTCGCCGCCACGCAGCGCGCCGCGCAAGTCGTTCAGATTGCCGAGCGGCGGCGATGCGTAACGGATCACGCGTCCGTTCGACACGCGATAACGCACCACCTGCAAACGCGGCGCCGAACCCGGCAAAACCATCTCGCGCACAATCTGCAGCATGCCGCCCGCAGCAGAAATGGCGGCCTGGCCCGATTCTTCGTCGGTGGCGGCGTGGTGAGCGTCGATCCGCATCTGGTCGAACAACTGCGCGAACACGCGCTCATCCTCCATCGCATTCGTGATGGTTTGCCGGCCGCGAATGATCTGATAGAGGCCGCGCCACGACAGCGCGGCGATCACCGCCAAGATCGCGATGGCGACCAGCAGTTCGATCAGCGTGAAACCACGCCCGCCCGAGCGGCGGCTGCGCTCAGAGCGAACGGTTCGTTTCATTCGAGACCACCGTCACCATCTGGGCGAGATTGCCGGGACGCCCGGGCATCGTCACCATCACTTCCACTCGACGGAACACCGGATTCGGCGTAGCCGTCACGTGCTCCATACACAGCAACTGCAAATTGCCCTGCGAACAGTCGAAGCTCGTCGAGCCGACGTTCGGCCAGCTATGCGCGAGACGCAATTGCGCGAGCGTGTTGTCCGCGCTCCAACCCGCTAGCAGGCGGCGGTGCAGATCCGCCTCGCCGTTCGCCAGACTGCCCACGGCGCGCAGCGAAACCGCTAGGGCAATTGCGATGATCGCGAGCGCGACCAGCACCTCGATCATCGTAAAACCGCGCTGCGGCGCGCGCGCCATTCTCCTGCTGCAACAACGCATCTCAATGCACCTCATAGCGGCCGTTGCCGGTACCGACGATCGTCGCGCTTCCCACCGCCGAAAACAGCGTGATCTGCACGGGCGAGTCGATCGCTTCGGTGCCGAAAATAATGCGGCTCGACTGCGAATTCGAACCGGGATAGTTGATCGACACGCCCGTCACGCCGCCTTCCCAGCGACGCGGCCCGAGCAGGTCGTCACGCAGCGGCCGCCAGCCGGCTTCCGTACGCATATCGAAACGGAAGCCGCCGTCGAACGGCTGCCACGCGATCGGACGGGCGCGCACCTGTGCTTCGTCGCCCGCCGATTCGAACAGCAGTGCAAGCCGCTGCGCCTCTTCGTTCAGATCAGTGCGCGGATTGCGGTTCATCGTCAATGCGGTGAGGGACACGAGCAGACCCGCGATCACCAGCACCACCAGCATTTCCAGCAGCGTGAAACCCGCCGAACGCCGGCGGCTTGCAGCGCGCATATCGCGCGGGCTCGTGTCGCCACACGCCGCATGCGGCCGCAAAGCCTTACAAGGAGTGTCCACACGGGACTTGCAAGCGGACAGTCGCATAGAGCCGGCCAGAAACGATCAACTAGAAATCAACACACACTGCATCTACGTCAGACGCGCCGGTTTGCTGGAAAGAGGGCAGCGACGCGCGCGTGAACATGATGGATTTGCCGTGCTTCGAAACGGCTATTGCCATGAGCCGACGTCGGCATCGTTGCCTTCGCCGCCGGCTTTACCGTCGGCACCGTAGCTGAACACGTCGATTTCGCCATGAACGCCCGGGTTCAGATACTGATATGTATTGCCCCACGGATCGTTCGGCAGACGTTCGAGATAACCGCCGTCTTTCCAGTTGTTCGGCACCGGGTCCGTGCTCGGCTTTTCGATCAGCGCGCGCAGACCTTGCTCCTGGGTCGGATAGCGGCCATTGTCGAGACGGTAGAGTTTCAACGCCTGCATCATGGTGCCGATGTCCTGTTTCGCGGCCACACGGCGCGCTTCGTCCGGACGGCTCATGATTTTCGGCACGATCAGTGCGGCCAGAATGCCGAGAATCGCGATCACGACCATGATTTCGATCAGCGTGAAACCACGTTGGCGACGGCTGCGCGGGCCCGCGGTTTCCGTACGGCGAATGGTCGACAGTTGCATAGCTTGCTACCTCTTTTCGGTGAAATTTCGACTGGGCGGGATTCGCGTAGCAGCAATCAGGGTACCATTGAGCACGCCCGGCCGGTCATTTTAATGTCATGCAGTTGAAGGGTTGCGAGAAAACGCCGGGCTGCGCCAGCTTTGCTCACCGCCCCCGGAGCCGCGTGTTGCGCGACGGGTTAAAGACCCATTTCAACGCAACGCAATTTTCACAATAGTCCGTACAATGTGCGCATGAACGCTATCCAAATCCGCCTTCTGTCGCTCGCGCTCTTCGCCGTTTTCTGTGCGACGCTGACTTACTGGGCCATCACGCTCACCGCGATGTCCGGCGCACCGGTTCCCGCCGCGGCCGCTCATGCGCAGGTCTCGGCCGACCAGGCGACCACGCTGTTCGGCAGCCAGCTCACGCGCAACGTCAATCAGGACGTGCATCTGTTCGGCATACTTGCTTTGCGCGAAGGCGCCGCCGTCATCGTCAGCGTAGGCGGTGAACCGCCGCATGCGGTGTCGATCGGCAGTGCGCTGATACAAGGCACCAAATTCTCCGAAGTCCGCACCCGCTCGATCATCATCGACCGCAATGGCTCGCACTCCGAAATCTTTCTGCCCGCCAACCCCGCAGGTCCTACTATTTACGTGCACTAATCGCCGCACGTTGTCTGCACTGGCTGATTACGCGGCGGCCGCCGCGTAATCAGAATCCGTAGCACTTCGGTTTTACTGCACTAGGTTGTTCAACTCGATGATCGGCAGCATCACTGCCAGCACGATCACCAACACCACGCCCCCCATCGCCAGAATCAGCAACGGTTCGAGCAGGCTCGTCAGAAACAACGTGCGACGCTCCAGCTCGCGCGCTTCGCCGTCTGCGGCACGATCGAGCATCGTCGTCACGTCGCCGGTTGCTTCGCCCGAACGGATCAGGTGAACCAGCACCGGCGGGAACGCCTTCGTATTGCCGAGCGCGCGCGATAGCGACGTACCTTCGCATACTCGCACGATGGCGTCGTCGATGTTCTCGCGCATCGCGTTGTTGCTGAGCGTTTCGGCGGCGGCTTGCAGCGCGCGCAAAATCGGTACGCCAGCGGCCGTCAGAATGCCGAGCGTGCTCGCGAAGCGCACCGTGTTGTAGCCGCGCACGAGCTTGCCGAGCAGCGGGGCGGTGAGCAGCCAGCGGTCGAATGCGAGACGCGGCCCGGCCTGCCGGAGAATCGAGCGCACTAGATATACCAGCACGGCGACCACGATCAGCACGGCCCACCACCAGTTCCGCACGAAGCCCGAGAGCGCCATCATCATGATGGTGAAGAAGGGCAGTTGCTGCTTGGTACTGGCAAACACGTTCACCACTTGCGGCACCACGTAGCTTAACAGGAACGTGACGATGCCGAACGCAATGATCGTGACGATGGTCGGATACGTGAACGCAAGCACGATCTTCTGCTTGAGCGCGTTGCGTTGCTCGATGTAGTCGGCAAGACGCGACAGCACGAGACCGAGCTTGCCGGTGTGTTCACCCGCTGCGACCAGCGCGCGATAAATCTCGGGGAAGTCTTTCGGATGCTGCGTAAGCGCGTTGGCAAGCGAGTGACCGCCGAGCACTTCCGCGCGGATCGCCGCCATCAGTTCACGAATGTAGTCGCGCTCCGACTGCTCGGTGAGCACGGCGAGCGCTTCGTCGAGCGGCAAGCCGGCAATCAGCAGACTCGCGAGCTGCCGCGTGAGAATGGCCTGTTCGCGCTGCGACAGACGCCGCCCGAGCGCGAGACGCTGATTGCGCTCGCCGCGCGTGCGCGTAGCCGCCGGCTCGACGACGAGCGGCGTGAGCCCTTGCGAGCGCAGATTGGTCCGCGCGCTGCGAGCGCTGTCCGCGTTGAGTACGCCTTTTTGCGCCTTGCCCGCCACGTCGATCGCTTCGAAACGAAATGCCGGCATACGCTTATGCTCCGCCCGTCACGCGAATCACTTCTTCGAGCGACGTGAGCCCCGAGGCCAGCCAGCGGTCCGCATCTTCACGCAGCGTACGCATGCCTTGCGCGCGTCCGGCTGAGAGAATTTCCGCGTCGGATGCGTTGCGGTGAACCAGTGTGCGGATGTAATCGTCGATGAGCAGCAGTTCGTAGACGCCCAGACGTCCTGCATAACCCGAATGGCCGCACTTGTCGCAACCGACCGGATGCCAGCGCACGCTGCCGTCTTCCTCGACGCGCTCTTCGCGGCACACCGGACAGAGCCGGCGCACGAGCCGCTGCGCCAGCACGCCGACCAGCGACGACGCCAGCAGATACGGCTCGACGCCCATGTCGGTTAAACGCGTGACGGCCAACGCGGCGTCGTTCGTGTGCAGCGTAGCCAGCACTAGGTGACCCGTGAGCGATGCCTGCACAGCGATCTGCGCGGTTTCAAGGTCGCGGATTTCACCGATCATGATGACGTCCGGGTCCTGACGCAGAATCGAGCGCAGCGCTCGCGCGAACGTCATGCCGATCCGCTCGTTGACCTGCGTCTGGCCGATGCCGGAGAAATCGTATTCGATCGGATCTTCCACCGTCATAATGTTGGTGGTTTGCGTTTCGAGCCGCGACATCGACGCGTACAACGTAGTGGTTTTACCGGAGCCGGTCGGGCCCGTCACCAGCACGATGCCGTGCGGCTTGCCGATCAGCTTGTCGAACTTGCCGAGCATGTCGGGTGCCATGCCGAGCGCCTCGAGGTTCAGGCGCGACGCGTCTTTTTCCAGCAGACGTAGCACCGCGCGTTCGCCGTGACCGGTGGGCAGCGTGGAAACCCGCACGTCCACCGGACGTCCGCCCACGCGCAGCGTGATACGGCCGTCCTGCGGCAGCCGTTTCTCGGCGATGTCGAGCTGCGCCATGATCTTGATACGCGAGATCAGCGCGCCGTGCAGCGCTTTCTTCGGCCGCACGACGTCGCGCAGCGTGCCGTCCACACGGAAGCGCACTACCGACGCATTCTCGAACGGCTCGATGTGAATATCCGACGCCTGCTCGCGCGCCGCTTGCGTGAGCAGCGCGTTGATCATGCGGATGATCGGCGCGTCGTCTTCGGACTCGAGCAGATCTTCCACTTCGGGAATGTCCTGCATCAAGCGCGACAGGTCGACTTCGCCTTCCACTTCGCCGACCACCTGCGCGGCGCTGCCATCTTGGCGCACATACGCCTGGTTGATCGCCTGCGTGAGTTCGTCGGCCGGCAGACGCACGACCGACAGCGCGCCGAAATTGCGGCCCACTTCGGACAGCGCTGCGACGCTGGTGCGCTCGCTGATCCACACTTCGAGACTATCCGCGTGCTGATGCGCGATCAGAATCTGTCCACTGCGAGCGAAGCCGTACGGCACGAGCCGTGCGGCGACCGCCGAAGGCGCGCTGCGCTCGGCGTGCTCTGTCACGACCGCAGGCGGAATGGCTGCGGCTTGTGCCGCGGCGCTGGCTCGCGATGCTGCTGGCGAAACCGGCTGCAGCGTGGACGGCGTGTTCACGGCTTGACTCCTGGTGACACCGTTTAAGACGTCATTGTAACCGGATTGGTCTGCACCGCGCCACCCGTGACTGGCGCCGGCACCACGGTGGCCGGCTGCGGTGCGACGTTGGACGGTTGCGGTGCGACCGGGGGTTGCTGCTGCGGTTGCACGTTGGCCGGCGGCGGCGCCATCTGCTAACGACGCATCTTGTCGAGATCGAACAGGTTCATCTCGGGCGAGCCGCCCTGGCTCGGGCCAATCGGCATCGGCGGGGCGACCGGATCGTCCTTGTCCTTGATCAGGTTGTTGTCCTGCTTGTATGCGCCCTGCACGCCTTGGATGTAGTCGTAGCGATTTGCCGTCACAGCTTGAGCCGTTGCGCGGTCGGCGATGATCACCGGACGCAGGAACACGAGCAGATTCGTCTTGTTGCGCGTTTTCTGTTCCGAACGGAACAACTGGCCGATCCACGGAATGTCGCCCAGCAGCGGCACCTTGCTGTTACTGACTTGGTAGTTATCCTGCATCAAACCGCCGAGCACAATAATCTCGCCGTTGTCGGCGAGCACCGTGGACTGGATCGAACGCTTCGTGAATTCGGGACCCGCCGGGTTGGTGGTCGCGTTCGTCGTGCCGGTGACGATGGCCGAGTCTTCCGTGTACAGCTGCAGCTTGAGAATGCCGCCGTCGGTAATCTGCGGCTTCACGTGCAGCGTGAGACCCACATCGACGCGGTCATACGTATTGAATGCCGCGCTCGTGGTGCCGCTCGTGAGGTTGGAGTACGAACCCGTCTGGATCGGCACGTTCGTACCGACGACGATCTTCGCTTCCTCATTATCCAGCGTGATCAGGTTAGGCGTGGAGAGCACGTTCGCGTCGGCGGTTTGCGACAGCGCCTGCAGCAACGCGCCGAGACCCTGCACACCGAAAATATTGTGCACCCAACCGACGTTCAAGCCCTGCTGCAAGCCTGCGTTGCCAAGCGCGCCGGCAAGGCCGCCGGTAGCCGCAGTCGCTGCGGCCGTTGCCGCACCTGCCGTCAGGTTGACGATGCTGTTGCTCGAACCGGTCTGAAGGTTCGTGCCGGCGAACACTTGGCTGTTCGCGACCTGCCACTGGATGCCGAGGTTGGCGTTCGTGTTCGAGTTCAGTTCGACGATCAGCGCTTCAAGATACACCTGCGCGCGGCGCGCGTCGAGCTGGTCGATCACAGCGCGCAGGTTGCGATACACCGGCTCAGCCGCGGTGATGATCAGTGAGTTCGTTGCCGAATCCGCTTGGATCATGCCGCCGGGCTGGTTGTCGTCCTTGTCCTTGTCCTTATCGTTGCCGAACGAGCCGCCGTTGTTCAAACCGTTGCCCGCGCCGTAACCGCCGCTGCCGCCACCACTGCCGCCACCACTGCCGCCCAAAGGCGACGACGACATGGAGCTGCTGTTCAGTCCGCCCGGCGGCAGCGGAGGCGTGCCCGACGAGCCCGTCGAATTGTTGCCGCCGATGCCGCCGCCATTGTTCTGGTTGAACGAGTTGGCATCGTTCGAATTGCCCGACGAACCGTTGTCGCCGTCCTTGCCGAGCATGCCGCGCAAAGTCTTGGCAAGCCGCGTAGCGTCCGCGTTACGCAGAGGCACGACGTGGATGTTGCCCGGCGTCGTGGTGGGCGTGTCGAGTTCCTCCGCGAGCTGTCTCGCGGCCGCGAGGCGTGCGCCGTTCGATGCGCGGATCAGCAGCGAGTTGGTGCGCAGGTCGGCGGTGATCGACACCTTGAGCGTGGCGTCGGTGCTGCCGATAGCGCCCGGGTCGAGCATCTTGGTGAGCTGCGTGGCGATGTCGATCGCGTTGGCGTTCTTCAGTTGCACCACCGAAACCGACTGGCCGGCCACCGTGTCCACGCCCGCAATGATCTGCCCGATGCGGCGGACGTTGTCGGCGTAATCGGTCACGACAATCGTATTGTTGGCAGGGTAGGCCGCGACGGTGTTGTTCGGCGAAATGAGCGGCCGCAGCACGGGCAGCAGGTTGTTCGCCGATTCGTTCTTCAGCACGAACACCTGCGTGACCACTTGGTCGCCGCGCGCCGTGGGCGCGTTGCCGACGTAGGTCGGCACGCCTTGCAGCTTGGCGTCGGCCTCGGGCACGACCTTCAGAACGCCGTGGTCCTGGACCAGCGCGAAGCCCTGCATACGCAATGCGGACTGCAAGGTCTTGAACGCCTGATCTTCGGGCACTGAATTTTCGGACACCAAGTTCAACTGACCCTTCACGCGCGGGTCGACGATGATGGTCTTGCCGGTCGCCGCGCCGATGGCCTTGGCCACTTGGTCGATATCGGCGTTGACGAAGTTGAGTGTCACCTGAGCGTGTGCTGTCTGCGCAGTGATCATTCCAGCCATCAGCAGCACCGTTGCGACGCAACGCAAAGCCATACGATTTCTTCTCATGGAATAGGGTATCGATGCCGGCAGCCGAAGCTGCCCGCGGTCATGCCGTGCGGACATAGAAGCAGGCCGCCGCCGTATCAGTCTGCCAGCCGGTATCGCGAACAGGCGTCGCTTCGCGTGTCGACCTTCCGATGTCCAAAAAAAATGAACAGTAACAGTTTTTCATGTCGGATTTGTCACAAAAAACTGGGCTGTGTGATTCCTCTACATACATACAGAAAGAGGACGTTCGTCAAACAATTGAAAGCCACGCTCCGCAATGGCTTCAGCCATGCGGACTTCGTTTTTCGCGTGCTTATGTCGGTTAGCCAACTTGACGGGTGTCTGCCTGCCGGTATGATACGAGCCGTTCGACCCGCTGGCTGCTGACCATCGGTCACACGGGTTTTCCCCGATTCATCACGAATGTCTGGCCCGCGTGCCTTTGCGGTCCGCTTCGGCTGAAGTTTGGCCGATGCCGCGTCTTACCAATCCTTACCCTTGCGACTTTGCTTAGTCGTCTTCACCGATGAAACGAGTCTTCGTCACCGTCACCGCTGGACTTGCCGTGCTGTTTGCAGCGCAGTCCGCGCGCGCTGACTGTTTCGACGAAGCCGCCAAATATCAGAAGGTCAATCCGCTGATCCTGCGAGTCATTGCCTGGCAGGAGTCGCACAACCGGCCGGACGCTACGCATAAGAACGCCAATGGTTCGGTCGACTACGGCGTGATGCAGATCAACTCGATCCATCTGCCTACGCTCGCGCAGTACGGTATTTCGCGAGGCACGCTGATGGAGCCGTGCAAGAACGTCTACATCGCGGCTTGGCATCTGCGGCGGCAGATGAACAAATACGGTAATACTTGGCAGGCGGTTGGCGCGTACCACTCCGAAACGCCGGCGCTGCGGGACAAGTACTCCCAGCAGATTGCCGCGATTCTGCGCAAGCGGAATCTGATGCCAGCAGCGCGCTAAATCGCGCTTTTGCTCCGAATTTCCCCAATTTCCTCAGTAGATTTAACGTAACGTGCCGGCTTCTCGCCGCCGCGTATTCTACACGTTTCGACTTTCGCCTCCCTCGCTCGAACAGATTCGGCCTTCGTCCCGCTGATGACGACGCGATACCCAACGTCACGCGAGCCCCTCCCGTTTGATGCACAATGCGGCTTCATGCTGCCTCGGCACGCTTTCCAATCCTCTAGCTTTTCCGTAATGCGATGAACCAGCCGCTACTGCCCGTTACCGTGCTCTCCGGTTTTCTGGGCGCCGGCAAGACCACTCTGTTGAACCACATACTTGTGAATCGCGATGGCCTGCGCGTCGCCGTGATCGTGAACGATCTGGCCGCCGTGAACATCGACGCGACGCTCGTGCGCGACGCCGCTGCGCTTTCGCATGTCGAAGAGCAACTGGTTGAGATGACGAACGGCTGCATCTGCTGCACGCTGCGCGACGATCTGCTCGTGGAGATCAAGCGGCTTGCGGGCGAGAAGCGCTTCGATGCAATTCTCATCGAATTGACCGGTGTGGCCGAGCCCATGCCGATTGCCGAAACCTTCACGTTCGTCGACGACGGCGCATCGCTCTCAGCTCAGATATCGCCCGACTCGACACGATGGTAACCGTGGTCGACGCGTTCAACTTTCTGCACGACTACGGTTCGGCCGACGCACTGGCAGAACGCGGCATCGCCGCGAGCGAAGAAGACGACCGCACGCTCGTCGAACTGTTGATCGAGCAGATCGAGTTCTGCAACGTGCTGGTGGTGAACAAGGCGGACCTCGTGACCGCCGCAACCTCACGCGTTTGCAGCGCATTCTTGCCCGCATCAATCCGCGCGCCGTACAGGTGGTTAGCCGCTTTGCCTAGGTGCCGCTCGGTGAGGTACTGAACACGGGCCGCTTCGATTTCGACGAAGCCGCGGGTGCACCGGGCTGGCTTTCGTCGCTTAATGGCGAAAATGAGCACGGCCACGATCATGCGCATCATCACGGCGAAGCGGATGAATTCGGCATCGGCAATTTCATCTATCGTGCGCGTCGGCCGTTTCATCCCGAGCGCTTGTGGGCCTTGCTGCATCAGGAATGGAAGGGTGTCTTGCGTAGCAAAGGCTTCTTCTGGCTGGCTACGCGTAACGATATTGCGGGCTCGCTTTCGCAGGCGGGCGGTGCATGCCGTCATGGTCCGGCGGGCATGTGGTGGGCCGCGCAGGATCGCAGCGAATGGCCGGACGGCGACGACGAACTGGCCGCTGAAATTGCCGCCGACTAGTACCGCGATCCCGACGATCTGACGATCGGCGACCATCGTCAGGAACTGGTGATGATCGGCGTAGGTATCGATCCGGCTGTCTGGCAGGGGAAGTTCGATGCCTGCCTGCTGACCGACGACGAATACGCGCAAGGCCACGAAGCGTAGCAGCAATTTGCCGATCCGTTCCCGATCTGGGATTTCGACGAAGACGATCATGATCACGACCACGATCACCACGGTCACGACTATGATCACGGCGATCACGATGGTCATGGCCACGGCCAGATCGTGCATCGTCACGATTGATCTTCGTCCGTTTCGCCGTTTCTACGTCGGTAATAGAGAAAAGCCGTCACGCAAACCGTGACGGCTTTTTATATTGCTTCATCGCCCGCAGCAAAATGAATGGGCGAAAAAAACCCGCCGACGGCGGGTGTCAACTTTGAACAGTAATCTGCTTAGCGCTTGTTGACTGCGTCCTTGAACGCCTTGCCAGCCGTGAACTTGACGGTCTTGGCGGCCGGGATCTTGATAGTTTCGCCGGTCTTGGGATTACGACCCGTACGTGCTGCCCGCTTGCCCGAACCAAAGCTACCGAAGCCGATCAACTGTACCGCGTCACCCTTCGACACAGACTTCTTGATCACTTCAAGCAACGTGTCCAGCGTTTCACCAGTTTGAGTCTTGCTGGCGCCCGTCTGTCCTGCGACGGCGTCGATCAGTTCCTGTTTGTTCATTAAGGTTCCTTTCTGAGTTTAGGTTGACACGAACAGCGCGGGCCGCGCCGTCGAGCAGTTGCGGCTCCGGATCCCCTCCGGACAAAAAGCACCCGACATGACTGTCTGGCGGCCGTGCCACCGCTCCATTCGCGGCGCTTGCTATGATAGCGTAGCGCAAACCCAATCAGGATTGGGGTTTCGAAGAATTACGCGGTTCTCGTAGCCATGTATTGAGGAAAACGCGATTTTTGTTCCGCAAACATTCTTCAAAGGGCTGAAACCCAGTATGGACGAGGCTTTTCGTTGGTTTTTGCTAACGTTCGGCGCGTCCGTTTCGCCGCTTGGCGAGTCGCGCGCGCTGGCGGTAACGTTCGCTTCGCTTTGTCGAGCGTCATTTTTCATCGCGCATGACCGATCCGCTGATCCCCGCCGTCCTCACTTTTCGCCCTAACGGCACGCCTTTTTCACCGCTCTACGACGACATTTACCACAGCGCGGTCGGTGCTCTGGAGCAAGCTCAATACGTATTTCTACGTGGCAATTCGTTGCCCGAGCGGTGGCAGGGCCGGCGCGTCTTCAGCGTGCTCGAAACAGGCTTCGGGATGGGCATCAATTTCCTCGTGACGTGGGCCGCATATCGTGCGGATCCTGCCGATTGAAAACATCCGTTTAGTTTTTACTCTGGACGATCTCCGCAAAGCCTACGCAGGGATCGTCACCGATCCGGAAATCTCTGCGCTCGCGGAGACGCTAGCGAGTGAATGGCCGATGCTCGTTTCCGGAACGCATCGCCTCGAATTCGACGGCGGCCGCGTCGTGCTCACGCTTGTTTTCGGAGATGCCGCGGAGTGCCTGCCTGTAATGCGTTTGAACGCCGATGCTTTTTTCTATCTCGACGGCTTCTCGCCGGCCCGCAACCCCGAGTTGTGGTCGCCAGCGATCTTCAAGGCACTCTCGCGATGCGCGGGCGAGGGCGCGACGATTTCTACCTACAGCAGCGCCGGCGAAATCAAGCGCGCGCTGACGCAAAACGGCTTTGTGTACCGAAAAATCGATGGCTTCGGCTGGAAGCGCGCGATGCTCGTAGGCCACTTCGAGCCGCGTTGGCACGTGCGTCGCTATGAGCCGCCGATGCCGCTCGCAGTACGGGAGCGCCATGCCGTCGTGATCGGTACAGGACTCGCGGGCTGCGCGGTGATCGAGCGGCTTGCGGCGCGCGGTTGGCGCGTCACGTCGCTCGAACGGCATCAATCGGTTGCGCGGGATGCATCCGGCAATCCGGCAGGCGTGTTCCATCCCATGATTTCACGCGACGACAACGTCGCTTCGCGCGTCACGCGTGCGGGATTTCTATATGCGCTGCGACGTTGGACCGAACTCGAGCGTTTAGGACACGCACCGTTGCGTGGCAAACGAGGTCTGCTGCAACTCGCCGCGAACGATGAGGAAGCGCGTCTGATCGGCGACGCGATCAACACGTTCGGCTATCCATCGGACTACGTGACCACGCTCCCGCTCGACGAAGCGCAGCACATTGCCGGCACGCCGCTCGCCAGCAGCGGCTGGCTGTTTCCGCACGGCGGCTGGATCGATCCGGCGTCGCTTGGCGCTTCGGTGTCGATGTCGCGCGAGTCGAACGCTCGGGCGATCAATGGAATGTGATCGATGCAGCCGGCCTTATCGTTGCAAGCGCACACGATGCAGCGCGCATCGCTGGTTTGCAGTACACGCCGACACGCAGCATTCGCGGTCAGCTAACACTTTTGTCGCCGGGCACCACACCATCGATTGCGATGCCTGTCATCGGCGACGGTTATGCGGTGCCGCTCATCGACGGCACGACGCTGACCGGCGCAACTTACGAACTCGACAACCCAGACACGTCATTACGCGCGGCTGGAAACCGTGAAAACCTGGAGCGCGTCACGCAGATGCTTCCTGCATTCGCCGGCGTACGCGATAGCGCAGCGACGGAAACGCTCGCCGGCCGCGTCGCTTTCCGATGCGTGACGAGCGACCGCATGCCGATGATCGGCCAGTTCGCCGACGAAGCCGCTGCCGCTCGCGACACCCAGCGGCTACGCAGCGCATGGCCGCTCGACTTGCCACGCAGCGAAAGTTTATACGGCGCATTCGCTTACGGCTCTCGCGGACTCGTGTGGGCCGCGCTCGGTGCCGAACTCATTGCATCGCAGATCGAAGGCGAGCCGTGGCCGCTCGAACGCGATCTTGTGGAAGATATCGATCCCGCGCGTTTCCTAGTGCGCGCCTTGCGGCAGGTACCGTAAGTTAACACGTCGCGCCGTTGTTGACTCACGGAGCATCACCGATCATTCAACGCGGATAAGTTATCCACTGTAAGTTGTGAATAACGACGCTGTTTACCGGCGCAACTCATGTGGAACCGTTGTGGACGTAAACGGGGTAACTCCGGTGCTGAAAAAATTAGCGAAAAGTTACCCTTGTACCCTTGTACCCTTGTATAGCCGCAACCGCACACGCTGTGCATGCGGTTATGCCATCCGCAACTGGATGATTCGTTTCGGTAAACAGAGGTTATCCACAAAAAAGCAGCGGCCTTGTTAATTGTTACTACGTATACAATATGGTAAACCTGTACAGACAAACCAGAGCTGGAGCCGAGTTCATAGAATCAGCGAGCGCCTTCGAAGCAAATGAAAAAACGCTAAAAGCGTTGCCTTGAAAAGCACATCTGCTACGTTCATCTTATGGCTCAGGAAGCCCGCTTCGCGCTTGATTACGGTCACTTTTTCCTTGTGTCTGCAAGATAAAGTACCTTTTTACCGTTTTGAGTGTATGTTCATGTGTTTTCCGTTAGGGCCGAAAAAGCTATGGCACAATCGCCGTTCTTTTCCGCGACGTGTCCAACTCATCCGACACACGCCGCAAACGGAACGGTGCCGGTCAATCAGAATCTGATTCAAAGTCGACGGCGTTCTTCCACCGTTCTGTGCCGGTTAACACGGCCGCACTCTCGAATGCGCCGATCCTTGTGGCTGCGGCGCGTTCTGATCATCCGATCGTTGAAACTCGCAACGCGGGTCACGCGAAGCGATAGCAAACAGTGAGCATTTCATGCGCTCACCCGCTCGCCGGTGTATGCGCCGGTTCGTATCGTCTGCCGTTGCTGCAAAGGAGAACCCATTACGATGAATTCGGCGTTTTCATTTTTTCCAGCCTGGCCGCTCGCTCCCGATGCGATTTTCTGGGCTGGTCTCGCATTGCTCGCAGCAGGTCTATGCGGTGAACTGTGCTATCGCGCGTGGCGGCTGCCGCGTATTTCCGGTTATGCGGTTATCGGTCTGATTGCCGGCGTGGCCGGTACGGGTGTGATCGACGCCGGTTCCGCGAGCGTCGCGCGTCCGCTTCTCGACGTCGCGCTCGGCCTGCTGCTCTTCGAACTCGGCAGCCGTCTCGATCTGCGCTGGATTCGCCGCAACCCTTGGCTGATTCTGTCGAGCGTCGCCGAAGCCACGCTCACGTTCGCGCTGGTACTGCCCGTTCTGCTCTTCCTGAATGTGCCGCTGATGGTGGCCACGGTGCTTGCCGCAATTGCCATGGCAACGTCGCCTGCCATGGTAATCCAGCTCAAGACCGAATTGCGCTCGGAAGGGCAGGTCACGCAGCGTCTGCTCACGTTGACCGCGCTAAACAGCATGTATACGGTGGTGATCGAAAAGCTCGTGTCGAGCTGGCTGCATCAGGAAGTGTACGGAAACGTTTTCGCCACGATTCTGCAGCCGCTGTATCTGCTCATCGGTTCGCTCGTACTTGCCTATCTGCTCGCGCGCACCTGTACGTTCTTCTATCGCCGTCTGAACATGCAGGACGAACACTCGTTCGTCGCGCTGTTCGGTCTTGTGCTGCTCGCAATTGCCGTGGCGCATCTGTTCAAACTTTCGACGATTCTCGCTTTGCTCGCAGCCGGCATCATCGTGAAGAATCATGAAGCGCGGCCGCAGTTGTGGCCGCAGCACTTCGGTACCGCCGGCTGGTTGCTCACCGTGATTCTTTTCGTACTGACGCTCACCGCATTCGAATGGAAAGACATCGCACTTGGCGGTGTTGCGGCGCTGGGTCTGATTGTTGCGCGTCTGGTGGCGAAACTGGTCGGCGTGCTGGCATTCGCGAAGCCGAGCGGTTTGAACTGGAAGCAGGGCATGGCGCTTGGATTGTCGTTATCGCCAATGTCGGCACTGGCGTATCTGCTTGTGGACGATACCTACAACTTGTATCCGAATTTCGACCCGCAACTGGGTGCGATCGTCATGTGTTCGATTGTCGTTCTGCAGGTTCTCGGACCTTGGCTCGTGTATCGCAGCCTCGCGCTGATGTCTGAACGACGCGAGTAAAAAAGCGAGCGGCTTGAGCTGCCATCCAAAGAGTTTTTACGCTTTATCCGTTTTAGAAACGGCCGGGAATATGACAAATCCCCGGCCGATTTGACTCAGGGGACGCCATGTCACTCGAACCGTTCGTCGATTCGAAACCGTTTACCTTCGGTGTCGAACTCGAGATGCAGATCGTCAACACGCACGACTATGATCTGACCAAAGCTGGTACGGATCTGCTGCGCCTTATCAAGGACGAAAAGATCCCCGGCAACATCACGCCGGAAATCACCGAGAGCATGATCGAGCTCTCGACGGGAATTTGCACGACGCATGAGCAGGCGCTCACCGACCTTCGCAAGATTCGCGATACGCTGGTTTCCGCTGCCGATCATCTGAACGTCGGCCTGTGCGGCGGCGGCACGCACGCTTTCCAGCAATGGAGCGAGCGGCAGATCGTCGATACGCCGCGGTTCCAGTATCTGTCGGAGTTGTACGGCTACCTCGCGAAGCAGTTCACGGTGTTCGGTCAGCACGTTCACATCGGCTGCCCGGATCCGAACAGCGCGCTGTATCTGCTGCATTCGATGTCGCGCTTCATTCCGCATTTCATTGCGCTTTCTGCTTCGTCGCCGTTCGTGCAGGGCGTCGATACCGGATTTCATTCGGCACGCCTGAATTCCCTGTTCGCGTTCCCGCTGTCGGGCCGCGCACCGTTCGTGCTCACGTGGGATAGTTTCGAGGAATACTTCTCGAAGATGGTTCACACGGGTGTCGTGAACAGCATGAAAGACTTTTACTGGGACATCCGCCTGAAGCCGGGTTTCGGCACGATCGAAGTGCGCGTGATGGATACGCCGCTTTCAGGCGATCGCGCGGCGGCGATCGCCTGCTACATTCAAACGCTCGCGCGTCATCTACTGCTCGACAAACCGATCGCGCCGAAAGAAGACGATTACCTCGTCTACACGTTCAATCGCTTCGAAGCCTGCCGTTTCGGCCTAGCCGGAACCTGTATCAATCCGCAAACGGATAAGCGCAAGATTATTTCCGAAGACATCCTCGAAACGCTCGATCTGATCGCGCCGCACGCGGAAGCACTTGGCTCGGGTAATGCGCTTGCGGAGATCGGTTCGGTTGCGCGTGGGCAGGTGAACGATGCAACGTGGTTGCGCAACGTCTTCGCACAGGAAAAGTCCTTGCACGAAGCCGTCAGGCAGCAATGCCTGCAATGGCGTGACTAGCAAAACGCGCATTGCGCTACATTGTACCTTCTGATTCGTAAGGAAACCCGCTTCGCGCGGTTTTTTTCGCCGATATTTTTTTCGACCGGTGGACCTTAAGATTTTTCTAAAATTTACGTATACAAACGTAGTAATAGTTAACAAGCATGGCGGCAGCCTATGGACAACTGAATAATTTCCCGCAACTTCAAAGCGCTGCGTAAACTATAAGTATGTGGATTTACGGTGCGTCCACTACGGTAAACAGCGAAGAGCTTTTGGCGGTTAAACGTGTGCGAATGGTTATCAAGAATCCACACACATGTGATTCCACGTGTCATCCCGTGGTTATACACAGCTTGCGTTGGATAAGTTAGCTGTACGACTCGCTGCTGTCGAATAGAATGTCGGTTTCGCCGCTTTGGATTGCGAGGCGGTGAATTTTTGAGATAGTAGAAAATCGTCTTGTCCGCATTCGGACGAGGCTATCCCACACAGGCTACGGGTGTCGTCGGCGAGCAGCAGGCCGGTGTTGCACGAATGCTGTCAATACACGAATCGAAGACTATGAGCGAAGGCGTATACGGAGAACAGGTAACCGGGCGAGTGACCCACAGCCTATTGCGATTGAGCACGGCCATGCGAAGCCAAGCTTGGGACTGGGCGGAAGGCACCGGCCTCACGCCGACTCAAGGCGAAATCCTCGTGTTGCTGATGCAGCGCAAGGGCCCGATGCGCCTCGGCGAAATCGCGCGTGAAACGGCGCTCACCGCCCCGACCACCAGCGACGCAGTCAGCACGCTCGAGGCGTGACGAAGAGCAGGCCGTCTTCTACCGCACGCTCCTCAAGACCGTTCATCAACTTGAAGCGCAAGGTACGATTCCGTCGCACCGCATGTGCCTGAGCTGCACGCATTTCGAGCCGAGCAAGAATTCGAAGAAGACGCCGCACCAGTGCACGCTGCTCGACCAGTGCACGCTGCTCGGTCTGAAGATGGCCGACACGAATCTGCGTCTCGACTGTTCGGTGTACGAAACCGCCGACGTCGCCACCCAGAAGAAGACCTAGAAGATCTTCGCCCAGTAAGCCGGCTTGGCAGTGTAGCGGCGAGTCTCCAGTCAACCTGGAGGTGGAATAGGCTGATGAATCGCGAAGTTCTGGCTATTCGCCACGTGCACTTCGAGGATCTGGGCAGTCTCGAACTCGTGTTCGGCGAGCGCGGACGCCTCGTCCGTTATCTCGACGTCGGTCATGGAAGAATCGAGGAGCCCGATCCCGTCGCGGCGTCCCTGATGGTCGTGCTCGGCGGACTGATCAGCGCTACCGACGACGAGCTTTATCCCACGCTCGTGTAGCTCCTCGCCATGATTGAAAAGCGCATTGCCGCAGGGCTGCCCACGCTGGGCATCTGCCTCGGTGTGCAACTCATCGCGCGTGCGCTCGGCGCGCGTGTCTATCCCGCCGGTCATACCGAACTCGGCTGGACACCTCTCACCTTGACCGACGTCGGTCGCGCGTCCACCGCTTCATTATCTGGACGGCGCTCATACTTCGATGATGCATTGGCACGGCGACACGTTCGATCTGCCGCATAACGCTGTGCGTCTCCCGTCCACGCCGGCTTGCGAGAATCGGGCGTTCGCGTGGGGCGATCACGTGCTTGGCCTGCAGTGTCACCCGGAGATTCGCGCGGACCACTTCGAACCCTGGTTGATCGGCAATGCGGGCGAACTCGCAAGCCACGGTATCGACGCGCGTGAACTACACGTGCAGACCCGCACAGTTCGGCCCGACCATGGAAGCCGCCGCGCGCAAGATGTTCGGCGAGTGGCTCGATCAGGTGGAAGTGCAGCTGGCAGCCCTGACCGAACGCCGACGCGTTCGCCGCGCGTCGTGTGAGCAGCAAATCACGCGCGGTGCTATGCTCGATCGCTCTTTGGCTTCCTCCACTGGGCGTAATCCATGAGCGCGCTTTTCTCTCCGCTCACGCTGCGTAGCGTGACGCTTGCCAACCGCATTGTCGTGTCGCCGATGTGCCAATATTCCGCCGAACGCGGCGAGGCCACGGCATGGCACATGATCCATCTCGGCAGCCTCGCGCTGTCCGGCGCGGGCATGTTGTGCATCGAGGCCACCGCAGTCGAACCGGATGGCCGCATCACGCCGGGCGACGTCGGTTTGTGGGACGACACCACCGAAGCCTCGTTCGTGCCGGTGCTCGCCGCTATCCGCAAACATTCGTCGATCAAGGTGGCAATGCAGTTGTCGCACGCGGGGCGCAAGGCGTCGAGTCAGGTGCCTTGGGAAGGCGGTCAACTGATTCCGGTGTCGCAAGGCGGCTGGCTGCCGCACGCGCCCTCCGCGTTGCCGCACAAGGCCGGTGAAGAGCCGCCGCTCGCGCTCGACACACCCGCACTCAATCGCATTCGCGAAGCATTCGCCGCGTCGGCGCGACGCGCTGCGCATCTTGGTATTGACGCGCTCGAAGTCCACGCCGCGCACGGTTATCTGTTGCATCAGTTCCTGTCGCCGATCGCCAATCAGCGTACCGACGACTACGGCGGCTCGCTCGAAAACCGCATGCGTTTTCCGCTGGAGATTTTCGACATCGTGCGTGCAGCTTTTTCGGCCGACAAACCCTTCGGCGTGCGCGTATCGGCAACGGATTGGGTCGACGGCGGCTGGTCGCTCGAAGACGCGATCGTGTTCGCGCAGGAGTTGAAGAAGCGCGGTTGCGACTGGATCGACGTGTCTTCGGGCGGCGTCTCGCCGTTGCAGAAAATCCCGCTCGAACCAGGCTATCAGATTCCGTTCGCACGCGCGGTCAAAAAGGCCACGGGTCTCGTCACGATCGGCGTTGGTCTCATCACCGATCCAGTTCACGCCGAGCAACTGATCGAAGAGGGCGATGCCGATCTCATCGCTTTGGCCCGTGCGTTGCTGTACAACCCGCGTTGGCCTTGGCACGCGGCGGCGCAGCTCGGCGTGACCGTCGAAGCGCCGCCGCAATACTGGCGCTCGCAGCCTCGCGAGCAAAAGGCGTTGTTCGGAGATATTTCGTTCGGACAGCGTTAAAGCGAGGAGCAAGTTGTGTCCGCATGTCTTTTTGACGGTTGAACTTAGCCGTCTTGAGCGTGTAGGATGCCGGATGTTGCGCACGAAGCGTCGCAGGTCGACGCGGCGCTCGTAAGGCGCCGCGTTTGCTATGAGCGTCGGAAATAGCTGCGCGTCAGACGCGAGTGTTTCCGCCGGTCGCCGGACTTCTCCCCCCAGTTCTTCACAAGGATTCAGTCAATGAGTTCACGCAGGATCGCCGTGCGCCAATCGGGTGTGCACGGCAAAGGCGTGTTTGCCGTCGAACCGATCAAGGCTGGCGAGAGGCTGATCGAATACAAGGGCGAGCGGATCTCCTGGAAAGAAGCGTTGCGTCGTCATCCGCATAATCCTGCGGAGCCGAATCACACCTTCTATTTCGCACTCGACAGCGGCAAGGTCATCGACGGCAAAGTGAAGGGCAACAGCGCGCGCTGGATCAACCATTCGTGCGCGCCGAATTGCGAAGCCGAAGAAATCGACGGTCACGTGTACGTGCATGCGCTGCGCGATATCGAAGAGGGCGAGGAAGTCTTTTACGACTACGGCCTCGTGATCGACGCGCGTCAGACGAAGAAGCTCAAGAAGGAATACGAATGCCGCTGCGGCGCGCGCAAGTGCCGCGGCACGATGCTGGTGCCGCCCGAGAAAGAGAAGGGTTCGGACAAGGCCGCGAGGAAGGCGAAGGACGCCAAGGCTTCGGCGGGAAAATCGAAGAAGAAGTGAGTCGAAACGGTCGCCGTTTTTAGCGCAGGTTCATGCGTGTGAACGGCGACCGTAAAAGCAGTGAGTGTTACAGATCAACCGGCACAGATTGCGCCGGTTTTTTGCCTAACGCCGTGGGCCGGCATTGGTCTCGACTTGACTCGGCGCGCTCACACGCGCAAGCGGAATACGCACGATGAAACGGGCGCCGCCGTCCGGCTCATCGTCGTAGTGCACGCTGCCACGGTGAAGCACCATTATGTCGTGAACGATGGCAAGACCGAGACCTGCGCCGCCTTCCACGCCCGCATCGGCCTGACCGTCGCCGCGGAAGAACCGTTTGAACAGATCAGCCTGCTGCGCGTGCGGCACGCCCGGCCCGTTGTCCTCGACGATGATCTCGGCCATGCGCACGTCATCGATGACGGTTTGCGTGACCGTGACGGTAATGCGCCCGCCATTCACGCGTGAAGGCGGAACGTACTTCAACGCGTTATCGATCAGGTTCGCAATCACTTCGTGAAGCAGCACCGGATTGCCGCGTGCGATCAGCGGATGTTCGTTGCCCGGATCGTCGAGCCGCTGGAAACCGAGGTCGACGTGAACAGCCAGTGCGCGCGGCACCCACTCGGCACCGGTGTCGAAAGCAAGCGTCGCCATATCCACATCGACGAAACGTGCGGCCTGTTCACCCGGCTCCGCACGTGCGAGCGACAGCAACTGGTTCGACAGACGCACCGCGCGATCGGCGGCGGCTCGCAACTCACGCACGGCGACGAGCGTCTGCTGCGGGTCGCGCGCCACGGCCGCCTGTTCCGCATGCAGCTTCACCGCCGTGAGCGGCGTGCGCAACTGATGCGCCGCGTCGGCGATGAATTTGCGCTGGCCGTCGAGCGCGGTTTTCAGGCGATCGAGCAGGGCGTTCAGCGCGCTCGTAAGCGGACGAATCTCGACTGGCACATAGGTTTCATCGACGGGTTCGAGCGACGTGTGTGTCTGGCGATTGAGCGAGTCGGCGAGATCGGTGAGCGGATTGAGCTGTTGATTAACGACGCGCCACACGATGACCCATCCGGCGAGCAGCAACAGCAACAACGGCATCATGATTGCCACCAGAAACTCGGCGGCAATGCAAAAGCGGCGATGCACTGGCTGACCCACTTCGACGACGATCGGATTGCCGGTCGGCTGATTGACGCGCACTTGCGCGACGCGCACGGTCACGCTTTTATGCTGCGTCTCGAACACGTACGCGTAATGCATGCGGCGCACGCTCGTGCCTTGGAGCGGCAGATTGTGGTCGCCGGCGATTTCGGTGTCGCCGTTGCTGATCCGGTAGACGAGATGCTCGACCGGATCGGAGAACATGGCCTGCGCGAGCGGCGGCACGGCCACCTTGGCGTCCGGACCGGCAATCTGGATCTGTTTGGAGATCGCGGTGGCGAGATCGGCGAGCGACCGGTCTACGACGTGCTGCGTGTACTGCCACGCGAGCCAGTAAGCGATCAGGCCGCTCATGAGAGCGAGCAGCGAAAGGGGAGCAGCGAGGCGCCGCAGCAGCGTGCGGCGCAGACTATTGGCGGCCGGCTGGGGCATGATCGAACGCGCGGGAAAATGGCAACGGCGCCATGCGCCGTCAGGCCACAATCGGGATTGCGGCCTTCATGACGATTATGCGGCCTAGCGGATTTCCTGCAACAGATAACCGAAGCCACGCACCGTGACGATCTCGACACGGCAGTTTTCCAGCTTTTTACGTACGCGGTGCACGTAGACTTCGATCGCGGTGTCGCCAAGATCACCGCCGAAGTGCGTGAGGTGATCCTGCAGTTGCGCCTTGCTGACCACGCGACCATGACGCAGCAGCAGCATTTCGAGCACGGCGAATTCGCGCGGCGACAGTTCGAGCGGCTTGTCGTCGTTGAAGATGCGGCGATCGACGCCCGACAGACGCACGCCACCCAGCGACACTTCAGGCCGCAGCATGTCGCCATGCGGGCCGCTGCGGCGCATCACGGCGCGGATACGCGCTCCGAGTTCGGTGGGTTCGAACGGCTTCAGCATGTAGTCGTCCGCGCCGGAATTCAGGCCTTGCACGCGGTCGTTCAGTTCGTCGCGCGCGGTGAGGATGATCACCGGCGTGTGGCGATTGCTCTGACGGAAACGCGAGAGCAGCGTCATGCCGTCGATGCCCGGCAGACCCAGATCGAGGATCACCAGTTCGTGGCGGTTTTGCGTGAGGGCTTGTTCGGCAAAGATGCCGTCGTGGACCATGTCGACCGTGAAGCCGGCTTGTTCGAGACTGCTTTGGATGCCGCGTGCGATGGGGCGGTCATCTTCGATCAGAAGGAGTCGCATGAGGTTCGCTCAAGTACAATGGGTTTAGGCGTTTGGGCAAGCGGTTCGCCGGGGCGCCTGCTGCACAGACAGCCTGCGGCGTGGCTGTACCTGACTCGCAGGAACCGGCCACGAAGCAGCCATCGAGTTGCCATTCAGCTAGCCACCCGCCGGCCAACGAGTGATCACGAAGCCATGTCCGAAATAACGATCCACGAACTGGAAGCCGCGATCAACTTCTGGCGCGCCCGCTCACCTTCGAGCGGCGACGAACTCGTTCTGTGCAAGGAGGCAAGCGTGCTCTCCAAGCCGTATGCGCTGCTTGCTGATTGGATTGTACAGCGTCAGCAGTCGCTATCGCCGGATCGTTTGGACCCGATTGCAAAGCAGGCATGGGAGCTTAATATAGCCTGTAGAATTGAAGGTTTGGGTGCGAGCTTGCCTGCAATGCGCTTTCATTCGCGCCCAAATATGCATGAAGCGCATGCGTCTCCCGGCTTCGAATCGAAACCGCGGCACATCCAATCCGATCGATGTTGGATTTGTTACGCCGTAATACCGTCGATGAACTTCGCCAGTTTGGTGTCGCGCTCGGTGATGCCGTTTGCATCGTGCGTGGACAGCGTGATTTCCACCTTGTTGTACACGTTGAACCATTCGGGATGGTGGTCCATCTCCTGCGCCTTGATCGCCACGCGCGTCATGAAGCCGAAGGCCTCGTTGAAGTCGGCGAACTGAAACTCGCGTTTGATGGCGTCGCGGCCATCGACCATCTGCCAGCCGTGCAGCTTGGCAATCTGCGTCTTACGTTGCTCGGAAGTCAGTTTGCTGATTATGGTGCGCCCTCTCTCTATCTGATGAATGTCTGAACGCGCGCTCGCAGGCACGCGCTTCGACCATTTTTCACGGATACCCGAAGCTCGCAGGAGACGGGTCAGACGTCGCCATCGGCGAGCCAGCCTTCCTGCGTGCCGCGCGTCATTACACGGTCGGTATCCAGCACGTCGCCGGCGGCGAATGCGGACTCGGCTACGAGCTTCGCGAGCAGGGGCGCGAAGTCCGTCTGCGCGATGCTAAAGAACTGTGCAAAGTCGTCGATCACGAAGTAGGTTTTCTGAAACGTGTCGATGCGATAGCGCGTTCGCATGACGCGTTCCAGATTGAAACCGAGCCGGTTCGGCGCAGCGCTTTGCTGGCTGTATAGAGTCTCGCCTTTGCTCGATACGATGCCGGCTCCGTAGATTTTCATGCCGTTCGGACTGGCCTCGTCGCGGATCAATCCGAACTCCACTGTGTACCAATAGAGCCGTGCCAGAAGCGGTAGCGCGCCCGCGTTGTCGGCGGCCAGTGCGGCGCGGCCGTAGGCATGCATGTAGTCGGCGAAAACCGGATTGATGAGAAGCGGCACATGGCCGAACAGGTCGTGGAAACAGTCCGGTTCCTGCAGGTAGTCGAGCTGGTCTGGACGGCGCATCCACCAAGTCACTGGAAAACGGCGATTCGCCAGATGTTTGAAGAACACTTGGTCCGGCACGAGGCCCGGCACTGCGACGATCTGCCAACCGGTCGTCGGCGTGAGCTTTGCGTTAATTTCATCGAACGACGGCACGCGGTTCGCCGGCATACCGATGCGCTCCACACCTTCCAGAAATTCGTCGCACACGCGTCCTTTGAGCAGCGCTGTCTGACGCGCATACAGCTGTTGCCACACGGCGTGATCGACCGCACCGTAGCGCGCCATCGGTTGATCAATGGTGAAATCGGCTCGCGTTTCGAGCCCTGCGTCGAACTGTTCTTTGAGTTTGGCGGTGTTGGCGGCTGACATGCGTGTGCTTCGCTAGAACTGCAACGTGTTGTTGATGTTGCAAGTGTAGAGCGGCAGACGCGCGGATTGGTCGCAAAGCGGGCGCAATAAACTTTAAATATGCAATAATAGCGCATTGAATGGCTAATAAATGCGGGAAATCATCATGTTGGAACTCGACCACTTCGATCTCGTGCTGCTCGACGTGCTTCAGCGCTTCGGTCGCGCAACGCATCAGCAACTGGCGGAGCAGGTGCCGCTTTCGCCGTCGCAGATCGGGCGGCGTCTACAGCGGCTGGAACAGGTGGGTGTGGTGGACGGCTATCGCGTCGTGCTGCGGCCGGAAAAACTCGGCCTCGGGGTGACCGCTTTTACGAGCCTCAAACTCAAGCATCACGGCGATTCGATCATCGAACAGTTCCAGCAACAGATCGACGTGCTGTCCGAAGTGCTCGAATGTCACGCGGTGGTGGGCGACGCCGATTATCTGCTGCGCATCGTCGCGCCTGATCTGAACTATCTGTCGACGTTCGTCATGAAGAAGCTGATGCGCGTGCCCGGTGTGGACAGTGTGCGCTCGAACATCGTGCTCACCACGTTCAAGCGCAACGGGCCGTTGCCGCTCGGCCATCTGTCGCCGGGGGCGGTGCCCATCTGAGCGTGAGGCGCGCGCCATTCAATCTGTCTGAAGCTGGCGGTTATGCGGCTTGCCTAGGTTCGTCGTCCGGATTCAGCAGATCGACATACACTACCGCGACGAGATCCGATTCCGGCACGCCGAGCGTTTCGAACATCGCGTGAGCTTCGGCGTGGCCGCCTTCCTCGTTGTCCTGTGTAAGCAGCACTTCGAGTTCGACGAAATCGCCGAGACCGTCCACGCGAGTCAGATAGACATGCCGTTCCTTCGTCACGATGCCGCGCGTGGTGAGCGCCGTGGCGAGCAGCGCGTGCATCGCTTCAGGATTCGTCACTGGGCTGCGCGTGTAGTACGACGCCTTCGGGCCGTCGTGATCGTCGCGTTGATAGAAGATGAGTTCGGCCGGCGTACCGTCGTCGAACTGGCGCAGCTTCAGGCGGCCGCGCGGCACGTCGTAGAAAAAAAGTCCTGCTGGCGGAAGATCAGCGGCGTTTCCGGCGCGAGCTTTGATTTCGATGTTGCGTGCCATGTCAGGCTCCTGAAGAAGGATGGAGTGATCGGCAGCTTCTGGCCATGCCGGAGCGAAGCTGCCGGGAAGGACAAAGTCAGACGGAACGGAAACGATGGGGCGCCGCAAACGCGCGAAACGTCAATCTAACAAAAAGTGCGTGACGGTATGGTTTCAGCAGCAAGCATTCCATCGCTTATGATGCAGCCGTGCCGCTGTATAATGAGAGCGCCTCATTATGCGGCTTGCGTTGTCGCTCGTCTTGCGATCCATTCTGCCGCTACGCTGCAGCCAGATCCTGCTTCAGGGCCGACCACTACTTCTCCATCAGCGCCAATACCGCCGCGATAGCCGGTTCGTTCTTGCGTTGCGCAAGCGTGATGAAGCTGAGCTGCGTCGGCACCGTGACGCCCTCGACGATAGTCAGCGCATGCGCGTGCACCTCGGCAATGGCCGTCGTGTCGCGAGCGAGCGTAAGCCCCACGCCTGACTTGACCAGATCGAGCATCGACGGTTCCTGGTCCACTTCCGCGACCTTCACGGGCTTCACGCCGGTTTTGTCGAAACAGCGCGTGAGCAGACGGTTATGCGCGGACGCGGGCGGCGTCCAGATCCACGGCAGCGTGGCGAGCGAGCGCCAGTCGCGCATATTCTTCACGCGATCCTTCCAGCCTGCCGGCGCGAGCACCCGATACTGGAAATGCGTAAGCGTGACGGCGTAGAAGGCGAGGCCGTCACGCGTGTCGTCCTCGGACGGCAGGCCGATGTAGTAGCCCACGTCCAGCTCGCCCGCGCGAACCTGATCGCGCACCCAGCCGGACATGCCGTGCCGCAGTGCCGTTTCGATGTGCGGCCACTTCTCGACCAGTTGTCTGAGAAAGCCGCCTAGGCGCAGAAATTGAGGATCGAGAATCATGCCGACGCGCAGCCGTCCGCGCACTTCCTGACGCAACGACTCCGCTGCGCGCTGCACGTCCGTTGCCGCGCTGATAGCGCGTTCCGCATGCGGCAGCAACGCCTGCCCGTCACGCGTAAGCGTGAGGCCGTGCGACGTGCGCGTGAACAACGTCACGCCGAGCGTTTTCTGCAAATGCTTGATTTGCAGGCTCACGGCAGGCTGGGTGAGATGCAGTTGCACTGCAGCACGCGTGAGGTTGCCTTCACGCGCCACGGTGACAAAAGCCCGGAGCAGAGTCAGATCCATACGCTGATATTAGTGTGCCTTATAAAGCAGTTGAACATAACTCATTGGATTTGTCGCCCGGAAGCGCCGTACGCTCTAGGTCATCACGCCCCATCCGTTGGGCGGACGATCTTCACTGAAGAGGACACAATGAGCGAGACATACCAGGACGAAACCGTTCGGAACGAAACCGGCGCACGCGCGCTGACCCACGTCATCAACGGCAAGCTGGTGGAAGGCACGAGCGGCCGTTTCGGTGATGTCTTCAATCCCGCGCTCGGCAGCGTAAGCACGCGTGTGCCGCTTGCGAGCGTCGCCGAAGTGGACGCCGCGGTGGCCGCGGCCAAAGCCGCATTTCCCGCATGGAGCGAAACGGCACCGATCAAACGCGCCCGCGTGCTGTTCAAGTTCAAGGAACTAACTGCTCGACCGTCATCACCACGACGAACTCGCCGAACTGATTACGCGCGAACACGGCAAGGTGTTTTCGGACGCGAAAGGCGAAGTGATGCGTGGCATCGAGATCGTCGAGTTCGCTTGCGGCATTCCGAATCTGCTCAAGACGGATTTCACCGATCAGATCGGCGGCGGCATCGACAACTGGAACCTGCGTCAACCGATCGGCGTGGTCGCTGGTATCACGCCGTTCAATTTCCCGATGATGGTGCCGTGTTGGATGTTTCCCGTCGCGATTGCCTGCGGCAACACGTTCGTGCTGAAATCGTCTGAACGCGATCCATCCTGTTCCAACCGTCTCGCCGAATTGCTGAAGGAAGCCGGTCTGCCCGACGGTGTGTTCAACGTCGTATATGGCGATAAGGTGGCTGTCGATGCACTGCTCGCGCATCCGGACGTGAGCGCGTTGTCGTTCGTCGGCTCCACGCCGATTGCCGAATACATCTACACGGAAGGCACGAAACACGGCAAGCGCGTGCAGGCGCTCGGTGGTGCGAAGAACCATCTCGTCGTGATGCCCGACACCGATCTCGACTAGGCCGTCGATGTGTTCATCGGCGCGGCCTACGGTTCAGCGGGCGAACGCTGCATGGCGATCTCGGTCGCGGTTGCAGTGGGGCATATCGCCGATGAACTGATCGAGCGACTCACGCCGCGCGTGAAGAGCCTGAAGATTCTCAACGGCATGGAAGCGGAAGCTGAAATGGGTCCGCTCGTCACGGGCGCGCATCGCGACAAGGTGATGGGTTATATCGAGGCGGGCGTCGCGGCGTGCGCGAAACTCGTCGTCGATGGACGCGGCCATCAGGTCGCCGGTCACGAGAAAGGCTTCTTCCTCGGTGGCACGTTGTTCGACGATGTGTCGACCGACATGAAGATCTATCGCGAAGAGATTTTCGATCCCGTGTTGTGTGTGGTGCGCGTGCCTGATTTTGCATCGGCAATGGAACTCATCAACGCCAATGAGTTTGCGAACGGCGTGTCGCTCTTCACTTCGGATGGCGGCGTTGCACGCGCTTTCTCGCGGCAGATCCAGATCGGCATGGTAGGCATCAACGTGCCGATTCCGGTGCCGATGGCTTGGCATTCTTTCGGTGGATGGAAGCGCTCGCTGTTCGGCGATTATCATGCATATGGCGAAGAAGGCGTGCGTTTTTATACGCGCTACAAAAGCATCATGCAGCGCTGGCCGGACAGCATCGCGAAGGGTGCCGAGTTCACCATGCCGGTAGCCAAATAGCAGCGCATAGCTAGCATACGCAAAGAGCAAAAATCAGGAGACACGACCATGAGCGACACCGCAAGCGCAGCTTCCGAGAGCCGGAAGCTGGAGGGCGAATTCGATTACATCATCGTTGGCACGGGCACAGCGGGTTGAGTGCTTGCCAACCGGCTGACGCAGGATCCTGACGTGCAGGTGTTGCTGCTCGAAGCTGGCGGCAAAGACGACTATCACTGGATTCACGTGCCCGTCGGCTATCTGTACTGCATCGGCAATCCGCGCACGGACGGGCTCTACAAGACGTAGGCGGAAGCGGGATTGAACGGGCGCGCGCTGTCGTATCCGCGTGATCGTGTGCTTGGCGGCAGATCGTCGATCAACGGCATGATCTAAATGCGAGGGCAGCGCGAGGATTACGACGAATGGGCACGCGTGACGAACGACACTTCCTGGTCGTGGAATTCGGTGCTGCCCGTGTTCAAGCGCAGTGAAGATCACCACGCAAGTGCGAACGAATCGCAAAGCGCGGGCGGACCGTGGCGCGTCGAGAAGCAGCGTCTGCAATGGAAGATTCTCGAAGAGTTCTCGCGTGCCGCACAGGAAAACGGCATTTCCGCCACCGACGACTTCAACCGCGGCGACAAAACTGGCGTCGGTTATTTCGACGTGAATCAGAAGCGCGGTATTCGTTGGAACGCATCGAAAGCGTTTTTGCGTCCCGCGATGAAGCGGCCGAATCTCACGGTCATCACCGGTGCGCATACGCAGCGTGTCGTGTTCGAAGGACGTCGCTGTGTCGGCGTCGAATATCGCGGCAACAACGTGGACTACGTCGCGCGTGCGCGCTGCGAAGTGATCCTTAGTTCGGGCGCGGTGAACTCGCCGCAACTGCTCGAAATTTCGGGCATCGGCAACGGTGCGCGTCTGCATGATCTCAGCATTCCCGTGGTCGCGGACTTGCGTGGTGTCGGCGAAAATCTGCAGGACCATCTGCAATTGCGCATGGCGTATAAAGTCGACGGCGTGCGCACGCTGAACACGGCTTCCGCGCATTGGTGGGGCAAGCTGATGATCGGCCTGCAATACCTGCTGTTTCAAAGTGGACCGATGTCGATGTCGCCATCGCAACTCGGCGCGTTTGCGAAATCCGATCCTGCCGATCGCTCGCTCACGTGTCCCGATTTCGAGTATCACGTGCAGCCGCTTTCCCTCGATCGTTTCGGCGAGCCGCTGCATCGCTTCAATGCGTTCACGGCGTCGGTGTGTCAGTTGCGGCCCACGTCACGCGGCAGTATTCACATCGAATCGCCGGATTCAGCGGCCGCTCGGCATCGCCTATCACTTCTGGAAGAGCAAGCGCACGCTGCGCGAACTCGATGTCCGCGCAATGGATCTGCTCACGCAGATCGGATTGACGGATTTCGCCGATGTGTTGACGGTCGAGCTTTCATATGGCCGCAAGCGCGCTTGAAATCGCGACGATGCTCGCCATGGAACCCGAACTGATGTTGCTCGACGAACCGACGTAGGCATGGGCCACGAAGACGTCGACCGTGTAACGGCGCTGATCAAAAAAGTATCGAGCGGCCGCACGATTCTGATGGTCGAGCACAACATGAATGTGATCGCCGGCATTTCGGACACGATCACCGTGTTGCAACGGGGCGAAGTGCTCGCCGAAGGCAGCTACGCCGAAGTGTCCAAGAATCCGCTGGTGATGCAGGCCTACATGGGCAGCGCCGACGCGGCGCTCGCCGGAGAGCACTGATGATACGATTGCCGAGCGAGAAAGCCGCGAAGTGAGCGGCACGGTAGCGGGCGAGCCTGTGCTGGAAATGCCGGATTGCAGGCGTGGTACGGAGAATCCCACATTTCTGCACAGCGTCGATCTGATGGTGAATCGCGGTGAAGTGGTCACGCTGCTTAGGCGCAATGGAGCAGGGCGCATCACGACCATGCGCGCGATCATGGGACTCACGGGACGCCGTACGTGCACGATCCGTATCGGCGCGCGAAACGATCAACCTGTCGACGCATCGTATCGCGCACTGCGGCGTGGGTTACTGTCCCGAAGAGCACGGCATTTTTTCGAGCCTCTCGTGCGAGGAAAATCTGTTGCTGCCGCCGCCCGTCGGCGACAAGGCGCACATGATGTCGCTCGACGAAATTTACTCGATGTTCCCGAATTTCTACGAACGCCGCATGAGCCAAGGCACGCGTCTCTCAAGTGGCGAACAGCAGATGCTCGCGGTCGCGCGCATCCTGCGCACGGGTGCGAGTCTGTTGCTGCTCGACGAGATTTCGGAAGGATTGGCGCCTGTCATCGTGAAGGCGCTCGCACGCATGATCGTCACGCTGAAATTGCGTGGCTATACGGTGGTGATGGTCGAACAGAATTTCCGTTTCGCCGCGCCGCTCGCCGACCGCTTCTACGGGAGGAGCACGGCACAATTGTCAAAGTATTTTGGGGCAGGTGAGCTCGAAAGCAAGATGCCAGTCCTGCACGATCTGCTGGGCGTATAGGCGGAGTCATGTAACGCGCCTAATTGCCTCTGGTAACCACAAGCGAAGAAACCAAGAGACACATGAATGAAAAAGAACCCACTCGCGCGCATTGCCTCGGCCTGTTTTGCGGTTGCCGCCGGCACCGCTTTCACGATGGGCAGCGCGCAAGCGGCCGATGATGCCATGAAGATCGGCTTCGTCACGGACCTGTCGGGGCTGTACGCGGACATCGACGGACAGGGCGGTCTCGAAGCCATCCGCATGGCGATCGCGGACTTCGGCGGCAAGGTCAACGGCAAGCCGATTACGCTCGTCTACGCGGATCATCAGAACAAGGCGGACATCGCCGCGTCGCGTGCGCGCGAGTGGTTCGATCGCGACAGCATCGATATGCTGATCGGCGGCACTAACTCGGCAACCGGTCTTTCGATGAACACGGTGGCGGGCGAAAAGCACAAGGTCTACATCAACATCGGCGCAGGCGCCGACACGCTCACGAACGAGCAATGTACGCCGTACACGGTGCACTACGCGTACGACACGACTGCGCTCGCCAACGGCACGGGTCCGCGGTGACGAAGCAGGGCGGCAAGACGTGGTACTTCCTGACCGCCGATTACGCATTCGGCAATGCGCTCGAAGAGGCGACGTCGGACGTGGTGAAGACGAACGGCGGCCAAGTGCTGGGTGCCGTTCGCGCGCCGCTGTCGGCGTCGGACTTCTCGTCGTTCCTCTTGCAGGCGCAGGCCTTGAAAGCGCAGATCCTCGGCCTCGCGAACGCGGGCGGTGACACGGTCAACTCGATCAAGGCCGCGAAGGAATTCGGTCTCACGAAGACGATGAAACTCGCCGCGCTGCTGATGTTCATCGACGACGTGCACAGCCTCGGTCTCGAGACCACGCAAGGTCTGGTGCTGACGGACAGCTGGTACTGGAACAAGGATGCGAATACGTGCAAGTGGGCGCAACGCTACTTCGACAAGATGAAGAAGATGCCGTCGAGCCTGCAAGCCGCCGACTACTCGGCGACCATGACATATCTGAATGCCGTAAAGGCTGTGGGCTCTACCGACGCGGACAAGGTGATGGCTCAGCTGCGCAAGACGAAGATCGACGACTTCTACGCGAAGGGCTACATCCGTCAGGACGGCAGCATGATTCACGACATGTACCTGATGCAGGTGAAGACGCCGGCCGAGTCCAAGGAGCCGTGGGACTACTACAAGATCATGGTGACGATTCCAGGCGAGCAGGCGTTCACGATCAAAGCGATCCTGCTGCGGACCGCAAACCGTTTCATGTGCCGTGCGCGAGCGGAGCAGCGTCTGTTCCGTTTCGCGCGCAGGCTGGATCGTGCGTGAGCGATATCACCCTGGCGATGTATTAAGGTTTCAATGGATACCGCTACCGGCGATGCTGAGCTAGCTGCTGCTGGGACTCGTGAACGGATCGTTCTATGCGATTCTGAGTCTCGGCCTCGCAGTGATCTTCGGCTTGCTCAACGCGATCAACTTCGCGCACGGCGCGTTGTTCATGCTTGGCGCGATGCTCGCGTGGATGGGCTTTCCTATTTCGGCTTGCCCTATTGGGTGATGCTGATACTCGTACCGCTCGTGGTCGGGCTGTTCGGTATTCTCATCGAACGCACCATGCTGCGCTGGCTGTACAAACTCGACCATCTGTATGGTCTGCTTCTCACGTTCGGTCTGACGCTCGTCGTGGAAGGCGTATTCCGCGCCATTTACGGTTCGTCGGGCCAACCGTACGACGTGCCGTCGGCGCTATCGGGTGCAACCAACCTCGGCCATGTTCCTGCCGAACTATCGCGCATGGGTCGTGGTGGCTTCGCTCGTGGTGTGTTTCGCGACTTGGTTCGTGATCGAAAAGACGCGGCTCGGCGCCTATCTTCGCGCGGGTACCGAGAACCCGAAACTCGTCGAAGCGTTCGGCATCAACGTCCCGTTGATGATTACGCTCACCTATGGCTTCGGCGTTGCGCTAGCCGCGCCGGTGATCTAGGTTTCTCCGCTGATGGGCCAACCGTGATTGAAGGGCTGACGCGCGTGTTTTACCCGGAAGCTTCGGCGACCGTCGTCTTCGTCATCATGGCGCTCGTGTTGCTGGTGCGCCCGGCGGGTTTCTTCGGCAAGGAAAAATGATGCAGAGAGAAATCTTCTACGGTCTGCTGCTAATCGTGCTGCTTGCCGTCCCCGTTCTCGGCATCTACCCGCTCTTCGTGATGAAGGTGATGTGCTTCGCGCTCTTCGCGGCGGCGTTCAATCTGCTGATCGGCTACACGGGTTTGCTCTCTTTCGGGTACGCGATGTTTCTCGCGACAGCGGGCTACATCACCGGCTACGCGATGCAGTCGCTCAACTTCTCGCCGGAACTCGGCGTGCTGGCCGGCACAGCCGCGGCGACGCTGCTCGGTCTGATTGTCGGCATCTTCGCGATCCGGCGTCAGGGCATCTACTTTGCGATGGTGACGCTCGCGCAGATGGTCTACTTCGTGTTCCTGCAGGCGCCGTTCACGCACGGTGAAGACGGCCTGCAAGGCGTGCCGCGCGGCAAGCTGTTCGGCGTGCTCGATCTCTCTTCGGACGTGGCGCTGTACTTCGTCATGCTGGCACTGATGGTGGCGGCGTTCCTGCTGATCGTGCGGATCGTACATTCGCCGTTCGGTCAGGTGCTGGTGGATATCAAGGAGAACGAGCCGCGTGCCGTTTCGCTCGGTTACGACACCGATCGCTTCAAGCTGCTTGCGTTCATTCTGTTGGCGGGACTGGCCGATCTTGCCGGTTCGCTGAAAGTGCTCGTGCAGGGCTTCTAGACGTTGAGCGACGCGTACTGGACCATGTCGGGCCTCGTTATCCTGATGATGCTCGTAGGCGGCATGGGCACGTTGTTTAGACCGCTGCTAAGCGCAGCGCTGATCGTCGCGCTCGAGGACCGGCTCGGCGACATCGGCGGGGCGCTCGCGGCATCGACGGGTGTGGACTGGTTCCGTTCGCTCGGCGAATCGGTGACGATAGTCACGGGCATCATCTTCATTGCCTGCGTGCTGGCGTTCCGGCGCGGCATTGTCGGCGAGATCGTCGCGCGAGTGCGGCCGCTGCAGGCGTGACGCGCAATGAAACTGTTTGACCTGAAACGTTGCTTTGGCATCCGATCGAATGCGCTGTAAAGCCTGGCGTCACGCTATACTGCGGGCTCTGCGTTTCGCCGCCCGGGATCTGACGAAAGCGGCGCAAGCGTGCCCCAATTCAGTGCCGCACTGCACACCACTAGGGTAATTGCTAGTTGTAGCGTTTAAGGCACTCGTTTAATCTGTAATTAGTCCTGATGCACTGAATTTTTAGGTGGAGAACGAGGAGACAATGAGGCACACAGTGCCCAGACGAAAGCGCTGTTGGATTGATATCCAACAGCGCTTTTTATTTGTGGTTTTCAAATAGCGTTAGTCAAAATTGCCGATTATCCGGCGCTGCTTTTTATTCGTCGCTTTACTTCTGTACATACCATTTAAACCCTGCAAAATGTTTGCAGCGCGCGGTTTTCGTCCGGTAGACTCGCTATTCACCGACCGCTGGGTCGGGATTAAATCGACACATTTTTCTGCCGATTTAATGTCGAATAGATTAACGGGGTTAACAGAGGAGCAGGAGGAAGTCGGCATTGCGTTGGATGAGCGCGGCACTGGTTGCCACGGGGGTTTCCGTAGCATGGAGTGGCCATGCATTCACAGACGTGAAAATCGGCGTCACGGTGTCGGCAACCGGCCCGGCTGCGTCGCTCGGGATTCCTGAAAAGAACACGATCGGATTGTTGCCGAAGGAGATCGGCGGCAAGACGGTGCAGTACATTATTCTCGACGACGCGTCCGATACCGGCAAAGCCATGCAGAACACGCGCAAGCTGATCGATGAAGACCACGTCGACGCGATCATCGGCTCCACTGTCACGCCGAACGCACTCGCAATGCTCGCCCGCGACCAAAGGCAAGACGCTGGTGATCTCGCTGGCGGCATCCGCAGCGATCATCCCGCCGATGGACGCGAAGCGCGCATGGGCCTTCAAACCGCCTCAGAACGACAGCCTGATGGCCGACGCGATCGCCGACTACAGGGGAACGTCACGGCGTGAAAACCGTGGGCTTCATCGGCTTCGCAGACGCATACGGCGACGGCTGGAACAACGTGTTCACGGCAGCGGCCGCTGCGCATCATCTGAAGATCGTCTCCAACGAACGCTTTAACCGCACGGACACATCGGTCACGGGCCAGGTGCTCAAGACGATGGGCGCGAATCCGGATGCCGTGCTGATCGCGGGTGCGGGCACGCCGTCGGCGCTGCCAGCCAAAACGCTGAAAGAGCGCGGCTACAAGGGCAAGGTCTATCAAGACGCACGGCGTCGCCAACAACGACTTCCTGCGCGTGTGTGCGAAGGCGAACTGCTGCCGGCCGGCCCGATCGTCGTGGCAGATCAACTGCCCGATTCGAACCCGGTGAAGAAGTCGTCGCTGGAATATAAGGCCGCGTACGAGAATAAGGCCGCGTACGAGAAGGCGTACGGCGCAGGTTCGGTGGCCACGTTCGGCGGTCACACATGGGACGCAGGCCAGCTTCTGCAAGCCGCAATTCCGGTCGCTCTGAAGACGGCTCAGCCCGGTACCGAAGCGTTCCGCGTGGCATTGCGCGGCGCGCTCGAAAACGTGAAGGACCTGCCCGGCGCAAATGGCATCTTCAACATGACCACGACCGACCACAAAGGCCTCGACAAACGCGCACGCGTGATCGTGCAGATCGTCGACGGCAAGTGGAAACTTCAGAACGACTAAGCAGGTTCACAACAACGATACGCGGCGCCTCTCGCGCTGTTCTATCTGGTCGGCAATCTGGAGATGCTCGGCAAGTACGACGGCATCAACGGGATTCCGGTGCTGAATGTGTTTGGCATCAACCTAGAATCCGGGCGCCATATTACCTGATCTGGCTGGTCGTGCTCGGCGCCGTGGTATCCGTTCAGAACTTGCTTAACAGCCGTCCGGGACGGGCGATCCGTGCGCTGCGCGGCGGCGGCTTGATGGCGGAGTCGATGGGCGTCAACACGGGCTGGAAGCGCGTGGTGATCTTCGTGTATGCAGCGGTGCTCGCGTAGATCTCGGGCTTTCTTTCTGTATACGCATTTTGCGCATTTGCAGCGCGCGGTGAACCCTACGCCGTTCAGTCTGAACACGGCATCGAGTTCCTGTTCATGGCGGTGGTGGGCGGCGTTTCGCACGTATGGGGCGTGGTGCTCGGCGCGGCCATTCTGACGGTGCTGCTGCTGCAATATGCGCGGCAGGGCGTCTGGCCGTTCGTCGCGCGTTTCTTCCCGAAGGGTCCGCGTGCGCATTTGTCTGATCATGCCGAGCCGTTGCCGCAGCGCAGCAAGCCGGCAGCCGGCGAAGACCTGCTGAAGGTCAACAAGGCGCGCAAGCAGTTCGGCGGACTGGTTGCAGTGAACGATGTCAGCCTCGAGGTGAAGGCGGGCCAGATCATCGGTCTGATCGGCCCGAACGGTGCCGGCAAGTCGACCACGTTCAACCTCGTCACGGGCATTCTGCAAGCGACGAGCGGCGAGATCACGTTCCGTGGCGAGCGTATCGACGCGCTAAGCTCACGTGAAATCGTCAAACGCGGCATCGGCCGCACGTTCCAGTACGTCAAGCTGTTGCCCGGCATGACGGTGCTGGAGAACGTGGCGATCGGCGCACACTTGCGCGGTCATGTCGGCGTCTAGCGCAGTGTCGCGCGCCTGAACAGCGCGGAAGAGGCGCGTCTGATGGCCGAAGCCGCTCGTCAGATTCGCCGCGTCGGCCTCGAGCAGCATACGATGAAGCGGGCAGTCCTGGCGCTGGGTCAGCAGCGCATTCTGGAAATCGCGCGTGCGCTTTGCTGCGATCCGACTTTGCTATTGCTGGACGAACCGGCTGCGGGCTTGCGGAAAAGCGGCAACTCGCAGACCTGCTGCGCCGCCTGAAGGCTGAAGGGATGAGCGTGCTGCTGGTCGAGCACGATATGGATTTCGTGATGAACCTGACCGATCGCCTCGTGGTGATGGAGTTCGGTACGCGCATCGCGGAAGGTTTGCCACAGGAAGTGCAGCAGGATCCGGCTGTGCTGGAAGCGTATCTTGGCGGGGTGGAGCGATGGAAAACACAACGAACGGCGCGGCGCCGATTCTGGACGTCAACGGCCTGTCGGTTCGATACGGCAAGGTCGGGGCACTGCACGGCGCGGCGATCAAGGTGCGGCCGGGGCAGATCGTTTTCGTGATCGGCCCGAACGGCGCGGGGAAGTCGACGCTGCTGAATGCTGTGATGGGCGCGCTGCCCATTACAGGTCACGCGAAAGGCTCGGTCGTCTATCAAGGTGAAGACGTGGGCGCGCTGCCGGTTGAAAAACGCGTCGCGCGGGGCATGTGTCTGGTGCCGGAGAAGCGCGAACTGTTTGCGTCCATGACGGTGGAGGACAACCTCGTTCTGGGCGCGTATCGCCGCAAGCGGGCAGGCGAGCGCAATTTCCTCGACCACTCGAACACGTGTTCTCGCTGTTTCCCCGCTTGAAGGAGCGTCGCAAGCAGGCGGCCGGCACGCTGTCGGGCGGCGAACGGCAAATGCTTGCAGTTGGCCGCCGCGTTGCAGATTTCCGATTACGGTTACGTGATCGAAATGTACTTGGGGCCGGCGAAGAAGGCGGCCTAAACAGATTTTTATTGGCTAGCCATTCGGACGAAATTCGGGCCGAACCTGAACCCGTTATAATTCGCACATACTTTTTTCTTTGAAGGCTCACGCGACGATCTGGCGTGAGATCCGCGATGCTTTTTCCCACAGAATTTGACGTTATCGTCGTCGGCGGTGGTCATGCTGGCACGGAGGCCGCCTTGGCCTCTGCGCGCATGGGCAACACGACTCTTTTGTTGACCCACAACATCGAAACGCTAGGGCAGATGAGCTGCAATCCGTCGATTGGCGGCATTGGCAAAGGCCATCTGGTTAAGGAAGTCGATGCGCTCGGTGGCGCTATGGCGGCGGCAACGGACGAGGGCGGCATCCAGTTCCGCATCCTTAATTCGTCGAAAGGTCCGGCTGTGCGCGCGACGCGTGCGCAAGCCGACCGACTGCTGTACAAGCAGGCGATTCGCCGTCGCTTGGAGAATCAGCCGAATTTGTGGCTGTTCCAGCAGGCTGTCGACGACCTGATCGTCGAGGGCGATCGCGTAGTCGGTGCGGTGACGCAGGTGGGCGTTTGCTTCCTCGCGCGCGCGGTCGTGCTGACAGCCGGCACGTTCCTCGATGGCAAGATTCACGTGGGCCTGAACAATTACACCGGCGGCCGCGCGGGCGATCCCGCTGCGGTGTCGTTGTCAGCGCGTCTGAAGGAATTGAAGCTGCCTCAAGGCCGCCTCAAGACCGGAACGCCGCCGCGTATCGAGGGCCGGACGATCGATTTTTCGAAGCTGGAAGAGCAGTCGGGCGATCTAGATCCAGTGCCGGTGTTCTCGTTCTTGGGCCGAGTTGAGCAGCATCCGCAGCAAATGCCTTGCTGGGTCACGCATACCAACGAGCGTACGCACGACATTATCCGCAGTGGCCTGGATCGCTCGCCGATGTACACGGGCGTGATCGAAGGAGTGGGGCCGCGCTATTGCCCGTCGATCGAGGACAAGATTCATCGCTTTGCGTCCAAGGAATCGCACCAGATTTTCTTGGAGCCCGAAGGCCTGACCACGAATGAGTTCTATCCGAACGGTATCTCCACCAGCTTGCCGTTCGACGTGCAGCTTGAGCTGGTGCGTTCGATGAGCGGCCTTGAGCACGCGCACATTCTGCGGCCCGGCTACGCGATCGAGTATGACTACTTCGACCCGCGTGGACTAAAGGCTTCGCTGGAGACAAAGATTATCAGTGGCTTGTTCTTCGCCGGCCAGATCAACGGCACGACGGGTTACGAAGAAGCCGCCGCGCAGGGCTTGCTGGCCGGTATCAATGCTGGCCTTTATGTGCAGGGCAAGGAAGCGTGGTGCCCGCGTCGCGACCAAGCGTATCTGGGCGTACTGGTCGACGATCTGGTGACACGCGGCGTGTCCGAGCCGTACCGGATGTTCACGAGCCGCGCGGAGTACCGTCTTAACCTGCGTGAAGACAATGCAGATATGCGATTGACAGAAATTGGCCGTGAGCTGGGCGTTGTCGACGACGTCTGTTGGGACGCGTTCAGCCGGAAGCGCGATGCTGTTTCACGTGAAACAGAGCGTCTTCGTACGACGTGGGTCAATCCTAAGACGTTATCGGTTGATGAAGCGACTGCTTTGCTGGGCAAGCCGATAGACCATGAATACAGTCTCGCGGATCTGCTGCGTCGACCGGGCGTGAGCTATGACGGCGTCTGCGGGCTGCGCGAAGGCGCTTGCGCCGCGCCGGAAGTTCTCGCTGAAGACGATGTGCTGCTAGCGCAGATCAAGGAACAGATCGAGATTGGCATCAAATATCAGGGCTATATCGATCGACAAGCCGACGAAATCGAGCGCAACGAAGCGCACGAAAAAACGCGTCTGCCTGAAGGGCTGGACTATACAGAGGTGCGCGGCTTGTCGTTTGAAGCACGCCAGAAGCTGACGCAGTTCCGTCCCGAAACCATTGGTCAGGCGTCACGTATTTCGGGCATCACACCGGCTGCAATCTCGCTGCTAATGGTGCATTTGAAGCGTGGCTTGGGCCGTCGGTCGCCGAAGCAGGGCGGCGCTGGCAACGACAACACGCCGGTGGCGCAATGACGAGTCAGAAGGGCAGTAGCAGGGAAGTGTTGACACCGATGCTCGCGGACGGCATTCGTGAACTCGGGCTGGAGTTGAGCGACGCGCAACAGGGAAAGCTGCTCGACTATGTCGCATTGCTGTCCAAATGGAACGCCGTCTATAACCTCACGGCAATCCGCGATCCCAAGCAGATGCTGATTCAGCACATTCTGGATTCGCTTTCTATCGTGCCGCATCTTGCGCCGCTTGGGCCGTCGTCGGTCCTCGACGTTGGTTCAGGCGGTGGCCTGCCGGGCATCGTGCTGGCGATCGTTCTGCCTGACTGGACCGTTACGGTGAACGACATCGTTCATAAAAAGACGGCGTTCCAGTCGCAAGCCAAGGCGGAGCTCGAACTCACGAACCTCTCGGTCGTGACCGGTCGCGTCGAGACATTGCAACCGGGTACCGAAGTCCCGGCAAAGTTCGATGTAATCGTCTCGCGCGCATTCGCAGAGCTGTCGGATTTCATTACACTGGCCCGTCATCTCGTTGCAGAGCAAGGCGCGATCTGGGCGATGAAGGGCGTGCGTCCGGATGGCGAAATCGAGCGGCTGCCTGCGGCTTCTCACGTGGAACAGGTTATCCGGCTCACCGTGCCGCTGCTCGACGCTGAGCGTCATCTCATCAAAGTGCGAGTGGACGAAGCTAACTGACGGCCTCGGCGACGCGCCACGACGTCGCTGGCGAAAGCGACAGTCTTATCAATTTATTAGCAGCAAAAGGGACGCACCAACGATGGCAAAAATCTTCTGCGTTGCGAACCAGAAAGGCGGCGTCGGCAAGACGACGACTGCAGTCAATCTGGCCGCGAGCTTGGCAGCGCAGGGACAGCGGGTCCTTCTCATCGATCTGGATCCGCAGGGCAACGCCACGATGGGCAGCGGGATCGACAAGGCCGCGTGCACGAACACGGTTTACGAAGTGCTCGTAGACGGCGTCTCGGTCATCGACGCGCGCATGCGTCCGGAAGCGGTCGGCTACGACGTGTTGCCCGCGAATCGTGAACTGGCGGGCGCCGAGGTCGAACTGGTCAGCGTGCAGAATCGCGAGCGGCAACTCAAGGTGGCGCTCGCTGCCGTCGAAAACGAATACGAATTTGTGCTGATCGACTGCCCGCCTGCGCTGTCGCTGTTGACGCTGAACGGACTGTGCACGGCGCACGGTGTCGTGATTCCGATGCAGTGTGAGTACTTTGCGCTCGAGGGCTTGTCCGATCTGGTCAACACGATCAAGCAGGTCCACGCGAATTTGAACCGTGATCTGAAGGTCATCGGCCTGCTGCGTGTGATGTTCGATCCACGTATCACGTTGCAACAGCAAGTCTCGGATCAACTGAAAGAACATTTCGGCGACAAGGTGTTCGACGCGGTCATTCCGCGTAACGTCCGTCTCGCCGAGGCGCCCAGCTATGGGCTGCCGGGCGTCGTGTTCGACAAGGCGTCGCGCGGTGCGCAAGCGTATGTGCAGTTCGGAGCGGAAATGATTGAGCGGGTGCGTGCGTTGAACGACGCGCCCCTAGCATCCTAAGCGGATCGAGGAAGCACGATGAACGCAGTGGCAAGAAAGAAGGGTTTGGGGCGCGGACTGGAAGCGTTGCTGGGTGGCAGCTCGGATATCACGGAAGCGGTGGCGATCGAAGGTGCGCCGAACGTGTTGCCGCTGACCAAGATGCAGGTGGGCAAGTATCAGCCGCGTACGCGCATGGACGAAGGCGCGCTGCAGGAACTGGCGGCAAGCATTTGCGCACAAGGTCTGATGCAACCGATTCTGGTTCGGCCGGTCTCAGCGGACAAGTACGAGATCATCGCCGGCGAACGTCGTTTCCGCGCCGCGCGTTTGGCCGGTCTCGAAGAAGTGCCGGTGCTCGTAAAGGATGTGCCCGATCAGGCTGCCGCGGCGATGGCACTGATTGAGAATATTCAGCGCGAAGATCTGAATCCTCTGGAAGAGGCGCAAGGCATCCAGCGTCTGCTCGACGAATTCAATTTCACGCATGAACAGGCGGCGGAATCGGTGGGGCGCTCACGTAGTGCCGTATCGAACCTGCTGCGTCTGTTGAACCTCGCGTCGCCCGTTCAAACGATGTTGCTCGCCGGCGACCTCGACATGGGCCACGCGCGCGCGTTGCTCGCCGTCGACGCTGCGACGCAAATTACGTTGGCCAACCAAGTGGTCAACAAGCGCATGTCGGTGCGCGAGACCGAAAAGCTCGTGACGGCGACCACCAAGGCCGCGCCCGCGGTCAAGGCACGTGCAAATCCGGACGGCGGCCGCGACACGCGTCGCCTCGAAGAAGAGTTGTCCGATCTGCTGGCCGCAACGGTGAAGATCAAACTCGGCCGACGTGGACGCGGACAGGTGCTGGTGGATTTCGGAGACCTCGATGCGCTGGAAGGCATTCTGATTCGTCTGCGCGGCAGCGGCGCAACGACTGCTTAAGAGCGGGATAAGTGTCGCTCGACAAGCAGGGCGCTTGTCGAGCCAATTTAAAGAATCCTTGCGACGCGTTAAACGGCTTTACGTGCACGTAGCGCAATCAGATCACCATTGGATTCCTAACTAAATCGCTAAAAATAATCAGGAATGCTGATGGCAGCAGAACTTCGTATTTCAACCGCTCGGAATTCTTCACCTCACCTTTTCATCAAGACGCTCAATATCTGGGCCGGTCGGCTCGCGACGCCCTAACGGCTATGTTTTGAAAAGTCCATCGCGAAGACAAAAATTAGTGTCTGTTGCATTTTCGAGACGTCTATACGGCCGTTGGACGGTACAGTCAACGCGTGCGCGCAAGCAGTCAGCAGCACGCGATTTGCGACTCCCGGGCCGCCTACTCATCAAAGGCAGGCCGGACGGTGGTTTCCGTATCGTGAAGGATGGTTTCACGCGGGGTTATTGAACGGCCTAAAGTCTTGAATTGCCTGCGACTATCGCTTACAATCGCCCGAATTTAATTGCATGTCAACCCGTAAGCGCAGCGTAAGCTCGCGGGCTGAACAAGATTTTCGGAAAACTGCGATGGCGGTCAGCGTCGAATCAAGTGCCGAATAATTGGGCGCACGAACACCGCGAAGGCAACGTTTCAGGCATGTCTAGCGGCCAGCGTATCTCGCCCGACGATTCGTGGGATGTAGAGATATCGTTCCGCTCACGCGGGCTGAAGCAGAGAAGCTGTTCGGTCCGAACGTGGGCTGTCCATCGTGCGTTACGCCTTTCAAGGTCGTGGCAACGCAAATGGTTTGTCCCTAGATGCTACGCTGTTGTGGTGGCTGTTCTACAAGCCGCCGGGCGCTGCTGCGCTATCAGCCTTCCTTGGAGGCGCAATCTGCTGGGTGCCGGACGTGTTGTTCGCGGCACGACTTAGAACGCTGAGCGGCACCGAAACGGTAATGAGCTGGATGATCGGCGAAGCGCTCAAGATGGGGTCAACGATCGCGATGTTTGTAGCCATCGCGTTCTGGTATCACGACGTACGCTGGGTTCCGCTGCTCGTGACTTACCTCATCGCGCTCAAGACGTACTGGATTGCCTTGGCGTAGCGCTAAGGCTTCCGTAACACGGGTAGTACCAAAATTTAAGGCCGGCGCGCAGCGCTGGTACGAGGTGTGCGGATAGACACGGTCCGCGCCCGGCGTATTTCCGCAATACAGAATTGCTGTGGGAGCGGCCTAAAACGATTTTCGACAATTTGGGTGGCTTTAACGATATGGCAGCTAGCGAAGGCACGCGCATGGACCCGTCCGAGTACATCGCACACCACTTGCAGAACTTTTCCACCGCGCGCCAGACGTCGATCTTCGACATTCGCGTGTGGAATCTGGACACCCTCTTCTGGTCGATCGTTTGTGGTCTGGCCGCCATTTTCATCCTGCATCTCGCTGCTCGCAAGGCAACGTCCGGCGTGCCGGGCCGTTTCCAATGCGCGATCGAAATGCTGGTCGAAATGGTTGAAGATCAATCGAAGTCGATGATCCACGGCACGCGCACTTTCATCGCGCCGTTGGCACTCACCGTGTTCGTCTGGGTCGCGCTGATGAACGCGCTCGACTTTATTCCCGTCGATTTCCCGGGCCGCGTGATCGACTGGCTCGGTCTCTCCGGACCCATCTCGCACCACCGCATCGTGCCGACCGCCGACCTGAACGGTACGCTCGGCATCGCACTCGGCGTGTTCGTGCTGATGATTTACTACAATTTCAAGATCAAGGGCGCAGGCGGCTTCGTGCACGAACTGCTGTCGGCCCCGTTCGGCGCGCATCCGCTGCTGTGGATTCCGAACCTTGCACTGAACATCATCGAGTTCGTCGCGAAGACGGTCTCGCTCGGCATGCGGCTGTTCGGCAACATGTACGCGGGCGAACTGTTGTTCCTGCTGATTGCCCTGCTTGGCAGCATCTGGAGCTTCGGCGCGGACACGACGGTGCTTGGCTTCATCGGCCACGTAATCGCCGGCAGCGTGTGGGCAATCTTCCACATTCTGATTGTTCTGCTGCAGGCGTTCATTTTCATGATGCTGACGCTGGTGTACATCGGCCAGGCACAAGACACGCACTAACCTGCGCCGTTAAAAAGAATCGTAGTTTTTAAATCCCATTTCCAACCAATTCTATAAGACTTTTCACAAAGGAGTGATCATGCAAGCTTTCATCGCCAACATCCAGGGTCTGACCGCCATCGGTATCGGCATCATCATCGGCCTGGGTGCAATCGGCGCCTGTATCGGTATCGGCCTGATGGGTGGCAAGTACATCGAAGCGTGTGCTCGTCAACCGGAACTGATGAACCCGCTGCAAACCAAGATGTTCCTGCTGGCTGGTCTGATCGACGCGGCGTTCCTGATTGGCGTTGGCGTGGCAATGCTGTTTGCGTTCGCGAACCCGCTGCTGTCGAAGCTGGCAGGCTGAGGTTCCTCGGAAGTTTGTGCCTGAGCTATAACTGGTGAAGGCGCAGGGCGGAACGGGCACTGGGGCGCTGATTGAATACAGAATCTCGATGAGCGCCTTGCCGTTTCACTTTCCGAACTAGCAACGTTTAAGGAAACACCGTGAATCTCAACGCAACCCTGTTTGCGCAAATGGTCGTGTTCCTGATCCTTGCGTGGTTCACGATGAAGTTCGTGTGGCCGCCGCTGATCAACGCTCTCGACGAGCGCTCAAAGAAGATTGCTGACGGTTTGTCGGCTGCCGAAAAGGGCAAGGCCGAACTCGAAGCCGCTCAAAAGCGCGTCGACCAGGAACTGGCTCAGGCACGCAACGACGGTCAGCAACGTATCGCCGACGCAGAAAAGCGCGCTGTAGCAGTTGCCGACGAAATCAAGGCGCAAGCGCAGGCTGAAGCCGCTCGCATCATCGCGCAAGCGAAGGCCGACGCGGAACAGCAAGTAGTGAAGGCGCGCGAAACGCTGCGTGGCGAAGTCGCTGCACTCGCCGTGAAGGGCGCTGAACAGATCCTGAAGCGCGAAGTCGACGAGGCTGCTCACGCTGACCTGCTGAATCACCTGAAAGCCGAGCTCTGATCATGGCCGAACTTGCAACCATCGCCCGTCCGTACGCAGAAGCGCTGTTTGGCGTGGCCGAAGCTGGTGACATCGCCGCTTGGTCCACGCTCGTGCAGGAGCTGGCACAGGTGGCGCGTCTGCCCGAAGTGCTGTCGATCGCATCGAGCCCGAAAGTGAGTCGCGCCCAAGTCAGCGAACTGCTGTTGGCCGCGGTGAAGTCGTCGCTCAAGGACAACGCACAGGCGAAGAATCTGGTGCAAATGCTGGTGGACAACCACCGTCTGCAATTGTTGCCGGAAATCGCCGTGCAGTTCGAAGAGTTGAAGAACGCCCGCGAAGGGGCGGCTGATGTGCTGATCACCAGCGCATTCCTGCTCGAAGGCGAGCAGTTGAATGACCTCGTCGCAAGTCTCGAACGCAAGTTCAAACGCAAGCTGAAGCCGACGGTCCAGGTCGACTCGTCGTTGATTGGCGGCGTTTGCGTGACGGTCGGCGACGAAGTGCTCGATACCTCGGTCCGCGCGCGGCTTGCCAGCATGCAGACGGCTCTGACGGCCTGAAGCGCGTAAGGTGCTGAAGCGGCTGGCACGCAACAGAATTGACTATCAGGAGCGAATAATGCAACTTAATCCCTCTGAGATCAGTGAGCTGATCAAGAGCCGGATCCAGGGCCTTGACGCGAGCGCAGACGTTCGCAACCAGGGCACCGTGATCTCCGTGACCGACGGTATCGTGCGTATTCACGGCCTGTCGGAAGTGATGCAGGGCGAAATGCTCGAATTCCCGGGCAACACGTTCGGTCTCGCACTGAACCTCGAGCGCGACTCGGTCGGCGCCGTGATTCTGGGTGAGTACGAACACATTTCGGAAGGCGACATCGTCAAGACGACGGGCCGCATTCTCGAAGTCCCGGTTGGTCCGGAACTGCTCGGCCGCGTGGTCGACGCACTGGGCAACCCGATCGACGGCAAAGGCCCGATCAACGCAAATAAGACGGACGCAATCGAAAAGATCGCTCCGGGCGTGATCTGGCGTAAGTCGGTTTCGGAGCCGGTTCAAACCGGTCTGAAGTCGATCGACGCAATGGTGCCGGTTGGCCGTGGCCAACGTGAGCTGATCATCGGCGACCGTCAGTGCGGCAAGACCGCAGTTGCTGTCGACGCGATCATCAACCAGAAGGGCAAGAACCTCTTTTGTATCTACGTCGCGATCGGCCAGAAGGCTTCGTCGATCATGAACATGGTTCGCAAGCTGGAAGAAACCGGCGCGCTGGAATACACGATCGTCGTGGCCGCTTCGGCTTCGGAATCGGTTGCGATGCAATACCTCGCACCGTACGCCGGCTGCACGATGGGCGAATACTTCCGCGATCGCGGTCAGGACGCGCTGATCGTTTACGACGACTTGACCAAGCAGGCTTGGGCATACCGTCAGATCTCACTGCTGCTGCGCCGCCCGCCGGGCCGTGAAGCATATCCGGGCGACGTGTTCTATCTCCACTCGCGTCTGCTGGAACGTGCTGCTCGCGTCTCGGAAGAGTACGTCGAGAAGTTCACCAACGGTGAAGTGAAAGGCAAGAGCGGTTCGCTGACGGCACTGCCGGTCATTGAAACGCAGGCAGGCGACGTGACCGCATTCGTTCCGACGAACGTGATCTCGATTACCGACGGCCAGATCTTCCTGGAAACCGACCTCTTCAACGCAGGTATCCGCCCGGCAATTAACGCCGGCGTGTCGGTGTCGCGTGTGGGTGGTGCGGCTCAGACCAAGGTAGTGAAAAAGCTGTCGGGCGGTATCCGTACCGACCTCGCACAGTACCGTGAACTGGCTGCGTTCGCGCAGTTCGCATCGGACCTCGACGAAGCAACCCGCAAGCAGCTGGAGCGCGGCCGCCGCGTGACGGAACTGCTGAAGCAGCCGCAGTATCAGCCGCTGCAAGTGTGGGAACTGGCTGTCGCGCTGTTCGCAGCGAACAACGGCTACCTCGACTATCTGGAAGTTGCTCAAGTGCTGCCGTTCGAAAAGGGCCTGCGCGATTACTTGAAGTCGAAGCACGCTGATCTGATCAAGCGCGTCGAAGACACGAAGGAACTCTCGAAGGACGACGAAGCCCTGCTGCACACGGCTCTGAAAGACTTCAAGAAGTCCGGCGCTTATTGATCCGCGAGTGACCCGCAAGGCAGAACCTTGAAGCGGCGCGGTCCGCAGGCAACTGAACCAGCGCTGCTTCGGCAGCTATGCATGGGATCCGGATAAGCGCAAAAGCGCTTACCTAGGTCGACATAGGAGCAAGCAATGGCTGGAATGAAGGAAATTCGCGGCAAGATCAAGAGCGTGCAAAACACGCGAAAGATCACGAAAGCGATGGAGATGGTGGCCGCATCGAAGATGCGCCGCGCTCAGGAGCGCATGCGCTCTGCTCGCCCGTACGCCGACAAGGCCCGCGATATCGCTGCGCACATGAGCCGTGCGAACCCCGAGTATCGTCACCCGTTCATGGTGTCGAACGAAGGCGCGAAGACGGCAGGTTTCATCCTCGTCACGACCGACAAAGGTCTGTGCGGCGGCATGAACACCAACGTGCTGCGTTCGTCGCTGCAGAAGTTCAAGGAACTGGAAGGCCGGGGTAAGACGGTCGAAGCAACTGTGATCGGCACCAAGGGTCTGGGTTTCCTGAACCGTCTGCGCGCGAAAGTGGTATCGAGCGTCGTGCATCTGGGCGATACGCCGCATCTGGAAAAGCTGATCGGCGCGATGAAGGTGCAGCTCGACCTGTACTCGGAAGGCAAATTTTTGGCAGTATACCTGGCATACACGCGCTTCGTCAATACGATGAAGCAGGAACCGGTGATCGAGCAACTGCTGCCGCTGTCGGCAGAACAGTTCGAGCGCACGGAAGAAGACGGCACGACGCCAAGCACGCAGTGGGATTACATCTACGAGCCGGACGCACAGGCAGTGGTGGACGAACTGCTGGTGCGTTATGTCGAAGCGCTGGTGTATCAGGCCGTCGCGGAAAACATGGCATCGGAGCAGTCGGCACGCATGGTCGCAATGAAGGCCGCTTCGGACAACGCGAAGCAGGTCATCAACGAACTGCAGCTCGTGTACAACAAGAGTCGTCAGGCTGCGATTACGAAAGAACTGTCGGAAATCGTCGGTGGCGCGGCAGCGGTCTGATTCTAAAAAATCGACACGCTGTCTCAAGTGCGCCCTCAAGGCGCACCCGGCTCCCCGAGACTGCGCCTTTGCGCGGGTGAAGAATTGAATATCTAAAGGAAAAGCGATGAGTATTACTGCTTTGGTAGAAGGCAAGATCGTACAGTGCATCGGCGCGGTGATCGACGTGGAATTTCCGCGCGACCAGATGCCGAAGATTTACGACGCGCTCACTCTCGAAGGTTCGGAACTGACCCTCGAAGTCCAGCAGCAGCTGGGCGACGGCGTTGTCCGTACCATCTGTCTGGGTGCATCGGACGGTCTGCGTCGTGGCACGATCGTCAAGAACACGGGTAACCCGATCAGCGTGCCGGTTGGCAAGCCGACTCTGGGCCGTATCATGGACGTGCTGGGTCGCCCGATCGACGAAGCCGGCCCGATCACGAGCGAAACCAAGCGCTCGATCCACCAGAAAGCGCCGGCATTCGACGAACTGTCGCCGTCGACGGAACTGCTCGAAACCGGCATCAAGGTTATCGATCTGATCTGCCCGTTCGCGAAGGGCGGTAAGGTCGGTCTGTTCGGTGGCGCCGGTGTGGGCAAGACCGTGAACATGATGGAACTGATCAACAACATTGCGAAGGAACACGGTGGTTATTCCGTGTTTGCCGGTGTTGGCGAGCGTACCCGTGAAGGGAACGACTTCTATCATGAAATGAAGGACTCGAACGTTCTGGACAAGGTCGCGCTGGTGTACGGCCAGATGAACGAGCCGCCGGGCAACCGTCTGCGCGTTGCGCTGACCGGCCTGACGATGGTTGAGTTCTTCCGTGACGAAGGTCTCGACGTTCTGTTCTTTGTCGACAACATCTACCGTTTTACGCTCGCCGGTACGGAAGTGTCTGCACTGCTCGGCCGTATGCCGTCGGCAGTGGGCTATCAGCCGACGCTGGCTGAAGAAATGGGTAAGCTGCAAGAGCGTATTACGTCGACCAAGACGGGCTCGATTACTTCGGTTCAGGCTGTGTACGTCCCTGCGGACGACTTGACCGACCCGTCGCCGGCTACGACCTTCGGCCACTTGGACGCAACCGTCGTGTTGTCGCGTGACATCGCTTCGCTGGGCATCTACCCGGCAGTGGACCCGCTTGATTCGACTTCGCGTCAGATCGACCCGAACGTGATCGGTGAAGAGCACTACTCGATCACACGCGGCGTGCAGCAAACGCTGCAGCGCTACAAGGAACTGCGCGACATTATCGCGATTCTGGGTATGGACGAACTCGCACCGGAAGACAAGCTCGCCGTCGCGCGTGCTCGTAAGATCCAGCGTTTCCTGTCGCAGCCGTTCCACGTCGCTGAAGTGTTCACGGGTTCGCCGGGCAAGTACGTTCCGCTGAAGGAAACGATCCGCGGCTTCAAGATGATCGTCGAGGGCGAATGTGACCATCTGCCGGAACAGGCGTTCTACATGGTCGGCACGATCGACGAAGCCTTCGAAAAGGCCAAGAAGATCCAGTAAAGGTCGGGTGTCTGGAAGTGGGCGCCGCGTGCTGCACCGCTGCCTCCCGGTAGCGATCGCGAGACCGGTGCCTGGTCTTAACGCTCAACCCCGCCTTGCATGGGACAGGCATAACGCTCCGGCGCTAGTACCTGTCGACAGGAGTCGATATGGCAACCATTAAAGTAGACGTCGTCAGCGCGGAAGAGCAGATCTTCTCAGGCCAGGCGAAGTTCGTTGCACTGCCGGGCGAGGCAGGTGAACTCGGCATTTTGCCGGGCCATACGCCGCTCATCACACGGATCCGTCCGGGTGCAGTGCGCATCGAAGCTAAAAACGGCGACGAAGAGCTCGTGTTCGTCGCTGGCGGCATCCTCGAAATTCAGCCGGGCGCTGTGACGGTTCTGGCCGACACCGCAATCCGCGGTAAGGATCTCGACGAAGCCAAGGCTGAAGATGCACGCAAGCGCGCAGAAGAAGCGCTGCAAAACACGGGTTCGAACCTCGGATATGCAACCGCGCAAGCGGAGCTGGCGTACGCGACGGCTCAGCTCGCTGCAATCCAGCGTCTGCGTAAGCTTCGCGGTCAGAACTAAGCAATATGTATCAGAGAGAAAGCAGCCCACATGGATGCTTTTTTGACCTGTACTTGACGTTTACGGAAAGGTCAGCAAAATCGAGGTCAACGAAAGCCGTTACAGATGCGCTGCGGGTAACACTTGATGCCGCGCGCTCAGCGGTCGCGGCACCACAATCGGTTTAAAATTCATTTAATAGGGCGAGCATCCGCTCACGGAGACAACCATGACTACGTAAGTGTCATGGCGAAGGTGCACTCATTGAACCGAAAGACGGGCTCTCTTATGTCCGCGGATCGACCGACATTCCGTTGAGCGAAGCGACGGTCGGCCAGTTTCTGCGCGACACCGCCGAGCGCTTTCCCGAACGCCCTGCCGTGGTTTCTCGCGAGCAACGCATTCGCTGGACATGGCGAGAGTTCGCGCAGGAAGTCGACGTGTTGGCCGCGGGACTGCTTGCGTTGGGAATCGAGAAGGGCGATCGCGTCGGTATCTGGTCGCCGAATCGGGTCGAGTGGTTGCTGACGCAGTTTGCCACTGCGCGCATCGGCGCCTTGCTCGTCAATATCAATCCGGCTTACCGGCTCGCCGAACTGGAATACGCGCTGAACAAAGTCGGTTGCAAGGCAATCATCGCAGCCGAGCGGTTCAAGACGTCGATGTTCTGGAGATGCTTCAGGAGTTGGCGCCGGAATTGGCCACATAGGCGCCAGGCGAATTGCACGCGGCGCGCTTGCCTGAGCTGCGCTACGTGATCCGTATGTGCGATACGGAAACGCCGGGCATGTTGAGCTTTTCCGACGTGATCGAGCAGGGGCGTGCGACGCTCGCTTGACGTCGCGAAGCTCGACGCGATCGGCGAGACACTGTCGTGCCACGAGCCGATCAACATTCAGTTCACGAGCGGCACCACCGGCAACCCAAAAGGCGCGACGCTAACGCACAGCAACGTCTCAATAACGCGTGCTTTATCGCAAGGCGATGCGCCTGAGCGAACAGGACGCGCTGTGCATTCCCGTGTCGCTTTATCACTGCTTCGGCATGGTGCTGGCCGTTCTCGCGTGCGTGTCGGTTGGCGCGAATATGGTTTTCCCGGGCGAAGGCTTCGATCCGGCCGCGACGCTTGCCGCCGTTGCCGAAGAAAAGTGCACAAAGCTTCACGGCGTGCCGACGATGTTCATCGCCGAGCCCGACCATTCGAGCTTCGCAAATTACGATTTCTCACGATTGCGCACGGGCATCATGGCCGGATCGCCGTGTCCGATCGAAACAATGAAGAAGGCGGTCTCGCGAATGCACCTCGCCGAGATCACGATTGCGTACGGCATGACGGAGACCAGTCCGGTGTCGTTCCAGAGTTCGACGACCGATCCGCTCGACAAGCGCACCACCACGGTCGGCCGCATCCAGCCGCATTTAGAAGTGAAGATCGTCGATCCGATGGGCGAGATCGTTCCGGTCGGCGAGACGGTTGAACTGGCACGCGTGGTTATTCGGTGATGAAGGGCTACTGGGGCGACGAAGCGAAAACGCGCGAGAGCGTCGTAGACGGCTGGATGCACACCGACGACTTCGCAACGCTCGACGCCGACGGCTACTGCAATATCGTCGGCCGACTCAAGGACATGCTGATTCGAGGCGTCGAGAACATCTATCCGCGCGAAATCGAGGAGTTTCTATTCCGCCATCCGGAGATCCAGGGTGTGCAGGTTTTCGGCGTGCCCGATTCGAAATACGGCGAGGAGGTTTGCGCGTGGGTCGTGCTGCGGGCGTGCGAGAGCGCGACGGTCGAAGAGATCCAGCAGTTCTGCCAAGAGCAGATTGCGCACTACAAGGTGCCGAAGTACATCCGCTTCGTCGACGAATTGCCCATGACTGTGACGGGCAAGGTGCAGAAATTCATCATGCGTGAACGCATGATCAGCGAGCTCAAACTGAGCGAAGACAAGACTGCCTGAACGTCGCTTTGATGACGTCGGATGGAATTCATCCGACGTCACACCAACCACGTCAGATTCCACCACGCTGAAACAGCCGTACAAACGAAAAACGTTTGCGCAAAGGAATTCGCGCAAACGTTTGGCTAAGCAAAAAAAGCGGGCCTAGAGCCCGCTAAAAACCACACGCTACGGGGTTAGCGCGAGGAGACCAAAGAAGGAACCGACTGAGACGCTACCCTGCGTCGACACGGCCCCAAGCAGGGATGCTCCTTTCCAAGGCTTCGACATGCGCGCCGACCGGCAAGTGCACCGTATCCGCTCACACCACGCACCCAGCCACATCCGTGTTGAAACCGTTGAAGGCATTGTGTGTGAATTAACCTACGAGCGCGGTAACAAAGTGTTTCAGGTTGTAACGCCTACCAGATAAGGCGTTGCGGGACATATTGCTAAAATATCATGTTTGAAACGTAATATTTACCTATGACTTATCCGCAATTTCATACGCCTGATTGATGCTATTCGCGACGCACATTGCAGCGCAAATTGTTCAGTACATTCCGCATGAAATGATTGCGCGCTTACCTTTTTTCCGACGAATGTGCCGCGTTACATGTGGCGCACGTCACGCAATCTTCATTCACACAGATGGCATAACGCGCGCTGCAATGCGTCAATTCGAGCAGTTGGCGATACGGCAGTAAGGGTCGCTTCACTTTTCGCGTATTCAACGCAATCCTCGCAACGCAAGCGTTGCTGATCCGGCACCGTTACATGAATGGTTCGATGCCGGATCTGAGTTAGCCATTCGAACTGAAGCTAACCGAAGGCGTCCGCAGAATCACTTCAGCCACTTATCCGAAATCGCCTGATATTCGCCCGTCGCGCGAACGGGGTGCAGCCATTGATCGACGTATTCCTAGAAGACGACATCGCCACGCGGCAGCAGCCACGCTTTCTCGCCGTACTGGAACGGCTTGTCCGGATGCACGGAGCACAGACCCGGGTTGAGCTTCTGCTGCAGCAACGTCTCCGATGCGTCCGTGACCATCACGTCGGCCTTGCCCGCGAGGATCTGTTTGAAAATCGTCCGTTGTCCGGATAGACGGTTAGATTCGCGCGCGGGAAGTATTGCTTGGCGAATTTATCGTTCGTGCCGCCGGGATTCACGATCACGCGCTTGGAAGACTGATCATCGATTTGCGCGACCGTCTGGTATTTGTTTACGTCGTCGCAGCGAACGATCGGTGGTTTGCCGTCGACCATATAAGCCTGCGTGAAAAACGCATGCCTCTGACGTTCCAGAGTCGGCGACACGCCACCCACGCCGATGTCGCACTTGGCGATGAAATCGTTCATCAAGACCACGACATTTTGACATACTCGGCCTTCACGCCGAGCAACTTGGCGAGCGACTCCGTCATGTCGATGTCGATACCTTCGAACTGCCCGTCCGCCTTGTAGAACGAGTACGGTTTGTAGTCGCCGGTGGTAGAGGCGCGCAGCGTGCCGCGCGTCATGATCTCGTCGAGCCGCGAAGGGGCCGGTGCGGCGGGACTGGTTTGCGCGACGGCGGCGCCGGCATGCATCAAAACTCCGGCCAGCGCGCAGAGCAGGGCGTGTGTTGCCTTTTTCATCGAGTCTCCTTGGTTTCCCGTAAGTAATTTGGTAAATGCCGTCGGATAATAGCCCGGCAATTCACGTTTGAACATTGGCCGTTCAGCCAGGGTGGAAGCGGGTGAAAAACGGCGGAGCGCTGGTGCCGTCGGCATTGCAGCCGGTCAGCTCCGTGCTCGTGCATGAGTTATTGTCCGTATCAAGCGGAAATCGCCCGCTTGCCTCCGGTAAAATGCCCCTTTGCCTTCGGTCGTACGCAACGTGGCCCTTAAACTCCTGAACGACACTTTCCTGCGCGCGCTGCTGCGCCAGCCAACCGACTACACGCCCATCTGGTTGATGCGGCAGGCGGGCCGTTATCTGCCGGAATACAACGCCACGCGCGGCCGCGCGGGCAGTTTCCTCGGTCTGGCGAAAAACCCGGCGTTCGCGACTGAAGTCACGTTGCAGCCGCTCGAGCGCTATCCGTTAGACGCCGCCATTCTGTTCTCCGACATTCTTACCGTGCCCGACGCGATGGGGCTCGGCCTTGAGTTCGTCGCCGGCGAAGGTCCGAAATTCGCGCGGCCGGTGCGCACGGAAGAAGACGTCGCGAAGCTCGCGGTGCCGGACATCGACGCCACGCTGCGCTACGTTACCGACGCCGTCCGCGAAATCCGCACCGCGCTCACCGACGCGCAAGGCCGCCAGCACGTCCCGCTGATCGGCTTCTCCGGCAGCCCGTGGACACTCGCGTGCTACATGGTGGAAAGCGATGGCTCGGCGGACTTCCGCATGGTCAAATCGATGCTGTACGCGCGCCATGACCTGATGCATCGCATTCTCGAAATCAACGCGCGCTCGGTTGCGGCTTACCTCAACGCGCAAATCGAAGCCGGCGCGCAGGCCGTCATGATTTTCGACACATGGGGCGGCGCTTTGGCAGACGGCATCTATCAACGCTTCTCGCTTCACTACATCCAGCAGGTCGTGAGTCAGCTCAAGCGCGAGCATGACGGCGAAAAAGTGCCGGTCATCACGTTCACGAAGGGTGGGGGCTTGTGGCTCGACGAGATCGCATCGATCGGCGTCGACGCGGTCGGACTCGACTGGACGGTCAATCTGCGGAGCGCACGCGAGCGCGTGGGCGGCAAAGTGGCGCTTCAGGGCAACATCGACCCGTCGGTGCTGTTCGCGCCGCCCGCCGCGATCCGCATGGAAGCGCGTGCCGTGCTGGACAGCTTCGGCAATCATTCGGGTCATGTCTTCAATCTCGGCCACGGCATTTCGCAGTTCACGCCGCCGGAGCATGTCGCCGAGCTGGTGGACGAGGTGCACCGTCACAGCCGCGCAATTCGCAGCGGCACGCATGCACCGGTATGAGGCCGTAATCGTTACCACTTTATGCCGCGTTGCGGCAATCCGGGCTCTCGGTCTAGGGAAATTGCCGCTAGGAGGCCGCCAGAAGGCGATCCTCAAGTTGTCAAGACTTGACTTATGCACATTCTTCACGCTGCGGCGCGGTAGAGCTTTTTATCGTGCACTGACCCTTGCACAACTCGAGCGTATCTGATCTAAGCCTTGTCTGGCAAGGGTTTCCCGGCTTTTTAGTGAAATGTGCGGAAGCCCACAGAAGGCCCATCCAGCGCGGTTTTCGGGCCGTCAAAGCGAAGTTCTCAACAAAGTTATCCACAGGCGAGCGGGCCGATTGCAATTGTTCAGCAGAATCCAAAACTTAGCGCCGAATTTGAAGTTTTACTTTAAGTTCGGGCAGGCCGCCGTTTGTGAGTCGCGGGCCGCGACGAGGTGTCGCGCCTCGTTGGCTCTTCGAGTTGTCGGGGCAGCGTGAGCTATCTTTTCGTCCGCGTCGCGCTGGATCATCCGCTGCCGACCCTGTTTGACTATAGCTGTGATCTGCCCGAAGCGGTCGCGCTAGGCATGCTCGTGAGTGTGCCGCTCGGCAAACGCCACGTTGTCGGTCTCATCTGCGAAGTGACCGCTCACAGTGAAGTGGCCGCCGAGCGCCTGAAATGTGTCGATAGCGTCTGCACCGCCTGCCCGCCTGTGTCGGCGGAATGGTTGAAGCTGGCCGCGTTTGCCGCCGACTACTACCAGCGCGGACTCGGTGAAGTCGCGTTGCCCGCCTTGCCTCAGGCGCTGCGCGACGCCTCGCGCTGGTCGCGCCTTTTTGCACCGGAAGAACGCTACAGCCTGACGGCGCAAGGACGCGCGGCGCTGCCCGACGCTTTGCCGGCACGCGCAAGCGCGCTGAGAAAACTGGCGCAGGCGCTCGCCGAGAACGAATTCCTCGTCGCCGCCGCCGCCCGCGCGCTTCACCCCAAAGCCATTGCCACGCTCGACACCTGGCGAGCGGAAGGCTGGGTCGCGCTCGACGTGATCGAAGCAGCCGCCGCGGTCGGCGCATCGACATCGGGAGACGCCGTCGCGCCCATTCTTCCCACGCTCACGGACGAACAGGCGGCGGCCGTCGAAGCGATCCGCGACGCACAAGGCTTCGCGCCTTTCCTGCTGCACGGCGTGACCGGCAGCGGCAAGACGGAAGTCTATCTGCGCGCACTCGCCGAAATTCTCGCCGCGAAACCGGACGCGCAGGCGCTCATCCTCGTGCCCGAAATCAATCTGACGCCGCAGTTCGAGGCCGCGTTTCGCGCGCGCTTCGCGGCGCTGGATAGCGCCGCGATCGTCACGCTGCACAGCGGACTCGCGGAAGGCGAACGCGCCCGCAACTGGTTCGCCGCGCACACGGGACGCGCGCTCATCGTGCTCGGCACGCGGCTCGCCGTGCTTGCTTCGCTGCCGAAGCTCACCGTGATCGTGGTCGACGAAGAACACGATCCTGCCTACAAGCAGCAGGAAGGTTTGCGCTATTCGGCGCGCGATCTGGCAATCTACCGCGCGAAGCAACTCGACCTGCCGGTCGTGCTCGGTTCGGCAACGCCGTCGCTGGAAAGCTGGTGGCAAGCCGACCAGGGCAAATACAAGCGGCTCACGCTGTCGCGTCGCGCGGTGGCCGAAGCCGTGCTGCCGACGGTTCGTCTGGTCGATCTGGAGGAAGAGCGCCGGCGTGGGCGAGCGTCGTTCGAAGGATTGTCGGGGCCGCTGGTCGCCGCACTCAGAGCGAGGCTCGAACGCGGCGAGCAAAGTCTCGTGTTCCTCAATCGACGCGGTTACGCGCCGCAGCTTAGCTGCGACGCCTGTGGCTGGGTCGCCGGCTGTCCGCGATGCAGCGCCTACGTCGTGCTTCACAAGCCAGAGCGCGCACTGCGCTGCCATCACTGCGGCTGGGAGGCGCGGATTCCACGCTCGTGCCCGGAGTGCGGCAACGTCGACATCGCGCCGATGGGATGCGGCACGCAGCGCGTCGAGGAATCGCTGGCGAGCGCGGTGCCCGGCGCGCGCGTGCTGCGCATCGACGCCGACAGCACGCGCCGCAAAGGCAGTGCGCAGACGTTGTTCTCGGACGTTCACGCGGGCGAGGTCGATATTCTTGTCGGCACGCAGATGATCGCGAAAGGACACGACTTCCAGCGCGTCTCGCTGGTCGGCGTGCTGAATGCCGACACGGTGCTCTTTTCCCACGACTTCCGCGCGAGCGAGCGCCTGTTCGCGCAGTTGATGCAGGTAAGCGGCCGCGCCGGCCGTGCCGGTTTGCCCGGCGAAGTGCTGATTCAGACGCGCTATCCGCGTCATGCGCTTTATCACGCGCTTGGGCGGCACGATTACGTGGGATTCGCCAACTCGACGCTCGGCGAGCGGCGTGATGCTCATCTGCCGCCGTTCGTCTATCAGGCGTTATTGCGTGCCGAGGGGCGCACGCTCGAAGCGGCACTCGCATTTCTGGAGCAGGCTGCTGCGGAACTGGGCGGGATCGCCGCCGCCGAAGGCGTTACGGTCTACGACGCCGTGCCGCTGACCATCGTCAAGGTCATGAACGTGCATCGCGCGCAGTTGCTGATCGAGAGCGCGTCGCGGGCCGCGCTTCAGGCGACGCTGCGCGCCTGGCAGCCCTTGTTGCGCGGACTCAAGGGCGTATTGCGCTGGAGCGTCGAAGTCGATCCGCTCGACATTTAAGGCGCGCGCCAACAGCGCCTTCGCGTCGACAGGAAGGCGTACAGACAACGCAACATACGCTGCAAAGCTCATCGGAAGACGGCTTCGTTTCTCCAACGATAGACCGTCTCCTGGCAGCGCCCGTGCGTCAGTCGTTCAGTGCAGCTCGTGCATCGGCGGATGCGTGCGCGCGCGAGGCCGCACGTGACCGGTTCGCGGCCGAAGCGCGTCGACCGCCACCGCCGCCGCTCGTCGCGCCGCGAATGAAAAGAACGGCGCACGTCGCGCACATCGCCCAGATACCCAACACCACCAACCACTTTTCCATTTCGCCAGTCCTCAAAAACCCCGTACGTTTTTTATGCGTGCCGAATAGGCCACGTACTGCCGTGTGCTATATATATCGGCTCGGAAGGCGATTCTGATTAGGGCTATTGATGCAAAAAGAATTGGGCCAGGGAAAGTACTGAGCGCAACCGCGTCTTACGAGCGCGGCGCCATCGGGCCCAAACGCCCGCCACATAAGGCTTTTGCGTTGGTGCAACCGTTTCCTGCGAGTGGTTGCACCTTTTTATTGGGAAGCGTACGATTCGCCAAACTTTTAGTCTTTCGCCAGCCGCTCCGCTGGTATCAGAGAAGGAAGCATGGCTAGCACCACCCTTGGCGTCAAGGTCGATGACCTCCTGCGTTCCCAGCTGAAAGATGCCGCTACTCGCCTCGAACGCACTCCCCACTGGCTGATCAAGCAGGTGATCTTCGCCTACCTGGAAAAAATCGAGCACGACCAGTTGCCTCCCGAGTTGTCCGGCGCGACGGGCTCGGCCGATCTGGCCGATGGCGCGTCCGTCGAACACAAGGAAGACGGTGCCTCGCATCCTTTCCTTGACTTCGCCCAGAACGTGCAGCCGCAATCGGTGCTGCGCGCGGCGATCACGGGCGGCGTACCGACGTCTGGAGCCGGAGTGCGTGCCGTTCCTGCTCGGTCAGGCGCGTTTGCCCGCGAACCTCGCCGGCGACGTCCAGACGATGGCCGGCAAGCTGATCGAAACGCTGCGCGCAAAGAGCAAGGGCGGTAGTGTCGAAGGGTTGATCCACGAATTTTCGCTGTCGAGCCAGGAAGGCGTGGCGCTCATGTGTATCGCCGAAGCGCTGCTGCGTATTCCCGACCGCACGACGCGCTGATCCGCGACAAGGTCAGCAAGGGTGACTGGAAATCGCACATGGGTCAGGTGCCGTCCATGTTCGTCAACGCTGCAACGTGGGGCTTGATGATCACCGGCAAGCTGGTGACCACCAACAGCGAAGCGAGCCTTTCGTCGGCGCTCACGCGTCTGATCGGCAAAGGCGGTGAGCCGCTGATCCGCCTGATGGGCGAGCAGTTCGTCACCGGCGAAAACATCTCCGAAGCACTCGCCAACAGCCGCAAGTACGAGGCACGCGGCTTCCGCTACTCGTACGACATGCTTGGCGAAGCGGACACGACCGGCCGACGCACAGCGCTACTATTATCGTGCGAGCAGGCTATTCACGCGATCGGCAAGGCGGCGGTCGGCCGCGGCATCTACGAAGGCCCGGGCATCTCGATCAAGCTCTCGGCACTGCATGCGCGCTACTCGCGTTCGCTCGCGATTCTCGCGCGCCGCCATGACATCGGCCTGAACATCGACGCAGAAGAAGCCGACCGCCTCGAAATCTCGCTCGATCTGCTCAAAGCGCTGTGCTTCGATCCGGAACTGCAGGGCTGGAACGGTATCGGCTTCGTGGTGCAGGCGTATTAGAAGCGTTGCCCGTTCGTGATCGACTACATCGTCGACCTCGCGCGCCGCAGCCGTCACCGCATCATGGTGCGCCTCGTGAAGGGTGCGTACTGGGACACCGAAATCAAGCGTGCGCAAGTGGACGGCCTCGAAGGCTATCCGGTCCACGCGCAAGATCTACACGGACGTCTCGTACCTTGCCTGCGCGAAGAAGCTGCTCGGCACACCGGACGCGGTCTATCCGCAGTTCGCCACGCACAACGCACATACGCTCTCGGCGATCTATCATCTCGCGGGCAACAACTACAACAACTACTATCCCGGCCAGTACGAGTTCCAGTGCCTGCACGGCATGGGTGCCGCTGTACGAAGAAGTGACGGGCCGCGACAAGCTGAATCGTCCGTGCCGCGTCTACGCGCCGGTCGGTACGTACGAAACGCTGCTCGCGTATCTCGTGCGCCGTCTGCTGGAAAACGGCGCGAACACGTCTTTCGTGAATCGTATCGCTGACGAAAATGTCGCGCAAGGACCTGATCGCCGATCCGGTCGACGAGGCGTCGAAGGTCGTACCGCTCGGTGCGCCGCATGCGAAGATTCCGCTGCCGCGCAATCTGTATGGCGCAGAACATCTCAATTCGATGGGTTTGGATCTGTCGAACGAGCATCGTCTGGCTTCGCTGTCGTCGGCGTTGCTGGCGAGCGCGCATCATACGTGGCGCGCCGCGCCGATGCTCGAAGACAACGAAATCGCCGTCGGTGTGGGCCGCGACGTGCGTAATCCCGCCGACCAGCGCGATCTCGTCGGCACGGTGGTCGAAGCAATGCGCGAGCACGTGAGTGCCGCGCTCGCGCATGCCTTGGCCGCTGCGTCAATCTGGCAGGTGACGCCGGTCGAAGCACGCGCCGATTGCCTCGCTCGCGCAGCCGATCTGCTCGAAGTACAGATGCACACGCTGATGGGTCTCGTGGTGCGCGAAGCCGGCAAATCGTTGCCGAACGCGGTCGCGGAAATCCGTGAAGCGATCGACTTCCTGCGCTATTACTCCACGCAGATTCGCGACGAGTTTTCGAACGACACGCATCGCCCGCTCGGTCCCGTGGGGTGTATCAGCCCGTGGAATTTCCCGCTGGCGATTTTCATGGGCCAGGTGGCCGCGGCGCTCGCCGCCGGCAACACGGTGCTTGCGAAGCCCGCGGAGCAGACACCGCTGATCGCCGCGCAAGCCGTGCGCATTCTGCGCGAAGCCGGCGTGCCGGCCGGTGCGGTGCAACTGCTGCCGGGCAATGGCGAGACGGTCGGTGCAGCGCTCGTGGCGGATTCGCGTACGCGTGCAGTTATGTTCACCGGTTCGACCGAAGTCGCGCGTCTCATCAACAAGACGTTGTCCGAACGCCTCGATCCGGACCAAGCCGATTCCGCTGATCGCCGAGACGGGCGGCCAGAATGCGATGATCGTTGATTCGTCGGCAGCTTGCTGAACAGGTCGTCGCCGACGTGCTGCAGTCGTCGTTCGATTCCGCCGGTCAACGGTGTTCGGCGCTGCGCGTTCTCTGTCTTCAGGACGACGTTGCGGACCGCATGCTCGAAATGCTGACCAGTGCGATGCGCGAACTGTCGATCGGCAATCCGGACCGCCTTTCGATCGACGTGGGTCTGGTGATCGACGTGGACGCGAAGCGTGGCATCGACGCGCACGTTGTGGGGATGCGCGAGAAAGGCTGCAAGGTCGAACAGCTGCCGATGCCGGAAGGTTGCGCACAAGGCACGTTCGTTCCGCCTACGCTGATCGAACTCGACAGCATCGACGAACTCAAGCGTGAAGTGTTCGGTCCGGTGCTGCACGTGGTGCGTTACCGCCGCAGCCAGCTCGACAAGCTGCTCGAACAGATCCGCTCGACGGGTTACGGTCTGACGCTCGGCATTCACACGCGGATCGACGAAACGATCGCTCATGTGATCGGTCGCGCGCACGTCGGCAAAATTTATGTGAATCGCAACGTGATCGGCGCGGTGGTGGTTGTGCAGCCGTTCGGCGGTGAAGGGTTGTCGGGCACGGGTCCGAAGGCGGGTGGCGCGCTGTATCTGCAACGTCTGCTGGCGACGCGTCCGGCGGGTCTGCCGAAGTCGCTCGCGCAATCGCTCGTAACGGAAGTACCGCGTACAGCTGAAAACAGCGACAACCCGTCCGCTGCATTGACGGCCTATCGCGACAGGCTGATCGCCGAACAGCAGCCGGTGCTCGCTGCACGTTGCGACGGCGCATATGCCTGCGGGCGCAACGGTGGTGCTGTCGGGTCTGACCGGCGAGCGCAATACGTACCCGCTCGGCGCGCGTGGCACGGTGCTGTGCGTGGCGTCGACGGCAAGCGGTGCGCGTGCGCAATTCGCGGCTGTACTGGCGACGGGCAATCGCGCGCTGTTCGAAGGTGCGGCGGGTGAAAAACTAGTCTCGGAGTTGCCGGCGGCGCTGAAGGCGCATGTAAGCGTGAGGAAGAGCGCCGATACGCCGTTCGACGCCGTGCTGTTCGAAGGCGACAGCGACGAACTGCTGACGCTCGTGAAGGAAGTGGCGAAGCGTCCGGGCCCGATCGTTTCGGTGCAGGACGTCGCGGCCCGCGCGCTCGAAAGCGGCAACGAAGACTACGCGCTCGAGCGTCTGCTCACGGAGCGTTCGGTTAGTGTGAATACGGCAGCAGCAGGCGGTAATGCGAATTTGATGACGATCGGTTGAGCGAACTTCATTGATCTTTTCAAAAAGAAGGAAGCGGTACGGTGACCCCAAAACCGCTCCATCCACACTTGGTACCAAGGAGAAGATATGCAACACAAGATGAAACAACTGGCAGACGCAGCGCTGGTTGCTGCAATGTCGCTGGCGGGGACGGCCAACGCTCAATCGACGGAAGACGTGAAGATCGGTTTCGCCGGTCCGATGATGGGCGCACAGGCGCACTACGGCAAGGACTTCCAGAACGGCATCACGCTGGCCGTGGAAGACATGAACGCAACGAAGCCGGTGATCGGTTGCAAGCAAGTCCGCTTCGTGCTGGATTCGGCAGACGACCAAGCTGACCCACGCACCGGCACGACCGTTGCGCAGAAGCTGGTGGACGGCGGCATCAAGGGCATGCTCTGCCACTTCAACTCGGGCACTACGATTCCGGCTTCGCGCATCTACGCGAACGCGGGCATCCCCGAAATCGCGATGGCGACTGCGCCGGAATACACGCAGCAAGGCTTTCAAGACCACGTTCCGCAGATGACGTCCGACACGCAGCAAGGTTCGGTCGCCGGCACGTTTGCGGTGAAGTCGCTGGGCGTGAAGAAGATCGTGATCGTCGATGACCGCACGGCTTATGGTCAGGGTCTGGCCGATCAGTTCGAGAAGGCAGCGAAGGCAGCGGGCGGCCAGATCGTCGATCGTGAATACACGAACGACAAGGCCGTGGACTTCAAGTCGATCCTGACGAAGCTGAAGTCGGTGAACCCGGACCTGATCTACTACGGCGGCGCAGATTCGCAAGCGGCACCGATGGTCAAGCAGATAGGCACTGAGCATCAAGTTACCGCTGATGGGCGGCGAAATGATCCACACGCTGACGTTCATCCAGATCGCGGGTGACGCAGCGAACGGCACGGTGGCATCGTTCGCCGGCCTGCCGCTGGAAGAAATGCCGGGCGGCAAGGACTACGTCGCAAAGTACAAGAAGCGCTTTAACGAACATGTGCAAAGGTTCGCCGTACGCGTACGACGGCGCGATGGCCATGTTCGACGCAATGAAGAAGGCGAACTCGACCGATTCGGCCAAGTACCTGCCGATGCTCGCGAAGACGTCGATGCCGGCCGTTACGTCGGCTATAACCTTGCTTACGACAGCAAGGGCGACCTGAAGAACGGTGGCATCACCCTGTACAAGGTTGTCGACGACAAGTGGACGACGCTGCAGAGCGTGGGTGGGAAGTAAGTAGCGGTTCCCGCTGCGGCGTTGGGGCAGTGCCTCAACGCAATCGCGTTGGATAAAAAGCCCAACGGTTTTCAATCGTTGGGCTTTTTAATTGATCGCTTCGAATTGCAGTTACCGCAACTGAAGAAACGTCCTCACTTTTCCCCCCGCAACTTCCTCCCCTGCTCCCAAATCTGTTCGAGTGTCGCGCCGGGCGTGCTCGCTTCCTGCGGCATGCGAATCTCGATCACAGCAGCGCGTTTCGCTTCTATCGCGCTTTTGAACGTAGGCAAGAACTCCTCCGTGCTGGTGACCGTTTCACCGTGCGCGCCGAACGACCGCGCAAACGCCGCGAAGTCGGGATTCGTGAGACCCGTGCCGTACACGCGGTTCGGATAGTGCCGCATCCTGATGCATGAGCATCGTGCCGAACTGCGCGTTGTTCACCACGATGAAGAGCACGTGCAAGTCGTACTGCATGGCGGTCGCAATTTCCTGCGCCGACATTATGAGGCATCCGTCGTCCGCGAGCGCCACGACCGCGCGATCCGGATACATCGACTTCGCCGCAATCGCCGCCGGCACGCCATAGCCCATCGCGCCGCTCGTCGGCGCGAGTTGCGAACGGAAGTGTCGATACGAAAAATGCCGATGCAGCCACGTCGCGTAGTTGCCCGCGCCGTTCGTGAGAATCGCGTCGTCGGGAAGATGCGTGTGCAATTGCAGGATCACTTCATCTATCTGCACGTTGCCCGGGATCTGGCGTGGTTTGCGCCGCTCCAGATACGTGTGATGCGCTTCTTCGGAGGCACCTGACCACGCGAGCTTTTCCGAAGTGGGTTCCATTGCAACGAGCATCGCGGCTAGCTCCGGCATGCCGGAAACGATCGGCAGATCCGCCCCGTAAACACGCCCCAACTCTTCGGCGCCTTGGTGGACGTGCACGAGTGTCTGCTTCGTTTTCGGAATGTCGAGCAGCGTGTAGCCGTTCGTCGTGGCTTCGCCAAGTCGCGGGCCGATGACGAGCAGCAGGTCCGCGTCGCGAATGCGTTGCGCGAGCGCGGGATTAATGCCGAGGCCGACGTCGCCCGCGTAGTTCGGATGCTCGTTATCGAGCGTGTCCTGAAAGCGGAACGCGAGGCCGACTGGCAACTGCCAGTTTTCGATAAAGCGCTGAAAATCCGCGCGCGCCGCAGGCGTCCAACCGCGGCCGACGGCGACGCCGCCACGCGCTGATAAGCCGGAGCGCTCGCCACGTAGTCGCACGCGTCGCTCAACACGTCTTCCGGCAGCGAGAGCACCACGGGGCTAGGCCGGCCCGACGTCGCCGTGTGAAACGCATGGCTCAGATATTCGGGAATGCGTTTGAGATCGTCGATTTGCGCGACCCACTTCGCCATCTGCCCGAACATGCGACGGTAGTCGATTTCCTGGAATGCCTCGCAATCCAGATGATCGCGCGCGCACTGGCTGATCAGCAGAATTATCGGCGTGGAATCCTGGAAAGCGGTGTGCACGCCGATCGACGCGTGCGTTGCGCCCGGCCCGCGTGTGACGATCGCCACGCCCGGTCGTCCGGTCAGTTTGCCCAGACGGCCTCGGCCATGTTCGCGGCGGCCGCTTCGTGCCGGCAGACAATGGTCTGGATGCGCTCAGTCTCGTCGTGCAGCGAGTCGAGTACGGTGAGGAAGCTCCCCTAGGGATACAGAAAATTCGTTCGACACCGTGCGTCAGCAAAGCGTCGACAACGAGCGCGCGCCCGTGGTGCGAGCGGCGGCGGAATCGGTTACGGGAGCATCCGGCTGCGATATTGCGATGAAGCCTCCAGACGGTACGTGATGCAATTCAATGGTGCCGCGCCGGCGATTGAATGCGCGTGAACGCGGCCGCAAGCTCCAGCAGCTTACGCCGCACGTGAGCACATCAGCACTCGACGATATTCACCGCCAGGTCGCTGCGCGACGTTTCCTTGTACTTCGTCTTCATATCCGCGCCGGTCTCGCGCATCGTCTTGATGAAGGAATCGAGAGACACATAGTGGCTGCCGTCGCCGCGCAACGCCATGCGCGCCGAGTTCACGACTTTCACCGACGCCATGGCATTACGTTCGATGCACGGAATCTGCACCATGCCGCCGACCGGATCGCACGTGAGCCCCAAGTTGTGTTCCATGCCGATTTCGGCCGCGTTTTCGACCTGCTTCGGCGAGCCGCCCATCACCGCGGCGAGTGCGCCCGCCGCCGCCGACTTCACCCTGACAGCCGACTTCGGCACCCGAAATCGACACGTTCAGCTTGTACAGAATGCCGATGGCCGCGGCCATTAGAAAGTCGATCACGTAAGTCGATCACGTCCTGCTGGTTCGAGCCTAGCATGAAGCGCACGTAATAATGCAGCACGGCCGGGATGATGCCCGCCGCGCCGTTGCCGTTGGTGGGTGCCGTGACCACGCGGCCGCCTGCGGCGTTTTCTTCGTTGACGGCGATGGCGTACAGGTTGATCCAGTCGACCATCGACAACGGATCGCGCAGCGCGAGTTCCGGATTGCCCGACAGCGCGCGATAAAGCTGCGGCGCACGGCGCTTTACCTAGAACGGCCCGGGCAGATTGCCGTCCGCGTCCGGATTGTTGATGCCGCAGCGACACGCACGATTGCATCACGTCCCAGATTTTCAGCAGACCGGCGCGCGTTTCTTCTTCCGTGTACCACGCGCGCTCGTTTTCCCACATCAGTTGCGCAATGCTTTTACCGGTGGATTCGCACAGCGCGAGCAATTCGTTGCCGGTGCGAAACGCGTACGGCAGTTGTTCGACCGCGCTCAGCACCTTCGTGTTCGGCGCACCGGCCGTCACCACGAACCCACCGCCCACCGACAGATACGTCGACTCGCGCAGGACTTCACCTTGCGCGTCGAATGCACCGAGTTTCAGACCGTTCGGATGTTCCGGCAGCGCTTGCCGATAAAACGAGATGTGCTATTTTTGCACGAACGGCACGTTGTGCGTGCCGAGCAGCGCGAGCTGACGCGTCGTGCGCACGGCTTCGAGCCGTTGCGCGATGGTGTCGGGGTTCACCGTGTCGGGAGCGTCGCCCATCAGGCCGAGCATCACGCCGCGATCGGTGCCGTGGCCCTTGCCGGTTGCGCCGAGCGAGCCTTACAGATCCACCTTGACCGACGCTGTCGTGTCCAGCAGCCCGTCGCGTTCAAGCCCTTGCGCGAACATCAGCGCCGCACGCATCGGCCCGACCGTATGCGAGCTTGATGGACCAATGCCGATTTTGAAGAGATCGAATACGCTGACTGCCATTTACTGCTCCTGCCTTGAAGATGGTTCGGTTAGCGCGCCGGTAGCGGCAAACACACCGCGAGCCATGCAGGCGGCGTGGGCGCGAGCTTCAGCGCAATGCGCGTGTAGCGTCCGTCGAGACGCGCCGCCAGGTGAAACAATTCTGTCGCGTTCTTCGGGTCCCATTGACCCGAATAGCCGGGCAAACCGGCTTCGCGACGTTTTGCATCGAACGGAACATTCGAATGCACGAATTCGTCAAACGTCTTGCTGCTCACCGCGTATGGCGCGAGCCAGTTGAGCATGGCCTGCAGCGACGCGCCGTTCGCGCCCTTCTCCGACAACCAGTTGCGGTTGTGACGGCGCGCGGCGAGTGCAGCGGTGACGAGTGGCTGCATGTCGTGCGTGACGTAATGCAGCGCGTCACGTTCGCTGAAATCGATTGTGGAACCGTCCGGTTCGATGTTGTCGCCAATGTGCTCGACGAAAAGACGCTGTGCCGCGTTGATCATCTTGCGGTTGTCCAGCGTGAAAGCGGCCATCGAAATCAATTTGATCCGGTGGCTCTGCCAGTTGTTCCTGAACGTGCCCTTCAGCGGACGCGGCTGCGCGTCGATCTGATCGATATAACCGTTGGCGAACTTCGTGAGGAATGCCATCGCCGCGTTGCGCGTTTTGACGGGCAGCGCGCTCGCGGTCATGTCGTACGCGAGGATCAGATCTTCGAAATGCGTTTCGTCGATGGGATTGAAGCTCGGCTGATAAGTTGTGACCCATGCATAAAGCAGGCGGTCCACCAGTTTCAGGTAACGGTCGTCGCTCGTGGCGCGCCAGGCGAGCGCGGCGTCGCGCAGCAGATCGAGATCTTTCTCCGCTTCCACACTCTGGTCGCAAATGCCTTCGTGCGGCAGCGTGCCTTCGGTATGCAATTTCGCGAGCGCATGCGGCTGATCGTTCAACTGCGACAGCACGTTGCCGACCAGCGCCTTCACGCCGGGATCGGTGTTCGTGCGCTCGCTAGTTTGCAGCGCAGGAGCCGCGCAGAAGTTCATCGCGGCCTGAGCCTGCCGAAGCGTCAGCAGCACGGCCGCTCCGCTCAACAGTAGTGTGCAGGCCTGACGCCACGCCCGGGCGTGTGTTGCCGTGGTTCGGCTTTGCATCGATCGTACCTTTCGCGCCATGCGAAACTCCTCGTTAGGCTGATTCGGTGTGTGATGTTAGCCGTTTGCGGCCAAGAGCGGCAGATCGGGCGCAGCGTCTGAAATTTCCCTGCTGACCGAACCGCGCATCGCCTTGCCATTGCTGAAACCGGCGAGACGATGCGTGTGCGGCGTGAGCGCTTACTCGTAATCGGCGATCGGCACGCAGGAGCAGAACAGATTGCGGTCGCCGTACACGTTGTCCGCACGGCCAACCGGCGGCCAGTATTTCTTCGCGCTCAGCGAGGGCAACGGATACGCCGCGGTTTCGCGAGCGTACGCATGCTTCCACTCGTTGGCGATCACGACAGCCGCCGTGTGCGGCGCATGCTTCAGCGGATTGTCTTCGCGGTCCGAGCTGCCGTTTTCCACCGCGCGGATTTCTTCGCGAATCGCAATCATCGCTTCGATGAAGCGGTCGAATTCTTCCTTCGACTCCGATTCGGTCGGCTCGACCATCAACGTGCCCGGCACCGGGAAGCTCATGGTCGGCGCGTGGAAGCCGTAGTCGGCGAGACGCTTGGCGACGTCGTCCACGGTAATGCCGCTCGTTTCCTTGATCGGACGCAGATCCAGAATGCACTCGTGCGCGACCAGTCCACCCGGGCCCGAATACAGTAACGGATAGTGCGGCGCGAGTTTCTTCGCAACGTAGTTCGCGTTGAGAATCGCGGTTTCCGTGGCGGCGGTGAGGTTCTTCGCGCCCATCATCGCGATGTACATCCACGAAATCGGCAGGATCGACGCCGAGCCGTACGGTGCGCCCGACACCGCGCCAATGCCGTTCGGCGCACGCTCGTAACCCGACGAGATCTGGTTCGGCAGGAACTGCGCGAGATGCGCGCCCACCGCAACCGGACCGACGCCCGGTCCACCGCCGCCATGCGGAATGCAGAACGTCTTGTGCAGATTCAGATGCGAAACGTCGCCGCCGAACTGGCCCGGCGCCGTGAGGCCGACCATCGCGTTCATGTTCGCGCCGTCCACGTAAACCTGGCCGCCGTGCGCGTGCACGATTTCGCAGATTTCGCGCACGTTCGCTTCGAACACGCCGTGCGTGGACGGGTAAGTGATCACGATTGCCGCGAGTTTGTCGGCGTGCTGTCCGGCCTTCTTCTTCAGGTCTTCGATGTAGACGTTGCCTTGCGCGTCGCATGCCACGACGATGACCTGCATACCGGTCATCTGCGCCGACGCCGGATTCGTGCCGTGCGCCGAAGCGGGAATTAGGCAGACATTGCGATGCGCTTCGCCGCGCGACGCGTGATACGCATGAATGATCAACAGACCCGCGTACTCGCCTTGCGAACCGGCGTTCGGTTGCAGCGACACGGCCGCGTAGCCGGTTGCCGCAACCAGCATCGCTTCGAGCTGATCGATCATTTCGCGGTAGCCGACGGTTTGCTCCGCCGGCGCGAACGGATGGATCTGACCGAATTCCGGCCACGTGACCGGCAGCATTTCCGACGTCGCATTCAGCTTCATTGTGCAGGAGCCGAGCGGGATCATCGAGCGGTCGAGCGCGAGGTCCTTGTCGGACAGGCTGCGCAGATAGCGCAGCATTTCCGTTTCCGGATGATGACGGTTGAAGACGTGGTGCGTGAGGTATGCGCTCGTGCGCTCCAGCGTGGCCGGCACCGACGCCGTATTGGACGCCGCGAGTTTTTCGTCGAGCGCGTCGACTTGCGGCACGTCGCTAGCGAAGGCGGCTTGCGCGAATACCGCGAGCAGGTCGGCGAGGTCGTGGCGTGTGGTGGTTTCGTCGATCGAAACGCCCACTTGTGTGGCGCTCACGCGGCGCAGGTTGATGCGCTTCGCGGTGGCGGCGTCGAGCAGCGGCTGCGTTCGCGCGCCGGTGTCGAACGTGAGCGTGTCGAAGAACGTGTTGTTGACGGTCGTGTAGCCCAGTTGTTTCGCGCCTTCGGCGAGCAACGCGGCGATGCGGTTCACACGCAGCGCGATGGTCTTCAGACCTTGCGGGCCGTGATAGACCGCGTACATGCTCGCCATGATCGCGAGCAGCGTCTGCGCCGTACACACGTTCGAAGTCGCTTTCTCGCGACGGATGTGCTGTTCGCGCGTTTGCAGCGCGAGACGCAGCGCGGGGTTGCCTTGTGCGTCGACGGTCACGCCGACGAGACGGCCCGGCATCTGACGCTTGAATTCGTCGCGCACGGCGAGGTATGCCGCGTGCGGGCCGCCGAAACCGACCGGCACGCCGAAACGCTGCGTGTTGCCGACCGCGACGTCCGCGCCCCATTCGCCCGGCGGCGTGAGCACGGTCAGCGCGAGCAGGTCGGCGGCGACCACCACGTGGCCGTCCGCAGCGTGGACCGCTTCGGTGAGCGCGCGATAGTCGCGCACGTCGCCGTTCACGCCCGGATATTGCAGCAGCACGCCGAACGCGTTCGCGCTCGCGGCGTCTGCGACCGGGCCGACTTTCACTTCGATGCCGACCGGCGTGGCGCGCGTTTTCATCACTTCGATGGTTTGCGGCAGCACGTCGTCGGCGACGTAGAACATGTTCGACTTCGGCTTGCCGACGCGTTGCAGCAGCGTCATTGCTTCAGCCGCGGCCGTCGCTTCGTCGAGCAGCGACGCGTTGGAAATCGCGAGGCCCGTGAGGTCGACCACCATCTGCTGGAAGTTCAGCAGCGCTTCGAGACGGCCCTGCGAAATTTCCGGCTGATACGGCGTGTATGCCGTGTACCACGCCGGATTTTCCAGTACATTACGCAGAATCACCGTCGGCGTATGCGCGTTGTAATAGCCTTGGCCGATGTACGAGCGGAACACCTGGTTCTTGTCCGCGAGTTTGCGCAGCGCGGCGAGCGCTTCGGCTTCGCTCTTCGGTTGCGTGAACGGACTGAGCGGCAGCGTCTCGGTGCGGCGGATCGTCTTCGGAATGACGGCATCGATCAGCGCGGCGCGCGACGCGAAGCCGAGGGCTTCGAGCATGGCGTGCTGGTCGGCCGAGTCGGGGCCGATATGCCGTTCGGCGAAGGCGTCGTGCACTTCGAGCGCGGCGAGCGAGAGAGGAGTACGGTTCATCAGACGATCCGGGTATTCGAGCTTCATGATGTGTTCCTGGCAGTGCGGCGCGCCATACTCACGGCGGCCACACCTGACGATTTAACGATAGGTGGATTACTCGCCGATCGACTTGCCGTATGCTGCTGCGTCCATTAGTCGATCCTGCGCGGCGCCTGCGGCCGGCTTGACCTTGAAGAGCCAGTTTTCGTACGGCGCGCTGTTCACCGATTCCGGCGAGTCGACCACGTTCTGGTTCATTTCGATGATCTCGCCCGAGGCCGGTGCGTAGATGTCGGAGGCGGCTTTCACCGATTCGATCACGGCGACGGTGTCGCCTGCGGTCACGGTTTTGCCCAGTTCCTGAACTTCGAAGAAGACGATATCGCCGAGCGCTTCCTGCGCGTGGTCGGTGATGCCGACCGTCAGCGTGCCGTCTGCTTCAGTGCGGACCCATTCGTGCGATTCGGTGTATTTCAGATCGGCCGGGATGCTCATCGGATGCTCCTATGCGGTGTGGTTCGGTTGTGACATAATAAGATGGGGCGCACGCGCCGGCTGCTTAAACTGCGAGCACTTTGCCGTTGCGCACGAACGGCAGTTTTACCACGCTTGCAGGGACGTTTTTGTCACGAATCTGGACGTGAACGGTGTCGCCCGGCTGCACGCCTTTCGGCACGCGCGCAAAGGCGATGGACTCCTGCATGGTAGGGGAAAAAGTGCCGCTGGTGATTTCGCCGTCGCCCTGCGGGGTGACGACTTTCTGATGAGCACGCAGCACGCCCGCTGCCTTGCCGTTTTCCTTCAGCAGGATCAGGCCGACGAACGCAGCCTGCGAACCGTCCGCTTCCAGCTTGCCCTTGCCGACGAAATCGCGCGGCGAGGTGAGGTCGACGGTCCATGCGAGGCCGGCGTCGAGCGGCGAGACGTTGTCGTCCATGTCCTGACCGTACAGGTTCATGCCGGCTTCGAGGCGCAGCGTGTCGCGCGCGCCGAGACCAGCCGGGCGCACGCCCTGCGTCTGCAGCGCGTTCCACAATGCCACGACGTGATCGGCCGGAACGATGATCTCGAAGCCGTCTTCGCCTGTGTAGCCGGTGCGGGCCACGGTGAGTTCGCCGAACGGCGTATCTGCGATGCGTGCCGCATTGAACGGCTTGAGCGCTTCGGGCGCGGCGCGCGTGGCCGGCACGGTTTGCCAGACCTTCTCGCGCGCATTCGGGCCCTGCACGGCGACGATCGCGTAATCGCGGCGCGGCGTGATGGTGAGGCCGAAGCTGCCTTCCGCGTTAAGCTGGCCGAACCAAGCGATGTCCTTGTCGACAGTACCCGCGTTCACGACCACGCGGAAGTGGTCTTCGCCGAAGTAATAGACGATCAGATCGTCGATCACGCCGCCATTCGGGTTCAGCAGACAGGAGTAGAGCGCGCGGCCGGGCGTTTGCAGTTTGCCGACGTTGTTGGCCAGCGCGTATTCGAAGAAAGCGCAGACGCGCTCGCCGGTGAAATCGATCACGCACATGTGCGAGACGTCGAACATGCCGGCGTCGGTGCGCACGGCGCGGTGTTCGTCGATCTGCGAGCCGTAGTTGACGGGCATGTCCCAGCCGCCGAAGTCGACCATGCGAGCGTTGAGCGCACGATGGGTGGCGTGGAGCGGGGTGTGTTTGAGTTCGGTCATGGGGCCTCGGGCATCTCGCGAAACAAAAAAGGCCATGCGGCGCGACGCCTCGCGGCCGGATGCCTGCGAGCGTGGTCCTGCATGACCCCTCTGTCCTCGATACCTGAGAGATTGCGCTGCCGTGACGTTCTGCACATGTCACGGTGAAACGCGCGCCCCTTCGGTGGGCAGCTTGCTTGAATCTGCTCGAACTATGCGACACAGACTGCTACTGCCGCTCTCCAGAGTGCGAAAAACCATTGTCGTGATGCTGTATGGACGCAGGTTTTTCGACGCGGTCGGTCCTTTTGCCTGAGAGTTTGCGGGTGTGCCCCTTCGGTGGCGCGGCCTGCGATTTTCTGCGGCCAGCACGCTCTCCCGACGCGTGCGGCGAATGTACGCGAGGGCCGGATGCTTGTCAAATAAAGGCCCGCGAGGCATATTACCTGCCGATGGCGTGAGCCGCGTTGTCCAGCTCCTGATTCAGCACGCGCTCCTCGTCGGCAAAGAGACCGCCGCCGTGTTGCGCCGCCATGTCGTGTGCTTCCTGACGAATCACATCGAGACGATGGTGCAGTGCGCCGCCTTGCGGAGGCGGATAAAAGCCGCGATTGACGTGGTTATCGATGCGGCGGCTCAGGTTGTCGATACGGCCGTCCACTTGATGCAGGCGCTGGTCGGCGATCTGCTGCGGATTGGGACGCGGCGCGACCACGCAGGTGGCGAGGGAACTGAGCAAAGTGCACGCAGCGAGTGCGCGGATCAAACGTGGCACGGACTCTCCAGAAGTCGTTGTCGTTTTGTGATGTTACGGAAAGAGGAACGGTTCGCTACGCGCCCACGCTGACCGGTCCGGCGCGCAGATTTGTAACGTTATGTTCCTTTCGGGCGTGTCAGGGGGCGCCGCGTGGCGCGGCTTTCGCGCCGTCGCGACGATGCAGCGCTTCACGGCAACCCTACAGATGCGCGCGTGGCGCCGTGGACGTAGAAAGAGAACCGTTGCGCTCAGCGAATGTGCTCGGACGGCAGGCGCACGCCTTCTTCCGAACTGCACGCGCGCCCGCAGTGTTTGATGACTGGGGCGTGAAAGGTCGCGCCGGCAAAACCGTAACCCATCAATCCAATTTTCAGCGATGCGGACATGTGGTCTTCCTGCAAAAACGGCGCGCCGCTTTGCCACCGCGGCAGCGGCGCGCAACACCGTAATTGTGGCATGTCGGGAGAGCGGGTCGTCCATAACCGGTCGGATCATCCATGTTAACATCGCTCCTCTCGCGCGAGACGCCACGCGCCGAAAGCCGCCACGTCGCGCATCGAGCGCACGCAGCGCCGGTTCCGGCCGATGCCCGTGCAGCATGCCCCGAGGGCTTTCGCTGGCGCGACATTCCGGTCGGTACGCGCCGTTGCTCCCCTCAAGCTCAGTCCTCACCCGCTGCGTTTAACCGCATTACTACCCATCCATAGACGATGTCCACAGGCCTGAATCCCGCTCAAAATGAAGCGGTCTGCTATCTCGACGGTCCGTGTCTCGTGTTCGCCAGCGGCAAGACACGCGTGATCACGAAGAAAATCGCGCACCTGACCGAAGCGAAAGGCTTCGAGCCGCGCCACATCGCCGCGGTCACCTCCACGAACAAGGCCGCTGCGGAAATGCGCGAGCACGTCGGCAAACTGCTCGAAGGCAAGACGCTCACCGCGCCCGGCAAGGAAGGTCGCAAGGTGCCCGTCAACCAGTTGACGGTGTGTACCTTCCACTCGCTCGGCGTGCAGATTCTGCGGCAGGAATCGGAGCATGTCGGCCTGAAGCTGCAGTTTTCCATCATGGACTCCGACGACTGCTTCGGCATGGTTTAGGAGCAGTTCGGTTCGACGGACAAGGGTTTCATCCGCAAGATCCAGTCGATCATCTCGCTGTGGAAAAACGGCATGATCATGCCCGAGGAAGCGATCGCGATTGCCGCGAACGAAGACGAGCATCAGGCCGCGATCGTCTATCGCAACTACGTGGCGACGCTGCATGCGTATCAGGCAGTGGATTTCGACGACCTCATCCGTTTGCCCGCCGAACTCTTCGCGAAAAATGAGCAGGTTCGTGACCGTTGGCAGAACAAGCTGCGTTATCTGCTGATCGACGAGTATCAAGACACCAATGCGTGTCAGTACGAACTCGTGAAATTGCTGGCCGGTCCGCGCGCCGCATTCACGGCGGTGGGCGACGACTATCAGGCCATTTACGGCTGGCGAGGCGCGACGCTCGAAAATCTCGGACAGCTCAGCAAGGATTTTCCGAAGCTTAATCTGATCAAGCTCGAACAGAATTACCGATCGACGGTGCGCATTCTCACGGCGGCCAACAACGTGATTGCCAACAATCCGAAGCTGTTCGAGAAGAAGCTATGGTCCGAACACGGCATGGGCGACACGATCACCGTGACCGGCTGCAATGACGAGGAGCAGGCGGAGTCGGTCGTGTTTCGCCTGTTGGCGAACAAGTTTGAGCGGCGCGCGAATTTTCGCGACTACGCGATCCTGTATCGCGGCAATTTTCAGGCACGCATTTTCGAGCAGGTGTTGCGGCGCGAGCGAATTCCGTACATGTTCTCGGGCGGCCAGTCGTTCTTCGACAAAGCCGAAATCAAGGACATCTGCGCTTATCTGCGTCTGATCGCCAACGCGAACGACGACCCTGCGTTCATCAGCGCGATCACCACGACGCTCGAAACGCTCGGCGCGTTTGCGGGGCAGGCGAAGGTGTCGCTGTTCGAAACCGTGTACATGGGTGGTATCGAGGTGCGACTGTCGCCGCGTCAGATCGAGTCGATGCGCGTGTTCTGTGACTTCATGCAGCGCCTTACCTATCGCGCGGAAAAAGATCCGGCCGGGCCGCTGCTCGACGAACTGATGGACGCGATCCACTACGAGGCATATCTCTACGACGCGTTCGACGAGCGTCAGGCGCAGGCCAAGTGGCAGAACATGCTCGAGTTTCTCGAATGGCTGAAGCGCAAGGGTACGAAGGCCGAACCGCAAGGCGCGGCCGCGGAGGAAGCCATCGGCTACGACAATGCCGACGGTTTCGGCGACACCGGCAAGAATCTGCTCGGCCTGATCCAGACGGTCGCGCTTATGTCGATGCTCGAAGGCCGCGAGGAAAATCCCGATGCGGTGCGCCTTTCCACGTTACACGCGTCGAAGGGTCTTGAGTATCCGCAAGTTTTTCTGGTGGGCGTCGAGGAAGGCATCATGCTGCATCGCGGCGGCGCGGACGACGAACCGATCGACGATTCACGCATCGAGGAAGAGCGCCGGCTGATGTACGTGGCGATCACGCGTGCGCAGCGCAGTCTGCATCTGAACTGGTGCAAGAAGCGCAAGCGGGCGCGCGAAACGGTGGTGTGCGAGCCGTCGCGGTTCATCCTTGAAATGCTGCTCGACGATGCGCCGCCGCCCACGGCCGAAGAAGCGCCCATGTCGCCGAAAGACCGGCTCGCGAGTTTGAAGGCGCTGTTGCAGAAACCTTGAGCTTTATCTGTTGCGCATGAAAACCCCCCCTGTTCGTCGGTGTGGACGAACAGGGGGGTTGTTGGCCGTTCTTGCTGGCCGAGTTGCGTTCGAGTTGCGTTACTTTGCGGCGCTGACCATGTAGTCGATGGCGGCCTTGATGTCGACATCCGAAACATTCGATTCGCCCTTCGGCGGCATCGCGCCTTTGCCGTGCAGCGCGTAAGTTGTAGACCGTGTTGATCGGATCCTTCAGACGCGGCGCCCATGCGGCCTTGTCGCCGAATTTCGGTGCGTTCAGCACGCCGGCCGCGTGACAAGCCTGACAAACCTGTTGGTACAGCGCCTTGCCGGCCTGAGAGGCGTCAGCGCTTTGCGTGCCGCCCGCAGCCGGAGCGGCTGTTTGCGGGACACTTGCCATGGCGGCCATTGCTGCGGCGGCCTGCGTGGCCGCTGCGTCCAACGCGCCCGCGGCGGCCGGTGTGCCCGAAGCGGCAGCGGCACCGGAAGCTGCCGCAGCGCCTGCGGCCGGTTGCGCCGGTTCAGGGAAACTCGCGCCCGAATTGTTCGCCATATAAACCACGGCGCGCGCGATCTCGAAGTCGCTGTAGTCGTCGGAACTCGTGCCGCCGCGCGGCGGCATCGCGCCCTTGCCGGGAGGGCCGTGTGCCAGAGCATGTCGAAGCCTTGCGAGATGCACGGCGCCCAGTCGGCGGTGTTGGTGAACTTCGGCGCGCCTGCGGCGCCCGACGCGTGACAGGCTGAGCCACGGCCTTGTACACTTTTTCGCCGCTCTTGTAGACGCGCGGCGCGTTGGCGTCGCGAATGTCGACCTGTGCGAACGGCTTGATGCGAGCGGTGACTTCGGCCTCGGAGAGAGTCGGTGCCGGCGCCGGTGCGTGTCGAATTGTCGACGTAGACGGCCAGCAGCACGATGATGACGATTGGCACAGCAAACCTGGCGATGACCGCGGCAATGAGCTGGCTTGGGGTTTTGATCGGGGCTCCGTGGGGTGCTTCGCTCATGCTTGTCTCGTCTCTGTGGGTATGTGAGCGGTACAGCGTGACGGCAACTTCTTATTCTTATTCTTTATCAGCCACGGACGATTATAGACGCAGCATTTCGACGGCGGCGGGGTGTTCAGCAGGCGTTTACCCGCACCGCGACGCGCGCACGGAAACGCCGGATTGTTCGTGAGATGGTGTGAAATAGCGCCGCTTGCCCCGTCCGGTGGACGCTTTAACCGAAACCGGGTATCCTTCGAAATTGCTTTGGCGCCGCTTCCGTGGGTTGCGGCGCTGTCGTGTTGACGCGCCCGTAGCTCAATGGATAGAGTACTGCCCTCCGAAGGCAGGGGTTGCTGGTTCGATCCCAGCCGGGCGCACCACAAGCAGAATTGAAAGGGAAAGGGCTTACGTTAGATGCGCTAAGCTCTTTTCTGTTTCTGCGGGCAGGATCAACATCGCAATTGACCATGCCGCGGATTTATTATGCGGTCGCGAAAGCGCGTGGCGGCGAAATAATAGTTTCACGCTCAGCCTGCAACATCACCTCAAACATCGCTCGGCGGCAGTGTCCGCAATAAAAACCATTCCCGTCCCCAAAGCTTGTTGAAAGCCACTCCGGCCGTTAAAATCGCTAGGTCACTGGGGAGAGTAGCCTTCCTTCAAACATTGAAGGAGAGCGCGTCAACATACTTGGCCTGCGGGTCATGGCGCGTTCGATCGGTCGGTTTGGCGAGACCATTGGCGCACTGCTTCGTTCTGGTCGGACGGGTCGCGGTGCGTCATGGTTCGTCACCTACGTCCGACCGCGGAGTTGTCCTGTGAAACATTGTTGTGCTCTGTTTTCTGCCCCGCCTGTCTCCTCGCACCATAGAGAACCTTCATCGCATTGCAACCTTGCTTCTGTAGCGGGGATTCGCGCATGACCGGTCTTCTCTTCGAACTTGCCATCACGCTGGTCGTCATTCTCGTGGCGGCCGAGCTCTTTACCAACGCATTCGAACATCTCGGCGAGCGTCTGAAAATATTCGAAGGCGTCACCGGCTCGCTGTTCGCCGCGGTTGGCACCGCGCTGCCCGAAACGCTCATGCTCTCCATGCTGTCCACGTTCCTGATGACGCTCGCGATTCTCGGCGCGCGCGGCCTGAAAGGCCACGTCACGCCGGAACGCACGGGATTCACGCGCGACCTCAACTATTTCTTGGGCGCCTTTGTGCTGGCCGCCGGCGCGATGTACGTACCGCACGCAGATGATCGTGCGCATGCTCTTCAGCGTCGCGCTGGTCGGCGTGTACGTGACTTTTACATGGTGATGACGTTCCGTGCGTCCGATCAACTCGTCGACGCCGGCCACGGTACCGAAGCGCCGGGGCGCATGCTGCTGTCGCGCGTCGGCATCCCGACCAATCTCGCCACGATCGCCCTGCAACTCGTGGATTGCCGTCGCATTGCTGGTTTGGGCGCGGAAGGCTTCATCCACGGCGTGCGCGGCGTTTCGCAGGCGCTGGGCTTGTCGCCGCTGCTGCTGTCGTTGCTCATCATCCCGATTGCCACCGAGTTGCCGGAAAAGGTGAACAGCATCCTGTGGATCCGCCGCGGCAAGGACACGCTCGCGTTCGGCAATATCACCGGCGCGATGGTGTTTCAGGGCACGCTGCTGCCGGCCATCGGCATTTTGCTGACGCCGTGGACGCCGCGCATCGAAGTGGTGACCGGTATTGTGATTACCTTGGTCGCCGCTGCGTGGCTGCGCTTCAATACGCGCGAACGCGGCGTGCCGGTGTGGGCGTTGATGGTGGTGGTGTGCTGGATGCGGCTTATCTGTCGATTACGTTGAGTCGTTGAGCTGCTGGTCGTGTCGCCGTCTGGGCCAGCTAGGCGGCGGCAACCCTCTTTCGCCGATGCAGCCGCCGTGCGCGCTTCGTCCGGCGGCCTTTCCCTTGCGTCGCCCCGCCTCCCTTCGCCTACTGTCACCGCCCGAAATCGCGTGAGTCGCCCGTTCCACGCGGGCTGCACGCATTTGGACATGCCTGCGCAATGCATCAAATTAAAGGCTTTTTCCTCGCTAACTCTTGGAAGGAATCGCCGCTGCGGGACCGGCCGCATAATTTCGGAAAATGTTTCTCACCGGTGCGTCCGACCGTTAGCGCGGTTGTGCGGCAAGAACCGGAACCGGTCGGAAACATCGGAAATGCAATGCTGGAATAGGCCCTTGGGTGGTTGATATCGTGACTTTGAGACTTTTCGTGTTCAGCGCCGGTGGCTTCGGCAAGGAAGTGATGGACGTCGCCCGTCGCAGAACGCAGTAACGAAAGAGTGGGAAGAGATCTGCTTCGTCGACGATATCCGCACCGAGCGCACCTTCTACGGCGCATGGGTTCTGCGTTTTGACGACGCCGACGTCCAGCCGCATTTGAACGACTCCGAATTCGTGATCGCCGTGGGCGAGCCTGCTGGCCGTGAAAAGCTCGGCGAGAGATTGCGTCTCGCGGGCGCCCGCCTTGGTCGCTTGATCGACCGCAGTTCGCTAGTTGTCGAGAGCGCGGACATCGGCGAAGGCGTCGTCATCAAGCCGCTGTGCTCCGTTTCGAGCGACGCGCGCCTCGGCCGTCATGCCTGCGTGAACACGATGTCGATCGTCGGTCATGACGTGCAGGTCGGCGATCACACGGTCGTCTCGTCGATGGTCAACATCGGCTGCGCGTGCACGATCGGCGCGGGCAGCTACCTCGGCATGGGCGCGCTCATCAAGGAAGGCGTGCACATCGGCTCGAATTCGATCATCGGCATGGGCTCGGTAGTCTACGGCGACATTCCCGACAACGTGATCGCGCTGGGCAATCCGGCCCGCGTTGCGCGCCCCAACAACGACCGCAAGGTTTTCAAGTGAGATTGGTAAGCAAATGACGAACAGAGATACCTACGACAAAGTTTTCATGGGCTGCTTCTCGGTTCCGCGCGACGCGTTGAACGCCGAGTTCGTGTATCAGTGCGTGCCGGCATGGGATTCCGTCGGCCATATGGGCATGATCGCGGCGCTCGAAGAAACGTTCAACATCATGATGGAAACCGACGACATCATCGAATTCGGTTCCTACACGATCGGCGTGGACAAACTCAAGAAGTACGGCGTCGAGCTATGAAATCCGGATTCGTCAGCCGACAGTTTCCTGAGCGCACGACTCTCATCGCTGAGGGCGGCGACGCGCTCAGCCATGCGGACCTGTGCCAGGCGATAGAGCGGCTGGCGAGCGTGTTGCCCGAGCGGCAACTGGTGTTCATCGTCGGCGGCAATGATGTGCCTTCCGTGCTCTGCTATCTGGCATCGCTCGAAAAAGGCGCAGTGCCGCTGTTGCTCGGCCGTGGTATCGACGAAGCGCAATTGGAGCGCCTCGTCGCGACTTACGATCCGTCGTACATTTTCGTTTCGCGCAAAGCCGCGAGCGAGCAAAGCGTTGGCACGCTGACTCACGAAGAAGGCGCATACGGTTTGTATCGCCGCGACGGCGCAGCGCTTCATGCATTGCATCCTGATCTGGCGCTGCTCATGACGACGTCGGGCTCGACCGGTTCGCCCAAGCTTGTGTGCCTCAGCGCGGAGAATCTGCATGCGAACGCGGCGTCGATTGCGAACTATCTGTCGATCACGCACGAAGAACGCGCGATTACATCGCTGCCCTTCAACTATTCGTACGGTCTGTCGGTCATCAATAGCCACTTGCTGGCGGGCGCTTCGATCGTGCTGACGGATCGTTCGCTGATGGACGCCGCGTTCTGGCGGCAGATCAACGAACATCACAGGTGACAAGCTTCGCAGGCGTGCCGTACAGCTACGACATGCTGCTCAAGCTTCGTCTTGGTCGCATCAACATGCCGTCGGTGCGCACGCTCACGCAGGCGGGCGGCCGCATGGATCCGGCTAAGCTGCAGCAGGTCGCAGGAAATCTGCCAGACGAAGGGCATCCGTTTCTTTCGCGATGTACGGTCAGACGGAAGCGACCGCGCGCATCGCGTATCTGTTGCCCGAAGAAATTGCGCAGAAGCCAGCCAGCATTGGCCGCGCTATTCCGCAAGGACGTCTGTGGCTCGAGAGCGAGCAAGGCAGAGTCATCACTGAACCGGGCGAAGTGGGCGAGCTCATTTATGCCGGTCCGAACGTGTCGATGGGCTACGCGCAGAACGTGGCCAATCTGGCGCTCGGTGATGTGAACGACGGCACGCTGCGCACGGGCGACCTCGCGCGTGTCGATACGGACGGCTGCTTCTTCATCGAAGGCCGCCGTCATCGCTTTCTGAAAATCCTAGGCCTGCGTATTTCGCCCGACGCGGTCGAACAGATCGCGGCCGACAAAGGCTTCGTTTGCGCCGCACGCGGCAACGACGAACAACTCGTCATTCACGTCGAGGCGCCGCCGTCCATCGCCGTCGACGAAGTGCGCAACAGCATGGCGAAATCGCTCGGCCTTCATCCTTCGGTGGTGGCTGTCAATCCGCTCCGTGAATTGCCGCGCCTACCCACAGGAAAGGTGGACTATCAATGTCTGAGCCAACTGGCGTGAGCGAGGTTCCGCAGTGGTCTGTGTTCGGTCTCGCGAAAGCGGACAAGGACCGCGCGATCCTCGATAAATTCGGCAGCCGCCGCGAAGCGATCGAATTGCACGACGTGCCGTTTCTGCCGGTGCGGCTCTTCAAGCACGAACAACTGCTGAGCGTGCCGAAGAGCGAAGTCGTCAAGATGATGACGTCGTCGGGCACGAGCGGCCAAAGCGTCTCGCAGATTTTTCTCGACAAGCAGACGTCCGCATTGCAGGTAAAAGTGCTGTCGCGCATCGTCGGCGATTTCATCGGCCCGAAGCGCCTGCTGATGCTCATGATCGATTGTCGCGCAACGGTGGCAGACCGTTATCGTTTTTCCGCGCGCACGGCCGGCATTCTCGGCTTCTCGATGTTCGGCCGCGATGTTGAGTTCGCATTGAACGACGACATGTCGCTGAACGTGGAGGGAGTGTGCACTTTCCTCGCGAAGTACCCCGAGCAGCCGGTTCTGCTGTTCGGCTTCACGTTCATCGTCTGGCAGCATCTCGTATTGGCGCTGGAGAAAAGCGGCGATACGCAGGGCCTCGAACACGGCATTCTTATTCACGGCGGTGGCTGGAAACAGTTGCAATCGCAGGCCGTGAGTCACACGGAATTCAAGCGGCGCCTCGGCGCGACTGCGGGTGTGAAGCGCGTGCACAACTACTACGGCATGGTCGAGCAAACCGGCTCGATCTTCGTGGAGTGCGAGCACGGTCACCAGCATGCGTCGGCGTGGTCGGACGTGGTGATTCGCGATCCGCTCGATTTCCGTCCGCTGCCACCGGGCAAGGCCTGTCGATCCAGTTGCTGTCCGTCATTCCGCACAGCTATCCTGGACATTCGCTGCTGAGCGAGGACGAAGGCGAAATCGTCGGTGTCGACGATTGTCCTTGTGGCTGCAAGGGAACGTATTTCAAGGTGCACGGCCGCATCCAGAAAGCCTAGACGAAAGGTTGCAGTGATACGTATTCCGTATGAAGTCTCGCGCGCAACTGACATTCTCGTCGGCCCGCGCGAAGAGGTCTCCAATACGCCCGCACCTGTGTTCGACGCCGTTCGCGTGAGCTTTCTCGCGGATCTGTCGCGCACGTTGCTGGCGCATCCGGCTTCTCGCTCGTTCCCCGATGTCGTGAACTTCGCATACTGGTGCCGTCGCTCGAATCTCACGCAACTGGCTAACAGCTTCGCCGTGCGTGACGAAATCTGCATGGGCTTGGGGCTGTCGTTTCATATCTGCCCGTCGAACGTGCCGGTGAACTTCGCGTTCTCGCTGGCGTTCGGTTTGCTCGAGGACAATACGTGCGTACTGCGCCTGCCGTCGCGTGCTTCGGAAACGGCGGACGTTCTGATCGAAGCCATCGCGAGTCTGCTGCAGCAGGAACAGCACGCGCCGCTCGCCGATTCGATTCTGCTCACGCGCTTCGACTGCAACGACGATCTGAACCGTTTCTGGATGTCGGTTGCCGATGTGCGCCTCGTGTGGGGCGGCGATCAGACCGTGCAGCATATGCGCGCGCTTCCGTGCCGTCCGCGTTCGCGCGAAGTCGCCTTCTCCGACCGCTACTCGCTGTGCGCGATCGCGCCGCACGCCGTGCTGTCGCTCGACGAAAGCGGCATGCGCACGCTGTGCAATCATCTTTTCAACGACCTGTACTTGATGGATCAGGCGGCGTGCTCTTCGCCGCAACTCGTCGCGTGGGTCGGCGACCGGCAGGAGATCGCAAGCGCCAAGGCGTGGCTTTGGCCCGCGCTCGCGGAATTCGCGGCAGTGCGCTACGCACCGCGTGCCGTGCATGTGATGGACAAATACGTGCAGGCTTGCCGCCGCGCGCTGGATAGCGAGCAGGTGGTCGCCGTTCGGCAACATGGCAACACGCTGTATCGCGTGGAGTTGTCGGACGTGGTGCCGGATCAGGACGAACGCCGTGCCTATTTCGGCACCGTGCACGAAGTCTCGCTGGCGTCGCTCGAACAACTCGCGCCGATCAACGAGCATTATCAGACGCTAATCGCGCCGATCGTCAACGAGCATTATCAGACGCTAACTTACTTCGGCATCGACAAGGCCGGGTTGCAGAATTTCGTCGTCTCGCAGCGGTTGCGCGGCATCGACCGCATCGTGCCGGTGGGCGCGCGCTGGATATGCAGGCCGTGTGGGATGGCTACGACGTCGTCGCAAGCCTGTCGCGCATCGTCGCGATTCAGTGACACAGGGAAATACCAGAGGAATAGATGGACAAGTTCAGTCTCAATTGCATGGAGCTTCAGGCGTACCAGCCGAACCGCTACCCGTTTCTGATGGTCGACCACGTCGATGAAGTCATGCCGGGGAAGTACGCGCGCGACTACAAGAACCTGACGATGAACGAGTGGTACTTCCCGGTGCATTTTCCGAGCGGTCCCAACATGCCCGGCGCACTGCAACTCGAAGCGCTCGCGCAGATGCTCACCGTTGCCATCACCACGTTGCCCGGTCTGAAAGGCATGGTGACGCATGCGTTGCAACACACCGTGCGTTATCGCAAGGAAGTACTGCCGGGTAAAAATTCGAGATCGACATGAAGTGCTGTCGTGGAATCGCGGCATCTGCAAAGGCCGTGGCTTTGCGCGTGTGGATGGCGAGATCGCATGTGAAGCCGACATGCTGATCACCATTCCGCAAATCCTCGAACAATATCTGCCGAAGAAGAAGTCCCCAGCATGAAAGAAGTTGCAGACATCGTGATCATCGGTCCGGCGCAAGCGGTGCAGCCGCTGCGTGGAGCCTGAGCCGCGATCGCTTGTTGCGTATCGTCTGCCTCGAGCAGGGTTCGGTCACGCAACCGTCGCAGTATCCGTCGACGTCTGCCGACTGGGAGCTTTATCATTCCGGCGAGTACAGTTCCAACCCGTCGGTGCGCCGCAATGCCGCCGACTATCCGATCGACGATTTCGCTTCGCCGATTTCCATCGCCAACTTCAACAGCTTTGGCGGCAGCACGATTCTGTATTCAGCGCATTTCCCGCGCTTTCATCCGTAGGACTTCAAGACGCGCAGTCTCGACGGCGTGGGCGACGACTGGCCGCTCAGCTATGAAGAACTGAAGCCGTTCTTCAACGAGAACGAACGCATGATGGGCGTGGCGGGTCTATTGGGCGATCCCGCCATCCCGATTACGAAAGTCTGTTGCCGCCCGTGCCGCTCGGTCCGATGGGCCGCACGATGGCCGCCGTCTTCAATCAGCTCGAATGGCACTGGTGGCCTTCGTATAGCGCGATCAATACGCATCGTCATAGTCAGCGCGGCGCGTGTATCAACCTCGGTCCGTGCAACACCGGCTGCGCACAAGGCGCGAAAGCTAGTGTCGATGTGACCTACTGGCCGATCGCGCGACAACAGGGCGTCGAAGTGCGAACCGAATGCCGCGTGCGCGAGATCACGCTCGACGCAACGGGTAAGGCCGACGGCGTCCTTTATGTCGATGCGGTAGGTGTCGAACAGCGCCTCGACGCGTGTGTCGTGGTGGTGGCGTGCAGCGGCATCGGTACACCGCGCCTGTTGCTGAATTCGAAGTCGAGCGCGTTTCCGAATGGCCTGCTGAACGACAACGGTCTGGTGGGCCGCAATCTGATGCTGCATCCGCTCGCATATACCGAAGGCGTTTTCGAAGACGACCTGCGCTCGAGCATCGGACCGCACGGGTGCTCGATCCTGAGCCAGCAGTTTTATGAAACCGACACGTCGCGCGATTTCGTGCGCGGCTACACGATGCAGATTCTGCGCGGCGCACCGCCCGTCGAAACTGCCGTGTCCGGCTATTTCATGCGTCAGGTACCGATCGGCGCGGAGCATCACCAGAAAAAATTCCGTCGGCTCTTCAATCGCACGGCGGGCATCACGGTGATCCCTGAAGATTTGCCGGAACCCGAGAACCGCGTGGAACTCGACACCGAGCACTGCGATTCGAGCGGCATGCCGGGCGTGAAGGTGTTCTACCGGCTCGGCGAAAACACGAGCCGCATGCTCAAGCACGGCATCGAAATGAGCAAGCAGGTGTTTGCCGCTGCGGGCGCAAAAGTCACGTTGTCGTTTGCGCCGGTGAAGAACACCGGCTGGCATCTGATGGGCACGACGCGCATGGGCAACGATCCGGCGACGTCGGTCGTCAACCGCTTTGGCCAGGCGCATGCGGTGAAGAACCTCTTTATCGTCGACAGCAGCATTTTCGTGACTGCGGGCGCGGTCAATCCGGTTGCAACGGCTCAGGCATTGACGCTGATGGCCTGGGACCATCTGCGCCGCAACCTGAACGAAGTGATGAGCGCGTCATGATCGAACTCGTTCTCGACACCCTGCTTCCCGGCGACAGCGAACTCGGCATGCCGCCCGCTTCGTCGCTCGACTTCGAGCTGTATCAGTTGCGTCACAAGGCGAACGAACAGGTCGAGGCATTCCTCGTCATGCTCGCAAAAGTTGCGCACGACAAGTTCGACCGCTCTTTCGAAGCGCTCGATGCCACGCAGCGTCTCGCGGCTATCAAAGGTTGCAAGCTCGTGGACGTGCACCTCTTTTCGGCTTTTCTGACGCACGTGATGCGCGCGTATTACGCCGATCGCCGTATACTCGTGCAGGCGTCGGCGGGTGCCGTGCCGCCGTTTCCCGCCGGCAACGAACTGGACAGCGACAACTGGACGATTCTCGAGCCAGTGTATTTGCGCGGATCGATCTGCCGCAGTACGAATCCGGTCTGGCAGCAGGCCAGACGAATAAACATGCAGGAAACTTTGATGTTGCTAAAGGACAAGACCGCCGTCATCACGGGTGCGAACCGTGGAATCGGCCGGACGATTACGGAGACTTTTGCGGCTCAGGGCGCAAACGTCGTCGCCTGCATGCGCGAGGTGACGGCCGAAGCATCCGACTGGCTCACTGGTCTGGCGCAGACGCACGGCATCAGCGCGCAAGCGGTGAGCGTGGATCTAGCCGACGAGGCGTCGGTCAAGCTGGCGGTGAAGCAAATCATGAGCGTCGCGTCGCGCATCGACGTGCTGGTGAACAACGCGGGCGTAGCGAGCGGAGGCCTTTTCCAGATGACGTCGATGACCGAATTGCGCCACGTCTTCGAGATCAATTTCTTCAGCCAGAGCCAGATTCTGCTGACTCAGGGCCTCGCGCGCCTGATGGCGCGCAACAAGGCGGGCTCGATCATCAACATCGCATCGACCGCCGCGATAGTCGCTGACGTCGGCACGCTCGCTTACGGCGCAAGCAAGGCCGCATTTGCGCGTGCCACGCAAAGTATGGCGACCGAGCTGGGCGCGTCGGGCATTCGCATGAATGCGATCGCACCGGGTGTCACACGCACCGATATGTTCGATCAGATGTCGCCCGCCGCACGCGACAATTTAATTGCCTCCTCCGTGCTCAAGCGCGTGGCCGAGCTGCAGGACGTTGCCAATATGGCGCTGTTTCTTGCATCCGACCTGTCCACGTTCGTGACCGGTCAGATCATGCGGGTAGACGGCGGCATGGTTTGAAATCAGGAATACGGAATGAACTACGCTGATATCGAGAGCATGGCCCTCTTCATGCGCCAGAAGATCCTTGCGTCGTGCGTATTAACGTGCCGCTGCTGCTCGTCCAGATCGCGATTGGCGCGCTGCTCGCATGGCCGAAGCTCGGTCTGCACGTCACGTTCGATCCCGAGATTTTCATGCTGCTGTTCATTCCGCCGCTGCTGTTCGCGGACGGCTGGCGCATTCCGAAGCGCGAATTCTTCATGGCGTGCCGCTCGATCCTGATGCTCGCGCTCGGCCTCGTTTTCATGACGGTGCTCGCCGCCGTGCTGTCGCCGACCGACGCGGTGGCGCTGAGCGGCATCGTCGGCAAGAACAAACTGCCTGGCCGTCTGATGCACATTCTCGAAGGCGAAGCGTTGATGAGCGACGCGTCCGGCCTCGTCGCGTTGAGGTTCGCGATTGTCGCCGCGCTCACCGGCGTGTTCTCGCTGCTCGAAGCGTCGATCAGCTTCGTGATCATTGCGCTCGGCGGTCTCGCGATCGGCGCGGCGGTGAGCTGGTTGTTCAGCTTCGTGTCGTAGCGCTTCCTCAATCTCGGCGAAGAAGGCGATCCGGCGCCCGGCGTCGTGATGAACTACGCGAATGTCGCACATGCGGGTCCGGTTTCGTCGCGCGTACGGGCGAGCAGTACGTGGACGATGATCGAGTTCGTGTTCAACGGCATAGTGTTCATTCTGCTGGGGTTGCAGTTACCGCATATCATCGGCTGCACGTTGCTCGACGCTCACGAAACCAGCAACGCGCAGGTTTGACGTCTGCTTGGCTACGTCGCGGCCGTGGCGCTCGCGCTCTACGCGATGCGCTTCGTGTGGGTTTGGCTGCTGCGCTGGTTTGCGAGCCGCGGCGCGGCGAAGCAAGGCATGGCGAATGCCGTGCCGGGTTTGCGCACAGTAGGCGTAACGACCGTGGCCGGTGTGCGCGGCGCAGTGAAGATCGCGGGCGTGCTGTCGTTGCCGGAAACGCTGCCGGGCGGCGCGCCGATGCCGGGCACGATCTGGCCATTTTCATCGTGTCGGGGGGTAATTCTGCTGTCGCTTTTCGTGGCCGTGATTGCGCTGCCACTGCTGCTGCGCGGCTGGCGCCGCGGCAAAGATCCGCATGCGGCCGAAGAGGCGCTCGCGCGCACGATGTCGGTGCAGGCGGCGATTCGCGCGGAAAACGAAATGCACGACAAGGAGTGCGCGGATCTCGAGGAATCCGCCGCGGCGTATGCCGCCGACGTCACTGTGCGCGTAATGGACATTTACCGCCGGCGCCTCACCACGCTCGACGACGAACAGGAATCGCGCGAACTGGCGCGCCGCGCCGACGCGCTCGAATTCCGGATGAAACTCGCGGCAATGCGCGCCGAACGCAAGACGCTGCTGGCCATGCGCACGACCCAGGAAATCAACGACGAAATGCTGAACAAGCTGATGCGCGAAATGGACTTGCAGGAGACTGCGTTGACGGCGCGCAAGCGGTGATTTTTACGCGAGCGTCATCCAGCGCGAGATGGAAAAACGGCGCTTCCTTTTCACAGGAAGCACCGTTCGCGTTCTTTAGGCAGAGTCGGCCGGAATCAGGCCACCGGACTGCGACGGTTTCCGGCGCAGGAGCGCGTACAGAATGATTGCACCGAACGTCGCGGTGCCGATGCCGCCGAGCCCGAAGCCGCCGAACTTCGGCGAGAAGCCGAGCACCAGCGCGATCACAGCGGCGATCACGAAGACGAGCGTCGAGTAGATTTTCGTCACGGCCATCACGCCGATGTTTTCCGCGTACGTGGTCACGCCCGTGCCGCCCGCGAAGCCCGACACGATCGTGGCGAGGCCGTCGCCGAGAAACGCGCGGCCCACGTAGCGGTCGAGATTCTGGCCGGTCATCGCGCTCACGGCCTTGATGTGGCCGATGTTTTCCGCGACGAGAATCACCGCGATTGGCGCGAGCAGCGTCATGGCCTGCGCGTTGAATACCGGCGCGGTGAAATGCGGCATGCCGAACCACGCGGCATTGGCGACGATCGAGAAGTCGATCGGCTTGCCCATGCCTATACCGTTGGTCAAGATCGCATAGATCACATAGGCCATCAGCGAACCGATCAGAATCAGCAAACGCTGCATCATGCCGCGCGCGAACACGGCCACGGCGCCACGCACAGCACGGTGACGAGCGCCATCCACGAATCGAAGTTGCTGCCGCTCACGCCGTGCACCGCGATCGGCGCGAGATTCAGACCGAATCACGCAGACGATCGCGTCGGTCACGACCGGCGGCATCAGCGTTTCGATCCAGCGCGTGCCCACCGCCGAGACGATCAGCCCGATCACCGCGTACACCGCGCCGCACGCAATGATGCCACCGAACGCCACCGGGATGTTCATGTTTGGACCGTGGCCGCCGTAGCCCGTCACCGCGATCACGAGGCCGATGAACGAGAAGCTCGACCCGAGATAGCTCGGCACGTGCCCACCCACCAGCACGAAGAACAACAGCGTGCCGATGCCCGACATGAAAATGCAGAGGTTCGGGTCGAAGCCCATCAGCAACGGCGCGAGCACCGTCGAACCGAACATGGCAACGACGTGCTGGATACCCATCGCGAACATTTGCGGCCAGGCGAGCCGCTCGTCCGTACCGACGATGCGGCCCTCGGTGGCGGCCGGCTGCGTGCGCCAGCGGGGGAAATAGGAATCGGCCATGGCGGGGGTTCTCCTCTGTTTGGCGTGAAGGTGAGCGACAGCGACCCGCGGGTCGGGCGGTAGCGTGGCTGGAAACCGGCCGCCTAGGAATCAGGCGCGAGTGTACGGAGTGCCACCAAGCCCGGCAAGCAGGCTTTTACCGGAGCGTAGCGCACGCGCCGCAGCACGTGCTGCCGCCTTGCGTCGCCTCGGGCACGCCACCTCAGGCGTGACGCGCTTCCAGCGAAAACACCGTGACGGCTGCCTGCAACTGTCGCCTGGTCCGCCATCGACGCCGCCGCGGCCGCTGCCTGCTCGACGAGCGCGGCGTTCTGCTGCGTGACGTCCGTCGTCCATCTGGGCGACAGCGCGGTTCACTTCCTCGATGCCCGTGCTTTGTTTCTGCGGCGCCGACGAGATTTTGCCTATGATGTCCGTCACGCGTTTTACCCCGTGCGTGACTTCGGCCATCGTCTGACCGGCGCGTTCGGCACGCTGCCCACGCGCGCCGTCGACGACTCGATCAGTTCCTTGATTTCTTTCGCCGACACCGCGCTGCTGCACTACGCGAGCGGACGTACTTCACCGGCCACGACCGCGAAGCCGCGTCCCTGTTCGCCGGCGCGCGGCTTCGACGGCCGCATTCAGCGCGAGAATGTTGGTCTGGAACGCGATGCCTTCGATCACTGCGATGATGTCCGTCATGCGTTTGGAGCCGGCCGCGAGTTCACGCATCGTCTCGACCACGTCGCCGACGAGGCTGCTGCCGCGCGCCGCCACTTCCGACGCGCCGTGCGCCACGCCGCCTGCCTGCTGCGCGTTTTCGGCGTTCATCTTCACCGTCGACGTCAGTTCCTGCATGCTCGAAGCGGTTTCCTGCAGCGCGGTGGCCTGTTCTTCGGTGCGCTGCGACAGGTCGGTATTGCCCTGCGCGATTTCGCCCGAAGCCAGCAGGATCGATTCGCTCGACTCGCTGATGCCCGATACGATGCCGGCCAGCCGGTCGCGCATGTTGCGCAACGCGAAGAGCAGGCTGTCGGTGTCGCCCGGACGGGTGTCGACGCGCACGCCCAGATCACCGCCCGCGATGCGGTTGGCAATTTCCATCGCATACGCGGGTTCGCCGCCGAGCTGACGCGACAGACGCGCGATCACCGTGGCCAACGCCATACCGACGACGATCGCGCCGAGCACGAGCACCGACTCACGATGCGCATGTGCCGGTAGTCGCTCGTCGCTTCCTGTTGCGCTTCGTTGGCCTGCTGACGGCGATAGTCGATCAGCGCCGTGATGCGGTCACGCAGCGCTTCGCTCGACGCCATCGCGCGGCGCACGAGTTCGTTGTTGTCGACGCCGGCGGGAATCGGCTCGAACTCGATCTGCCGAAGGAAAGGGTCGCTTCCGACGTACTGAAAATCGCAGTGGCCGGCACGACGATCAAGCTGAATCCGGGCTTCCTCAACACGTGCGCCGCAATTGCTCGCGAAGCCAGTGTCCCGGTGGAATTTCTTTTCCTCGTCGGTCAGGCGACGGGCCTCGTGTTCCCACAGGTGCGCAATCTGATTCGCCGCCTGATCGGCAAGAACGCTGTCGTGCACAAGCATCAGGGTTACGCCGGCTATATGAAGGTAATTGCAGGCTGCGACATGTTCCTGAACCCGTTCCCGTTCGGCAACACGAAGGCATCGTCGACACGGTGTGGGCGGGGCTCGTCGGTGTCTGCAAGACCGGCCGCGAAGTTCACGAGCATATCGACGAAGGCATGTTCCGCCGCTTTGGCTTCCCCGAATGGACCATCACGAAGACCAACGACGAATACAAGGCCCGCCGCGTTGCGTCTGGTCGAGAACGCGCAGGAACGCCGTGAGTTGAGCGCGTCGGTGGCCGGTCCGAAGGCAATCGAAAAGCTGATTTTCCGGGGCGCCCGGAAATTCTCGGCGAGCGCATGCAGGCACTGTGGCTCGACCAACTGCACGTGACGCAGTGAGGCCACGATGAACGAAACGAGTAAATCGGCGATGCGTCGGGCGCGCGATCCTGCTTTCCAACAGCATTACTTCGTGGGAAAGAGCATCGATCGGCGCAGGAGACTTCGCCTGGCAACGCCGCACGACCGCGCAACCGCCGTCCAACACACCCGCGTGTACGGGCGAACCGCTGGACGGAAAGTCGATCGTCATCTAGAGTCATCTGGAGCGAGTTCAGTCTCGGCGACCAGATATTTTTCCTCCACTTCGCGCGAATGCTTCGTGAGCGCTGCGGCGCGGCGCGAGTCTCGGTGATGTGTCAGACGCCGCTCGTCTCGCTCTTCGAACACTCGAAAGAGGCCGACGCGGTCTACAGCGTCGCTCAGGCCGCCGAAATGCCGCAGCACGATTACTGGGTCTTCCCGCGCTTCGATTCCCGCGCATCTCGCGCTGGATCTGAAAACGCTGCCGCAGTCGGTGCCGTATCTGAAGGCGCCGGGCACGACCGCTTTTGCGGCGCTGAAGCACAGCACGAGCAGGCTCAAAGTGGGCGTCGTTTTCAAAGGCGCGCCGACGCACGAAAACGACAGGCAGCGTTCGCTCTCGGTACTGGACGATCTCTTCAATCTGGACGGCGTGGAATTTTTCAGTCTGCAGAAGGGCGTGGGCACCGACGAAGCGGCGGACTACGCCGCGCGCTTGCCGAATTTTCATGACGTGGGTGCCACGCTGCAAAAGGTGGACGAAACCTCCAACGCAATTGCCGCGCTCGACATCGTGCTGACGGTCGACACTTCCGTCGCGCATGTGGCGGCCTCAATGGGCAAGCCGATCTGGCTGATGCTGCCGTTCTTCGGCGACTGGCGCTGGCATTACACACGCGACGACAGCCCGTGGTATCCCGGACATGCAACTCTTTCGCAGAAAACGTGGCGCCGATTGGTCGGAAGTCATCGCGCGTGTTCGCGGGCGTCTGGTGATGGTGCTCAACGCTGAAAGCGACGCCTCATAACCGCAACCGCTTCGGCCCCACGCAGCGGGCAAAGCTAAAGGGATTCCCACGGGAGTCCCTTTTTCATACGTGCATCGCGGACATTCACCCGTCCGCGCCAATCCGTCTACGCGAAATCAGTCCCTTCGCGCCCGCCAGCTTCTCCGCCAGTTCCGGTCCGCGTTGCAGCGCTACGCCTACTGCAAGAATGTCGCCGATCGCGAGATGCGACGTGCGCGAGGTCATCGGCGAAAAAATGTCGGTGTCTTCGTCGACGTTCGCAAAGAGTCCAACCGTTGCAATGCGCGCAAGCGGCGAATTGCCATGCGTGATGGCGATGACTTTCGCGCCGCCCGCGAGCGCGGACTTCGCGGCGTCGACGATATCGCGCGTGCGCCCCGTGTTCGAAATGGCCACCACCACGTCGCCTTCGCCCAGCAGCGCGGCCGACATCAGAAACGTATGCGGGTCCGAATAGGCGACGCTCGGCATGCCGAGGCGAAAGAACTTGTGCTGCACGTCGAGCGTGGCCACGCCCGAACCGCCCGCGCCGTAGAACTCGATGCGCTTCGCGTTCGCCAGTATGTTGATGGCCGCCGCCACGCTATCCGACGACAGATTGTTGCGCACCTGGATCAACGCGCCGATCGTGCGGTCCAGCACCTTGGCGGCTACGCCCGGCGTCGGTTCGTCGGGACGCACGTCGCGATAGACGGCCGGCACTTCTGCCGCGATGCCCTGCGCGAGCCGGATCTTGAACTCGCGGAACCCCGAGAAACCCAACGCATGACAGAAGCGCGCAATGGTCGGCTGGCTCACGCCCGCGCGCGCCGCGACTTCGGTCATCGAAAGATCGAGCACCTCGCGCGGTGCCTCGATCACGTAGTTGGCCAGCTTGCGCTCAGAAGGCCGCAACTGGTCGCGCATCTCTTCCACCTGAGACAGCATCATCGTAAAACTCGCACTATGCTGAAGAATGCGTGGACTATATCTGATTTGCCAAATAAGGTAAAAAAACTACATTTCGGCAGTAGGGGTAATCCATAATTTTTGATGCGTAACGCTTTGTGGCACGTCAGCAGGGCGGTTCAAGGGATTTTCCCATGTCGCAACACAGCACCGGTGAACGTTGCGATCATGTAGTTTTTCTACTAAAATGACGGCATCAACTGATCAAACACCCCGCGATACCTAATTGGCATAGCGCGCAATTTCGGCGCCTCCCGCCAGCGACGAAGGAGCTCTGATGGTTTCCCCGCATTCGCAATTGTTGAAGGTCACGCAGCGCGTGATCGAGCGCAGCAAACCCACTCGTGAGGCATACCTAGCGCGCATCGCGCAGGCGCAAGGGCGTTTCCCAGCACGCGGTGCGCTGTCGTGCGCGAACCTGGCGCACGGTTTCGCCGGCCTCGAAGGAAACGACAAACTTGGCATCAAGCAGATTCGCGAGCCGAACATCGGCATCGTGTCCTCGTACAACGAGATGCTGTCGGCGCACGCGCCGTACAAAAACTACCCGGACATCATCAAGCAGGCCGCGCGTGAAAACAGCGGCGTCGCGCAATTCGCGGGCGGCGTGCCAGCCATGTGCGACGGCGTCACGCAGGGCAACGCGGGCATGGAGTTGTCGCTCTTCTCGCGCGAAGTGATCGCGATGAGCACGGCGGTCGCGCTCACGCACAACATGTTCGACGCGGCGTTGTGCCTCGGCATCTGCGACAAGATCGTGCCGGGTCTCCTGATCGGCGCGCTGCAATTCGGCCATCTGCCGACCATCTTCGTGCCGGCCGGCCCGATGGGCAGCGGCCTTTCCAACGACGACAAAGCCAAGACGCGCCAGCTCTTCGCCACCGGCCAGTGCGGCCGCGACGCGCTGCTCGAAGCGGAAGCCGCCGCGTATCACAGTCACGGCACCTGCACGTTCTACGGCACCGCGAACAGCAACCAGATGCTGATGGAAGTGATGGGCCTGCATCTACCGAGTTCGGCGTTCGTGCATCCGCACACGCCGCTGCGCGACGCGCTCACCGCGCAGGCCGCGCGCCGCGTGCTCGACCTCACCGTGGACCGCGGCAACTACATGCCGATCGGTCACGTGGTCGACGAGAAGGCGATCGTCAACGGCATCGTCGCGCTGCTGGCAACCGGCGGCTCGACCAATCACACGCTGCACCTCGTCGCCATTGCGCGCGCAGCGGGCATCGTGATCGACTGGGAGGACTTCGACGCTCTCTCGCAGTCCGTGCCGCTGCTCGCGAAGATTTATCCAAACGGCAAGGCCGACGTGGACCACTTCCACGCTGCGGGCGGTGTCGCGTTCCTCGTGTGCAATCTGCTCGAAGGCGGTTTACTGCACGAAGACGTCAACACGGTCGCGGGCAAGGGTCTCAAGCATTACACCGAAGAGCCGAAGCTCATCGACGGCAAGCTGCAATGGGTGCCGGGCACGCCAAAGAGCGAAGATCCTGCAGTACTGCGCCCGATCGGCGAGCCGTTCCAGCCGGACGGCGGTCTGCGTCTGATGCAGGGCAAGCTCGGCCGCGGTGTCATCAAGATTTCGGCGGTCGCCGCGCAACATCGCAAGGTGACAGCGCCTGCCATCGTCTTCGATTCGCAGGAAGCGGTGCAGGCCGCTTTCGACAACGGCGAGCTGAAGCGCGACTTCGTTGCCGTGGTGCGCTTCCAGGGCGCTCGGGCAAGCGGCATGCCCGAGCTGCATCGTTTGACGCCGCTGCTCGGTGTGTTGCAGGATCAGGGTTTCCATGTTGCACTCGTCACGGACGGCCGCATGTCGGGCGCGTCGGGCAAGGTGCCGGCGGTGATCCATCTGTCGCCGGAAGCGTTGCTGCAAGGGCCGATCGGCAAGGTGCGCACGGGCGACACGCTCGTGATCGACGCCGAAGCGGGCGTGTTCGACATCGACATCGACGCAGCCGAATGGGCCGCGCGCACGTGTGCCGTGCCGCAGCATCAGGCGGAAAAAGAAGTCGGTTTCGGTCGCGAACTGTTCGGCGTGTTCCGCTCGGCGGCGGCACCGGCAGAGCAGGGCGCCTCGGTATTCGGCGCCATGGTGGGCGAGCGTCCTGCGCAGCACGGCGAACACGCGCACGCGCAGACTCATGCGCATCGCGAACAACACACAAGCACCACTCAAGCCAGCTAAGTGCGGGTTCCGCGCTGCAGAAACAAGGAGTCTGACTATGACGACGAAAACAGTAAGCGATATCGTGCGCCTCGGCCCGGTGATTCCGGTGCTCGCGTTCGACCCGGTCGAACAGGGCGAACACGTGTCGCGCGCGCTGCATGCGGGCGGCGTGAAGGTGCTGGAAATCACGCTGCGCACGGCAGCGGGTCTGGAGGCGATCGAGCGCGCGAGCCAGCTGGCCGAAGACATCGTGGTGGGCGTGGGCACGATCACGAAGCCCGAGCATTGTGCACAGGCAAAGAAGGCCGGCGCGCAGTTCGGCGTCTCGCCCGGCTTGACGAAAGACATGCACAAGGCCGCGCAGGACGCCGGCCTGCCGCTGCTGCCCGGCGTGATGACGCCGAGCGACATCATCCAGGCGCTCGAACTCGGTTACGAAATCGTGAAGTTCTTCCCGGCGCAACAGGCGGGCGGCGTGCTGATGCTGCAGGCATTCCACGGCCCGTTCCCGAACCTGAAGTTCTGCCCGACGGGCGGCATCACGGCCAAAACGGCGACGCATTTCCTCTCGCTACCGAACGTGGTGTGCGTGGGCGGCTCGTGGCTCACACCGAAAGCCGCGCTCGCCGCGCAGAACTGGGACGAAGTGACGCGTCTTGCACGAGCCGCCAGTCAACTGGCCGCACCCGCCCATCACTGAAACCGGACGCACTTTCGTGCGGCCTCGAGGTCCACATGAAGGAGCCTCGTCGAAGCAGCCAGACAGGCTGTCACGGCGAGGCTCCTTTGCTATATGCGCGCTGGCTTCGATGCGGTATGTAGCGCTTTAACCGACGACAAACAGTAAAATTCAGCGTCCGTGCGGCTAGCCGGGTTTCCGGCTACGCACAGGTCGCCGTGAGACAGGGTGCTGGCCGCTTTCCGCGAGTCCGGACAAGCGCCGGGCGAGCAGGCACTTGCAATCAATAACGCAAAAGGGAGGAGCTTCATGGAAGCTGTCCATGGGAGCATGCTGCTGGTCTACGCGGTGATTGCCATCGCATTGCTGATTCTGCTGATCACGCGCTACAAGGATCCATTCCTCGTACTCATCATCGTGTCGCTGCTGCTCGGGCTCGTGTCCGGCATGCCGATGGCGACCATCGTCAAATCGTTCAAAACGGGTAACGGCAACACACTCGGACACATCGCGATCGTGGTCGGTCTCGGCACGATGCTCGGCAAGATGATGGCCGAATCCGGCGGCACCGAACGCATCGCCACCACGCTTATCGACAAGTTCGGCGAGAAGAACATTCACTGGGCAATGATGGTGGTCGCGATTATCGTCGGCTTGCCGGTGTTCTTCGAAGTCGGCTTCGTGCTGCTCATCCTAATGCTGGTGGGCAACTGGGCCGACCTGATTTCCACGCCGAAAACGCTGCCGAACGACCTGCTGCGCTTCGTCGGCAATTCGGACGTCGCGCTGCTGATCGCCGTGCTCGTCAGCTCTGGACGTTCGGCGCGAGCCGCGGCTTCAACCGTGAGCAGCTCCAGAAATTATGCGGCGAGTGTCTTGCGCCGATCGCGGGTATCACGCGGATCGTGGGCGCGGGCGGCGGCTTCGGCCGTGTGCTGATGGATAGCGGCATTTCGAAGGAAATCGTCAACGCGGCGACGTCGGTACATCTGTCGCCGCTGCTGTTCGGCTGGCTCGTCGCGGCGCTGATCCGTCTTGCCACGGATTCGGCTACAGTCGCGATGACCACGGCCTGCGGCATCGTCGCGCCGATCACGGCGGCGGGTGCCGTGCAGGTTCAGCCGGAATTGCTGGTGCTCGCCACCGGTTCGGGCTCGCTGATCTTCTCGCACGTGAACGACGGCGGCTTCTGGCTGATCAAGGAATACCTCGGTATGACAGTGGGGCAGACCTTCAAGACCTAGGCGCTCCTCGAAACCATCATCATCGCTGATGGGCCTAGGTTTGACCTTCGCACTCGCGGCGGTCGTGTAAGGAGTTTCAAATGATTCTGATCGCAATGGGCGTGTCCGGCACCGGCAAAACGAGAATTGGCGAAATGCTGGCGGAACGCCTGCACTGCACCTTCACCGACGGCGACGCGTTTCACAGCGCCGCCAACAGTTTCACAGCGCCGCCAACAAGGAGAATATGCACAAAGGCATTCCGCTCACCGACGAGGACCGCTGGCCGTGGCTGAAAACGATCCGCGATCGCGATCGAAGAGAAGCAGCGTGCGCACGAGACGGCAGTGTTCACGTGCTCGTCGCTCAAGCGTTCGTACCGCGAAGTACTGCGCGACGGCGACAAGGACGTGTGCTTCGTAAGGGCACACGCAAGGTGCTCGAAGAACGCCTGACCACGCGCACGGGCCACTTCTTCGATCGCGGCAGATCGAACTGCGCTGAAGGCGCTCGGGTTTCGCGCTTCGTCTGCATGAAAAAACCGCTCCGAGGAGCGGTTTTTTATTGCGGTTCGTCGCAGCAGAGCATCAGGCCGCTCAGGCGATCCGCTTGGCCAGTTCGACAGCCTTGCCGATATAAGAAGCTGGCGTCATTGTAAGCAGACGGTCTTTCGCGTCTTGCGGAATCGCGAGACCTGTCACGAAGGTTTGCAGCGCTTCACGCGTAATGTCCTTGCCGCGCGTGAGTTCCTTCAACTGCTCGTACGGGTTTTCGATGCCGTAACGGCGCATCACGGTTTGCACCGGCTCGGCCAGCACTTCCCAGCAGTTGTCGAGGTCTTCGTTCAGACGCTGTGCGTTCACTTCGAGCTTGTCGAGGCCGCGGATCAGCGAGTCGTACGCGAGCAGCGAGTAACCGAACGCGACGCCGATATTGCGCAGCACCGTCGAGTCGGTCAGGTCACGCTGCCAGCGCGACACCGGCAGCTTGTCGGCGAGGTGACGCAGCGTGGCGTTCGCTAGGCCGAGGTTGCCTTCCGAGTTTTCGAAGTCGATCGGGTTGACCTTGTGCGGCATCGTAGACGAACCTATTTCGCCGGCCTTCGTGCGCTGCTTGAAGTAGCCCATCGAAATGTAGCCCCACACGTCGCGGTCCAGATCCAGCAGGATCGTGTTCGCGCGCGACACGGTGTCGAACAGCTCGGCCATGTAATCGTGCGGTTCGATCTGGATGGTGTATGGATTGAACGTGAGCTTCAGATGGTTTTCGACGACGTCCTTCGAGAACGCTTCCCAGTCGAATTCCGGATACGCCGACAGATGCGCGTTGAAGTTGCCGACCGCGCCGTTCATCTTGCCGAGCAGTTTGACCTTCGCGATGCGGTCGATTGCACGTTCCAGACGTGCGGCGACGTTCGCGAGTTCCTTGCCGAGCGTGGTGGGGCTCGCCGGCTGGCCATGCGTGCGCGACAGCATCGGCTGGGCGGCGTGCGCGTGAGCGAGCGCGACGAGGCGCTGATGCACCGAGCGCAGTGCAGGCAGAATGACGTGTTCGCGGGCGCCCGCGAGCATCAGGCCGTGCGACGTGTTGTTGATGTCTTCCGAGGCGCAGGCGAAGTGGATGAACTCGCTTGCGCGCTCCAGTTCTTCCTGACCCTTCACCGATTCTTTCAGCCAATATTCGACCGCCTTCACGTCGTGATTCGTCACGCGCTCGATTTCCTTGATGCGCGCGGCGTCGTGTGCGGTGAAGCGCTCGGCCAGTTGCAGTAGGAATTGTTCGGATGCTTCGGAGAAACGCGGCACTTCGGCGAAACCGGCGCGCGAGAGCGCGATCAGCCAGTGGATTTCAACCGTCACGCGATTGCGCATGAAAGCGGCTTCCGAGAGCCAGTCGCGCAGGGCTTCGGTTTTCGAGGCATAGCGGCCGTCGAGCGGGGAGAGCGCGTTCAGCGCGAACAGAGTGTCGGGGCGGGTGTCGGACATGATGGGGGCCGGGTGAGGGCAAAACGCCGGGTGAAAATGCGGCAGAAAAGTCAAAAGTCGGAACTGCAAGCCAGAACCGCGAATTTTACCACCGGACGCCACTTATCCCGATTTCGACGCGGTGCCGTGCCGGGCAGTTGGCGGTGGCGTGACGGCCACGCCGCTGTCGTAACCGCTTGACATATCCGCGCGAGCGCGAATGCGCCGCCAGTCGTGCCTTCTCGAACACCGGCATCGGGCACCTGCATCTAGAATGCTGACTTCCTCTCTCCGCCGGCAGCAAACTACGCATGGAACTGAAATGGCTCGAAGACTTCGTCTCGCTGGCGGAAACGCGTAGTTTCAGCCGCTCGGCCGAATTGCGGCACGTGACGCAGCCGACGTTTCCCGCCGCATCCAGGCGCTCGAGTCGTGGCTCGGCACCGAGCTGATCGACCGCTCGGTGTATCCGACGCGGCTCACGGCGGCCGGCTAGGTGTTCAACGAGCAGGCGCTGGCCATGCTCTCCCAGTTCCACGAAGCACGCGCGCTGTTGCGCGGCCATACGGAGACGCCGCAGGCGACCATCGAATTCGCCATGCGGCACACGCTGTCGCTTACATATTTTCCGCGCTGGCTGCAGCGCATCGAAGCGCAGATGGGCCCGATCCACACGCGGCTGCGCGCGGTGAACGTGCACGATGCGGCGCTGGCACTCGTGGAAGGCGGCTGCGATCTGGTGATGGGTTATCACAACCCGAGTTACCCTGTTGCGCTCGATCCCGACCGCTACGACATGCTCACGCTCGGCAAAGAACCGATCAGTTCATTCTCGGCGCCGGGACGCGCGGGACGTCCGCGTCATACGCTGCCGGGCACGCCGAGTCGCCCACGCCTTATCTGTCGTACACGCCGAACGCGTATCTCGGCCGCATGACCGAGACGATTCTCGCGAATGCGCCGGAACGTCTGTATCTGGATCGTTTCTACGAGACCGACATGGCCGAAGGTCTCAAGGCGATGGCGCTCGCCGGCCACGGCGTCGCGTTCCTGCCGCATAGCGCCGTGGAAGACGCGGTGGCCGACGGCAAGCTGATCCGCCTCGACCACGCGATGCGCGGCACGCCGGAAGGTCAGCTCACGTTGTCCATGGAAATAAGTCTCTATCGCGACAAGTTCGCTGCGAAGAGCGACGATTCGCGGCAGATTCTCGTGCGCCAGTTGTGGGACGTCGTGTCGGAAGAACTGGCGCAAAGCACCGCCTGATTCCTGCGTCCCGACGACGTGAATTTGCGCCTTCCGAAGGGTTATGCATAAAAAACATAATCGGATAAGGAAACGGCATTGGATTTAAAAACGGCGTTTTTCGACAATGCTGTTATTTGATCAACGCCGGAGCGTTCATGTTATCCCAGCAACAAGTCGCCAATTCCGCATCAACGTTGCAGTCGGTTCCCTCCTACCTGAATTAAAGACGACCTCGGCCCGTGGGGCAACTACCTTCGCCAGATCGATCGCGTCGCGCCGTATCTCGGCTCCCTCTCCCGCTGGCTCGAAACGCTGAAGCGCCCGAAGCGCATTCTGGTGTCGACTGCCCGATCGAACTCGATAACGGTACCGTCGCTCACTTCGAAGGCTATCGCATGCAGCACAACGTTTCGCGTGGTCCGGTCAAGGGCCGCGTGCGCTATCACCAGAACGTGACGTTGTCGGAAGTGATGGCTTTGTCAGCGTGGATGTCGGTGAAGAACGCTGCGGTCAACGTGCCGTATGGCGGCGCGAAGGGCGGTATCCGTGTCGATCCGCGCACGCTCTCGCGTGGTGAGCTCGAGCGCGTCACGCGCCGCTATACCAGCGAAATCGGCATCATCGGACCGAACACCGACATTCCCACGCCGGACGTGAACACGAACGAGCAGATCATGGCGTGGATGATGGACACATACTCGATGAACCAGGGCCAAACAGCCATGGGCGTCGTGACGAGCAAGCCGATCACGCTGGGCGGTTCGCTCGGCCGCCGCGAAGCAACGGGCCGCGGAGTTTTCGTGGTGGCTTCGGAAGCGGCTCGCCGCATCGGCCCCGACATCGAAGGCGCACGTATCGCCGTGCAGGGTTTCGGTAACGTCGGCGGCATCGCTGCGCGTCTGTTCCAAGAAGCGGGTTCGAAAGTGGTCGCCGTGCAGGATCACACCGGCTCGATCTACAAGTCGACGGGTATCGACGCAGTCGCGCTGTTCGATCACGTGGCGAAGACGGGCGGCGTGGGCGGCTACGCCGAAGCCGACTCGGTTACGAACGAAGAATTCTGGACGGTCGAATCGGACATCCTGATTCCGGCTGCGCTCGAAAACCAGATCACCGAAAAGAACACTTCGAAGATCAAGACGAAGATCGTCGTGGAAGGCGCGAACGGCCCGACCACCACGGCAGCGGACGACATCCTGCACGATCGCGGCATCCTCGTGATTCCGGACGTCGTCGCGAATGCAGGCGGTGTGACCGTCTCGTACTTCGAATGGGTGCAGGACTTCTCGAGCTTCTTCTGGACCGAAGACGAAATCAACCAGCGCCTCGAGCGCGTGATGCGCGAAGCATTTGCGGCAGTGTGGCAAGTGTCGAGCGAGCAGGGCGTGTCCGTGCGTAAAGGATTTCCGACTTCCCGGAATCGCTGCGTGGCCCGTCTGCCGGGCATCGCGGCGTGAATGCAACAGTATGGTTTATAGCCATACTTTCAGAATAATTACTTTGCTAAACTGGTGCCGGTTCTTGCCAAGGAGATCACCAAATGAAGGTTAAAAAAGCTGCGCTGCTGCTCGCGACTCTCGGACTGTTCACGGTTTGGCGCACACGCGCAAGACGCAGGCACGCTGAAAAAAATCAAGGACACGGGCGTCATTTCGCTGGGGCATCGCGAATCGTCGATTCCGTTTTCGTATTACGACGACAAGCAGAACGTTATCGGCTATTCGTAGGAATTCGCACTGAAAGTGGTTGAGGCAGTCAAGCAGAAGCTGAACATGCCGAACCTGAAGGTGAAGCTCACGCCGGTCACGTCGCAAAACCGTATTCCGCTCGTGCAGAACGGCACGGTCGACATGGAGTGCGGCTCCACCACGAATAACGCCGAGCGTCAGCAGCAGGCAGCGTTCTCGAACACGATCTTCTTGATCGGCACGCGCCTCATGACCAAGAAAGACTCCGGCGTCAAGGACTGGGCGGACCTGAAGGGCAAGACCGTGGTCACCACGGCCGGCACGACGTCCGAGTGCCTGCTTCGCAAGATGAATCAGGACAAGAACATGGACATGAATATCATCAGCGCGAAGGACCACGGCGAGTCATTCCTGACGCTGTCCACGGGCCGTGCCGCTGCGTTCATGATGGACGACGAATTGCTCGCAGGTGAGCGCGCGAAGTCGAACAATCCGGGCGACTTCGTGATCGTCGGCGCACCGCAATCGCATGAAGCTTACGGCTGCATGCTCCGCAAGAACGATCCGGAATTCAAGGAGGTCGTCGACGACGCAATCTCGAAGGTCGAAATGTCGGGCGAATCCGATGCGATCTACAAGAAGTGGTTCGAATTGCCGATTCCGCCGAAGGACCTGAACCTGAACTTCCCGGAAAGCGATGACATGAAGGCGCTCTTCAAGAGCCCGAATGACAAGGTAATCGATTAAACCTTAGCTGTTTTTTTGAAACGCTGAACGGAACGGAGGGGGCCACGCGCTTCTTCCGTTTCTTTTTGCTGGAGTCTTGGTCATGTCATATCACTGGAACTGGGGCATTCTGCTGAGTCCCGTCTCCACCGGAGAGCCGACCACGTACTTGGGCTGGCTGCTGTCGGGTTTTTGGGTGACGATTACCGTGTCGCTATCGGCGTGGGTGATCGCGCTGATCGTCGGTTCGATTTTGGGTGTGCTGCGCACGGTGCCGAACAAATGGGCGTCGGGCATCGGCACGCTTTACGTCGCGATTTTCCGTAACATTCCGCTGATCGTGCAGTTCTTCATCTGGTATCTGGTGATACCGGAGTTGCTGCTCGCCTCTGTCGGCAAATGGTTCAAGCAACTGCCGCCGGCCGCGCAGTTCTTCTCGTCTTCCATTATCTGATCTGTCTCGGGCTCTTCACCGCCGCGCGTGTGTGCGAGCAGGTGCGCTCGGGCATCACGCATTGCCGAAAGGCCAGCGCTCAGCGGGCCTCGCGATGGGCTTCACGCAATGGCAGACGTATCGCTACGTGCTGCTGCCGGTGGCGTATCGCATCATCGTGCCGCCGCTCACGTCGGAGTTTCTGAACATCTTCAAGAACTCGGCGGTGGCGTCCACGATCGGTCTGCTGGATCTGTCCGCGCAGGCGCGTCAACTGGTGGACTACACGTCGCAGACTTATGAGTCGTTCATCGCGGTCACGCTCGCGTACATGCTCATCAACCTGGTCGTGATGCAACTCATGCGTTGGGTCGAAGCCAAGACCCGGCTGCCCGGCTATATCGGAGGCAAGTAATGCATCATTTCGACTGGAGTGGTATTCCGGGCGCATTGCCTACGTTGTGGACCGGCGCCATCGTCACCTTCAAGATCACGCTGATTGCCATTGTGTTCGGCATTATCTGGGGGACGGTGCTCGCCATGCTGCGGCTGTCGTCGATCAAACTTTTGCAGTGGTTCGCGAAAGGCTACGTCACGATCTTCCGTTCGATCCCGCTGGTCATGGTTCTGCTGTGGTTCTTCCTGATCGTGCCGCAAGTGTTGCAGAATGTGCTGGGTTTGTCGCCGGACCTCGACATCCGTCTGGCGTCGGCCATGGTGGCTTTCTCGCTGTTCGAGGCCGCGTACTACTCGGAAATCATCCGCGCAGGTATTGAGGCCGTGCCGCGCGGGCAGGTGAACGCCGCGTTCGCGCTCGGCATGAACTACGGGCAGGCCATGCGCCTCATCGTGCTGCCGCAGGCGTTCCGCGCGATGGTGCCGCTGCTGCTCACGCAAGGTATCGTGCTCTTCCAGGATACGTCGCTCGTCTACGTGATCAGCCTCGCCGACTTCTTCCGCACCGCCCGAATATTGGTGACCGTGACGGTACGAACGTCGAAATGGTACTGTTCGCGGGCACGTGTTATTTCGTGATCTGTGTGGTCGCGTCGAGCCTCGTCAAAGGTCTTCAGAAAAAGGTCACAAGATGATTTCTATCAAGAACGTTTCGAAATGGTACGGCCAGTTTCAGGTGCTGACCGACTGTACGACGGAAATCAAAAAGGGTGAAGTGGTGGTGGTGTGCGGGCCGTCGGGTTCGGGCAAGTCCACGCTGATCAAAACCGTGAACGGCCTCGAGCCGTTCCAGAAGGGCGAGATCGTCATCAACGGTCAGTCGCTCACGGACAGGAAAACCAACCTGTCGAAGCTGCGCTCGAAAGTCGGCATGGTGTTCCAGCACTTCGAATTATTCCCGCATCTGTCGATCGTGCAGAACCTCACGCTCGCGCAGGTCAAGGTGCTCGGCCGTTCGAACGACGAAGCCACCGCAAAGGGTTTGAGGCTGCTGGATCGCGTGGGTCTGCGTGCGCACGCGGACAAGTTCCCGGGCCAGTTGTCGGGCGGTCAGCAGCAGCGCGTGGCGATTGCACGTGCGCTGTCGATGGACCCGATCGCGATGCTGTTCGACGAACCCACGTCCGCACTCGATCCGGAAATGATCAACGAAGTGCTCGACGTGATGGTCGAACTCGCGCAGGAAGGCATTACCATGATGTGCGTGACGCACGAAATGGGCTTCGCGAAGAAAGTCGCGCACCGCGTGATCTTCATGGACAAGGGCTTGATCGTGGAAGACGATCGCAAGGAAGACTTCTTCGCGAATCCGAAGTCGGATCGCGCAAAAGATTTCCTCGCGAAGATTTTGCATTGAGTTTTTGAATCGCTATCGGTCGCGCGAACTTGTTGTTTCGCGCGGCGCGGGCAGAAAAAAGCCTCGCACGTTTGAATCGTGCGAGGCTTCTTTATTGGCGTTTCTTTTCTATGTGTTCGTGGCCGTTCAGGATTCGAACGCGGCGGTGTCGTCGGCGGCTTCGAGATCGACGTCGGTTGCGGGCCGCACGGTCGGCGCGATAGTGGCCGCAATCGTGGATGCGGAAGCCGAGGCGTCCAGCGACGGATTGCGCAGCTTCTCCAGCACCGAAGGCGGCACTGGCACATTCACGCGGCCGATCACTTCGCCGTGCTGGAACATCAGCAGGTCGCCGGGATTGAAGGCGGTCCACACTTCGTTGTCCGTGAGCGGCTTGGTGGCGATTACCGCGACACGATCTTCCGGCGTGGTGTACTTGGCGAAATCGATCGACACGTCCGCGTCCACCAGATGCGCCGTGGAAAACGGCCAGTACCGCACGATGTAATGCAGATGCGTGGAGCAATGCGCGAACAGCGCCTAGCCGTTCGACATTAGAAAGTTGAACACGCCGAATTGCGTGATTTCGCGCGTGAGCGTTTCGAGCGCGGCGAACAGTTCTTCGAGCGGCGGCTGGCAGTCGGGAAACGCCTTGCGCAAACCTTGCAGCAGCGCGCAGAAAGCAAGCTCGCTATTGGTCGTGCCGACCGGCTGATAGACGCCGTTCAGCGTCGGCGAGCAGTCTCAGATCGCCGTTATGCGCGAAGATCCAGTGACGTCCCCACAATTCGCGCATGAACGGGAGACAGTTTTCCAGCAGGATGTGCCCTTGCGCCGCTGAATTTGCCGCAGGACGTGAGCGTGCGTTTCATCGGCAATGCATCGAGCCAGTTTGTGCGTGTTGCCGACGATCTCATCAACTATCTGTACGGTTGCGCCGAACAGACGTCGAGCCGTCTGATCCCGCTCGCACTCGCACTCGCACACGACGCGATTGGCCGCGGCGACACGGCGAACCCGTCGCAAGGACTCGACGCGCTGCTGCGCAATCAGCGGCAACGGCTGGTGATGTTGGCGGGCGTCGGCGGCACGTTTGGCTGGTGGGGCGATACGACGGGCGGCAGTGCGCTGATTACCGCCTACGCGTACTACGCGGACTGGCTCGCGAGCTGCTGCTGCATCGCGCGCTTGCGTTGTGGCTCATGCAGCAGATGGGCCTGCCGGTGGCGACGCCGGTGTCTGGCGTGGCGGGCGACCTGCTGAGCGATGCGGTGGCGCTGGCCGATGATTCGAAAGACGCGGCGAAAAACACGGCGAAGGGCGCGCAGAAAAATCCGACGCCGCGTGCCGTGAATTACGGTGCGTCGGATAGCATCGTGTTCGCTCAGGCCGATTCGCCGCGCGGCAAGGCGATGGCGACGCTGCTGATCGCGAACCTCGCGCGCGGCACGAACGCGCCTTTGCCCGACCGGCGGTGAGCGCTGCGCGTACATCGCTCGCGAGCGATTCCGCGCCGCTCGTGCAAAGCCTGCTCTACATGACCGGCGACAGCGGCGCGGCAGTCGACGTCTCCGCGTTGCTCGCGCAAAGCAGCGCCGACCAGCTCGACGAAGTGCCAAACATCAAGGTGCCGATGCAATTCCACTACGGCGAACTCGACGCGCATATTCCGCTGTCGGCTGTCGGCGAGATTCAGGAGCTCTTCGCCGGCCGCACCGATGCCGAGTTCCACATCTACCCGAACGCCGACCACGGCTTTAACTGTTCGGACCGCGCTTCGTATAACCAGCACGCCGCCGCTCTGGCGCACGGCCGCACGCTGACGTTCCTCGGCGAACGCGTCAACCCCGTCGCGTAACTGCACATTCAGGCGTGTGAACTAGGGCGGCGTCTGCAATGCCGCCGGTTCTTCATTGCGACACTTCTGTCACGCGTCACGATTTGTCGGTTAATCTGCTGAAAGCCTGCGGCGCACAGTCCGTGTGCCGCGCTAGTCCGTTGCATCAACTCGATACCGCAGCGCTGTCTCGTGCGGCGAAACGGATCGGGGGCGCGCTTGGCGCATCGTTTTACATACGAAGCGGGGATCCACTCGTCGTGCAATCAGACTATCTCGCTCATGACGCCATCGGCCTCGCCGAACTCGTGCGCACTCGCGAAGCCAGTGCGCGCGAATTGCTCGACATCGCGATCTCGCGTACCGAGGCCGTCAATCCCGCGATCAATGCGATCGTGCTGAAAGACTACGACGCCGCGCGTCAACGAGCATCGCGCGACGACACGCTTCGCGCCGAGTCGGCGCAACGCATGAACGGCGCGGAACCCGTGAGCGCGCAATCCGCACTTGCAGGCGTGCCGTTTCTGATCAAGGATCTCGGCGCGCCCGTTGCCGGATTGCGCATGTCGATGGGCAGCCGTCACTATCGCCATTTCATTCCCGCCGAAGACTCGCCGGTCGTCGCACTCGCGAAAGCGGCGGGACTCAACATCTTCGCCAAGACGAGCACGCCCGAACTCGGGCAGATGCCTTATACGGAGCCCGAACTGTTCGGGCCGTGCCGCAATCCGTGGAATCTCGACCACACACCAGGCGGTTCTAGCGGCAGTGCGGCAGCTGCGGTCGCGGCCGGCATCGTGCCGCTCGCGCATGCGTCGGACGGCGGTGGCTCGATCCGCATTCCGGCATCGTGCTGCGGGCTGTTCGGCCTGAAGCCATCGCGTGGACGCGTGCCGCGCGCCACGGCCACCGTAGCGTCGGGCGACCCCTCGGCGTCGATCTCGCGGTGTCGTGCAGCGTGCGCGATAGCGCGCTGCTGCTCGATCTGCTGTCGGGCAATGCGGAGCGGTCGCTCGGCGCGCCCGGCACGTTTCTCGGTGCCACGCGCGAGCCGTGCAAGCCGCTGAATATCGTGTACGTCACCGAGCCAATGTTCGCGCCCACGCTTTCCGCCGACGTGCGCACCGCGCTCGACGCCGCGCAACTCGCGCGCTCGCTCGGCCACAACATCGAGCCGGTTTCGCTCGGCATCGACTTCGAGGCAGTTCGTCACGCGTTTCTCACGCTGTGGTCGGTCACGGCGGAAGAACTCGTGTTGAACGCCGATCGCATCACGGGCCGCAAGCCTCTGCGCAGCGAATTCGAAATCTCCACGTGGGCGATGGCGCACGTCGGCCGCAAACTCGGCGAGCGCGGGTTGCCCGCGGCACTTGAAGAACAGCAGCGCATCACCGAAAAGCTGACCGTTCTGCTGAGCTGCTACGACGTGATTCTGTGCGCAACGCTTACTTCGCCGCCGATCAAGATCGGCGAGATGCAACCGACTTCGTCCGAGCGTATGCAGATGCGCGCCGTCACTGCGATGCCGCTCGAATTGCTGATGAAGAAGCTGCTGACGGAAGCATCGAACAAGGCGTTCGCGTGGGCGGGTTGCACGGAGTTGTTCAATCTGAGCGGGCAACCGACGATGTCGGTGCCGCTTTACTGGAATGCGCGCGGCTTGCCGGTCGGTGTGCAATTCGCTGCGCGAGAAGGCGGTGAGGCGACGCTGCTGCGGCTCGCAGCGCAACTCGAAGCGGCACGCCCGTGGTTCGACAAACGGCCACCGTTGATTCAGGCGCGTAGCTAAAAAACTGGAGCGCACCAACGCAAGCGCACGCGTAAGACGGTTCGCGCTCAGGCCGGTTTGCGCCGCGCGTCGAGATCGGCATGACGTTTGCCGGGCACGCACGCAATGGCGATGATCGAGAGCGTGAGTCCGCCCATCACGTAATACGTCGGCGCGAGCGGCGAGCCTGTTCTGTTGATGAGCCATGTCACGGCGAACAGCCCGAATCCGCCGAACACCATCACCGCAAGGTTGTGCGCGCGAGCGACAGACCCGTCGAGTGTACGTTCGCCGGAAACAGTTCGGCGATCAGCGCGCCGAACGGTCCGTAATAGCCGGACAGCGCAATCGAGAGCAATGCCTGCACGAGGATCAGCTTCGAAATGCTCGGCTCGCTCTCGAGCCACGCAAAGAGCGGATAGATCATCACGAACGTGACGATGAGCGACCAGAGCGACAAACCCTTGCGACCAATTTTATCGGACCACGCGCCAGCGAGCGGCGAGAGCAACGTCAACAGCACATTGCCGACGATCACCGCGTAGAACGACTGCCCGTAAGGCAGCTTCAGTTGCGTCACGGCGAAGGTCGGCAAATAGCTGATGAGCAGTAGATCGTCACCGTGAGCGCGATCACCGAGCCGAATCCGCACAACACGTCGCGCGTATGGTGACGAAACACTTCGGCGAGCGTCGCGCGGCGCGCCGTTTTTTGGGCGTGCAGAAACGCTTCGGAATCCGCGAGATGACGGCGGATATAAAAGCCGATCGGTCCAATGATCAAACCGAGAATGAACGGCACGCGCCAGCCCCAGGAATGCAGGGCGTCGGTGGAGAGTCCGCACGTGACAAGCCCGCCGACTAGCGCGCCGAGCAGCAGCACCGCCGCTTGACTTGCCATCTGCCAGCTTCCGTATGGGCCGCGTTTGGAAAACGGCGCAGCTTCGATCAGCAATGCCGTCACGCTGCCGAACTCGCCACCGGCAGAGAAGCCTTGCAGCAATCGTCCGAGCACGATGATCAACGGCGCGGCGATGCCGACCGCGGGATATGGCGGCGCGACCGCAAGCAGCAGAATGCCGAGCGTCATCAGCGCGATGACGAGCGAGAGCGCCGCCTGACGCCCCGCGCGATCCGCAGAGAGTCCGAGAACGATGCCGCCGATCGGCCGCATGACGAATGCGACGCCGAACGTCGCGGTGGTGAGAAGCAGCGACGAGTAGTCGCTAGCGGCGGGAAAGAAGAGCTGGGGCGATCACCACCGTGAGGAAACCGAACACGGTGAAGTCGTACCATTCGAGCGCATTGCCAATCACGGCAGCCACGACGGCGCGTGTATGTCGGCTCCTCGGCGCGAGTGTCATTCGAATCTCCAACTGGCAAAAATGTTCCGTGGTACGGCTTTTTCGGCGTGCCTCTGCACAGGCGCGCACGCGATGAAATCACGTTAGCTGCAGCAATCGCATTCGAGTGTAAAGAGCGCTTCGTACGTTTTCAAGCAGCAAAAAGGCATTGGCCGCGCGCGGCGGCAAACGCCTCAATGGAAACATGCGGATTGTCGCGCCGCGATGTTGCGGCGCATTTTGCGCGACACGAATTGTGCACGCGGAGAATACAGCTTCAGGCCTTCTTGTTTCTTGTTATATGCGCTGCACCAGCCTTTGCTCGCCACCTGCTTGCCTGTGCGAAATCGGACAGTTCGCGTACGGGTCGCTTGCCTTGATAGAAGCTGCAGTTGCCGCAATCCTGGTCCGCTGCATATTTTGCGAACTTCGCCTTGTCGACTTTGCTCGCGTCGGCTTTATAGCCGAGGGCCTGTGCGGTCGGATTCGGTTTCAGCGACCTTCAGTGCGTCTGCGAATGCCTGTCGCGAGAGTGCGAACGTCGAGGCCACACCGATGCTGGTGATCAAGAATGTAAGACGGGAAGATTTCATGAGGACTCGCTCCATTTATATTGAACTGATCGCCGTTCTGGTGACAGCGGTCCCCAAGGATAGCAACGAAGCCGGCGCGCGTGACGGTCCAAATGATAGAGATAACCGAATTGGTACTAAGCCGCGTCGATATGCAGCGGCCAGATGCGAATCACTTGCATCGAGTGCACGGAGCGCGCTGTCGTTCAACGTTGCATCGCGCGCTTCATTGCGCGCTGCGTTAGTGCAACTAGAGACGTCCGCTCACTTCGCACACGCGTTGCGCGATCGCAAGCGATGCCGTCAGTCCAAGCGACTCGATACCGAACAGATTCACGAGTCCACGCACGCCGTGCGCGGCAGGTCCCTGAATCACGAAGTCGGCGGCGTGCTCGCCGGGTCCCGACAGCTTCGGACGAATGCCTGCGTATGCCGGCTGCAATGCGTGATCCGGAAGCGCGGGCCAGTGATTCGGCGCGCTGCGGATCGACGTCATAATTGATCGCGTCGACCCATTCGACGTCGGGACCGAAGCGCGCCTGCCCGCCGAGATCGATCGTGAGATGCACGCCGAGTCTGGCTTCGTTCGGCATGGAATAAATGAGGTGGCTGAACGGCGCGCGTCCCGAGATGCTGAAGTAGTTGCCGCGCGTCGAGTCCACGGATGCTGCGCGCGAGTGCGTTCGCATACAAACCCGCGCTGTTGATCACGCAGGCCGCGCTGATCGTCGTCGGCACGTCGCCGCCCACGTTGATCACGAAGCGGTTGTTGCTCGCCTCGATCGCTTCGACCGGCGCGTGACGCACATACAGAGCGCCGTCGCGTTCGGCGTCGCCCTGAAGCGCGAGCATCAGTTGATGACTATCGACGATGTCCGTCTGCGGCGAGAACACGGCCTCCACACATTCGAGCGCCGATTCGAGCGCTTGCGCTTGGTCGCCGGTAATGCGCATGAGGTCGAGCACGCCGTTTTCGCGCCCCTTCGCCATGATGCTTTCGAGCTGCGGAATCTGGTTGCGCGACGTCGCGACGAGCAGTTTGCCGCAGCGCGAATGCGGCACGTTGCGCTCGGCGCAGTAGTCGTACAGCATCTCGCGGCCTCGTACGCAAAGCGTCGCCTTGAGCGAACCGCGCGGATAGTAGGGGCCCGCGTGGATAACTTCGCTATTGCGCGAACTCGTACCCACGCCGATCGCCTCGGCCGCTTCCAGCACGATCACTTCGCGGCCGCGCGTCACCGCAAGACCGACTACGCCCGCGCCGATCACCACACATTCGATTTGGTTCATGTCGCCTTGACGCGGCCTGTCTCGCCGCGCGCTGCCTCGTTGACCCGATGGAGTTGAAGGCAGGATGCGGGCGCCAATTGCGCAATACTGCTCGCTGCCGAACGCATCCGTCTTCGCGAAGCCGGAAACCCACGGTTTCGCACCCGCCGGCCAGGTTGTGCGATCACGCGCAGACAGAAATGCCTGCAGCCGGAAAGGACAGCGGGCATTGTGTGTCGAGCGGACTGACGCGCAATTCAGCCGGACGGGATCAGTGTACGCCGCAGAGCTTCGCAGCGGGAAGCTCATTGCGCTCCGTCGATGGAGCGCGCCGATTCCCTTTCAGGAAAGGAGACTAATGCGAGGACTACCGCGCGGATTTCGCGGCCTTAGTCGCGCGTACCGAACGCGCCGCGTGAAACGATCGCCAGTTCCGCCTAGATTTGCGTGCGAATGGCGTCGTCGGTTGAATTGGAAGCTTGTACTTGCGGACGGCTCACCGTGGCGGCGTTGTCGCTACCGGCACGAGCCGGCGATGTCTGGGTGGCCCGAAAAGAGCAATGCGGCAGAAGCGGTTCTCATGATCGTGTCGTCCAATGTCGTGAAACATGAAATGAAGGTTGTTGCGGATGACGCCAGCGCGTCGTGCAACGGTTCAAATCAGTATACTCCACATCTATCGAAAATACAGAAAGATTGAAAACAGCTTACCATCTCAGAAATAGCAACAGTTGTCGTGGCATTCACTTCGCCAGATAGTAAAAATCGGCACTTTTAGCCGATAAAAACTCCGCCCAAAGGCGGAATTTTGACAAAAAGCGGGCGAAAATAGGCAAAAAAGCTTAAAAACCAATCGTTTTTCGCCGGTTTCCGAAATCCAACCGGATATCGCCCGTGTCGATATGATCGCGTCCGTCGATTCGTGCCGAGCCGAAGCCGTTCAGCCTCGCCCTGCGCATTTCTCTCGGCGATGCCTGCGTCAGCACGTCGAGCGCCGGTTCGCCCAGCAGCTCCGGAAAACGCAGCCCCAGTTATGCGCAGAACGGATCTCGTGATAAATCGCCTGCGCGATGCGGCGCGCGCCGTCGTGGTCCGGCGCGGGGATTTCGTACACGTTCATGCGGTTCAGAATCGGCTCGGGAATCGAACGCTCGTCGTTGGCGGTCGCGATCCAGATCACATGACCTGCGTTGATCGGAATTTCCGCGAGCTCGTCGATGAAACTCTGCGCCGTGTCGTGCTCTAGCAGCGCGTACAGCGCACCGAGCGGATCGTATTGGGAGTCGCCCGTCGCCTTGTCGATTTCGTCGACGGCAATCACTAGGTTCGCATAGCTGTCGTTCACAAGCGCGTCGAACACTTTGCCCAGCTTCGCGTTCTTCCATTGTGACGGAGCGCCCGACAGAATCCAGCCCGCCGTGAGCGAATTCATCGCCACGTATTGATACGCCGTGCCGAGCAGGCGCGCTAACTGCTTCGCAAAGTGGTCTTGCCGATGCCGGGGTCGCCGAGTAACAGAATCGGCATGAGTTCGAGTCTGTCCTCGGTTTCGAGACACAAGGCAATCTGCTTATGGATGTCGTCGAGCGGCGCGGAAAATTTGGGGAGCGCGTCGATCAGATCGTCGATCGACGGCATGCGGTTCGGCTTCACGCAAAAGGCGCATGTTGCCGGTTTTGAGCATTTTTTCGTATGTGGTACGCAGCGCGTCGTTCGCGCCTTCGCCGAGATCGTTCAATGCAGTTTCGACCTGATCGAGATCGTACACACGGCTGAAAGACGCAACTGCGATTTCCTGTTTCAACATTGCTGTTGCATGGCTCACCCCGTCTGACTGGTCCTGCTGTGGCGGCACCTGTCGGGCACCGTTTCAAGTCCAGTGTTAGCGAGACACATTCACGTGCAAGCCAGCAGTCGTGCGCCTCTGCTGCTCACAACGGGTTGTTTTCGACGATTCCCAGCCCCAACTGAAATGCATTGTTGCTGAACCCGGCCCCGTTTGAAGTGTCAGAAATGCGTTCCGCTTATCAGGCGTAAGATGGCCGTCTGATCACTCGGCCGGAAGCAGTAACCGGAGATTTCTCTTGTGTGGAAAACCAGTATCGCGGCCTTGCTGCTCGGCACTTCGTTGATTGCGCGTGCACAACAACCGTCGGCGCCACAGGTCGTTCAATGGCAATTGCAGGTGATGCACGACGGTCAGCAGATTGATTCTTTCGAAGGCACGACAACGTTCGGCTAGGCGCGCACGGATACGCATCACAAGATGGTGCAACATAACGTCGGCTGCAAAGATCAGTCGGGCGGCAACATCGACCTCGCGCGCACGCTCACCGTTTCGCCGCTGCAGGCGGACGCAAGCGGTGTCACGCTCTCCATCGAAGCGCAGGAAACGTTCGAGGAAGACATTGCACGCCAGACCGACACCGGCTGCAAGTTGCCGCCGCAACCGCGTCAGGTGAGCGCGAGTCATCCGGGTCTGAAAGTGGAGCCGGGCCAGTGGACGAGTTGGACCATAGTCGACAAGAACCCCAACCTAGTCTACCGCGTGCGTGCGGGTTTGACGAGCGGAGCAAGCTGACACAGCCACTGAATCACGGCAACGAAGCCGGTGAAGCGAAGCCAACGACGCGAACGACACGCGAACAACTGAAGCCCTCAAACAGAACACGTGGACCACGCGGCATGAGAAACCCCGAAGAATTGATCCGCGAAAGCACTGCGCCCAAAGATTTCGTAGCGGTGAGCTGGAATCTGCATAAAGGCCGGACGTCGCTTGGTTTCCAGGGGTGGCAGGCCATGCAACGCTGGGTTCAGTCCACGCATGCAGACGCGTATTTTTTACAGGAAGCGATGGCGCGGCGCATGCCGTCGCCGGTTCTGGCGAGCAGCTTCGGCGCACCGCTCGGCGATCCTTTGAATGATGTCTGGCATTGCCAAGCCACGGAAATCGCGCGAGCGCTGGAACTCGAAATCGCGCTCGGTCCGAACGTGTTCAAATCGTCGTGGAGGCATGGCAATGCGATTCTGTCGCCGCATCCGCTCGATCTCGGCGGACGCTGGGACATCTCGGCGCACCGCTTCGAAAAGCGCGGCCTGCTGGTCACGCGCGCCACGTTCGGGGGTTACTCGGTCACGCTGCTATGCGCGCATCTCGCGCTCACGCGCTCGGCGCGCTTGCGTCAGATGAACTGGATCGCGCACTGGATCGCGAAGGAAGCGCCCGAAGGTCCGCTGGTTCTAGCCGGTGACTTCAACGATTGGCGCAACGACTCGGTGCCTTTATTCGGCGAGCATAGCCTGCAGGAAGTGGCCACGCTGCTCGGCGAATCGGGTCGCACGTTCCCGGCGTTCTCGCCGGCACTCGCGCTCGACAAGATGTTCGTGCGCGGCATGCAACCCGTGGAGTGGATTCAGCCCACGCAGGAAACCGCGTGGCTGTCGGATCATTTGCCTTATATGGCGCGTTTGCGTGTGGAGTGAAGCGAATCGCGCGCGCTTATCCGCGTTGCGGCTCCCACTTCACCGCCGCGCTCAATTCCTCTCTCGACTGCAGCACGCAGCCGCCCACCTGTTCATGCAAACCGATGCCGTTGAAGCAATCGGTGAGATTAGTTCGCCAGCTTCGAATGACGACGCGAGTAGCCGAAGTAAATCACCATGCCGATCACCAGCCAGATGACAAAAGCGACCCACGTGACAACCTGAAGATTCACCATCAGGAAAAGACACGAAGCGACCGCCAGCACCGGCACGCCCGGCACGCCCGGGCAGCGGAACGCGCGCGGCAATTCAGGATGCGTCTTGCGCAGGACGAGAACCGCAATCGATACCATCGAGAACGCAGCGAGCGTGCCGATGTTGATTAGCTCGGCCAGCACGTTCAGCGGCACCAGCGCGCCGATCAGGCCGAAGAAAATGCCCACGAGCCACGTCGTGAAGGATGGCGTGGCGAACTTCGGATGCACCTTCGAGAGTTGCGCGGGCAACAGGCCGTCACGCGACATCGCGAAGATCACGCGCGTCTGGCCATACGCCATCACCAGAATCACCGTGAGCATGCCGAGCACGGCGCCGAGGTCGATAAAGCCGGCCACCCACGTTTGTCCCGCCACCTGCAGCGCGTACGAGACCGGATGCGAAATGTTCGCGAATTGCGCCGACGGCACGATGCCCGTCACCACCGTCGCCACCGCGACATACAGCACCGCGCAGACACCGAGCGACGCGATGATGCCGACCGGCAGATCGCGCTTCGGATTTTTCACTTCTTCCGCCGCGGACGAAACCGAGTCGAAGCCGATGAACGCGAAGAACATCACAGCCGCCGCGCCGAACACGCCGTTCCAGCCGTTCGGCATGAACGGATGCCAGTTCGCCGGTGTGACGTGGAACACGCCCACGCCGATCACGAGCAGCACCACCGTCACCTTGATGGCCACCATGATGTTGTTTATGCGCGCCGATTCGCGAATGCCGACCGACAGCAGCGCGGTAATCGCCATCATCACGAGGAAGGCGGGCAGGTTGAAGAGCGTGTGATGGCCCAGCAAGGCGCCGGGCGCGGCGGTGAGCGCGACTGGCAGCGAAACGCCGAAGCCCGACAGCAAGGATTGCAGATAGCCCGACCAGCCCACCGACACCGCCGACGTCGCCAGCCCGTATTCCAGCATCAGGTCCCAGCCGATGATCCACGCGGCCAGTTCGCCGAGCGTGGCGTACGAATACGTGTAGATGGAGCCCGCGACCGGAATGGTGGACGCGAACTCGGCGTATGCGAGCGCCGCGAAACCGCAGGCTACGGCGGCGATCAGGAACGAGACCATCAGCGCCGGGCCGGCCTGAACGGCGCCCGTGCCGGTCAGCACGAAAATGCCGGTGCCGATGATGGCGCCGACACCAAGGAAAGTGAGATCGAGCGCGCCGAGCGCTTTCTTCAAACCGGCGTTCTGAGCACTTGCGGCGATCATGTGCTCGACGCTCTTCTTGCGGAACAGGGACATTGGCGGTGGGTCTCCAGTAGTGCACGCGTGTTGCGCGCCGAATGTCGAGGAAACTCCGATTTTAACGGAAGCACGCCAATGTAACTTTTTGGGACGCACATTTCCCGACTCGCGGGCCGGACAAAAGAGCCCGTCGCACAGGGCGTCCGGCGATGTGTTCTTGCTTTGGGCGCGTAGTACCAGGAGGATTTTCGCGTCGGGCGACTGAAAAAGGCGGGAATCGCCACATGGCGCGGCTGGTCGAGGCGACCCCGCGAGGCGGCTCGTGGACCGGTGCCGAGGCGAGCGGAATCGCTAGGGCGAAACCTCAGCCGGCCATGGCCGGATTCAGATCGACGAGCCGGTTGCTCATCACGTAGAAGGTAAGTTCGGCGTTATTGCGCAGCTTCATCTTTCACCGAGAGCGACAGCGTCGCGGCAATGTAGGTAAGCCGCTTGCCCGACGCGAGCATGCACAGCGTCTGGTATTCGCGGTCGGAGAGCTTTTCGTGCGGCAACTGTTCGCCGTCGAAGGAAACGTAGTCGGCGAGCGCTTCGGCCATCGCCGGGCTCACGTATTTGCGGCCCATCGCGACCTGCTGGATCGCTGAGATCATCTGCGCGGCGTCGACCGTTTTCGACAGATAGCCCGCCGCGCCGGCCTTCAGCGCGCGCACGGCGTACTGATCTTCGCGGTACATCGAGAACATCAGCACGGCGGCGCGCGGCGCCTTGCGCTTGAGCCGCTTCAGAACTTCAGTGCCGTTCATGTCGGGCAGCGAAATGTCGAGCAGCACGACTTCGTAGTTGTGACGCGTGACGGCTTCTAGCGCTTCGCCGCCGGTTTGCGCTTCCGTCACTTCGCGTGCGACGCCCCGGTCGATCAGCAATTGGCGAACCACGGCGTGATCGTCGGCGAGCAGAATGTGCAGACTCATGACAGCGTGCTCACGATTGCAGCAGCGAACGCCGCGCGCGCTGCGGGAGACGTTTTCCAGACTCTCGACGCCGCCTGCATCGGCGAGCATCGCGTCCCACGCGAAACGGACGCACACGAGCGTGCCGCGTGCTGCCTTGCCCGCTTTCCGCCTGACGCGTGACGGCGTGCCGTGCGCTCACGCGCAGCGTGCCGTCGAACGCGGTGCACCGCGCCTGCATACCGCTCAGGCCGAAATGGCCGCGCCGGTTGCGGGCGCTGCGCGACACGCCGATGCCGTCGTCGGCCATGATCACCGTCAGATGACGGCGGCTGGTTTCGATGCGCACGTCCGCGGATTCGGCGCGCGCGTGCTTGGCGATGTTGTTGAGCGCCTCCTGTGCGACGCGGAATATGGCGAGCGCGGCTTCGGCGGGAAGGCGGGTGAGGCTAATGTCGGCGGCGCACACGAAACTCGTGCGCAGTTGCGTGCGGGCGGCGAAGTCGCCGGTCTATTGCGCGAACGCGCCGAACTGCACGCTTCCAGCGACGGCGCGTGCAGTTCGGCGACCGCCTAGCGGCTCGCGGCGCACACCGCGTCGAGCGAGAAGTTTGCCACCGCAAGTGCGTTTGCGCATTGCGCGGGCGCATCGGCGGGAAGCCAGGTTTCCACGCCCGCGAGCGCGAAGCGCGTCGCGGTCAATTCGGCGCCTACGCCGTCGTGCAACTCGCGTGCGACGTAGCGGCAAGCCGCCTCCTGCACCTGTACCAGTTCCGCCGACAGTTGCCGGACCCGCGCGCGCAGACGTGCAAGCTTCCGCTCGGCGGCGGAAGCGGGCGCGGCGCAAGCGCTCGTGGCCTCGATTGCGGGCGGCAGCGCGATATTCGCGGTGAAGGGGGCGACAGTCGGCGTATCCATGACTTTCCCTCTCAGGAAGCGAACAGTGTGGACAGCGGGACGGGTACGCATCGGCGCGAAGACGAAAGAACACATGGCGGGTCTCTAGCCTCCAGGTGCGAGCCGCCACGTAACGGAACGCGAGCAGCTGGTCGCTACGCGTAGGCGTAACGAAATTTACAATCAGTAACACGAACTTCAAGCGAAGTCAGGTATCGCAATATGATGAATCGTGCGCCACGATCATATCTCAATTAAAGAAAAATGCAGTGATACCAATGGTTAGCGCTGACATTTCATGCAACAGTTGATGATTTGTGTCGAATGATTTGTAGGAAGAATATCTACGTCAGATGTCAGTTTATTCGCACCAAATTGTAACGACGCAAATAATGTAACGACGCAAATAAAAAAGAAAGGAGCCGAAAGGCTCCTTTTCGTTTTTCTCGCGGCATGCGCCGCGATGAAGTGCGTGCGGTTTAACCCACGAACGCCTTTTCGACCATGTAGTGACCGGGCTGGTTATTGCTGCCTTCCTGGAAGCCTAGGTCGTCGAGCAGCTTGCGCGTGTCGCGCAGCATGTGCGGGCTGCCGCAGAGCATGATGCGGTCGTTTTCGAGCGAGAAGCCGGGCACGCCGAGGTCGGCGAACAGCTTTTCGGTTTCGATGAGTTCGGTGATGCGGCCGCGGTTCTGGAACGCTTCGCGAGTGACCGTCGGGTAATACAGCAGCTTTTCCTGCACCAGTTCGCCGAGGTGCTCATGCGCCGGCAGGTGGTCGGTGATGTATTCCTTGTACGCGAGTTCGTCGACGAAACGGCAGGTGTGCGTGAGCACCACGCGCTCGTAGCGGTCGTAAATGTCAGGATCTTTAATGATCGACATGAACGGCGCGAGGCCCGTGCCCGTGGACAGCAGCCACAGCGTCTTGTCCGGCAGCAGATTGTCGGCCACCAGCGTGCCCACCGGCTTCTTGCCGATCAGCACTTCGTCGCCAACTTTCAGATGCTGCAGACGCGACGTAAGCGGACCGTCCTGCACCTTGATGCTCAGGAATTCGAGGTGCTCTTCATAGTTCGCACTCGCGAGGCTGTAGGCGCGGATCAGCGGCTTGCCTTCGACTTCGAGGCCCACCATCGTGAACTGGCCGTTTTTGAAGCGGAACCCCGGGTCGCGCGTGCAGGTAAAGCTGAAAAGCGTATCGGTCCAGTGGTGGACGCTCAGGACGGTTTGTGAATTCAGGTTGCTCATGGTTTCTTGGATAGTGCGAAAACAAAGGCGGCCAGTCGTTCGAGCCGGCCGGCACGGCAAGGGCAATGCTGCGCTGACCCGTTCGGGAACAACGCGTAACCTGCTATTCTACCGCGCTCGCTGCCTTGGGGTTGCGGCATGGCGTCTAGCGCGATAAACGTGTAATGCGGGTTACCAGACTTGGAAGTGTCGGCGCCGGATGGGATTGCGATCGGCACCGCGAAGTACGTCGGCGTGGTGTAGCCACGCTTCGGCAGGTATTCGGCATGGGCGAAAGCCGCGCTGGGCGGCTGCCACGCCTATCCGGCATGCGCCGGATAGGCGTGTCGCACGGGCAACATTTTTAGGATGATACCCAAAGCGGCCATGCGCTGCAGCGTTGGCCCTGCTTTTCGAGAGAAATGAGGTTGATGCAGCGGCGATTCCGGCGCGCGCGGCCGGCATTCAAAGCGCGACGTTTTTAGGTACACAGAGAGCGTGGCGCTGCGAACGAATGCGGTTGAAATGCTGCGTGAGAAACGCTCACGGCGGATTTAAAAAAATCACGCCGGGAGCACTGAAGTCTGCGAGATGGTCAGGCTGTCACCGTCACTCGCTTCTTGCCGCGCTGCTTGAGCACGCGTGCCTGCAACACGATCACGAGCAGCAGGAAAAAGCCGCGAATCACCGATTGCCAGTACGCCGACAGACTGATGAAACCGAGCCCGTTCTCGAAATTTAGCAGGTTGAACACGAGGCCGAGCAGCAGCACGCCGGCGATCGTCATCGCAATCGAGCCTTCACCGCCCGTCAGCAGCGTGCCGCTGAGCACCACCGCCGAGATCGCGAACAGTTCCCAGCCCACGCCTTCGTTCGGTTGGCCCGCGCCGAATTGCGCCGCGAGAATCACGCCCGTCATGCCCGCGAGCAGTCCGCTTACCGCATAAGCTCATGATGAGCGTACGGTCGACGTTCAGGCCCATCAGTAGCGCCGCTTCTTCGCTGCCGCCAATGGCGAGCGAATGCCTGCCGAAGCGCGTGCTGCGCAGCGCGAGCCAGCCCGCCACCGTGGCGACCACGACAACGATGCCGTCATGCGCGCTCGCAAGCGCCGCCACCGTACCGACGGAGAGATCGATGCCGCCCGTGATGATCACGAACGCCATGCCGACCGAGATCAGCGCGAACATGGAGTTGTAGCGCCAGAACGATGTGATGTTGTACGCCGAGCCGAAATGCTCGTAGCGCAAGAGGCCGAACACGACCAGCGCGGCCAACGCGAGCAGGATAGGGAAATTCTTTTTCATCGCATCGAGTCCGGAAGATTTCGGGAGCGCGTTGAGTCCGTCGGTTGGTGTGGCTTGACGTCGCTTAGCGCGAGCGCCGCGCACATACACCGCCGCGACGATAATGCCGGCCTTCACCACCAGCGCCGCCGCATCGGGAATGCCGTGCGCGAGCAGCGTGTAGCGCAGCAACTGGATGATCAGCGCGCCGATCAGCGTGCCGCCGATGTACGCCTTGCCGACCGTCAGCGCGGTACCGCCCACGGCAACCGCCGCGATGGCGTCCAGTTCCACGCCGAGCCCGACCACGTTCGCATTCCGAAGACGAATTCACCGAAATCGAAATCAGCCACGCGAGGCCGGCGAGCGCCGCGCATAGCGTGTAGGCGATCAGCTTCACAGTGGCAGTCGGCACACCGCACAGGTACGCCGCTTTTTCGTTGCCGCCGGTAATCAGCAGATACTGGCCGAACAACGTCTTGCGCACGACCCACACGAAGATCGCGACGAGCGTGAGCATCAGCAACACCTGGAACGGCACGCCCGCCACCTTGCCGAGGGCGATCCACTGGAAGGCAGGATTGTTGAACGCTTGCAGACTGCCGTCCGTGACGACCTGCGCGATGCCGCGTCCGGCGATGAACAGCACGAGCGTCGCGACGATCGGCTGCACGGCTAGTCGCGTGACCAGAAAGCCGTTGAACACGCCGCAAGCGGCTTTTCTTCGCGCGGCGGGAACACAAGCAGATCGACGTGCTGCGCGATCATGCTCTGGATGTCGGAGGCCTGCTTGGAAATTGGAGCCGTTGGCGTCGGTCATCACCATCTGCCAGCCGCACTTTGCCGCGATGTCCTTGAAGCTCTTGGTTTCCGCGTGTTGCTTTCGGTCTGCGCGAAGCCGACCTTCAGCGGAGTCTTGGTGGCAGTTTGGGCAATACGTCGTCGGCGTGCGCGGTGGCGACGCCAAAACCGATTGCCAGAGCCAGCAGCGAACCTGCCAGCGGACGAATCTGCTGCTTGTGCGCGTGTTTGCGCAACTGCTTGTTGAGCGACGCTATTGTCTTCCTCCAGTACCTAGTGAGGTGTTTTGCTTTTTGTGATTCTCCTGCCGGCTGATGCTTGGCAACCCTAACCGGATGTGTCGATTATTTCATCCAAAATTATTATCAGTAAATCACTAATAATATTAATTATCGGCTTTTTCGCCTCGGTAGTTACCCTGACTGAACCGCGTTCGACGAGCGGTCCATCGAGCTTCACCATGCGATGTCGCACCGGCGCTCCGGCTGCGCGATTGTGTTCCTCCTGTAGAAGCGTTTCGACGGCCCAGCGGCCCAGTTCATAGTTCGGCAGCACCACCGTGGGCAGCGGCGGATGCGTGTGACGCGCGATTTCTTGGTCGTCGTAGCCGAGCACGGAAACGTCTTCCGGCACGCGCAGGCCGAGCTGCTTGAGCGCCTCGATCGCGCCGATCGCGGTCAAGTCGTTCGCGCAGAAAATCGCGGTGGGCGGATTGGGCTCGCGCATCAGCGAGAGCGTGAGTTCGAAGCCGAGCCTCAAGCTCCAGTCGCCGTCGCGCACGAGTTCCGGCGCGAACGGCAGGTCCGCGGTGGCAAGCGCGGTGCGATAGCCTTTGAGCCGGTCTTTGGAGGCGTCCTGCCAAGGTTCTCCGTTGATTTGATATAACCGATCCGCCGATGCCCCGATTGCAGCAGGTATTCGGTCGCGAGATGGCCACCCACGACCTCGGCCGGCACGACACCGACGAGAAGCCGCCGTCGCCGTTGTAGCAGTTTAGAAGCACGGTAGGCACCTGCGAGAGCGCGGCTGGCGTGTAGACCGTGGCGTAAATCACGCCGAATACATTCGGGTTCGAGAGCGTGGTGTCGAGCACCATCTTCTCGATGTCGGCGTTGCCGTGCGTCGAATACACGGCGAGCATCTTGCCGCTTGCGTAGGCGGCGTCGCGCGCGCCGTCCACGTTCACGACGGGGTGCGGGCTCGTGGAAATTTCGTCGGCGAGATAGACGATCAGATTGCGTTCATCGGTCGAGGCCGCGAGAGGTTCGCGCAGCGGCAGGCGATAGCCCAGATCGTGCGCGGCCTTCAGCACCTTGTTGCGGGTAGCCTCGGAAAACTTCGCGCCGGTGGCATTGTTCAGCACCAGCGAGACAGTGGATTGCGACACGCCGTTGAGCTTGGCGATGTCGGTCATGGTGGGACGTCGTTGAGTCGATTTTTTCATTGGGTGGGCCGCATTGAAACGGCGCTCGGGTAGATGCTTGCCGGTGACATTGTGATGCTGACGGTACCACTAATAAATATGTCCCCGGCAACACGCGCTAACCCGCCATTTGGGAGCTATTTGTTCATAGTCACTGCGGCGCATTCCAACAAAATTATTACTAGTAATATTGACCAATGCGCTTTGGTGCGATTCTCGGTCGCGCGGGCATAGAAAGTCCGCCGGCCGCATGCTGTGCGCGGCATGTCATTGCAACTATGTGCATGGGATCGGAGCGCTGCATGGAACTCCGGTCGACAGGAGACAACGATGCGCGTTCATGCCGCCATCTGTTCGAGGCTTTGCCTTTTTTGACCATGCCCGACGCTTCACTGAATTCGAACCCGTCCGCCGCGACGCGGCACGCCGAGGTTGCGTGGCTCGACGATGCGCGCATCGCACCTACGCTCGTCACGCTGAGCGCGGGCGGCTTGCGGCTCGTGGTCGCGCCCGAAGTAGGCGGCGCGCTCGCAGCGTTTTACGAGCTCACGCCTGATGGTCCGCTGCACTGGTTACGGCCCGCATCGCAGGCAGCATTCGACGAATGCGATCCGCTGCGCATGGCGAGCTTTCCGCTCCTGCCATACTGCAACCGTATTCGCGACGCGCGTTTTCCGTTCAACGGCGAGACGATCGACCTGAACGGCAACGACCCGCGCTTCGCACATGCGTTGCATGGCAATGCGTGGCGGCGTCCGTGGAAAGTGGCTGCGCGCACCGCGAGCGCGGTGACGCTCGAGTTCGAGCACGCGCCGGATTCAACGCATCGAGGCGACTGGCCGTTTTCATATCGCGCGCAGCAGCGCATCGAACTGATGGCGGACGGGTTGCGCATCACGCTGTCCGCACGCAATCTCGCCGACCGGCCGATGCCGTTCGGCATGGGACATCATCCGTACTATCCGCGCACGGCGCACACGCGTATTTGTGCGGACGTCAAAGCGATGTGGCATGCCGACACCGAGGTCTTGCCGACGCATCTCGGCGCGCACCCGGCCGTGGACGCGTTGCGCGAAGGCATGTCGCCCGATGCCTACGATCTCGACAACAACTTTGCGAACTGGTCGCGCAGGGCGACGATCGCATGGCCCGACGAACATCGGCGCCTGACGATGACCGCCGAGGCACCGTTCGATCACATGGTGGTGTTTGCGCCCGCGAGCGATCCGCGGCAACTGTGCGTAGAACCGGTGACGAACACGACCGCTTCGGTCACGCTTCGTCCGTATTTTTCAATCTGCTGCGGCGCTGGTTTCGCTGACCACCTGCGAAGCCCGCGCCGCGATCTTTTCCAGCGTCGCGAGCATTTGCCTGCCCGCTGCCCGAAGCAGCACCGGCTGCTCGGCCGCCTTCACGATCGTCGCGAATTCTGCAAGCGCATCGGTCAGTGCCGGATAGCGCAGCATCGTCGCCGCGCCTCGCATCTTGTGAATCCATTGCCGTAGAGCGTGACGTCGGCGGCATCCAGCAACTGATTCAGTGCCTTCGCTTCGCTGCGCAAACTTTCCACGACGATCTCGATCAACACGCCATTGCGGCACGTTCCGCCCATCACACGGTTGATCGCGTCCCAATCGAATGGTGGCAGGTCGTCGTCGACCTCATGCGCGAGCGGCGGCGCAGACTGCGCAGACGCTTCCACCGCTTCGTTTTTCGTCACTTCCAGGCATTGCGGTGCCCAGCGCATCAGGCTTGCGTACAGCACATCGCGTTGCACGCGCTTGCACAGATAGTCGTCCATCCCTGCTTCGAGGCAGCGATTCCACTCCGGCGAACCGATCGTCGCCGTCAATGCGACGATCGGCAGATACCTGGCGTTGCCCGCGCGCTGCTTGCGCTCGCGTTTGCGAATGGTGCTCGCAAGCGTATAGCCGTCGACGCGCGGCATCTGGCAATCAGTGATCAGAAGCGCGTACTCGTTGCGCTCGTAGGCGGCGAGCGCTTCGGTGCCGTCCTCGGTGACGTCGCGTACGCACCCGAACAATTCGAGCTGGCTGCGGATCAGATAGTGGTTCACCGGGTTGTCCTCGGCGACGAGAATCAGCACGCCGTCGCGTATAGCCTCGTCGCGCGTGCGTGACGGACCGCGCAACTCAGGCACTGCTTGCGCTCTTGTGTGCGCGCTCGATGCGTCCGCTTCGTCAAGCGCAAACGCTGCCTCGCACACGGCGCGCAACCCGCGAAACGAGAACGGATTGATCTAGCATACGCGCCCGCGTTGCTGATCCGATAACCCGCCGCCTCGGTATGTTCCGTCAGGCGCACCACTTCAGCCGGAGCGAAACGCGAAGGCTCTGGATCGTCTTAATCGACGAATACGATGTCGGGAACCGGCAGGTCGGATTCGGACCCAGCGGTCGCTTTATCCGGATCGTCCAGTTGCGCGCGGATGCCGAATCCTTCCAGAGCATTGGCGATCGCCGCTGCCGCATCGCGCAGGCACACCAGCGCGCGCCTGCTCGTGCGCGTCCTGACGCATCTGCACGGGCAACGTCACGCGCACCGTCACCGTCGTGCCCTGCCCCGGCTTGCTCTGAATCCCGATGTCGCTGCCCATCAGCGTGACCAGCTTCCTAGCAGATGACGAGGCCGATGCCAGTGTCCGCGACAGTGATGCACAGCGTTTGCCGTTTATGGCCGTCTGCATTCACGCCCGCTTCCAGTTCGATGGCAAGCTGCACACTCCCGTTCGCCGTGAACTTGATCGCGTTGCCGATCAGATTGAAGAGGATCTGCCGCAGTCGCACGCTGTTGCCGCGACGCCGCCCACGCGGCAGCACAACGTCAACGACTTCTGATGCGCCCGCATCGCGAGCAATCCCATCGCGACATCCGCCACTTCGCGCAGATCGACGGGCGCGTCTTCGATCGTCAGCCGGTCGGCCTAGATCTTCGAATAATCGAGCACGTCGTCGAGAATCTGCAGCAGTGCACCCGCCGACTCGTGAACCATGCTGACCATCGTCGCCTGCTCGTCGCGCAATTCGGTACGCGTCAGCAACTCCACGAGGCCGAACACGCCACTCATCGGCGTGCGGATTTCTTGGCTCATCATCGCGACGAACTGGTCTTTCGCCTTGGACGCGCTCTCGGCCGCGATACGCGCAGCTTCGCGGCGCGGCACCGCACGTATCTGAAGTCACCGCCGTCCGCTTCGCCGACCTTGAAGGTGGCGTCGAGCGGCCGCAAGCTGCGCGCGGATTCGTCGATCGCTTTAACGAGGTGCTGCGTCTCACGGACCGGCAGCGCGAGCGGCGCATCGTCGCCGGCGAGCCGCAAGCCGCCGCGGCAAATGTCGGGCACGAGCGACCGGTTGCTGCCAAGATATTCTATAAGACAACGCGCCGCTCGCGTCGCAACGCATCTGGAAAACCGACGCGGGCAGATTGTGTGTGGCCTCTTCGAGTCTTGCCTCGGTCTCATGTGCCTTGCGCTCGGCTTCCAGCAAAGCCGTGACGTCGACCACCGCGCCGACCGTGCCCGCCACCCTGCCCGAATCGTCACGAAACGGACGATGCCAGTACAAGCCGTGACGCGAGTGTCCATATGCGTCACGGAAATCGACACGCACGGCTTCGTACGTCGTGTCGCACTGCGTCGAGGTGAGAATATGCGAGGTCAGCGTGCCCGGCTCGTCCGAAATCGCTACGCACTCTTCGATCGTGTGGCCCACCACCATATCGCGCGACAAACCCATCGCCTCTTCCGCGGCGGCGCTCACGTCGATATACACGCCCTCGCTGTCACGCACGCCGATTGGAAAGGGCACCATGTCGAGCAGCGTCGAGCGGAAACTCAGTTGCGTGCGCAATGCATGCTCGGTCTGCTGACGCTGGCGGATTTCGCGGCGTAGCCGCGCATAGCCGACGCCGAGAATGCCGATCGAAAGAAGTCCGATCAATGCCGCGGGCAACGCGCGGCGCATGATGTCCCTCCACGAGAGCCCGAGTTCGTAATGCGTCGCCAGATAGCGGTTGCGAATGGCCGTGCGCTGCGCTTCCGGCACGGCCGCGAGTGCGCGGTTCATGAGCGGTACGAGAGGCGCGAACTCGGGCCTCACCTGAAAACCGATGGCCTGTTGCGAGCCGGTCGGACCGAGCACCTTTAGGTCGCCCGCGAAACGCCGTTGCAGCAGCACGTCGATTCTGAGGCACGTCATCTCGCAGCATCAACGCCGCCTTGCTTCGCGCGTCGCAGCACATGCTTCGGGAACGCCATGCAACCCGCTTCGATCGACGACACCCTCGCGCAACTTGTCGCCCAGCGCTATTTCACTAGCCGCGAACTGGCGACGGCGCTCTATCTCGCGCTGCGGATGGAGCGCCCGCTGTTCGTCGAAGGCGAGCCGGGTGTCGGCAAGACCGAACTGGCGAAAGCGGCGGCGGGCATGCTCGGCACGTCGATTCTGCGGCTGCAATGCTACGAAGGACTCGACACCGCGAGCGCGCTCTACGAGTGGGACTATCCGTGGCAGATCATGGCGCTGTGTCTCGCCGAAGCCGCCGGCGAGCGCCCCGACAACGACACGCTGTATCGCGGTGAATTCCTGCTGAAGCGTCCGCTGCTGCAGGCGTTGTCGCCCGATGAGCAGCATCCCGGCGCGCGCCGCGTGCTGCTGATCGACGAAATCGACCGCGCCGACGAACCGTTCGAAGCGTTTCTGCTGGAGCTGCTGTCGGACTTCCAGGTATCGATTCCGGAATACGGCACCGTGCGCGCCGACCATCCGCCGCTCGTGTTGCTGCTCGACATCTCCGGTTCGATGAGCAGCTACTCGCGCGCGGTGCTGTACTTTTGCCACGCGCTGCTGCAATTGCGTGAACGTTTGCAGGTGTTTTTGTTCGGCACGCGGCTGACGAACGCAACGCGCGCGCTGCGCGAACGCGATCCCGATGTGGCGATCGCGGCGCTCACGGATCAGGTGGTCGACTGGTCGGGCGGCACGCGCATCGGCACGACGCTCGCCGAGTTCAACCGGCGCTGTGCGCGACGCGTGCTGACTGGCCGCGCCACCGTTCTGCTCGTGACGGACGGTCTCAATCACGAAGCGATCGACGTGCTCGGCACGGAAATGGCGCGCTTGCGGCGCTTCGCGCATCGCGTCATCTGGCTCAGTCCGCTGCTGCGTTTCAGCGGCTTTTCTCCGAAGGCGCGCGGCGTGCAGGCGATCCTGCCGCATGTCGACGCGCATCGGCCGGTTCATAATCTGGAGAGCCTGACGGCGTTCGGCCGCGATCTCGCGCTGCTCGCGCGCGCACCTTGCATGCCGCTCGCCGCCGGGACTGGCGCAGGAGCACAACACGATGGAACTGACCAAAACCCATACGCTGCCGGTCTCGCAACAACGCACATGGGACGCGCTGAACGACACGGAGATTCTGCGCGCCTGCATTCCCGGTTGCGAGAGCATCGAGCCGGACGGCGAGAACGCGTGTCTCGTCGCGCTGAGCGCGGCGGTCGGTCCGGTGAAGGCGCGTTTTAAAGGACGCATGCAGCTCACCGACATTGACGCGCCGAACGCATACACCATCGTGTTCGAAGGCTAGGGCGGCGCGGCGGGCTTCGCCAAGGGCAATGCGCGCGGTCACGCTCGAAGCTGATGGCGACGCCGCCACGAAGCTCACCTACACGGCGAGCGCGCAGGTGAGCGGCAAGCTCGCGCAGATCGGTTCGCGGCTCGTGGATGGTGCAGCGCGTAAAATTGCAGGCGAGTTTTTCAAACGCTTCGGCACCCAACTGGGCGGCGACGGCGCAGCCGCCCCGGCGGACGGGAACGTGGCAGCCGCCGAAGTGGTGCCGCAAGGCTCGCAACCGGATGAAGCCAACGGTGAAGAGCCGGGCGACGATGTAACGAAAAGGAAGAAATCATGGACAGCGTGGATCTCGAAGTCCTGAAGTCCAGCGCACGCTGGCTCGAAGAAGGACATCGCGCGCTACTGGTGACGGTGGTGAAAATGTGGGGCTCGTCGCCGCGTCCGGAGGGCGCGATGCTCGTGGTGCGCGACGATGGCCTCGTGGTCGGCTCGGTGTCGGGCGGCTGTATCGAAGACGATCTGATCGATCGCGTGCGTCAACGCGGCATCGAGCAGACGCATCCCGAAGCGGTGAAATACGGCATCACGGCGGAGCATCGCTTCGGCCTGCCCGCAGCGGCACGATCCAATTGGTGCTGGAGCCGCTCACGAAACAGAGCGGCATCGCCGAACTGTGCGACGCCGTTGAAAACGGCCGGCTCGTCGCGCGCGAACTTGACATGGCGACGGGCGTCGCGCGGCTCGATCAGGCGCAGGCGACGGACGGCGTGAGTTTCGACGGCGAGCGTCTGCTGACGATTCACGGCCCGCGTTACCGGATGCTCGTGATCGGCGCGGGGCAGTTGTCGCGTTATCTGTGCAATATCGCGCTGGGTCTCGACTATCAGGTCACCGTGTGCGATCCGCGCGAAGAATACACGGAAGAGTGGAGCATTCCCGGCACGAAGATCGTGCGAACCATGCCGGACGATACCGTGATCGACATGAAGCTCGACGAACGGTGCGCCGTGATTGCGCTCACGCACGAGCCGAAACTCGACGATCTCGCGCTGATGGAAGCGTTGAAGACGCCGGCGTTCTACGTGGGTGCGCTCGGCTCCAGACGGAACAACCAGGCGCGGCGCTAGCGCCTGAAGGAATTCGATCTCAACGAAACCGAACTCGCGCGCCTGCATGGGCTGGTGGGTATTTACATCGGCAGCAGAACGCCGCCGGAAATTGCCGTGTCGATTCTCGCCGAAGTGACCGCTGCCAAGAACGGCGTGTCGCTGCCCACGTTGCTGCAGGTGGAAGACGCCAAGGCCGCGCGGGAAGTGGCCGCTTCGAGCGGAACGGCCTGCCGCGTTTAGAAAGGTCTTATTTTCTGGCTGGCTGCGTTTGCGTGTTTTGTGTGCTCACGTAAGGCAGCAAGCCAGCGCCGCCACGATCGATCCAGCCACCAGCACCACGCCCACCATTTTCCGTTTGTTGAGCTCGGTCCATAGCAGCACGCCGGTAAGCGACAGCAGAATCAGGCTGCCGGCAATCGTGTCGATCAGCAGCACCCAGCCGACGCTCAATCCCATGCCCTTGTGGAGATTGTTCATCGTGGCGAAAAACGTGTTTGCGTGTGTTTAAATCGCGACGAAACCGTTGCCGACCCAGTATTCGGCCTGCACGTTCTGCCCCGGCGGCCATGATGCCGACCTGCCAGAATTCGGGCTGAATCGTGCTGCGATCGCCCCACGCGACGGCATGCGCTGGCTCACGCCGCATACGTCCGGGCTTGCCGTCGATCTTCAGTTCGCCCTTCAGCTACTTCGTCATTTCCGCGGGCGAATGCCAACCCTTCTGCGGCACGGCGAGCTGCATTTCGTCGACCTGCAGTTCGCCCGTCGATACTTTCAACGGACCCGCAAGGTGATTCAGTAGAAAGCCGGTCGCGCCGAACATCAGCCCAAGCACTGCGCCCCACAACCCGACCCAGCCGTGCACCTTGCGCAGCCATTTGATGAAACTCGCACGCCTCGAACGCTTACGCCGCGCCGCCTGCTCGGCGTCGTCCATCAGATGACGACCGCGCTCCGGCGCATGCGCGACATAGCGAGCGCGTCCCGCCGTCCGCGGGTTTCATATCGATCGAGTCGGGCGCGTTCGTTCACATCGGGCTCCAGGCGCAGCGGATCAAACCATCGCCCGCGCGCAGCGGCACAGGTTGAAGCGCGCTCACGGCAAGCCAAGTGAGAAGGAGTGAGAAAGGGAGGCTCGGACGACCCGGCTTGCGGTCCAGGTCGTCCGGTTGAAAGGCTGGCTGGCCGGCGTTCACGCAGCAGGCGCGAGCATTCCGGTCAAACTCGACGACCCGTACACCAACGAAGGCGAAACGTAGACCTTCACCGTCAACGAAGACGGCTCGTACGCCAAGCTCGATTCGATGACGCTGCTCGTGAACAACGAGGCGGGCATCGGGCGCGTGGCTAAGCAATACGTCTGGTTCAACCGCAACATGGCGGACGTGCAGATTCTGGAGGCGTACACGCAGACCGCCGACGGCGTCCGCCACGACGTACAGCCGGATCAGATTCGCGACGTGCAGGAAGCCCGTTCGTTCGACGCGCCGATGTTCTAGGACATCCAGGAAAAGGTGATCATTTTTCCCACCGTGGAACCGGGCGCACGTGTGCATCTCACGTATCGGAAAACACAGAAGAAACCCATCGTGCCGGGCGAATTCAGCGACTTCACGCCGCCCGACCTTGCGTCCACGCACACAACTTCAAGCTGATCTACGGCCTTCCCGCCGACAAACCGCTGTACGCCGACGCCTGCGGCTTCGTCGCGTTGCAGCCGGTCACGCGCGATGGTCGCACGCGCTACGAATTCCGCTACGACAAGGCGCATTACAGCCGCCTCGAACGCGGCTCAATCGCGTACGTGTCGTACGGCGACCCCCGCCTGATGGTGTCGACGTTTCCCGATTACGCCGCGTTCGCCGCCACTTACCACAACTCGGCCGCCGATCCCGGCGCGCAGGATCCGACGATCACGCGCCTCGCGCGCGCTCTCACCGCGCGTGACCACACGCCACGTGACAAGGCCAAGACGCTCTACGACTGGGTCCGCTGCAACGTCCGATGTGGCGATCAACGTCGGACGCGGTGCCGTGGTGCCGTACAGCGCGCGCGACGTGCTCGCCAACCGTTACGGCGACTGCAAGGATCACGCGGCGCTATACGGCGCGCTGCTGGATGCCGTCGGCGTGCGCAACGAGCCCGCGCTGATCAGCAGCGGCACGATCTACACGTTGTCGAGCGTACCGGGCTACGGCGTCATCAATCATGTGATCACGTGGCTGCCCGATTTGCAGCAGTACGCGGATTCGACGGCGTCGAACGTGGAGTTCGGATTCTTGCCGTCGTCGGACATGAACCGGCCTACCGTGCTGGTCGATCAGGGCAAGCTCGCGAGCACGCCCGCGACGGCGCTCATGACGCGCAATACGGACCTTGCGATCAAGATCGCGCCGGATGCTCGGCGAGCTTCACGTATCGCATGGAAGTAGCCGGCGCGTCGGCGGAACAAGCGCGCGCAGCGGCGTCGATTCCGACGCTCACGAGTCTCGCGGGCGGCTTCGAAGCGGATACGCTGGCTCGGCGAGCGTCGGCGCACGCAGCCGTTCGTTTGCCACAATCTCACGCTGCACGAGCGCGCGCGGATCGAACTGCCCGCCAATTTCCGCGTGCTCGATATGCCGGAAGCGAAGCGCACGCAGGATCGTTTCGTCGATTTTCAGTCGCAGTATGCGTTCGATCCGCAGACCAACGTCGTCACCATGACGCGTGACGGCACCACGCATTTCGACAGCGACGTCTGCACGCCCGCCGATTTCGTGCAGATGCGCCCGGCCATCGAAGCGATCGGGCGCTACGTGCGCGCCGAAGTGATCGTTCGTTCGACGCTGGTGGAGTCGTCGAACGTGGCGTCGCAGGAATAGCGCGGGCGCCGCTGAGTTCGCTGTGGTCGCTCGCGCCTGGATTCAAACGGGCCAGAGCGGTCCTTCCTGCATCGCGCCGATCTGTTCGCGCATCTCCAGAATGCGGTCTTCCCAGTAGCGCTGCGTGTTGAACCACGGAAATGCGGCAGGAAACGCAGGATCGTCCCAGCGGCGCGCGAGCCACGCCTGATAGTGAATCAGCCGCAACGTGCGCAATGCTTCGACGAGGTACAACTCGCGCGGCTCGAACTCGCAGAAGTCTTCGTAACCGGCGAGCAGATCCGCGAGCGATTTCGACGCGTCCGCGCGATCGCCCGGCAGCAGCAGCCACAAATCCTGAATCGCCGGTCCCATGCGGCTATCGTCGAAATCGACGAAATGCGGGCCCGCGTCTGTCCACAGCACGTTGCTCGGATGACAATCGCCGTGCATTCGCAACATGCGAATTTCGCCCGCACGTTCGAAGGCGCGCTCCACGCCTTCGAACGCGAGATTGATCGCGGCTTCCCACGCGGCGCGCACGTCGTCCGGCACGAAGCGGTGCGTAAGCAGGAAATCGCGCGGCTCGTAGCCGAACGTGTTGATGTCGAGCGTGGGCCGTTCGGCGTAACTCTGCGTTTGCCCCACCGCGTGAATTCGCCCGATGAAACGCCCGAGCCATTCGAGCGTATCGCGCCTGTCCAGATCCGGCGCGCGGCCGCCGCGTCGCTCGAAGATCGAAAAGCGGAAACCGTCGAATGTGTGAAGCGTGCGTCCCTCGTAGACGCGCGCGGATACGGCCGGAATCTCGCGTGCGGCGAGATCGGCCACGAAGGCGTGCTCTTCGAGAATGGCCGCGTCGCTCCAACGCTCCGGGCGATAAAATTTGGCGATCACAGGCGGGCCGTCTTCCACGCCGACTTGGTAGACGCGGTTCTCGTAGCTGTTGAGCGGAAGCATGCGCCCGTCGGTGCGCACGCCGGCGGTGCCGAGCACGCTGTCGAGCGCGTCGAGCACGATTTCCGGCTGCAGCCGGGCGAAGGGAACCGCGCTGTTGGCGCCGTTCCCGGAGTCGAGGGTATCGTCGTTCATTCCCGCATTGTGCGCCGCGCCGCCGTCAAAGACGAGAGTAACGACTTACAATACGGCCACGCGGGAACTGACAGCGAGCTGAAAGCTCAGTTTTCATAAAGCTTACGCACGACGCAACTACGACGCAAGCAGAACTCGAAATCAATTGCCTTCAATGCATCTGCGCGCTGGACGGGCGCACGAGCTCGCCCGTGTCGATGAGGTCTTCAAGGAAAAAGGGTTCGGTGTTCAGTTGCAGCGATGCGCCGGGCTCGCCGGCATACCACGCCACCATGGCCATGTCGCCCAGAATTCGCATGACAATTCCGCGCGTCTTGCGGCACGGCGATGTGCACCGATCGGATAATGGAACCGATTTGCATGATATTTCCCCGTTTCTCCCATAGCCGGTTTTATGGATTCCGTGCCGGTCAAAGGTGATGACAAAAAGCGCCGCTCCGCCGATAAACGTTGCGTACGCACCCAATCTGCTGCGCGAGATACGCGTAGAGGTTCGAGTTCATTGTTCCCGTTTTACGGGGCCAAGAAAAGCGCGAAAAAGGGGTATTCACCCGTCGTTTCGTCCTATTCCCATTACGGCGCGCTGGCCTGATCATCTTGGCTGAACGCGTCGTAACGAGTCCATCATAAACCCTGCCGGAGTGAGATATCAAAAACGTGTACTGTCGGACCATTCGCTGAATCCGCGCGATCCGTCTGCGTCTTTGTTCGGGTTTTTGTGCGAGTCTTTGTTCGCGTCTCCGTTCGCAGTTTTATCCGCGGCAGCCGCGCGCGCCGGTTGTGACTTCCGTATGACATGTAGGGGACATTTCGCCCGTTCGTGCGATGCGCGTGATACAGCGTTCTCAAGCTACGGACGGTTGCGCTAATCATGTGGATCGTGCGGCTCGCGCTCAGGTGCCCCTACATCTTCTCGTACTGGCGCTGCTTCTGCTGATCGTCGGCCCTATGACGATCCTGCACACGCCTACCGATATCTTCCCTAATATCGACATTCCCGTTCTGTCGGTGATCTGGTCGTATAAGGCCTGCCCGCCGACGAAATGGAAAAGCGCATCGTACTGACTTACGAGCGCGGCCTGTCGGTGGCGGTGAACGGCATCGAGCATACCGAATCCACGTCGCTGAACAGTATCGCGGTCATCAAGATATTTTTCCAGCCGCACGCGAATATCGACGAGGCGCTCGCCGAAGTCACTGCGCTCTCGCAAACGCAATTGCGGTCGTTGCCGCCGGGCATCACGCCGCCGAACATCCTGTGCTACAACCCGTCCACAGTTCCGATCCTGCGGCTCGCGCTTTCGTCGGCGTCGCTCACTGAGCAGGAGCTATATATACGACTTCGGCAACAACTTCCTGAAGACGCAACTCGCCACCGTGCCCGGCGCATCCGCGCCGTTGCCGTACGGCGGCAAGCAGCGTCAGATCATGGTGGACATCGATTCGCGTAAACTGCAGGAGCGCAATCTTTCGCCGATGGACGTGGTGAACTCCGTCACCGCGCAAAATCTGATTCTGCCTTCGGGCACGGCAAAAATCGGCTCGACCGAATACTCGGTGGAAATGAACGGCAGCCCAGACACGCTCGCCGGCCTGAACAACATCCTGATCAGGTCCACCGCGAACGGCACGGTCCACATTCGCGACGTCACGCACGTTCGCGATGGTTTTCAGCCGCAAACCAACATCGTACGCGTGAACGGTCAGCGCGCCGCACTACTCACGATCAACAAAAGCGGCAATACGTCCACGCTGGAAATCGTGGACCGCACAAGAAGATGATGCCGACGCTGCGCAATCTCGTGCCGGCCTCTCTGAATATCGATCCAGTCGTCGATCAGTCGCTGTTCGTGCGCGCATCCGTACAAGGCGTATTGCGCGAAGCGCTGATCGCCGCGTGCCTGACAGGTCTCATGATTCTGCTCTTTCTCGATAACTGGCGCGCCACGCTCATCATCGCGGTGTCGATTCCGTTGTCGATGATCACGTCGATCATCGCGCTCTCCCTGCTCGGTGAAACCATCAACATCATGATGCTCAGCGGCTTCGCGCTCGCCGTCGGCATTCTGGTGGACGACGCGACCGTCGCGATCGAAAACATCAGTCACCAACTCGAACAGGGCAAGACGCTGGAGCAGGCGATTCTCGACGGCGTGCATCAGATCGCGATTCCAACGCTCGTCTCTACGTTGTCGATCGTATCGTGTTCGTGCCGATGTTTCTGCTCACGGGCGTCGCGCACTATCTGTTCATTCCGCTTGCCGAGGCGGTGGTGTTCGCGATGCTCGCGTCGTATTTCTTCTCGCGTACGCTCGTGCCTACGCTCGCGAAATACCTGCTGCGCTATCACCACAAACCGGCGGATCTGCATAACGCTCCTGCGCAAACGCGCAATCCGTTCATGCGTGTGCATTACGCTTTCGAAGGCGGCTCTTCGCGCGTTTGCGTGATCGCTATCGCGTGTTTCTCGAAGCGCGCGTTGAGCGGCTAGGCCTTTTCGTGACGCTGTTCTCGTATGCTGCGGCGCTTCGATGTTGTTGATGTCGTTCTTCGGCCGCGACTTTTTCCCGCAAGTGGACGCAGGCACGATCGCACTGCATCTGCGGGCGAAAACCAGCATGCGTGTTGAAGAAACCGCTGCCATGACGGATCGTGTGGATACGCGCATTCGCCAGTTGATCCCGCAAAACGAACTGCATTCGATCATCGACAACATCGGCCTGCCGGTGTCCGGCATCAATCTGTCGTACAGCAGCACGGGCACGATCGGCACCTCGGATTCGGACGTGCTCATCACGTTGAATGCCGATCATCACCCGAGCGCGGATTACGTGCGCAAACTGCGGCGCACGCTCACCGACGAATTTCCCAGCGTACAATTCGCATTTCTGCCGGCGGACATCGTGAGCTAGACGCTGAACTTCGGCATGCCCTCGCCGATCGACATTCAGATCGTCGGGCGCAACGTGGCGGGCAATCGTGTGTTTGCCGCAAATCTGCTGAACAGGTTGCGCAAAATGCCCGGTCTCGTCGACGCGCGTATTCAGCAGCCCGTCGATCTGTCGCGTATTTTCATCGACGTGGACCGCACGCGCACGCAACAGGCCGGTTTCTCGCAACGTGACATTGCGAGCAATTTGTTGATTACGCTATTGGGCAGTCAGCAAACCACGCCGACCTTCTGGCTCAATCCGCGCAATGGCGTGAGCTACCATGTGATTACAGAAGCGCCGCAATACACGATCGGTCAAGTCCATACACTCTCTTCACACACTGAGGGCCGGCGAAATATTCGAAAATGTTGGTCGAGGTCGCTTAGCGCGGTTGATTGCTTGCAGCAGACGTGCACGACTTCTCGTCGATCCAGTTGCCGCGTTGAATCCCTGCAATCTCTTCGTCGGACAGTTCGCTGACGGCTGCTGTGTAAAAGTCATCCGGCGCGCTGTTGAAGCGCCTGCGCCACCTTCGGATACAGGTCGAATTACGGATGCCAGACAAACGCATGACCGACGAACTCAACGATGTCGTCGCGGTCGCTTAACTCGTATTGCTCGGCGCTCGCGGCACTCGCGCTCGCGGCTTTCACTTCCTGCGGAGTCGGCTGACGGCCGGTTTCGAGCATGTGCAGACCAAGCGCGCGATTGATCAGGCCGTGACGATGAATCGCCTGCCATTGCGCATCGGTCAGAGCGAGATCGGCGAGCGACGTGTCGGTACTCGTGTAGACACAAGGTTTGGCGCACGCGTCCAGTGCGTGCCACACGCTCACCGGTCCCAGCAGCGCCCGCCTGCCGTTGCCCGGCGCCAGCATCGGCCAGAGCGGGCTGAGCGCGCGCGAGTCGTAGAAACGCAATGCGCATTGGCGGCCGCGATTGTCCGCGGTTGCAGAATCTGTTGCGACCAATGCGCGGCGAGCGCGTCCGCCGGAACGTGGCTGGCGAGCCAGCCGCCGAAGAGGCCCTCCGATTCGAGCAGACGATGCACGAAATTCCAGTCGTCCTCGTCCTGACGAGACAATACGAACGCGAAGGCAGCGGCTGCGACAGCGCGAACTGAAACATGCCTTGCGCCTGCGGATGCGTGTTGAACACGTCGGTTATGATTTCGTCGGCGCTCTTGTCGTGCCAGATGCGCTGATCGCGCCGGAAGCACAGAAAATGCATCCACGAAGCAAAACCTAATTGATAACTCGTGAGCCCGCTGTCCGAACCGAGACGCCGTGCGGTGTGAACATAACCGTTATGCGGCATATACGATTTATCGGATTGCTGAATCCACAACGTAACCGGTTGGGCAATCAGGGTTTTGAGTTCGACGCTGCCGGATGTCGAAACGACATCGACGGTGAATTCGAAATGCCGCCCGATGCGCGATTGGCCGACGACTCGCTGCGGTACGAGCGCATTTGTTCCCAGCGGCGTATCCAGTTTAAGCAGGCGGTCCTGCTGGATTAATCCGCCCATTATGCTGCTTATCCCGTCTTGCGTGCTCATGGCGAACCCCTTGTTCTTGCTTTTCCCGGATGAAACTCTTATTGAGTGCCGCAGCGATTGCCGCAGCCGGCCCAGTCCAGGTCAGGCTTTTAAAGCTATTCGATTGATTTTCGATCCGGCAGGCGTGAACCAAACGCGGTCAGATTCGCGGCTCACGACGCTCGTGCGTGTTCATTGCGGATTAATATGCAAAGCGTATTTCGCAACAGATGACTTACAGCAATGATTCCACCACCGGCGATAATATAAAAGGTTAGACAATTGTGGCAATCAGAAGCGCGTAATCAATTGTTAAACCGGTAGATAGTTTCGGATCTCGGAATTGAATTGGTTAATGATGAATTTTTTACTTTTTTGTTGTGCTGGCTTTCGCTCGCTATTGAGCGTCTATATGTGGATGGCATTCGCCCGGTAATGAATTGAACATGCAGCCAGCATATAGTTTCGTCTTATTCGCGAGGCGGCTTTAAAAACGATTTCAAAAATTGATTTTGCAATGAAAAAAAGCCCGTAGATCTGATCTACGGGCTTTTGGCGGTTTAGCAGCGGTTGGAGTTAGGCGATTTCTACTAATCGCTTAAACGTCGATATTCCCCACCCGCAAAGCATTCGACTCGATGAATGCCCGACGCGGCTCGACATCGTCGCCCATCAGCGTGGTGAAAATGCCGTCGGCTGCGATCGCGTCTTCGATCTGTACGCGCAGCAGGCGACGCACCGCCGGATCCATCGTGGTTTCCCACAGCTGTTCAGGGTTCATTTCGCCGAGACCCTTATAGCGTTGCTTCGAAACGTTGCGCTCAGCGTCGTTCAACAGCCACTTCATCGCCGACTTGAAGTCGCTTACGGCCATGCTGCGCTCGCCGCGCTTGATCACGGCGCCCGGCCCGATCAAACCCTTGAACGTATTCGCCGTGGTGACAAGTTGCTGATAATCCGCCGTCAGTTGGAAGTCCTGGTCGAGCACGGAAATCTTCTGATTGCCGTGATGCGTGCGCGCCACCTTCAGCGAACGCAGTTCGCGCACCGGGTCGTACATCGTCGAAACGGTGACGTCCGGCTTCAGCGCGTCATCGCGCAGCTTCGCTTCGAGCGCGCGAGCCGACGCTTCCGCCGCCTCTTCGCTCGACAGGTCGATCGCCACACCGTCCATGATCGCTTCGAGCGCACCGGCGTCGTACAGACGGTTCAAACGTTCGACCACCGCCTGCGCGAGCAGATAAGCGCGAGCCAGTTCGCCCAGCGCGTCGCCGGTGATTGCCGTCGCGTTTTCCGCCGGCAGCAATTCCGAACCCTGCAGTGCAAGCTTCAGAATGTGCGCGTTCACCTCCGACTCGTCCTTCAGATACCGCTCGTCCTTGCCCGCCTTGATCTTGTACAGCGGCGGCTGCGCGATGTAGATATAACCGCGCTCGATCATCTCCGGCATCTGACGGTAGAAGAACGTGAGCAGCAGCGTACGGATGTGCGCGCCGTCTACGTCAGCGTCGGTCATGATGATGATGCGGTAATAGCGCAGCTTTTCGAGGTTGTAGTCCTCTTTGCCGATGCCGCAACCGAGCGCCGTGATCAGCGTGACGATCTGCTCGGAGGAAAGCAGCTTATTGTAACGCGCTTTCTCCACGTTCAGCACCTTGCCGCGCAGCGGCAGAATGGCCTGGAACTTCCGGTCGCGGCCCTGCTTCGCCGAACCGCCTGCCGAGTCGCCCTCGACGATATAGATTTCCGACTTCGCCGGATCTTTTTCCTGACAATCCGCGAGCTTGCCCGGCAGACCGACACCGTCCAGCACGCCCTTACGGCGCGTCATTTCGCGCGCCTTGCGCGCCGCGTCGCGCGCACGCGCGGCGTCGACGATCTTGCTGCAGATGATCTTCGCGTCGTTCGGCGTTTCGAGCAGGAATTCCTCGAGCGCCTTCGCCACCACGTCTTCCACGGGCGCACGCACTTCCGACGACACCAGCTTGTCCTTCGTCTGCGCGCTGAACTTCGGCTCCGGTACCTTCACCGACAGCACGCACGAAAGCCCTTCGCGCATGTCGTCACCGGACGTTTCGACCTTCGCTTTCTTGGCGACTTCGTGGTCGTTGATGTACTTGTTCAGCACGCGCGTCATCGCGGCGCGCAGACCCGTGAGGTGAGTGCCGCCGTCGCGCTGCGGAATGTTGTTCGTGAAACACAGCACGTTTTCGTTGTAGCTGTCGTTCCACTGCATCGCCACTTCCACGCCAACACCGTCTTTCTCGCCGCTCACGTGGAAAATGTTCGGATGCAGCACGGACTTGTTCTTGTTGATGTATTCGACGAAGCCCTTCGTGCCGCCGACGAACGCGAAATCTTCTTCCTTGCCGGTGCGTTGGTCCAGCAGGCGAATGCGCACGCCGTTATTCAGGAACGAGAGTTCGCGAATACGCTTCGCCAGAATGTCGTAGTGGTATTCGATGTTGCCGAAAATCGTTTCGTCGGCGAGGAAGTGCACTTCGGTGCCGCGGTTTTCGGTCTCGCCGATCACCTGGATAGGCGAAACCGCCACGCCGTCGATTTCTTCGATCACGCAGTTCTGCGGCACGCCACGGTGGAATTCCATGAAGTGCTTCTTGCCGTCGCGGCGAATGGTGAGGCGCAACCAAGTCGACAACGCGTTCACGCACGAGATGCCCACGCCGTGCAGGCCGCCGGACACCTTGTAGCTGTTCTGGTCGAACTTGCCGCCTGCGTGCAACTCGGTCATCACGATTTCAGCGGCGCTGCGCTTCGGATCGTGCTTGTCGTCCATCTTGAGGCCGGTGGGTACGCCACGGCCATTGTCGGTGATGGAAATGGAGTTGTCCGCGTGGATGATCACCTGGATGTCGTTGCAGTGCCCGGCCAACGCTTCGTCGATCGAGTTGTCCAGCACTTCGAATACGAGGTGATGCAAACCGGTGCCGTCCGATGTATCCCCGATGTACATACCCGGCCGCTTGCGCACCGCCTCCAGACCTTCGAGGATCTGGATCGAGGATGCGCCGTAGCTGTTATCGGGTTGCGAATTGTTCGTGTCAGTCATGGATTTTTCCGGTTCTGCGTTACTGCAAGGTTGCTGCTCGGGACTTTTCAAAACACCATAAAAACGCCAAAGGGGCACTGCGCCCCTTGGTGTGTTCTTGATGTTGGACGCGTTAGATGCGCATCGGCATCACTACGTATTTGAATTCGTCGTTCTCGGGAATCGTGATCAACGCGCTGGAGCTCGCGTCGCCCAAGCTCACCTGCAACATGTCGACCTTCAGGTTCGCGAGCACGTCGAGCAGATACGTGACGTTGAATCCGATATCGACACTATCGCCCTGATACGCGATTTCCAGTTCTTCCTGCGCCTCTTCCTGGTCGGCGTTGGTGGACATGATCTTCAACTGGCCCGGCTCGATGATGCAGCGCACGCCCTTGAACTTGTCCGACGTCAGAATTGCGGCGCGTTGCAGCGAGCGCTGCAGTTCTTCGCGGCCAATCAGGAACTGGTTCTTGTGCGACTTCGGAATGACGCGCTGGAAGTCGGGGAACTTGCCTTCCACCAGCTTCGACACGAGTTCCACCTGACCGAAGGTGAACTTCACCTGCGTGGGCGCGATGTCGATTTTCAGCGTGTCGTCGATGTCTTCCAGCAGACGCTGCAGTTCCAGAATCGTCTTGCGTGGAATGATCACTTCCTGGCGCGAGAACGAACCTTCGATCTTCATGGACGAGAACGCGAGACGGTGGCCGTCCGTTGCGACTGCCATGAGCTGGTCGCCGTCCACCACCAGCAGCATGCCGTTCAGGTAGTAGCGAATGTCCTGCTGGGCCATCGAGAAATGGACCATGCCGAGCAATTGGCGGAACGTTTTCTGGGGAACCACCAAGTTCGCGCCGTAGTCTTTAGCCTGTGCGACGGTCGGGAACTCGTCGGCCGCCAGTGTTTGCAGCGCGAAGCGGCTCTTGCCGGATTGCACCGTCAGACGCTTGTCGTTCAGCGTGAGCGTGACCTGCCCGTCGGGCATGGCACGCAGGATGTCGAGGAGCTTTCTTGCTGCCACCGTGGTCGCGACCGAATCGCCACCTACGCCGAAGTCGGCACGCGTGGTGATCTGCAACTCGAGGTCGGTCGACAGGAACGACACGTCTGGGCCGTTCTTGGTAATCAGCAAATTGGCGAGGATCGGCAACGTATGGCGGCGTTCGACGATGCCGCTCACGGTTTGCAGCGGCCTGAGGAGGTTATCGCGTTCGGTCTTGACCAGTTGCATAGAGTTCCTTTGTTGATATGGCGGCCTGCGCGCCTTGCCAGGTAAGGTTTTCCAGCACGCAGCCGCGGCTCCCCGCCGGCGCCACGCAGCGCCTGTCACGGCGTGAAGTCCGCCCGCGGCCGCCGGGCGGTTAAACCTGTATTGTGCCTGAAAAAGGAACCGTCTCACTAAATTGGGGGCGATTTCCGAAATAAACAGGTCGATTTTCCAGAGAGCCCGCTCAACCCTTGAGCGTCTGCTCCAGCACGTGCAGTTCGTGGTTCAGCTGCGCGTCCTTGCCGCGCTCGTCGGCAATCTTGCGCACTGCGTGCAGAACCGTGGTGTGGTCGCGCCCGCCGAACAACTCGCCGATTTCCGGCAGGCTCTTCTGCGTGAGTTCCTTGGCGAGGTACATGGCGATCTGACGCGGCCGCGCGATGTTCGCCGGACGCTTCTTCGAATACATGTCCGCGACCTTGATGCTGTAGAAGTCAGCCGTGGTCTTCTGGATGTTTTCTACCGAAATCTGCCGGTTTTGCACCGTCAGCAGGTCTTTCAACGCTTCTTTCGTGACTTCGATCGTGATTTCTCGGCCGTGGAACTTCGAGTACGCGAGGATCTTGCGCAGCGCGCCTTCGAGCTCACGCACGTTCGAGCGCAGGTGCTTGGCGACGAAAAACGCCACGTCTTCGTTCAGGCTCACGAATTCCGACTGCGCCTTGCGCATCAGGATCGCGACGCGCATTTCCAGTTCGGGCGGCTCGATCGCGACCGTCAGGCCGGAGTCGAAACGCGAGATCAGACGGTCGTCGATGCCGGAAATTTCTTTCGGATACGTGTCGCTGGTGATGATAACCTGCGCCTTGTTCGCGACCAGCGCCTCGAACGCGTAGAAGAATTCTTCCTGCGTGCGCGACTTGCCGGAGAAGAACTGAATATCGTCGATCAGCAGCAGGTCGAGCGAATGGTAGTAGCGCTTGAAATCATCGAACGCCTTGCGCTGATAAGCCTTCACCACGTCGGAAACATATTGTTCCGCGTGGATGTAGCGGATGCGCGCGCCGGTCTTGTCCATCAGCAGCTGGTTGCCGATCGCGTGGATCAGGTGGGTTTTGCCGAGGCCCACGCCGCCGTATAGGAACAGCGGGTTGTAGGAGATGCCGGGATTGTCGGCAACCTGAATGGCGGCCGCGCGTGCCAGCTGGTTCGCCTTACCGGTCACGAAGTTGTCGAAGGTGAGCACGGGGTTCAGCTTCGAGCGCTCGTACATCGAATCGCTTTCGCCGCTGTTCGCGCCGGCGCCTGCGCCCTGGCCCGGACGCCACGTGCGACGGGCCGCAGCGGCCTCGTTCGCGTCGAGACTCGGCAGGTCGAGGTCGACGGCATCGACCGCGGCGGCCGCGCCGCCGGACAGACTGCTAGCCGGTGCGGGCGACGCCGGACGCGCAGGCGCCGTTGCCACCGGGGCGCGCATGCCTGCTTTGGGATCCAGCACGAATTGCACGTCGACCGGCGCCTGCCAGAAATCGCGAGCCATGTCCGCGATACGTCCGGAGAACTGGCTCTTGACCCAGTCGAGCTTGAAACGGTTCGGCGCAGCGATACTGAGCGTGTTCGCAGCGTCGTCAAAGGCAACCGGGGCCAACGGTTTGATCCACGTCACATATTGCTGGGGCGTAAGCTCGCGCTCCAGCAATGCGGAACAGTGTTGCCAGAAATCGTTCATCGAGTTGCTGTGGTTATGGTGTGCACTGTGCGGTTCGCCGCTGCCCCTGTCGCGCACACGCAACAAGGCCCTGAGCAGCCCTAAGCGCTTGTGCCACAAGGGTTTTGCGGGACATGCGGGCCGGAGCGGCGTGCAGGATTCTTGGGAAGTAAGGCGAGATTCTAACGCCAAATCCGGGACGAAATCTAACGCCAAATCCGGGACGAAAGGGAATTATCCACAGAGACGGATCACATACCCGGACACGCCGCGCCTGCGCCCGAACCTAGCTAAGCTATTGACGCCCAACAGAAAACCAGTTTAAATAACGAGATACGCAAAAACCAATTCAATAAGCCCCCGGCTATTTCACTTTCAGCGATGATCGCGCGGTTTTTTTCGATCAAGTGAGAGCAATATGAAACGTACTTACCAACCTTCCGTTACCCGTCGCAAGCGTACCCACGGCTTCCGCGTTCGCATGAAGACCGCTGGCGGCCGCAAGGTCATCAACACACGTCGCGCGAAGGGCCGCAAGCGCCTCGCGATTTAACGCAGGCGAATGGATTGCGCGCTCCGTCTATGCCGGACGAAGCCTGCGGCGGTAACGCGGGAACGGCTGGGGCGCAGCAACAGGGCTCGGTTCCGTTGCGAGCGCAAGCCGCCTTCCCCAAAACCGCAAGGCTGCTGAAAACAGATGAATTTTCATCCGTTTTTCGTTTGCGCCCTTGGCGTCGTACCGCGCACTTCGTCGTGTACGGGCGGGCCACCGGCAACGAAGCTCGGCTCGGTCTCGTCATCGGCAAGAAGTATGCGCCGCGCGCGGCCACGCGGAATCTGGTCCGCCGGATCGCGCGCGAAGCCTTCCGGCTGCGTCGCGCGGAACTGAGCGGTTGGGATGTGCTGCTGCGTTTGCACACGCGCTTCGACAAGAAAACTTTGCCGAGCGCCTCGTCTTTGCCCCTGAAGGCGCTGTGCCGTAGCGAAATCGAAACGCTGCTCGATAAAGCAGCGCGCGAAATTCTCCGTCGTGAGGCGCTGCCCGCGGAAGTGCTCAGGTCGGAATGACGCTCAGGTGAACGTCCACCTTGCGATTCAGGCAACCGTTGCAGTCATCTGCAATGGCCGCCATGCCAAGTGGGCGTTTCCCGGTATTCCACGTTGCGCGGCGCCGTCCGGTCGCATCAGCCATGCAAACGGTACTCTTCACTTTACTGCGTTTCTACAAGGTTGCCATCAGCCCGATGCTCGGCAACCGGTGCCGTTTTTACCCTTCCTGCTCTGATTACGCGCGCGAAGCAATCCAGTATCATGGCGCCGCGCGCGGGACTTATCTCGCCGCTAGGCGTATTTGCCGCTGTCACCCGTTTTCCGCGGGTGGCATCGATCTTGTCCAGCCTCCCACTTCTGAAAAGCGCTGACGCGCTGTTCCATCGACACTGAGACAAGGCATGGATATCAAACGCACCGTCCTATGGGTCATCTTCTTCATGTCAGCGGCCATGCTGTTCGACAACTGGCAACGTGACCACGGACGCCCGTCGATGTTCTTCCCGAGCGCCACGCCGACCAAGACCGTCGGTAGCGCCGCACCGGGAACCACGATGCCGGGAACCCAACCCGCCGATCTGCCGGCCACCAACGCAGCGGCGCCGGGCAACGCGCCGGCGGCAACGCAGTCGCAACTCGTCAAATTCAGCACTGACGTGTATAGCGGCGAGATCGACACTCGCGGCGGCACGCTGTCGAAGCTGTCGCTCGTGAACAAGGGCGACGGCAAGCAGCCGGACCTCATCATCACGCTGTTCGACCGCACGGGCAACCACACGTACCTCGCGCGCACGGGCCTGCTCGGCGGCGATTTCCCGAATCACAACGACATCTACACGCCGCTGCCGAACCAGCTGCACGATCTGACAGGGGACGAAAAGTCGTTCCAGCTCAGCATCGAATCGCCGGTCAAGGGTGGCGTGAAGGTCATCAAGACCTACACGTTCACGCGCGGCAGCTACGTGATCGGCGTGGACACTAAGATCCAGAACGTCGGCAGCACGCCGGTTACGCCATCCGTCTATATGGAACTCGTGCGTGACGACCAGCCGGTGGAAACGCCGCACTTCTCACACACGTTCATTGGACCGGCTGTCTACACCGACCAGCATCACTTCCAGAAGATGACGTTCGGCGACATCGACAAGAACAAGCAGGACTACGCAACCTCGGCCGACAACGGCTGGATCGCGATGGTCCAGCATTACTTCGCGTCGGCTTGGATTCCGAAGCAGGGCGTGAAGCGCGACATCTACGTCGAGAAGATCGATCCGTCGCTGTATCGCGTCGGCGTGAAAGAGCCGGTGTCGACCATCGCTCCGGGTCAGACGGTCGACGTCTCGGCGCGCCTCTTCGCCGGTCCGGAAGAAGAGCGCATGCTCGAAGGCATCGCGCCGGGTCTGGAACTGGTGAAGATCTACGGCTGGGTCACGATCATCGCGAAGCCGCTCTTCTGGCTGCTCGAAAAGATCCACAGCTATGTCGGCAACTGGGGCTGGTCGATCGTGCTGCTCACGCTGCTGATCAAGGCGGTGTTCTTCCCGCTGTCGGCCGCGAGCTACAAGTCGATGGCGCGCATGAAGGCGATCACGCCGCGTATGCAGGCGCTGCGCGAACGCTTCAAGGGCGATCCGCAGAAAATGAACGCGGCGTTGATGGAGTTGTACAAGACCGAGAAGGTGAATCCGTTCGGCGGCTGTCTGCCGGTCGTGATCCAGATTCCGGTGTTCATCTCGCTGTACTGGGTGCTGCTGTCGTCGGTTGAAATGCGCGGCGCACCGTGGATTCTCTGGATTCGTGATCTGTCGCAGCAGGACCCGTACTTCATCCTGCCAGTGCTGATGGCCGTTTCGATGTTCCTGCAGACCAAGCTGAATCCGACGCCGCCGGATCCGGTTCAGGCCAAGATGATGATATTCATGCCGATCGCATTCTCGGTCATGTTCTTCTTCTTCCCGGCTGGTCTGGTGCTATTCTACGTCGTGAACAACGTGCTGTCGATCGCGCAGCAGTACTACATCACGCGCATGATGGGTCAGTCGAAAGCGAAAGCCGCCTGACCATTCGACCGAAGGGGGGCCAACCCAAAGCCCGCCGCCGGTCGGCAAAAGCTGACAAAAAGCCGCTTGGTGCAAACTAGGCGGCTTTTTCACAATTACTGAAGCGCAAACGCAAGCCCGTGCGCAGCGCGTGAGCGATTGGATTCGACGCCAATTCGATCGTCTCGGCGGGCGGCGGATACTTTCCGGCGCGCGTGAGCGCACGTGCATTCGAATCCGGCGACGGCCCGTAGTGAAGCCAGTGCTCCTTCAACGTTCAACCATTCGGCAAGCGTGCGCAGTTTGTCGGGCTTCGGAATCGTGGTGCCGGCGAGCCACTTGTGGGCGGTCTGCGGCGTCACGGGTTTGTCGCCGCGATAGCGCAGATTGAATTGCTCGGCGAGTTTGGTCCCGCCGCGAATCTTGAGCGGCTCAAGCAGGTCCCTCAGCCGTTTGGCGAAGGCGGCTCTTTCTTTGTCGGTTGGCATGGGCCAGATTGTGCAATTCACCTTAAACCCCGTTGACAACCATGCAAGCTTTGTTTGTGCGTATTTGAGATAGTTTTAGCTTGCATCCGGCTTTGAGTAACGCATTGCGCCGGATTGCAATTCTTGGTCAGTTTCCGTATTCTACGGGCTTCGCGGGGATCGTTGATTCTTAAATTTCCTAGATATTCATAAGAACGACAGTAGCAATACTAGCCTAGCCTGTCTGAGATAAATCCGAATTGTCTGGACTTGGCGTTTAGCAAGACCAAACCGTGTGCGCCAACTGACGCAAGAAACGCCCGCGTTACAATGCTTCGCGCCGCGCCCGAGACGGCGAGCGGCCCCGCCCTTTCTCCGTTTTTGCCAGATTCCCATGCTGACCACTGACTCCGATCCCATCGTCGCCATTGCTACCGCGCCCGGCCGGGGAGGCATCGGCGTCGTGCGGATTTCGTTCGGGCGCTCGGGCGAAGCGGCGGCCGGTCCGTTGATGCTGGCGCTCACCGGTCAGACGCTCGCGCCGCGTCATGCGAGCTACGTGCCCTTTGTCGACAGCGGCGGCAATGCGCTTGATCGCGGCATTGCGCTCTATTTCCCGGCGCCGCATTCGTACACCGGCGAGCACGTTCTCGAGTTGCAAGGGCATGGCGGTCCTGTCGTGCTGCAACTGGTCCTGCAACGTTGCATCGACGCGGGCCGCGCATTCGGTTTGCGTCTCGCCGAGCCCGGCGAATTCACGCGCCGTGCGTTTCTGAACGACAAGCTCGATCTGGCGCAAGCCGAGGCCGTCGCGGACCTGATCGAGGCGAGCACCGAGGCCGCTGCACGCTCGGCGGGCCGCTCGCTCGACGGCGCGTTCTCGCGCGACATCCACGCGCTCGTCAAAGACGTCATCACGCTGCGGATGCTGGTGGAAGCCACACTCGATTTCCCGGAAGAAGAGATCGACTTTCTCGAAGCCGCCGACGCCCGCGGCAAGCTCTCGCGCATTCGCGAACGTCTCGCGCACGTGCTCGGCGAGGCACGGCAAGGCGCACTGCTGCGCGAGGGATTGTCGGTCGTGCTGGCGGGACAGCCGAACGTGGGCAAGTCGTCACTGCTGAACGCGCTTGCCGGCGCGGAACTCGCCATCGTCACGCCGATAGCTGGCACTACGCGTGACAAGGTGCAGCAGACGATCCAGATCGAAGGGATTCCGCTGCACGTGATCGACACGGCCGGTCTGCGCGACACCGAGGACGAGGTGGAAAAAATCGGCATCGCGCGCACGTGGAGCGAGATCGAGCGCGCGGACGTCGTGCTGCATCTGCTGGACGCGCGCATGGGCATGACCGCCGACGACGAAACTATCGCAAGCCGTTTCCCGAGCGGCGTGCCGGTCGTGCACGTGCTGAACAAGACGGATCTGACCAACGTCGCGCCGTCCGTGACCGCGCTCGACACCGACCGCGATCTGAGTCAGGTGCGCTTGTCGGCCAAACAGGGGGACGGCATAGATCTGTTGCGCGGCGAGTTGTTGCGCATTGCCGGTTGGCAGGCAGACGCGGAAAGCGTGTATCTGGCACGCGAGCGTCATCTGATCGCGCTGCGCGCCGCCGAAGAACATCTGGCCACCGCCGCAGCGCACGCGGATCAGAACTCTCAGGCGCTCGATCTCTTCGCCGAAGAATTGCGGCTCGCTCAGGACCAGTTGAATTCGATCACAGGTGAATTCAGCTCGGACGACCTGTTGGGCGTGATTTTCAGCAGGTTTTGTATCGGCAAGTAAGCGCGAAGTTGGGCGATGCAAGCCTAGGCTTGAAACATGGGCAAAAGGCGGCAAATCCGCACGTACGAACAGATGCTCAAAGGCGCGCTTTGTCCGGCCTAAAAAGCCGGATTTCTTTGGTACACAAGCTCTGTAGCGTTTAGAATCCCGCTGTCCGTATATCGAATAAATCAGCATGCCTCGTTTCGCCGTCCCTCTCACCGAAAGCTAGGTCCGCGCGCTGGAACCGCGTGCCACGAGTTATTGCGTTGCCGACGGCAACGGCCTCGTCATCGAAGTCATGACTACCGGCACCAAGGTCTGGCGCTTTCGCTACACACTCAACGGCAAACGGCAGCCGCTCGCCACCATCGGCGATTACCGGATGATCTCGCTGCGCGTCGCGCCGGCCAAGGCGCAGAAATACGCGGACATGGTCGCGCAGGGCGTGTCGCCCGTGGCTACGGCGCGGCGCGACTGCGGCGCCGGGAGCAAGGCCGACGTTCTGCGCGAAGCCGCCGAGGCGTATCTCGCCGCAGAGATGGCCGGCAAAGTCGGAGGAATATTGGCGCACCACGCGTCGCGCGCTCGACAAAGACGTTTTGCCCGCCATCGGCGGCAAGGCGGTGAAGGCCGAAAACATCGTGGCGATCTGCGACAGCATCAAAAGCCGCGGCTCGCCTAGGATGGTGCTGCACACGCGCAATGTCGTCAAGCGGCTCTACGACTATCTGATCGCGCGGCAGCTCGCGACCACCAATCCCGCCGACGTGATTCCCGCGCGCTCCGCTCCATCGCCACCACTGAAAGCCGTACGCGCGTCTGGGCAAGGAGCGCGATCAGCAGGTGCAGTTGTCGCGTCAGGCCCTCGCCATGCTGCGGGAATTGCGTGAATCGCGCGGCAATCGCAAGTTCGTATTCCCGAGCGTGCGTGGCGACGACCGGCCCATCGCCAAAAGCACGTTGAAAAAGCACGTTGAATCAGGCAGTGAAAGCGCTCGGCCTCGATGTCGAGCACTTCGTGCTGCATGATTTCCAGCGCACGGCGGCGCATCTGCAAAATCTGTCGGCAGCTGAAACGCCAACCGAGGCGGGCATCCACGAAAACCAAGCCGCCCAGCGCTGGGCAGATTTCGTCGATGCGCAAATCGGCGACAGCCGACGCGTCTCGACCAAGAGTTAGTTCCGAGCGGCCAAAGTTCAGGTGGGCTAAAGGCCCGAAGGCCCATCGATAAGTCGCTCAAGGTTGGTACACAAAGAGAATCGATGCAGCTGTAAATCCCGCTGCATCAAAGAGACACTAAACTCAAAAGGTTTTAAACGGCCTGACGAAACGGCGACAAACGCCCGACACCATCGCTTCAGATCGCCCTTTTCTCCGGCATTCCATCGCCTATATTGTTGAAGGATTGGACGCACGCCCTCACGGAGGCTCCCATGTCTGAATCGTTGATGGCTTACCTGCTGGGACCCGCCGTTATGGTGGTGGCTGCCGCCATCTGGGCCGCGTCCCGCTATCAAGACAAGACGAAACCGCAGCGCCTAGAACGCTGGCTCGACACGCACTACGCCGAGTGGCTACACCACAGGCACTGAACGTCGCCGAATGTGAAAAGGCCGTCGCATTGCGCGACGGCCTTTTTGTCTGCGCACCGAAATCAGTAAAGTCCAACTCGACAATATCCAGCGCGGACGCTTACCAACCCAGCTGCGGATAACCATAACGCGCAGGCGGCGGAGGCGCACCGCACGCAACGTAGGCACACTGGTACTGGTCATAGCAATATCCCGGAGGCGCGGCCGCGTAGACCGGCGCAGACTGATACGCCGGCTGCGCATACACGGGCTGCGCGTACACTGGCGCGGGAGCCAGAGCCGAACTCACCACCGCTCCAAGCACGGCGCCCCACGCGCCTTCAATGCGCAACTCACGCCGGTATGAGAAGCGGGCCGCCTGTCGATGCGCAAGCTGGTGGATAACAACAAAACCTACGCCGACTAGGCCGCCGAGAGCATTCGCGGATCGGTCGAGGCCACGCGCGTCGTGCTGCTCGTGATGCTGGTGTTCGCCGTGGCGGTTGCCGCTGCCGCCGGCTACTGGCTGCTGCGCGCCGTCACCACGCCGATGTCAAAGGTGCTGCAAGTGGTCGACGTGATGCGCACGGGCGATCTCACGCAGCGCCTGCAACTGAATCGCGCGATCTGCTGCGCACGATGAACGAAGTGTCCGAGGTGGCCGGTCAGTCGGCGGCGCTCGCGGGCACGGGTCACGCGGGTCTGGCGCGCATGGAAGAAACCATGCGCCTCGTGATGGAAGCGGCTGGCTCGGTGAACGCGAAGCTCGCGATCCTCAACGAGAAAGCGAGCAACATCAACTAGGTGGTGGCCACGATCACCAAGGTCGCGGACCAGACCGCCGTCGCGACTTACAACATCGAACAGATAGGTGAAGGAGATCCAGTCCGCCGTCGCCGCAGGCGTGATGGGCATGGACAAGTTCTCCGAAGAAGTGCGCCGCGGCATGCTCGACGCGCAGAACGTGGGCGGCCATCTCACGCAGATCATCCAACAGGTGCAGCAGCTCGCGCCGCGCTTCTCGATTGTCAACAAAGGCATGCAGACGCAAGCCACCGGCGCGGAGCAGATCACGCAGGCGCTCACGCAGTTGTCGGAGGCCGCGCAGCAGACGGCGGAGTCGCTGCGGCAGTCGACGCAAGCCATCGACGACCTCACGCACGTCGCCAACAGTTTGCGCACGGGCGTATCGCGCTTCAAGGTCGTCGCCTGACGCGCGGCGATCACTCAACCGCATGCCACGTCATCGCAGAGGCCCATGCTCTTCATCCTCTTTACGCTCGATAACGAACGCTACGTGATCGACGCGACGCAGGTGGAGCGTCTGATGCCGCTCACGCCGCAATCGCCGCCGAAGGCGATTCCCGGCGCGCCTGCGTGGGTGGCGGGCGTGCTCGATCACGACAGCACGCCGCTGCCGGTGATCGATCTGCCGGCGCTGGCGCTCGGCTGCCCGGCTACGCAATTGATGTCCACGCGTCTCGTGCTCGTGTGTTACCCGCACGCGGGTGGCGTTCGCTTTCTCGCGCTGCTGCTCGAAGGCGCGACGCGCACGATCCGGCTCGACGCCGACGCGTTTCACGACGTCGGTATCGACCTGCCGAACGCCCGCTATCTCGGCGCGGTGGCGAGCGAAGCGGGCGGCTTCGTGCAATGGGTTCGCGTCGAACATCTTCTGCCGGACGACGTCCGCGCACTGCTGTTTCCAGAGGCGCTCGCATGAACGCGCATCACGACAACGCCCCGTTCTACCGGCGCTTCGCCGAACTGCTGCATCGGACGATCGGTCTCGATGTGGCGTCGCTCGGTCATAGCACTGTGGAACGGGCGGTCGATCAGCGCGCCGCCGCGTGGTACGCGGACGGTCACGCGAAGGCCACGCTTATCGACTATTGGGACGCCGTTCAGCGCTCGCCAGCAATGTTGCAGGCAGCCTGATTGACGCGCTGGAATCCCAGGGCGGCGTACCCGAGCTGCTGGTCCCCGACAACCCGAAGGCACTGATCACCAAGGCGGATCGTTACGAACCGGTGTTGGGCAACACCACGCAGGACTGCGTGAACCACTACGAGACCGCC